>NZ_JAQOTI010000012.1:49190-132378 GCF_028401915.1 Delftia sp. DT-2
GATGGTCACGCTGGTGGCGGGACCGAAGGCACTGGCAGCGTTGGACACGGAGAACGCGTAGTTGAAGGGCGTGCCCACAGCCAAGCTGCCAGGGTTGGCCTTGGTGACACTGAGGTTCACCACGCTCACAAAATGAATTTGTGCGGCGCTTGGCGAATACGCGTTTGCTCCCACGGTGAACGTGCCACCCAGGGTTCCTGCAGGAATGCTGGTGGCGATGCTGTAGGTACCACTTGCTGTACTGGTGGCAGTGATCGAGCAAATGCCCAGAGTTGCGCCACTTGTTCCAGTGGTGCAAGTGGCTGACGCGCCTGCCGCACCACCGTTCAGCTTCACGCCGGCAGCACCGGCAAAGGTGACGACCTCGCCGCCCTTGGGGTTGCCACCGGCATCGCGCACATACGCTTCCACCACATCGGTTGCCGTGCCATTTGCCGCCGCGTTGTCGCTCACGACACGCAGGCCCGAATTGCTTGCCGAGGCATTGCCGGCGACAAAGGCCATCGATTGCGGGCTGTTGCCGATGGCAGTTGCACCCACCGTGGTGGCGGCCGAGTAAGTCGATGCGGTCACGCTGGTGAACGACACCGAGCAGGTCGCCGCCGCACCAGCAGTCGTGCAGATGGCGGTGGCAGGCGCCGCTCCGGCGGGCGTCACGCTGAAGTTCACGGCAACGCCGGTGACCGGATTGCCGAACGCATCCTTGGTGACCACGGAAACGACGTCCTGGCCGCCGCCGGCTGCCTGGTTGTTCACATCGACCGACATGGTCGAATTGGCGGGATCGACGGCACCTGCCGTAAAGACATAGGCAGCCGTCGCACCGTACGTATTGCCACCGGCGCTGATGCCGCTGCCGCTCAATGCGCCGCTCGCGATGCTTGCGCCGGAAGTGTAGGAACCCGCGACGGTTGTCCTGGCGGTGACCTGGCAAGTACCGGCCGCATTGGTGGTGCAGGTACCGCTGAAGGTGATGTTTGCGGTGGGAGAGAACGTGACAACGCTTCCGGCCACCGGATTGCCGTTGACATCTCCCACAAACGCTTCAAGCACATCTGTCGCCGAGCCATTGGCCGTGGCCGGACTGCTGACGGTACGCACCCCCGACTTGGCGGGGTCGGCGGCATTGGCCGTGAAGTTGATCACGGCCGGACTGCCGTTTGCCACGCTCTGGGTGGTGGTGCCGTTGTTGTCCGTGGCTGTGAAGCTCGCCGCACCCGCCACGGTGGATGTCACCGTGATGGAGCAGCGCGCTGGATTCGCATTGGCCGCAATCGTGCAGGAAGTTGCCGACGGCGTGCCGGCGCCGGTATGGACAAAGCCGATGGTGTGGGCGACCGTATCGACGGTTGCATTGCCATTGGCGTCCTGCAGTGCAACGGTCACCGTGCCGGTACTCGTACCGTCGGCCATCACCGAGAGCGGCGTGGCACTGAGCAGATTGCCACTGGCTGTATTACTGGGCGGCCCGGCAATGAAGTTGACCGATACCGGACTGCCATTGCTCACGGCCGTTCCGTTGTCCGTTGCCGTGAAGCTTGCGGTGCCGACCGTGGCCGATTTCACCGTCACGGAGCAGGTGGCCGGATTGGCGTTGGCCGCGATCGTGCACGTGGGTGCGGCCGGCGTGGTCGTGCCCACGCCCGTTTTGGTGAAGACAATCGTGTGCGCCACCGTATCCGTGGCGGGATTGCCATTGGCATCGCGCAGGGCCACGCTGATCGAGCTCGTGGCAGTGTTGTCTGCGACAACGCTGAGCGGACTGGCACTGATCAGGTTTCCATTCGCGCCATTGCTGGGCGGGCCGGCCGTGTAGTTCACCACAGCCGTAGCCGTGGCGGCCGAGCCATTGATGGTGAAACCAAAGGTGCCACTGCCGACTGCGGTAGGTGCCGTGATGGTTGCCGTGTACACCCCTGCGCTGCACGACCCCGCGCCGACCGCAGGCGAGCCCTGTGTTCCGCTGTTCAGCGTGAAGGCCACCGTATTGGCACAGGTTGCAATCGAATTGCCTGACGCATCCTTGAGCTGCGCCGTCAATGTGCTGGTTGCGGTGCCATTGGCAATGATCGAGGTCGGACTCGCAACGATGGTCGAGGCGCTGGTACTTGGCGGACCCGCCGTGTAGCTCACTGAAGCCGTAGCAACTGCGGCAGAGCCGTTGATGGTGAATCCGAAGATCCCGCTGCCGACCACCGTGGGCGATGTGACGGTGCCCGTATAGATGCCTGCGGTACACGAGGCCGCGCCCACACTCGGCGTTCCCTGCGTTCCGCCGTTCAGGGTGAATGCCACCGTGTTCGTGCAGGTGTTGATCGGATTGCTGCTGGCATCGACCAGTTGCACGCGCAGCACGCTGGTGGAGCTGCCGTTGGCCACGATCGATGTCGGTGTGGCGACTATCGTCGATGCACTCGTGCTCGGCGTTGCGGCCACATAGGAGACCGTTGCGGTGGCAACAGCCGCAGACCCGTTGATGGTGAACCCGAAGGTTCCGCTGCCGACCAGCACCGGCGATGTCACCGTCCCCGTGTACATGCCGGCACTGCAGCCCGTGACGCTGACGGCAGGAACGCCTTGCGTCCCCGCATTGAGGGTGAAGGCCACCGTATCGGTACAGGTGGTGACAAGGTTGCCTAAAGCATCCTTCAACTGCACGGCCAAGGTGCTGGTGGAGACGCCGTTGGCCGCAATCGATGGCGGACTCGCGGCGATTTCAGAACCGGTCGTGCTGGCCGGCAGCCCGGTGAAGCTGTAAGCAACCGGCGAAGGCTGATAAGTCACTGCGCCAGATACCGGGCTTCCACCCAAGGGAAGATTGGAGAACGTGGCACCAGCGACTGACGACGACAAGGTCACGGGTGTGGTGAATGTTCCGGCGACACTGCTGCTGGCATTGATGGGAGACGCGCACTTTCCGCTGGAGTCGGTCGTGCAGCTGACTGCGGCGGAGCTGCCATTGAACGTGACACCTGCAGGCGGCGCTGCGAAGGTAACGGTGTCACTGCCCCCCGTCCAGGCATTGCCTTGGCCGTCAACAATGTAGACCTCCAGCAAGTCGCTGCTGCCGACAGGTTGATTGTTGGTCGTCGCCAGAACGCCGGATTTCAGGGCACAGGGAAAACCGGTGACGCTTGCAGCCGTTGAAAGCTGCGAGGTCTGGGCTCCACCGGAATTGCTGTCCGTCACTGTGACCCGCACCTGGCCGCTGAGATACGAAGGAACGGTCAGCGTTCCCGAGGCTCCGGCCATGGTCCCTGAGCCCAGATAGACCTGTGCGTCGTTGGCGCCCGCGCCGGTCGGCGACCAAAAGGCTTCCACCGTATACGGTGCCGGCTCGCTCGCATTGGCATTTGCCGTGATATTGAATGTCCAGGTGCAGGCGGCGGTGTCACTGGCGCCAACGCCAAGGGTCGGGGTCCATCCGGTTTGTCCATTGGCCGTCGTCAGCAAACTGATACCTGAGTTTGCAGCCACAGGCACGGAAAACAGCGTGTTCTGAGAAATCTTGAAGAAATCATGCGTAATGATACGAATGGCACTTCTCGACTGGCTTGTCATCTTGTTGTTGCCAATCAACCCTGGTGCCGTACCCGTCCCACTAATATTCAACCCGTCCCCGCCGCCAGTGAAATTGTTATCGGTCACCGTCACTACCTGCGTCGTGCCTGAGGCTGCCGTATTCACCGTCGGTGCCGACACATGCGTTGGCGATGACCCGGTATAGGCGGCGATAGGCAGCGAGAAGGTATTACCCGTCACGGCCAGACCAATTCCATTGGCCAGGCTGATCGTTCCATCAACCGACACCACGGCCCTGGGCGCATTTCCACCAGTCGGGCTCAGTGCGATATTCGAATTTTTGATCGTCAATCCGTTGACGGTCATGTTCGACATGACCTGGAAAAACTGCTCGAGCTGCATTCCCCCGATAGGGTTGGGCAGATTCGTTACCGTGAAATTATCGACAACGATGTTGGAAACCGTGCCTGCACCGTTGCTTGCGGCAACGGAAATGGCCGAGCCCTTGTTATTGCCGTAATTTCCATTCCATATCGCTGAGTTGATTGTGCTATTGGCAAAGAATACGTTTTGTGCGCCTTGATGAATCTCCGCGTACAGCTCGCAGTTGAACGGCGTCCCCTCTCCCGCAGGGGTTGGCGCCACATTCACCAGACCGACGCGATCAATGATGACATTGTTTGCTGAGGAGCCAACGACGAATACCGCTTCGCCACAGGTCATGTTGGGCGAATTGGTGAGAGTGATATTCTTCCCACCAAGATAAAAGGTTTCCCAGGCGGAGTCCGCCCAGTTCTGGACTTGTATGACTCCCCCGAAATCGATGGTCAATGAGCCCGTGCCGGCTGGCACGGTGCCTTTGATCCAGTACCAGGCGCCACCGGCACCAGTGGTGGTGCCCGTATCGCCGCCGCTGATCATCTGGGTTTGACCACAGGCATTGGTGGCTCCCGTCACGGCGCCGGACTGGGCTCCGCTGACGAATGTATTGGCACAGCGCACGTAAACCGTCTGATTGTCGACATACGGATGGAGGTTTCCCGCCGCATCCTTGGATGTCCCGCTCTGTATGGTTCGTACCGACGTGGTCAGTGTCGGCGCAAAGACGATGGAAACATCGGCACTCGGATCCAGCGTTTGCAGCGTGTAGTTGGCTGCCTGAATGGCCGCTCGCAGCGTGCACGCGCCAGCAAAGGTGCCCCCCAGCGTGCTGACACAGGTGGTTGGTGTCGTTGCATTGGCATTGGGAGCGTCGCTGTTGTCGGTGACCGTGAAGACGATGGTCGCCGCCAGTGCCGTGGATGAGATACCCGCGCATGAAAGCAGCAGCAAAGAGAAAAGGCACTTCGCTGCACGCCACTTGCGAAAAAATGCCGAACCAGGCAGGCGATTGAAAGCATGCATGATATTCCCCGTTTTCTCAAGGAGATATGACAGGAAAATGATTTTCCCAATGGCAATGGCCATCAGTTGTACCCAGCGCATTTGCATCGCCGTACCTCGAATAGTTCTATTTGAATCACGAGCCCACAACTCACCTTGCAGCCGGTGAGTTTGGAAGCAAAATTTTTCGCGCAGATCCTGCGCGTCAATCAAAAAAAGGCGGATTTCCATCAACGCTTGCGCGCTGCTCCACTGCCCGTTGAGCGGACACACCTTCAGTCGGGTTTGCGACGCAAAACATTCCTCCCTCGACAAACCATATTCAACGTGCTTGTATTTTTTCAGTGACGGACCAGTTTCCATGGACCCGCACCTGTGCAACGGTAAGTCGCCTATCAGACATATATACAACCCATGGTTAACCCATGCAGGTCCAATCGACCAGAACATGCACTGACAAACCACTGCACATATCGATAGACTAAATCATGTTTTTTTCTATTTCAATAGTTTTTTTACATGAAACCAGAGACTCGTACCAGCGCTACGAGGGAGGCGCTTGAGCGATCTAGGGAATACCCTGAATCAGCCACACCACATACAAGTAACTGGTGGTATCCCCAATACGACTGGAACTGGCTGCGCAAGCCCCATAGAATCGCCCCTGCAGGAGAGCAGGCGGGCGCCACGGTGCCGAGCCTCACCGAAGGCGCAAACTCCCATACACGCTCAGGTTCCGTACTGCAAACACAACATGCCGTCTGGAGAGCCGCCGCACGCAATGTGCGGCGCACCGAAGGAGCAAGCCCCGTTCCCATGGACGGCGGTGAATCTCTCAGGTACCAAGGACAGGGGGAGCGGCAGCTGCGTCACGACGGACGCCGGCTGCCTGCTATCCAGACCATAGCGGCCAGCTTTCGCGTGACCCGGCACATGCCTTTGAAAGGGCATCGTCATGCGCGTCATCGTTCTCGGAGCCGGCCTGATCGGCACCACGTCGGCCTACTATCTGCAATCCCTCGGTCATGAAGTGACCGTCATCGACCGCCAGGCCGCGCCCGGCGCCGAAACCAGCTTCGCCAACGGCGGGCAGATCTCGGTCAGCCATGCCGAACCCTGGGCCAACCCCGGCGCACCGCTGAAGTTGCTGGGCTGGCTGGGCCGGCAGGACGCCCCCCTGCTGTTCCGCCTGCGCGCCGACATGCGCCAGTGGCTCTGGGGCCTGTCCTTCCTGCGCAACTGCACGCCCGCGCGCACGCGCCACAACATCCAGCAGATCGTTCGCCTGGGCACCTACAGCCGCGAGGCCCTGCAGCAGCTGCGGTCGGACACCGGCATCCAGTACGAGCAGCGCATGCAGGGCATCCTGCACTTCTACACGAACGCCCGCGAGTTCGAGGGCGCGCTCAAGCCCACCGAGCAGATGCAGGCCCTGGGCTGCGACCGCCGCCTGATCGACGCCGACGAAGCCGTGCGCCTGGAGCCGGCCCTGGCCCATGTGCGCGGGCAGATAGCGGGCGCCACCTATACGGCCGAGGATGAATCGGGCGACGCCAACCTCTTCACGCGCGAGCTGGCACGCATTGCCGCCACCACGGGCGTGCAGTTCCGCCACGGCCACCACGTCATGGCGCTGCGCACCACGGGCGCAGGCGCCAGCCGCCATATCGACCATGTGGAGGTGACCAATGCCGATGGCCGCTACGAACGCATCCAGGGCGACGCCTATGTGTTGGCCATGGGCTCGTTCAGCCCGCTGCTGGCCCAGCCGCTGGGGCTGCACCTGCCCATCTACCCGGCCAAGGGCTACTCCGTGACCCTGCCGGTGCTGGACCCCGCCAAGGCCTACCAGGTCAGCCTGACGGACGATGAGTTCAAGCTGGTGTTCTCGCGCTACACGGGCGCGCAGGGCGACCGCCTGCGCATTGCCGGCACGGCCGAGTTCAACGGCTACGACCGCAACCTGGACCCCGTGCGCTGCGAGGCCATCGTGCGGCGCGTGCAGCAGCTGTTCCCCGGCGCCGGCGATACCGGGCGCGCCCAGTTCTGGAGCGGCCTGCGCCCCGCCACGCCCAGCAATGTGCCGCTGATCGGACGCTCGCCCATCGCCAACCTGTTCCTGAACACCGGCCACGGCACGCTGGGCTGGACCCATGCCTGCGGCTCCGGCATGGCGCTGGCCGACCTGGTCAGCGGCAGGCAGCCGGCCGTGGATTTCGATTTTCTGGGAGCCGCAGCCATGGACCCGGATCGCAGCGCAGGCACGGTGCGCCCGCGCGCGGTCTGAGGTGCAGACGGTGTGTACGGCGTGTACGGCGTGTACGACGCCTAGGCAGTGAACACCATCAACACCCCGGCGAAGCGGTGCAGGCGGGCGTCCATGATCTCGGCTTCGGCGACGAAGCCGATCAATGGCACATCGCCCAGTGCGTGGCGCAGGGTGCGCAGTTCGGCATCGGGGCCGCCGAACAGGCCGCCGCCGCGGCCCCGGCAACTGATGTAGATGGCGCCACGGATGCGGGGCTGTGCCTCGCCTTCGGGCGCCGCCTCCTCGGGCTCCGCCGCATCGCGCAGCGCAGCGCCCAGTTGCAGCAGTTCCTGGCGCGCCACCTGGGCCTGGCGGCGGCAAAAGATCACCGAATGCCCGGCCTCCACGGCCGAGGACAGGGCCACGCCCTGGCGCAGCGGGTCCAGGCCAACCAGGGTCAGCACCTGGGCCTCTTCGGTCAGCACGCCGTGGGCCAGGCCCCGGCCCGGCGGCGCAATGGCCGCCAGCGTGGTGCGGACCGTGGTCAGCGCGGGCTGCCAGTCGCTGCCTTCCAGCTCCACGCCCAGCAGCTGCAGCAGGCGCTGCAGGGCCGGGTCGCCATCGAGCCTGGTGACCAGGGCGCCGCGCGCCTCGGTGATCTCCAACCCCTCGCCCAGCGGCACGCAGCCCTGGGCCATGCCCGTGATGCAGGGCACGCCGGCACCGAAGGCCACGCCTGAAAAGCCACCACGAAAAATGCCGCGCGCGTCCGCATGCTGCGCATGCAGATCCTCGGTGCGGCAGGCGATCTGCACACCCTCCACGCCATCTTCTCCGTCATCGCCCACGCCGCCGAACAGCAGGCCGGACTCGGTGCGCTCGGACAGCTCGTACAGCAGCTCGGCCAGCTCGGGCTGGCCGCCTGCGGCATGGACCAGGGCCGAATGGGCCGTGAAGCCGGCCTCGCCGCCAGGCGCATGCAGGGGCGCCAGGCCCGAATACAGGCGGTAGTGGGCGGCCGGTACATCCAGCAGCATCACCGCGAGCGCGGTTCCTGACAGGTACTCATGCGACATGGCCAGAACGCCGCCGGCCGAGCAGCCGGCCCAGTCCGCCACATGGGGCAGGGCCCTGGCCAGATGCTGCAACAGCGGCCGTGCGTGGGCGGCATGCGCATGGGACAGGTACACCAGTCCCAGACGGGGCCGCTGCGCGTGGCCGGGCCCGGCCATCTGCAAGCGCAGCTGCTGCAGCACCGCGTCGGCCGCGGCGCGCCAGTCGGAATGGCTGGCATGGCCTACAGGAAACAACGACATACCAACCTTCTTTCTAGCCCCGCCAGCACCCGGCTTGCGGGTGGCTGGGGCCTTGCGCATCCATGGGTCCGGCCCGATCGGTCAACGCGCCGGCCGGCTCTTGGCTGCCGGCTTGCTGGCGGCCGGCGCCTTGGCTCCAGCCTTTGCAGCGGTTTTCCTGGCAGCCGCTTTGGAGGGAGCCTTGGCAGCGGTCCTGGGGGCTTCGGCCTGCGCCGCCGGCTTTGCGGACGGCGCCTTGGCAGGGGAGACCGCCGCCGCCTTGCCCGCCTGCGCAGCAAAGGCGCTGGCCTGTGCCGCCATGCGGTCCATGGTGGCCTTGGCCAGGTCACCGGCCATGCCGGTGGCGCGCTGGGCGGCCGCCACGGCCTCCGGGGCCATGGGCTCGGCCATGGCCTTGGCGGCGATCTGCTGGAATTGCTGGGTCAACGCGCCCCACCACTGCATGGCCTGGCCCATGGCGGCGGCCTGGGCGGACTCGTCCTTGGGCGCCGCAGTCTCCGCGGCTGCGGGTCTGTCGGCGGCCTTGGCCGCCTCGGGGGCTGCAGGCGGCGCGGCAGCGGCCTGTGCGGGCTCGGGCTGCGGCTTTTCCTTCTTGCTCGCCCGGCTGGCGGCCGAGGACATGGGCCAGTCCGAAAGGTCGCCCTGCCCCGCGCTGGCGGCGCCCTTGGCCGCGGCGGTGGCTGCGGCGGTTGCGGCTGCAGGGAACTGGAAGGCCTGCGCCAGCTCGCCCATGCTGACGTTCATGCCCTGCAAGGTGGACAGCGTCATGCGCTGCACTTCCAGGGCCTGGATGGTGGCGGACAGCGCCTTGCCGTTCTGGTCGAGCCAGAACTGCACGGCCTTGAGTTCGGTGATGCGCTTGTCCACCTCTTCGATGCTCACCGTGGGCGCCACCCATTCGGGCAGGCGCCCCAGGGGCCGGGCGGTGGCCGATCCTGCACTCTGGGCCAGGCCCTGCAGGAAGTCGAAACCGGGGATGAACTTGCCGAAACCGAAGGAGGACGCATCACTCATGGCAGCACTCGCTAGGACTGGGTTGGAAGAACATGCCGGTGAAGCACACCGGCCATGCGCTCAGCTTAACCCAGGCACACGCCAAGTCCATCGCAAGTCATGCACGGCCCGCTGCGCACAAACCCGGTGGATGACAAAAAGCTCAGTGGGAGTGGCCGGCATGTCCGCCGTGTCCGCCATGCGCGCCGCCCTGCGCAGCCGATGCCGCACCTGCGCCGGGCGCCATGGCGCGCACGGGGACCTGCAGGCTCAGGCGCGAGGTCTCGCCCTTGGCGTCCTTGAACACCAGGGTGATGGGTACCTGACTGTCCTTGAGCAGCGGGCTCTTGAGCTGCTGCAGCATGACGTGGTAGCCGCCGGGCTTCAGGTCCACGGCCACGCCCTTGGGCAGGTCCAGGCCGTCGATGGCGCGCATGCGCATCACATCGCCTTCCATCTTCATTTCATGCACCTCGGCCACGCCGGCGGCGGGCGACTCCACGCCCACCAGGCGCAGCGGCTCCTCGGCCGTCAGGCGCATGAAGGCGCCCGTGGCCTGCTGGCCCGGCACGCTGGCACGCGCCCAGGCGGCGTCGGCCTTGACATGGGCCGCATCGGCATGGGCATGGGCCAGGCCCATGGACAGGGAGGCGGCGATCAGGAAAGGGGTGGTCCATTGACGCAGTGTCATCACGGTTTCTCCAGAAATTTCAATGCATTGCGGCACGGTCTTCGTGCCTTGCAAAAAGGGTTGGCCAAGCGAAGGAAGCGGGAGTGAATCCGGGAGTCACCGGGGCGGTGCGCGGGCCTGGGGCAGGGCCGGCATGGCCACGCTGTGGACGGAGGCCGGGTGCGCCCGTGGCTGCGCATCTGCCACCAGCGGTGCCGGGGCCGCACTGCACCGGGCGGGCGGCGGCGCCAGCGGGGGCAGGCACAGCGGGCAGTCGATGCCGTGGCTGCCGGCAAGGGCATCGTCCTGACCGGCTGGCGAGGGCACCCAGACCGATTCGCCAGCGGCCGAGCACAGGCGCTCCCAGCCCGAGGCGCGCGCCAGCGGCGCAAACGCCGAAGCCAGCGCCACGCACAGCCACAGGCCCAGCGCCCAGCGGGCGCAGGCAGCCAAGGTGGAGGGCAGGCGAAGCGGCATGACGTCATTCTAGGGGTCTGCCCCAGGACGTCATGTCCGTGACCCCGCCAGGCCCTGCCCGCCCCTACCATCGCAGGCGCATCCCCCAGCCCTCACCAACACCCTAGGAGACACCCATGCTCACCCTGTGCGGATTCGCGGCCAGCAACTACTACAACAAGGTCAAGCTGGCCCTGCTGGAAAAGCAGCTGCCCTTCAACGAGGAACTGGCCTGGCTGGGAGAGACCGACATGGCGCTTTCTCCGCTGGGCAAGGTGCCCTACCTGCGCATCGACGACGGCCGGGGTCTGTGCGAGTCGGCCGCCATGGTCGAGTACGTGGAGACGCTGTCGCCCTCGCCGGCCCTGCTGCCGGCCGACGCCTTCGAGGCCGCCAAGGTGCGCGAGCTGTGCGTGTACCTGGACCTGCACCTGGAGCTGGTGGCGCGCATCCTCTACCCGCAGGCCTTCTTCGGCGGCCAGGTCAGCGACTCCACCCGGGAGCGCACGCTGGCCCAGCTCGACAAGAACGTGGCGGCCTTCGCCAAACTCGCGCGTTTCTCACCCTTTGTGGCGGGCGACAGCTTCACGCTGGCCGACTGCTGCGCCATCGTCCACCTGCCCCTGGTCAGCGCGGCCAGCAAGATCGTTGGCGGCCGCGACGTTCTGGCCGACCTGCCCGTGCGCGAGTACCTGGCACGCATGGCCGAGCGGCCCACGGTGCAGCAGGTCAATGCCGACCGCAAGACCAATACGGCGCTGATGATGGCCCGCTACGCCAGCGACAAGACCCCGGCCTGAGGCGCGGGGCCTTCACTCACTCCTGCAGCCAGCGCAGCAGCCCGCTGGCGCGCTGCGTGGGGCTGCCAACGGCCGAGGCCAGCAGGCCCGGCACCTCGGAGAACAGCGAGAAGGCCTGGCGGGCGCGCGTGATGCCGGTGTAGACCAGCTCGCGCCCCAGCACGCTGCCGCCGCGCGAGGGCAGCACCAGGGCGGTGTGCTCGAACTCCGAGCCCTGGCTTTTGTGCACCGTCATGGCGAAGGCGGTCTCCACATGGGCCATGCGGCTGACGCCGACCGAGCGCAATTCGTCGCCCTGCAGGAAGTAGACGCGCAGCAGTTGCCCTGGCTGCCCCTGGTGCGCTCCCGGCAGCGCAATGCCGATGTCGCCGTTGAACACGCCCAGCTGCGCGTCGTTGCGCGTGACCATGACGGGACGGCCCGCATACCATTCGCCGCCCCGGCGGATCACGCCCTGCGCATCCAGGGCCTGCTCCACCGCGCGGTTGAGGCCGGACACGCCCCAGTCCCCCTCGCGCACAGCGCACAGCAGCCGGAAGCGCTCGAAGGCCTGCAGCACAGCGACCACCCAGGCGCGGTGCGCTGCCTCGTCGGCGCCGGCCGCATCCGGCCGGCCCTGCAGCGCCTGGGCATAGAGGGCATAGCTGGCAAGACCGCCGCGCCCGTGCACGGCCAGTTCGGTCACGGCGTACACGCCGCCGCCATGGCGTTCCCACAGCTCGGAACCGGCGCCGGCTTGCGTGCCGGCATCGAGCAGGGCCTGGGCCTTCACCGCCTCACCGGCATTCACGGCGTGTGCCAGCTGGCCGATGGGGCCGCCGAAGCGCCGGCTCTCGCGCAGCATGACGGTGTGCTGCGCCAGCGCTGGCGCACGATCGCCGTCGGGCGCCGCGAACTGCGGCGGCAGCCGCTGGCCCGCCACGCGCAGTGCGTAGTCCAGCGTGTCGGGCAGGTAGCGCCCGGCCTGGGCATCGCGGCACAGGTCGCCCAGCACGGCGCCCGCCTCCACCGAAGCCAGTTGGTCCTTGTCGCCCAGCAGCACCAGGCGGGCGCCGGCCGGCAGTGCCTCCAGCAGCGCCGCCATCATCTCCAGGTGGACCATGGAGGCCTCATCGACGATGAGCACGTCCACGTCCAGCTGCCGCCCTGCATGGAATCCCCAGTGCCGCGTATCGGGCCGCGCGCCCAGCATGGAGTGCAGGGTGCGCGCCGCAGCCATGCGCTGCACCAGGCCCGCCAGGTCGATCTCGCCGCCCATGCTGCCCTGCAATTGCAGCAAGGCCCCGTCGATCGATTGCTTCAGCCGCGCAGCCGCCTTGCCCGTGGGGGCGGCCAGGGCCACGCGCAACTGGCCGGCATCGGGCGCCGTGGCAAACAGCAGGGCCAGCAGCCGAGCGGCGGTATAGGTCTTGCCGGTGCCGGGGCCGCCCGTGATCACCGACAGCCGGCCGCGCAGCGCCAGCGCGCAGGCCAGCTTCTGCCAGTCCACGGCGCCACCGTCCGCCGCAGGCGGGAACAGCCGGTCCAGCCAGTGGCGGGCCAGGGCTTCGTCCAGCGGCTGGCCGGCCACGGCCTGCGCCGCCGTGCGCTGGATGACGTGGGCGGCCACGGCGCGTTCGTAGTCCCAGTAGCGGCGCAGGTACAGCAGCGGCGCGGGGCCGTCTGCGCCGGCCAGCACCAGGGGCTGGCCGAGGTCCTCGCTGCCATCCTGTCCATCTACCTGCTCCCCGTGCACCACGCGCACCACGGGGCTGGCGCTCAGCGCCGCAACCCAGCCGGACAGGCGCGCAGGCAGCATCTGCCACAGGGCCTGCTGCGCGGGCAGCGCATCGGCCGGCCAGGCCAGCACGTCGTTGGGGTGGCCGGCCAGCGGCGCCAGGGGCAGGCAGCTGTGGCCGCGCCCCTCCATCTGCGCCAGCAGCGCGGCGGCCACCAGCAAGGCGGGCCCGGCCTGTGCATCCTGCCCGGCGACGAAGGAAGCCAGCGCCGCATCCAGCCGGCGCAGCAGGCCCGCGTCGGCCCAGCGGCGCAGCAGGGCCAGCACTTCATTGGTGTCTGGCGGCACGGCGCCCGGCGAGTCGTCGCCCGGCGGTTCGCCGCCCGGCCGTTCATCGAACAGGTCCAGCGTGGCCGTATCGATGGTGCGCGAACGGGGGCGCGGGCTCATGGCAGTTCCTCCGCGTTGGCGCGGCCGGGACCGAGCAGTTCATCGAGCGCATCAAGCAAGGGCAGCTCGGGCGCCATGGCATGCATGCCACCGGCCGGGCCATCGATGCCGCGCAGAAAGTAGTACAGCGCGCCGCCCAGCTGGCGCTGCGGCTCGTAGGCCGTGCCCAGCCGGCTGCGCAGCAGCCGGTGCAGGGCCAGCAGGTAGAGCGCGGCCTGCACGTCGTAGCGGTGGTGGAGCATGGCGCGGGCCAGGGCCTCCTGGCCGTAGGCGGCGCCGTCCGGGCCCAGGTGGTTGCTCTTGTAGTCAAGCACCCAGTAGCGGCCCTCGTGGCAGAACACCAGGTCGGCAAAGCCCATGAGCATGCCGTGCAGCGAGCGCTGGGGCAGCGCGGGCCGCTCCTGCCCCGGCAGGATGAAGCGCCGGCACAGCTGGTCGATGCGCTCGGCCGGCAGCTGGCGCGCGGGCAGCCAGAACTCCATCTCCGACAGTTGCGGCCCCAGCGTGGCCAGCGTGACATCCAGCGGCACCAGCGGCTGGTGGACCACGGCCGTGAGCCAGGCCAGCAGGTCGCGCGCCTGCTCGCCCCGGCCCGCGCGCTCGCAGCGGCGCACCAGGCGATCAGCGAGCGCACCCTGGCCGTCCACGGGCAGGGCAAAGTCTTCGCCGCCCAGCCATTCCAGTTGGTCGTGCACGAAGTTGCCGACCACGGGGCCGCGCAGAAAGCGGTGCCAGACCGCAGGCCCACCGGCCGGTCCATTCTGCAGGGGCTGCAGGCCCGCCAGGCCGGCGATGTCCGCCAGTTCCGGCGATGGCGGCGGCTCCAGCGCCTGCTCATCCTCGGCCGGGCGCTGCACGGCCACGGGCAGCACGGGCAGGCTGGGCGCGGCCATGGCGCGCACCAGGGCAGAGAAGCTGCCGATGCCCCAGCGCGTGTCGAAGCGTGCGTCGTAGGGCCGGGCATCGTGCAGCGGCGTGGCAGCGTCCGGCGGCTGCCAGCGCGTGCGCTGCAGTGGCACGGCATCCAGGTCGCGCCAGGCCATGTGCGGGTCTTCGCTGCACAGCTGCTGCAGGCCGTCGCGCCAGCCCTGGGCCGAGCGCGGCTCGGTGCCGCCCAGCAGGTAGCCGGCTGCGCCCTGCTCGTTCACGCAGGCCTTGCCGTTGCCGCGCTTTAGCGGGGCCAGGCCCAGCCACAGCGCATGGCGCGGGCGGGTGAGCGCCACATAGAACAGGCGCAGGTCCTCGCGCAGCCGCTCGCGGTCGGCCTGGGCCAGATCCTCGTCGCTGAAGTCCAGCAGCAATCGGCGGGCGGGAGCCGCATCGTCTTGCGACTCGTCCTGCGCGGACAGGGTCAGGAACGGCGTTCTGGCCCGCTCCATGGGGCGGAAGCTGCCCGCAAACGGCAGGCAGACCAGCGGGTACTCCAGGCCCTTGCTCTTGTGCACGGTGACGAGCTTGACCAGGTCGGCATCGCTTTCCAGGCGCACCACCTGCTCTTCGCTGCCGCTGCCCGGCGTCTCGATCTGGGTAGCCAGCCAGCGGATCAGGGCCTGCTCGCCCTCCAGCTGGGCGCTGGCGGTCTGCAGCAGCTCGGCCAGGTGCAGGTAGTTGGTCAGGCGCCGCTCGCCGCCCATGGCCGGGTCCTGCAGCCAGCGCACGGGCAGGTCCAGCCGGTACAGGGTCTGGCGCAGCATGGCCAGCACGCCCAGGCGCAGCCAGATGCTGTGCAGTTCGCGCAGCTGCTCGCTGCGCACGTCAAAGGCTTCCTCGTCGGCGGCCAGCCAGGCCAGCTCGTCCAGCGACAGGCCGATGAGCCGCGTGGCCAGGCCCGCGCGCACGGCCTGGGCGTCCAGCGGCGCGGCAACGGCGCGCAGCCAGTACAGCAGGTCATGGGCCTCGTCGCTGGCGAACACCGAATCCTGGTCCGACAGGTAGACCGAGGCCACGGCGCGCGCCTGCAGCTCTCGGCGCACGGCGGCCGCCTCTCGGCCCGTGCGCACCAGCACGGCGATGTCGGCAGGCCGCAGGCGCACAAGGCGGCCATCGGGCTGCACAAAGCCGGCCTGCGGGTCGGTCAGCCACTGCACGATCTGCTCGGCGCAATGGGCCGCAAAGCGCCGCCGCACCTCGTCGGCCGCCAAAGGCAGGGGAATGCCGGTGTCCTCGTCGCGGCCCGCGCTCCAGGCTACGGTGAGGGCGGGCATGGCGCCGTCGCGCGTGTGCAGCTGTTCACTGCGCCCCTGGGCAGCCACGGGCTCGAACGGCAGCGGGTTGTGGCTGCCGCGCCGGAACATGAAGGCGCCCTCGCCCGGCCGCTTCTCGGCCTGCGCGAACCAATGGTTGACGGCGCCCACCAGCGCCTCGGTAGAGCGGTAGTTGGTGCCCAGCACGTAGTGGCGGCCCTCGGTGGCGCGGCGCGCCTGCAGGTAGCTGTGGATGTCGGCGCCGCGAAAGCCGTAGATGGACTGCTTGGGGTCGCCGATCAGCAGCAGGGCGCTGTGCGGGTCGTTGGCCGCCGTGCGGTAGATCTGGTCGAACAGGCGGTACTGCAGCGGCGAGGTGTCCTGGAATTCATCGATCAGCGCCACCGGGTACTGGGCCAGGATGCGCTCACGCAGCACGGCGCCGTTGTCGCCGGCCAGGGCCGTGTCCAGGCGCTGCAGCATGTCGGCAAAGCCGAAGCTGCCGGCCTGGCGCTTGAGGTGGGCCAGCCGCTGCGCCACGCGCGCGGCCGCATGCAGGCGCACGGCCACGCTGACGGGCGGCAGTTGCTCCAGCTGCACCAGCAGCGCCTGCAGCTCGGCCAGCTCCAGCGGCATGAGCACATCGCCGGCCGACCCCTTGAAGGCCTCGGCCAGGCCTTCGGGGCTGAGGCGGTGGCGCGCGGCCTCGGTCAGCGCCAGCGGGCCGTCCAGCGGGGCGCGCGACCAGTCGGCCAGAGCGGCCAGCCAGCCGGTGTAGCGCGCGGGCTGCAGCTTGCGCTTGTCCCACAGCGCGCCATGGCCGTCGAGCTGTCCATCCAGCCACAGCTGCAGGCGCTGTGCCTTGTCGTCCCAGCCGGCCGCCAGGGCCAGCAGGCGGCTGCGGCGCTGCTCCATGGCGCGCTGCAGGCAGTCGGCCAGGCTGCCCTCGCCCGCGCCGGGCACGGGGGGCTCGCGCAGCAGGGCGCGCATGTCATCGACCAGGGCGCCGACGTGGGGCCAGATCTTCAGGACCTCGTCCAGCAGCTCGTCGGACAGCGGGTAGCACTGCTGGCGCCAGTAGTCCTGCGCGGCCTCGGTCTGTCGCTGGCTTTCGTCAGGCTCCAGCGTTTCGTCGAAGAGGTTGCCGCTGTCGAAGGCATGCTCGCGCAGCATGCGCTGGCACCAGGCGTCGATGGTGTGGATGGCCGCGTCGTCCATGCATTCGGCGGCCATGGCCAGGCGCCAGGCCGCGCGTTCACGGGCCGCGCCTTCAGGGTAGGCCTCGCGCAGCGCGTGCAGGAAGCCGTCGTGGGGCGCGGGCTCGGCCTCGCCGCGAAAGCACTGCACGGCCTCGATCAGGCGCCTGCGTATGCGGTCGGACAGCTCGCGCGTGGCCGCGCGCGTGAAGGTCATGACGAGGATGTCGGGCGGCATCAGCGGGCGCTCGAAGGCCGTGCTGCTGATGCCGTCCGGGCTGCCCTCGCCATGCCCCAGCACCAGGCGCAGGTAGAGCGCAGCGATGGTCCAGGTCTTGCCGGTGCCGGCGCTGGCCTCGATCAGGCGGCTGCCCCACAGCGGAAAACACTGTGCGTCGAGCACATGGCTGGTCACGCCGCCGGTCACTTCGCTGGTGCTCATGGTGCATCCGCCTGGTAGGGCTGGACCTGCACCTGCGCGGCCACCCAGTCGAGCAGCGGCGCGTGGACGGCATGGGCCAGGGCCTCGAAGCGCCCATCGGCGACCAAGGCCTCGAAATCGGGATAGCAGCGGGCCCAGGACGGGTCCTCGCCCTCGCCGCCGACCAGATGACCACCCTCATAGGCCTGCTGGGCCGCAGCGGGAAAGCCTTCGGCCATGGCCAGGCCGCTGCGCAGCGGCAGGGGCAGCGGACCGTTCTGGCCTTCGCGCCACAGGGCCATCAATTCACGCAGCCGTGCCAGCGCGTCGGAAGGGTCCATGGGCAGGACCTGCACCAGGCCGTCGCGCGCCACCACGCGCAACTCGGCCTGCGAGCCGCTGGCGGCCAGCGCCAGGCTGCGCAGGTAGACCGGCATGAGCTTGTCGGCATGGGGCCTGCCCTTGGCATTGAGCAGGTTGCGCGGGTCCAGCAGCAGCCAGCACTGTGCGTCGTCCGCATCGGGGGACTCTTCGGTTTCGCAGGACTGGCGCAGCCCGTCGATCCAGTCGTCGAACACCAGGCCATCGTCCTCGATCAGCAGCCGCCTGCGCGGCGCGGGATGGGCATACCGATCCAGTTGCTGGAGCCAGGCCCGCAGCGAAGGCGTGACCGAGGACTGCAGCGCCCGCGCGCCGCGCGCGCCCAGCCCCGCCAGCGGCAGCCGCCCCGAGCGCGTGAGGCGCGCCACGGCGGCGCGCACGCTGTCTTCCATGGCCTGGGGCGCCTGCCCGGGCTCGGACAGGCCGGCCGCCACCTGCTGCTGCAACTGCTGCACCAGCAGGTATTCGGTCAGGCCGTCGAGCTGGAACAACTCCTCGTCCACGACCGGGTTGTCCTCCTGCTCGAAGCGCACCTGCAGGCGCTGGCGCAGGTAGGCGCGCGCCGGGTGGCGCAGGAAATCGGTGAGCCGGGCCAGCGTCAGCGGCGCCGAGGCGTCGGGGACAAAGGGCGGGCGCGGCTGCGCGGGCAGCGGAGGCAACGCGTCCGCGCCGTCAGACTGCGCATGCGCGGCCCGCCATTCGCGCGCATACGTGGTCCACGGCGAACCTTCTTCGAAATAGCGGCGGCTGAAGGGCTGCAGCGGGTGCTGCTGCGTGCGCTGCGCCAGCAGCGGCTGGCCGCCTTCGCCGCGCCAGCCGGCCTCCAGGTAGTCGCGCAGCTGGGAGACCAGGACCGAGGGCGGCTGCTCGCTGTTGTCGCGCACATGGTGGCCGGTCCAGCTGATGTAGAGCGCGCGGCGCGCAGACAGCAGGGCTTCGAGCATGAGCTGGCGGTCATCGTCGCGGCGCGCGCGGTCGCCGGGGCGCTGCTGGCCGGGCAGCGCCATCAGGTCGAAGTCGCTGCGCGTGGCGCGGCGCGGATAGTCGCCATCGTTCATGCCCAGCAGGCAGACCACCTCGAAGGGAATGGCGCGCATGGGCATCAGCGTGCAAAAGGTCACGCCACCGGCCCGAAAGCGCTGCGACAGCGAGGGCTGCTCCAGCGCCTGCATCCAGGCCTCCTGGGCCACGCCCAGTTCCACGGCCTGCGCATAGCCGGCCTGCTCGCAGGCACGCTGCCAGTCCGTGAGGGCGGCGTCCAGTGCGGCCAGCATGGCCTCGTCCTCATCGTCCTGCGCCTTGAAGAAGTCCTGCAGCAGCGCGCGAAAGCGCTGCGCCCAGGCCTCGGGCATGGCGGGCTGCTCGGCCTCGCGCCACCACGCCAGCATGCGCTCCAGCAGCGCGGCCAGCACGCCGGCCAGCTCGGCCGACAGGCCGCCCACCTCGTCATAGGGCTCGATGCCGCCGAAGGCCTGGCCGTCCTGCGCCACGCCGCTGGCATAGCCCAGCAGCATGCGCTGCAGGCCGAACCAGGCGCTGTTGTGCTCGCCGCAGGCCTGCAGACCCAGCGACTGGCGCTGCGGTGCATTGAGTCCCCAGCGGATGCCGGCCCCGGCCATCCAGCGCGTGAGCTGGGGCAGGTCGTCGGCCGCCAGACCCATGCGCGCGGCAATCGCTGGGACGTCCAGCAGGTCGCACAGCTCGCTGAGCCGGCAGCGCTGCTGCGGCAGGCGCAGCAGCCATTGCAGGGCCACGGCCAGCGGGCTGCTGGCGCGTGCGCCCAGGTCGGCAATGTCAAAGGGAATGTGGCGCGGATCATGCCTGCCGTACTGGCCGAACACGGCGCGTATCGAGGGCGCGGCGGTCTCTATGGACGGCAGCATGACTACGACGTCACGCGGTGCCAGCGGTGCCTGCCCCGGCTGCCCGGGATCGGTCGGCCGGGCCAGCATCTGCAGCAGCTGATCGTGCAGAACCTCCAGCTCGCGCACCACGCTGTGCGCGCTGTGGAACACGATGGAGCGGTCGGCCCGCGCCACCTCCAGCGGTGGGTGCTCGGCCAGCGGCACCAGGTCGCGGATGCGCTGCTGCACCTGGGCCAGCAGCGGCGCGGTGCGCAGGTCCTCGGCATCGGTTTCGTCGAACAGGTCCACGCGCGGCATCTGCAGCTGCGCGGCGGCACCCGTGGTGTCGAAGGCGTCGAGCTGGCGCACATAGTCGCGGCTTTGACGACCCCAGGCGGCCAGCAGCGGATGGGCGTGGGCATGCATGGCCTCCAGCGGCAGCTGCGCCAGGTCGCGGCCGCCGCGCAGCGGCTGGCGGCGCCGCGCCATGCGCAGCAGCTCGCGCCCGTCGATGGCGTCGGCCCAATGGAAGCGGCAGGGATTGGGCACGGCAAGCAGCACCTGGCTGTGGCGGGCAATGGCGGCCAGGAACTCCAGCAGGCTCAGCGGCAGCTGGCTGATGCCGAACACCACCACGCGGCGCGCCAGCGGCGCGGCCGGCGCTTCGCCCGACTGCAGCGCGGCCAGCACCCGGCCCTGCAGGCGCGCGCGCGTGGCGCCGCGCTGGTCCTCGTCCAGCTCGGCCAGCACGGCGCGCCACAGGCGCGGCTGCCACAGCTGGCCTTCGGGCACCGGGGCGTCCGCCACACCAGGGCGCAAGGGCATGGGCAGCACGTCATGCCCGGCCTCCCAGGCGTCCAGCCAGTCGGCGCGGTAGATCTGGTATTGGTCAAAAAGGTCGGCCAGGCGCTGGGCCAGCTGCAGCAGCCGCTCGGGCTCGCCGGGGCGCAGAAAGCCTGCAATGGGGGCGAAGGCCGGATCATGCAGGCACTGCGGCAGCAGGCGCATGAGCCGCCAGGTCATGGGCGTCTTGTCCAGGGGCGATTCGCGCGGCACGGCCTGGCGGCCCAGCACCTGGCGGTAGCTGCGCCACACAAAGCGCGCGGGCAGTTCCACGCGCGCGGCGGCGCACACGCCCAGCTGCTCGGCCATGCGCATCTTGAACCACTCGGCCATGCCGTTGCTCTGCACCAGCACCACCTCCGGCTCCAGCACGTCCAGCGGGTGCGCAGCCAGCCATGCCAGCACCGTATCGGCCAGCACCTCCGTCTGATTACCGTGCAGGGCGATCAAGCCCGGCTGCCAATGCGATGCCACCTCTGCGCTCCCGTGCTCCAAGCCATGCGAGCAGCGAGCTTAACGCGGTTGACACGGGCCGGGACCGCGCGGGTCCATTACCAATGCAGGTAGAACATGGCCTTGGCCAGCAGCACGATGGCCAGCACGTGGCAGAACACGCTCAGGTGCAGGCGGTGCGAGCGGAGCCCGCCCAGCACACCGCGCCGGCGCCACCACATGGCTGCCAGGAAATGTCCGAACACGCTGAGCGCCAGCCCGATCTTGAGCGCCAGCAGCAGGCCGAAGCTGCTGGCCAGCGGAGCGGCAAAGGCTGCAGCCAGTGCCGCGCGATGCTGCCAGGCCAGACCCAGCCCCGCGCCGTACAGCACCAGCAGCACCCAGGGCATGACGGCCACCGCTCGGTCGCCCAGCGCCTGCTCGGTGGCGCGCGCCGCGATGGCGGGCAGGTGGCGGCGCGCCCCGGCCAGCAGCACCACTTCAAAGAACACCGTACCCGCGAAGGCAATGGCCGCCAGCAGGTGCAGGGTCAGCAGCAGTCCGTAGCTCATGCGCGCCTCCTGTGCGGCAGGGGCAGCGGCAGGGATGCGGGAGCCGGCAGCAGATCGGCCAGCGTGAAGCCGTCCAGATGGGCCAGGAAGCTGTCCAGCGCCCCACCCAGCACGCCGGCCAGCCGGCAGTCCTGCGCAAGCGTGCAGGCAGGTGGGCTGGTGCCCGTGAAGCATTCGACAATGGCAAGGTCCGGCTCCATGCCGCGCACCACGTCGCCCAGGCCGATGTCGGCCGGCGCATGGGCCAGGCGCATGCCGCCGCCCTTGCCGCGCACGGTCACGATCCAGCCGCGCAGCGCCAGCTGGTGCGTGACCTTCATGAGATGGGCTTCGGAGATGGCATGGGCCTGGGCGATCTCGGCAATCGTGCACAGCCGCCCGGGGTGGCGCGCCACATGCATGAGCAGGCGCAGCGCGTAGTCAGTCATCAGAGTCAGGCGCATGGCAGGCCTGCGATCATGCCTGCCGGTCGGCACGCGGGCGCACCAGCAGCGGGGCGAAACGCCACAGGTACAGCGCAAAGGCCAATACCCAGGCAGCGGCCGAGGCATGCAGCGCCGCCAGCGACAGCGCCGTGGGCAGCAGGGCCGCCAGGCGCAGCACGGCAGCGGCAATGACCAGGGCATAGGCGGCGACCATGCTGCGGTCGGTGCGCAGCGGCAGGCCCAGGTGGCCCATCGACGTCCGTGTGCACATGCCGATGATGAGCAGGGCAAAGCCGCCCGCACCGATCACATGCACGGGCCAGGCGGGGCGCAGCACCCAACCGGCCGCATGCGCGCCGGCCACCAGCAGGCCCGCACCCAGCGCCGCGTGGCCCAGGTAGAGAATCCACAGCAGCGGCACGCGGCGCACGGCCTGGGGCTTCCAGGCCAGCACCTGCCACAGGGCGATCAGGCCCGCCACGGCCAGGCCTGCGGCCAGGCCCGGCCACCAGCCCGCCAGCAGGCAGGCGATGGCCACCGCGCCCGCACCCAGTTGCCACTGGCCGCTGGCCGTGTGCATGGGGATCTGCAGGCCGGACACGGCGCGCATGGCGAAGAAGGGGATCACGCGCCGCGCGATCAGCAGCGCAATCACGGCCATGCACAGCAGGCCAGCGTTGAAGCGCTGCATGAGCGCGCCGTAGTCGCCTTGCCAGATGGACCACAGGTACAGCGCATCGGCCACGCCCAGGCCCGCCAGCAACAGGGGCAGCCCGTAGTTGCGCCGGCTGCGCGCGGCATGGATGGCGCGGCCCAGCGCCAGCGCGGCCCAGGCGAAGAAGGCGGTCTCGCACAGCGCGGCGACCGCAAAGGCCTGCGGCCCCGGCAGCAAGAAGCCTGCGCGGGCCACCAGCCACAGCAGGCACAGCGCGCCCAATGCCCGGCCCTGCAGGGGGTTGCGCCCTGTCCAGTTGCTGCCCGCCGTGAACAGAAAGCCCACGGCGATGGTGGCCACGAAGGCCCACAGCATCTCGTGCGCGTGCCAGAACACGCCGGGCATGCGCCCCGCGATCCACTGCGGAGCATGGACCCACAGCGCCACCGACAGCGCGGCCCAGAGGCAGCCCAGCAGGTACAGCGGCCGAAATCCCAATTCGAGGAATGCCGTCCATTGCGGCGCCGGCTCCCGGGTTCTCAGGGGTTCCTCCAGCTCCATCCATTGCGCCATGATGTGCACTCCTTCCGGCCCGCTGCGCCTGCATAAGATGCATCCAGCGTACATCTTCAAGTGCACCGGCGAGGCGGCGGCGCAACCACCTTCTGACCTATATCAAGCAGGAGCCAAGCATGGCACTCGAACACGCAAAGCCACTGGAGGTCATCGCCCTGCACGCCCGCGACGGCATGCCCATCAGCACCAGCCTGATCCGAACGCCGAAGCTGCAGCTGCTGCGCCTGGTGCTGCCGCCCGGCCATGCCCTGCCCAGCCATCAGGTCCCCGGCGAGGCCACCATCCACTGCCTGGCGGGCGAGGCCGGCATTGCCACGCGCCTGGCCAGCCTGCGGCTGGTGGCCGGCTCGGTGGTGCTGGTGCCTGCCGGCGAGCTGCACGATGTGCACGCGCGCGGCGACCAGGGCTGCGTGCTGCTGGTGACGATTGCGGGCGCGAACGACTGAAGGCGGCCGCAACCGCCGCACAGGCAGGATCACGCATTGCCTGAGGCACAAAGAAAAACGGACTGCTTCTTGCGAAGCAGTCCGTAATCTTTTTCACTGTATTTGGTGGCCTGGGACGGAATCGAACCGCCGACACAAGGATTTTCAATCCTCTGCTCTACCGACTGAGCTACCGGGCCGAGAACTAGATTATATGCAGGATTTTTTGACCCAAAAACGAAAAAGCCAAAATTCCTTCAAAAAGTCTATCCGCGCTTGTTGCGGCCCAGGTCCACGCCCAGCTGGCGCAGCTTGCGGTACAGGTGGGTGCGCTCCAGGCCGGTCTTCTCGGCCACGCGGGTCATGGAGCCGCCTTCGCGCGCCAGGTGGAACTCGAAGTAGGCCTTCTCGAAACCGTCGCGCGCCTCGCGCAGGGGGCGGTCCAGATCGAAACCCTGGTGTGCATGCGGCACGTTGTTGTCCACCGGCACACGGCTGGCCGCAGGCGTGACGACGGCTGCGATGTCGGCGGGCTCGGCCACTGCGGCAGGTGCTGCAGCCGGCGCCTGGCTGGCGGCATTGCGCGCCAGGCCCTGCTCCACCGCCTTGAGCAGCTTCTGCATGGTGATGGGCTTTTCCAGGAAGGACAGCGCACCGATGCGCGTGGCCTCCACCGCCGTCTCGATGGTGGCGTGGCCGCTCATCATGATGACCGGCATGGTCAGCTGGCCCGCCGAGGCCCATTCCTTGAGCAGCGATACGCCATCGGTGTCGGGCATCCAGATGTCGAGCAGCACGAGGTCGTAGGTGTTGGAGGCGCGCGCCGTGCGCGCCTGGCCGGCGTTCTCGGCCACGTCCACACTATGACCTTCGTCGTTGAGGATTTCCGACAACAAATCCCGGATCCCCAGTTCGTCGTCGACCACCAGTATGTTTGCCATGTGTCTTAAGCCTATGTGCTGAGGCGCGGGGGGCGTCAGGCCTATCCTGTACGCTCAGGCGCAAATGATAGCGACACTTGCGCACCTTGAATCACCCCGCCGTCGTCCCTGTTGCCCAGGTCGATGCGGGCGCCATGCTCGTCTGCGATTTTCTTGACCACGGCCAGGCCCAGTCCGGTGCCCCGCGCCTTGGTCGTGACATAGGGCTCGAAGGCCCGTTGAAGGATGTTGGCCGCGAAGCCCGTGCCGCTGTCGCTGATGCTCAGGCGCACGCGGCGCGTGGACTCATTCCAGCGCGTCTCTATGGTCACGGGGCCGGGGGGCTGGCCGCTTTCCTGCGCACGCTGGGCCGTGGCGTCCTGGGCATTCTGCAAAAGATTGTGAATGACCTGGCGCAGTTGCTGGCCATCGCCGGAAATCGGCGGGCATTGCGGGTCCAGCACACACTCCACGCGCACTTCGGCGTTCTCTTCACCGTACAGCTGCAGCACGTCGGTCACCAGCGCGTTGAGGTCCAGCGACTGCAGATTGGCGGCAGGCAGGCGCGCGTAGTCGCGGAATTCATCGACCAGGCGCTTCATGGCGCCGACCTGATCGACGATGGTCTTGACGGACTTGGCCAGCAGCGCCTGGTCAGCCGGCTGCAGCTTGTCGGTCAGCCGCATGGCCATGCGCTCGGCCGACAGCTGGATGGGCGTGAGCGGGTTCTTGATCTCATGGGCCACGCGGCGCGCGACCTCGCCCCAGGCCTGGGCGCGCTGGGCCGAGACGATCTCGGAGATGTCGTCGAAGACCAGCAGCCGCTGCGCATCGGGCAGTTCCGCACCGCGCATGACCAGGGTGGTGGTGTGCTGGATGACGCCGCCATCGGTGGAGGCATGCAGCTCATGCACCAGTTGCCAGCGATCGCGCCCCTGCTCGCCCAGGAAGAGCGCGAACTGCTCCTGCACGACTTCGCCGAACTGCTCCAGCCCCGGCACCTGGGACAGCGCCCGTCCTTCATGGACGGCCATGGGCGCGCGCAGTATGCGCGTGGCCCCGGGATTGCTCAGGACGATGGCGCCCCGCGCGTCCAGCACGATGACGCCCGATGTGAGGTTGTCGAGGATGGTCTGCAGGTTGCCGCGTGCGGCATCGAGCTGGCCCATGCTGCGGTTGGCCTCGGCGCGCGCGTCGGCCAGTTGCTGGGTCATGAGCGCGAAGGAGCGCGTGAGCCCGCCGATCTCGTCGCGCGTCTGCAGCGCCGGCTTGGGCCGCAGGTCGCCGCGCGCCACGTCGCGCATGCCCTGGGCCAGCAGCAGCAGCGGCCTGGCCAGCTGGTTGCCCAGCACGATGGCCAGCACCACGGCGCCGAAGACCGCCAGGAACAGGCTGAGCGTGAGCGTGCCTATGTACATGCGCTGCAGGCCGCCGCGTGCCAGCGCGCGCTCCTGGTATTCGCGGTTGGCGGCCTGCACGGCAAGGGCGTTGGTCACCAGCGCCTGCGGCAGTGCAATGGTGGCCTGCAAATAACGCGGCTCGGTCAGCAGTCCCACGCTGGGGTTGGGAACCACGGCCAGCGTGCGGACCTGGGCATTCGGCGCTGTGGCACCCGGCTGGGCCGTGCCGTCGTCGTCCAGTCCTTCGATGCTGGCCACGGCGCGCTGCTCGCGCAGCGAGCGCAGCATTTGCGCGCTGGGGCGTTCGGGCTGCAGGTTGAAGCGCGACTGGCCTGCGCTGGCAACCGCGCGCAAGCCAGCCAGCTCGCCACTGCGCGGCACCGGCGCCGGACCCACGACGGCGATTTCGGAGGCGCTCCACAGCACGACATCGGTGGCCCCCAACTGGTCGCGCACGCGCTCCAGGATCAGCGCGGCGCCCGCATCGGAGACCTGGGACAGCTGGGCGCCTGCGGTGCGCGTGTTGTTGGCCATGTCGTTGGCCACGGTCTCCAGCGTGGAGCTGGCCAGGCTCACGCCTGCCGACAGCGCACCCTCGACCTGCACGTCGAACCAGCTCTCGATGGAGCGCGAGACGAACTGGTAGGAAACGATGTAGATCAGCAGGCCCGGCACCAGTCCCACCAGCGTGAAGATGCCGGCCAGCTTGAGCAGCAGGCGGCTGCCGAAGCGCCCCCGCTGCAGGCGTATGGCCAGGCGGATGCCGCCCCAGACCAGGATGGCCAGCAGCAGACCGGCCACGACCACGTTGGCGGCGAACAGCCAGTTGTAGTTGCGCTCGTAGTCCAGCCGGTTGTTGGTGGCCAGGGTCAGCAGGAACAGCAGCAGCACGCCGACCAGCCCCATGAGACCGGCGCCCACGCCCACGGCCCAGCGCGTGCCGCGCGACAGGCCGGCCGAGGCCGGCAGGGCCATGCGTTCGTCGGCGTCGGTGTCCCGGTTCATGGCGCGTCTTCCAGCATCTGGGCGCGCGACAGCTGCAGGTTCCAGCCCGAGCGGCCCAGCGCACCGATCTGCAACGGCCTTGGCAGCTGGGACAGGTCGATGCGAAAGCGCAGCTGCACCGAGACACCCGACTGCGTGGGTGCCGTGTCCATGATTTTCCAGCGCGAGATGCGCCGCATGGAGGACAGCGCATCTTCCAGGGTCTCGAAGGTCTGGCCCAGGGCCAGCCCCAGCCCGGCGCTGGAGAAGGGGGTATTGGAGATGTGCAGGCGCCAGCGGCGTGTCAGCGGCTGATGGCTGAGGCGGTAGTGGCGGCTGGCGGTGGCCAGTTGCTGATCGGACCAGTACCAGCGCTCACGCTGGACCTGGGCCTCGGCCACGAAGTACATGGGAATGCCCTGGCGCAGCGCGTCGTCGATCTGGTAGGGCAACTCGAACTGGAGATTGGCGGACAGCAGCAGACCATCATCGGAGCGCTCGAGCTGCATGGATCCGATCTCGGCGGTCAGCGCATCGGCCCTGGCCTGCAGGCCCAGGCCGGCCAGCACGGCGGCCAGCACAAGTGCCCCGGCCAGCCGCGCCAGCAGGCGCAGCCAGGCTGGCGACCTGGTCCGGGGACGGGGGTCAGCGCGTCTTTTGCAGCAAGGCGTAGAAGAAGCCGTCGTGGTCACCCAAAGCATTGTCAGCCAGCATGCCGGCTTTGTAGTCCTTGCCCGGGATTAAATGCCCCGGCGCCGGCAGTGTTCGCGCCTCACTGTTGCGTGCAACAAACGCTTGAACCTGTGCCTCGCCCTCTTGCCTGAAGACCGAGCAGGTGCAGTACAGCAGGCGCCCGCCAGGCTGCAGCAGGGGCCACAGGGTGTCGAGCAGCCGGGACTGGATCTGGGCCAGCTGGTGCACATCGCTTTCGCGGCGCAGCCAGCGCACGTCGGGCTGGCGCCGCACGATGCCCGAGGCCGTGCAGGGCGCGTCCAGCAAGATGGCGTCGAACAGCTGGCCGCCGCATTGCGCCTCGAACCACTGCGCAGGCTGGGACGCATCGGCCACGACCACTTGCGCCTGCAACTGCAGCCTTCCCAGCGTGTCCTCGATGCGCGCGGCGCGCTCGGCGTCTATCTCCAGCGCCGTGACCTGCAGGGTCTGCGGCGCTGCGTATTCCAGCAGGTGGGCCGTCTTGCCACCGGGGGCGGCGCAGGCATCAAGTATCCGCAACGCTCGGCCGGCGGGCTGCTCCAGCCCTTGCAGCAGCAGCGGTGCGGCCAGTTGCGCCGCCGCATCCTGCACGGAGGCCAGACCCTGGTCGAAGCCCGGCAGGGATTGCACGGGCAAGGCCTGCTGCAGTTGCAGGCCGCTGTCGGCCACGGCAAGCGATGGCACGTCCATGGCCTGCAGCGCCGCCTGGTACTGCGCGCGGTCTGCCCTTTGGCGATTGACGCGCAGCGTCATCGGCGGCTGCTCGTTGTTGGCCTGCAGGATGGCCTGCCAGTGATCGGGATGGTCCTTGCGCAGGCGGGCAATCCACCAGGCGGGATGGTTCCAGACCGCCTGCGGCTGGGCTTCGGTGGCGGCGACCAGGGCATCGCGCTCGCGCAGAAAGCGGCGCAGGCAGGCGTTGACAAAGCCGGACTGCGCGCGGGTCGGCCCCTGCTTGGCCGCTTCCACGGCCTGGTTGACCAGGGTGAACGGCGGGTATGGCGCGCGAGATTCATCCCAGGCCAAGGCCAGGGCGGTGTTCAGCAACGCGCTGACGCGCGGCGGCGGGTTGCGCGAGGCCAGCTGCTTTTGCAGCGCCTGGGCACGGCCCAGCTGGCGCAGCACCTGGAACAGCAGGGCCTGCACACCGGGACGCAGCGGCTGCGGCACACGCGCCAGCACGCTGCGGCTGGACTGGCCTTCGAGCACGGCCTGCAGGCATTGGGCGACGGCGTCGAGCTGCTGCCAAAGAGGAGGTGCGGCCGGTGCGGCATGCGCCTGCGAGGGCGCCGCAGCGCGGCGCGGGGAAGAATGCGTGCGTTGGTTCATGTTCCACTTTCCTGCACCTTGCTGGGCGCAGGTTCGACCAGCAGGCTGCGCACCGGGCGAAAGCCCAGCAGCCAGGCCAGCAGCCTGGCCGGATATTGCGCGATGGCGGCGTTGTAGCGCTCGGCCGCGGCGTTGAATTGCTGCAGTCCCAGGCGGTTGCGCACCTGGTGCTCGGTCCAGCGCTGCTGCCAGGGCTGCAGCGGATCGGGGTCCGGCGACGGGGCATCTGATGGCGCAGTGCCAGTGCCAGCGGCGCCGGTGCCGGTGTCAACGGCGACCTTGGTCATGGCCTGCCAGGCCACCTCCAGCGCCGAGCAGGCATGCTCCAGCGAGGCCAGCGCGCTCTCGCGCAGCGGCCGGCCACGGGCATCGACCAGCGCCGCCTGCAACTGCGCGGCGGTCTGGTGCAGCGCGGCCTGGGCATGCACAAGGGCGGGGCTTTGGCCTTCGCCCTTGGGCTGTGCCTCGAAGGCCTGCAGCATGGCATGCCACTGGCCCAGGTATGCATCGAGCGTACCGAACTGCTGCACGCAGCCGCTGCGCAGCCGGGCCAGCCGGTTGTATGCGCCGACGGCCCAGAACACCAGCAGTGCCAGCAGCATCCATTCAAGAGACAAGGACCACATCGTCTGCAATGGCCCGGCCGGAAGCTGGTCCGGCCGAACTCTGGTTATTCCCAAAGAAAAACGCTCCCGCCTGCGCAGGGCAGGCCGGGAGCGTCACATCATCAAGCACTTGCGCCATGCACTGCTCTAAGAGACAGCATGTCCCAACAAGAGGGACGCCGAGCAAGGGCCGCCCCCGCAGCGAGGGCGTCGTCCCCCTCCCGCGTAGCGAGAGAGGGGCAAGCGGCACAGCCGCTCAGGGGGTGACACCGCCTATCAGTCAGCGGAAGCGTCACCGGCGACGGCAGCCACGCCAGCGTCGTCGTCAGCCATCACACCGGCCAGTTCGGCCGCTTCGGCGTCGGCGATGGCGCGGCGCTCTGCGTCGTCCATGGCGTCCTTGGCCTTGCGCGCCTGGTGGTATGCCAGACCCGTACCGGCGGGGATCAGGCGACCCACGATGACGTTTTCCTTCAGGCCACGCAGCTCGTCGCGCTTGCCCATGATGGCAGCCTCGGTGAGCACGCGGGTCGTTTCCTGGAACGACGCGGCAGAGATGAAGGAGTCGGTCGACAGCGATGCCTTGGTAATACCCAGCAGCACGTTGGAGTACGTGGCAGGGATCTTGCCTTCGCGCTGCAGCGCCTCGTTGGTATTGAGGATCTCCGAACGCTCGACCTGCTCGCCAGCGATGTAGGTCGAGTCGCCGGTGTTCTCGACCACGACGCGGCGCAGCATCTGGCGAACGATCACCTCGATGTGCTTGTCGTTGATCTTCACACCCTGCAGGCGGTAGACGTCCTGCACTTCATCGACGATGTAGCGCGACAGCTCCTCGATGCCCAGCAGGCGCAGGATGTCCTGCGGATCGGCCGGGCCGTCGACGATGGACTCACCCTTGTTGACCACCTGGCCTTCGTGCACCAGGATGTTCTTTTCCTTGGGCACGAGTTCTTCCCAGACCTTGCCATCCAGATCAGTGATCTGCATGCGCACCTTGCCCTTGGTTTCCTTGCCGAAGGAAATGGTGCCGGTCATCTCGGCCAGCGTGCCCTTGTCCTTGGGCGTGCGGGCTTCGAACAGCTCGGCCACGCGGGGCAGACCGCCGGTAATGTCGCGGGTCTTCTGGCCTTCGACAGGGATACGGGCCAGCACTTCGCCGGGGCCCACGTCCTGGCCGTCACGCACCTGGATCAGCGCGCCGACCTGGAAGCCGATCGTCACCGAGTGGTCGGTGCCGGGGATCTTGACTTCCTGGTTGTTGGCATCGATCAGCTTGACCTGAGGACGCACGACCTTGGCAGAGCCACGGCGCTTGGGATCGATCACCACCAGCGTGGACAGGCCGGTCACTTCGTCGACCTGCTTGGCCACGGTCAGGCCCTCTTCCACATTCTCGAAGCGCACCTGGCCGGCGTACTCGGTAATGATGGGTCGGGTCAGCGGATCCCAGTTGGCCAGGATCAGACCAGCCTTGACCTGCTGGTCGGGCCTGACGGTCAGCACGGCACCGTAGGGCACCTTGTGGCGCTCACGCTCGCGGCCGTTGTCGCTGATGACGATTTCGCCCGAACGCGAAATCACGACCAGCTCACCCTTGGTGTTGCTGACGTAGCGCATCGTGCTGTTGAAGCTGATGGAGCCGTTGGACTTGGCTTCCACGCTCGAGGCGATGGCAGCGCGCGAAGCGGCACCACCGATGTGGAAGGTACGCATGGTCAGCTGCGTGCCGGGCTCGCCGATGGACTGGGCGGCGATCACACCCACGGCTTCGCCGAGGTTGATCAGGCCGCCGCGGCCCAGGTCGCGGCCGTAGCACTTGGCGCACAGGCCGTAGCGGGTCTCGCAGGTCAGCGCGGTGCGGACCTTGATCTCGTCCACGCCTTGCGATTCCAGCTCGTCGATCACGTCTTCGTTGAGCAGCGTGCCTGCGGGCAGCAGCACGGCCAGCGTCTCGGGATGCACGACGTCCTCGGCCGTGGTACGGCCCAGCACGCGGTCGCGCAGCGATTCGATGACTTCACCGCCTTCGACGATGGCGCGCATCAGTGCGCCATTGCTCGTGCCGCAATCGTCCTCGTTGACCACCAGATCCTGCGTCACGTCCACCAGACGACGCGTCAGGTAGCCGGAGTTGGCCGTCTTCAACGCCGTGTCGGCCAGACCCTTTCGGGCGCCGTGGGTGGAGATGAAGTACTGCAGAACGTTCAGGCCTTCACGGAAGTTCGCCGTAATGGGCGTCTCGATGATGGAGCCGTCAGGCTTGGCCATCAGGCCACGCATGCCGGCCAGCTGGCGGATCTGCGCGGCCGAGCCGCGGGCGCCGGAGTCGGCCATCATGTAGATGGCGTTGAACGATTCCTGCTCGACTTCGTTGCCGTGGCGGTCAATGACCTTTTCCTTGGCCAGCTGGGCCATCATGACCTTGGAGACTTCGTCGCCGGCCTTGCCCCAGATGTCCACCACCTTGTTGTAGCGCTCGCCAGCGGTCACGAGACCGGAGACGTACTGCTGTTCGATCTCCTTCACCTCGGCTTCGGCACGGCCGATGATCTCGGCCTTTTGCGGCGGCACCAGCATGTCGCCGATGGCGATCGAGATGCCGGCGTGCGTGGACAGGCGGAAGCCGTTTTGCAGCAGCTTGTCGGCAAACACCACCGTGGCCTTCAGACCGCACTTGCGGAACGAGGCATTGATGAGCTTGGAGATCTCCTTCTTCTTGAGCGCCTTGTTCATGTGGCTGAACGGCAGGCCCTTGGGAAGGATCTCGGACATCAGGGCGCGGCCCACGGTGGTTTCCACCAGGCTGGTCGAAGGCTCGAACTCGCCGGAGTCCTTGTTCTTCGTCCACTCGGTCAGGCGAACGCTGATCTTGGCGGCCAGCTCGACCTGCTCGGCGTCCAGCGCGCGCTGCACTTCGCCGATGTCGGCGAAGACCATGCCCTCGCCCTTGCCGTTGATGCGCTCGCGCGTCGCGTGGTACAGACCCAGCACCACGTCCTGCGAAGGAACGATGGAGGGCTCGCCCGATGCGGGAAACAGCACGTTGTTGGAGGCCAGCATCAGCGTGCGGGCTTCCATCTGTGCTTCCACCGACAGCGGAACGTGGACGGCCATCTGGTCACCGTCGAAGTCGGCGTTGAAGGCCGCGCAGACGAGCGGGTGCAGCTGGATGGCCTTGCCTTCGATCAGGATGGGCTCGAAGGCCTGGATGCCCAGGCGGTGCAGCGTGGGAGCACGGTTCAGCATGACCGGGTGCTCCTTGATGACCTCTTCGAGGATGTCCCACACCACGGGCGTGCCGGATTCCACTTCCTTCTTCGCCGCCTTGATGGTGGTGGCGATGCCGCGCTGCTCGAGCTGCGCGAAGATGAAGGGCTTGAACAGTTCCAGCGCCATCAGCTTGGGCAGACCGCACTGGTGCAGCTTGAGGTACGGACCCACCGTGATCACGGAACGGCCCGAGTAGTCCACGCGCTTGCCCAGCAAGTTCTGGCGGAAACGGCCGCTCTTGCCCTTGATCATGTCGGCCAGCGACTTCAGGGCACGCTTGTTGGCGCCCGTCATGGCCTTGCCACGGCGGCCGTTGTCCAGCAGCGAGTCCACTGCTTCCTGCAGCATGCGCTTTTCGTTGCGCGCGATGATTTCCGGAGCCTTCAGCTCCAGCAGGCGGCGCAGACGCGAGTTGCGGTTGATGACGCGGCGGTACAGGTCGTTCAGGTCGGACGTTGCGAAGCGGCCGCCGTCCAGTGGCACCAGCGGACGCAGGTCCGGGGGCAGCACGGGCAGCACTTCCATGACCATCCAGCCCGGCTTGATGCCGGACTTCTTGAACGCTTCCAGCAGCTTCAGGCGCTTGGCGTTCTTCTTGACCTTGACTTCGGAGCCGGTCAGGTCGCCGCGCAGGCGCTCGGTCTCGACGTCGATGTCGATGCCTTCGAGCAGGTCCTTGATGCCTTCGGCGCCCATCTTGGCTTCGAACTCGTCACCGTACTCGGTGCGCTTGGCCTCGTAGTCGTCCTCGGTCATGATGCTGAACTTCTTCAGCGGGGTCATGCCGGGGTCGGTCACCACGTAGGCTTCGAAGTACAGCACGCGCTCGATGTCGCGCAGCGTCATGTCGAGCACCAGGCCCAGACGCGACGGCAGCGACTTCAGGAACCAGATGTGGGCGCAGGGCGCAGCCAGGTCGATGTGGCCCATGCGCTCGCGGCGCACCTTGGTCTGGGTCACTTCGACGCCGCACTTCTCGCAGATCACGCCGCGGTGCTTGAGGCGCTTGTACTTGCCGCAGAGGCACTCGTAGTCCTTGATGGGGCCAAAGATCTTGGCGCAGAACAGACCATCGCGCTCGGGCTTGAACGTGCGGTAGTTGATGGTCTCGGGCTTCTTCACCTCGCCGAAGGACCAGGAACGGATCTTCTCGGGAGAAGCCAGACCGATCTTGATGGCATCGAAATGCTCATCGGGCGTGAATTGCTTGAACAGGTCGAGTAGAGATTTCATAAGACTCTTTCCCTTTTCAATATTTAAGAACGCTCAAGCTCGATGTCGAGGCCCAGGGAGCGGATTTCCTTGACCAGCACGTTGAACGACTCGGGCATGCCTGCCTCGATGGCGTGCTCGCCCTTGACGATGGATTCGTACACCTTGGTACGGCCCACCACGTCGTCGGACTTCACGGTCAGCATTTCCTGCAGCACATAGGCGGCGCCGTAGGCTTCCAGCGCCCACACTTCCATTTCCCCGAAACGCTGGCCGCCGAACTGGGCCTTGCCGCCCAGGGGCTGCTGCGTCACCAGAGAGTACGGACCCGTGGAGCGGGCGTGCATCTTGTCGTCGACCAAGTGGTGCAGCTTCAGGTAGTGCATGTAGCCGATGGTGGTCGGACGCTCGAAGCGGTCACCGGTGCGGCCGTCATACAGGTAGGCCTGCGTGCGGCTTTCGGTCAGGCCCTTGCGCTCCTTCAGCTCTTCCGGATATGCCAGATGCAGCATGTCCTGGATTTCCTGCTCGGAAGCGCCGTCGAACACCGGCGTGGCAAACGGCACGCCCGTGGTCAGCGCCTGCGCCATGGACACGATCTCGTTGTCATCGAGCTGGGCCAGGTCTTCCTTGCGGCCGCGCGAGTTGTAGATCTCTTCCATGAAGGCACGGATTTCGGCGGCACGGGCTTCCTGCTGCAGCATGTCGCCGATGCGCTGGCCCAGGCCCTTGCCGGCCCAGCCCAGATGCACTTCCAGCACCTGGCCGATGTTCATGCGCGAAGGCACGCCCAGCGGGTTCAGCACGATGTCGGCAGTGGAGCCGTCGGCCATGTAGGGCATGTCCTCGACCGGAACGATCTTGGAGACCACGCCCTTGTTGCCGTGGCGGCCGGCCATCTTGTCGCCGGGCTGCAGGCGGCGCTTGACGGCCAGGTAGACCTTGACCATCTTGAGCACGCCAGCGGGCAGCTCGTCGCCCTGGGTGAGCTTCTTGCGCTTTTCCTCGAAAGCCAGGTCGAAGCTGTGGCGCGTCTGCTCCAGCGAGTTCTTGATGGACTCGAGCTGGGTGGCGACCTCGTCCTCTGCAGGACGGATGTCGAACCAGTGGAACTTCTCCACGCCGTCCAGGTAGGCCTTGTCGATCTTGGCGCCCTTGGCCAGCTTTTGCGGGCCGCCGTTGGCCACGCGGCCATTGAGCAGCTTCTCGATACGGTCGAAGGCGTCGGCCTCGACGATGCGCAGCTGGTCGTTCAGGTCCAGGCGGTAGCGCTTGAGTTCATCGTCGATGATCTGCTGGGCACGCTTGTCGCGCTGGATGCCTTCACGGGTGAAGACCTGCACGTCGATCACGGTGCCTTGCGAGCCCTGGTCCACGCGCAGCGAGGTGTCCTTCACGTCGGAAGCCTTCTCGCCGAAGATGGCGCGCAGCAGCTTCTCTTCAGGCGTCAGCGTGGTCTCGCCCTTGGGCGTGACCTTGCCGACCAGCACATCGCCGGGCTGCACTTCCGCACCCACGTAGATGATGCCGGACTCGTCCAGGCGGTTGAGCTGCTGCTCGGACAGGTTCGGGATGTCGCGCGTGATTTCCTCGGCACCGAGCTTGGTGTCGCGGGCCATCACCACGAGTTCTTCGATATGGATCGAGGTGTAGCGGTCTTCGGCCACCACGCGCTCGTTGATCAGGATCGAATCCTCGAAGTTGTAGCCGTTCCAGGGCATGAAGGCGATCAGCATGTTCTGACCGATGGCGATTTCGCCCAGGTCGGTCGATGCGCCGTCGGCCACCACGTCACCCTTGGCCAGCTTGTCGCCACGCTTGACGATGGGACGCTGGTGGATGTTGGTGTTCTGGTTGGAACGCTGGTACTTGATGAGGTTGTAGATGTCCACGCCGACTTCGCCGGCCACGGCTTCCGCATCGTTCACGCGGACCACGATGCGCGTTGCATCGACATAGTCCACGATACCGCCGCGGGTTGCCGTCACCACGGTGCCGGAGTCCACTGCCGCCACGCGCTCGATGCCCGTGCCCACCATGGGCTTTTCGGGACGCAGCACAGGCACGGCCTGACGCGACATGTTGGCGCCCATCAATGCGCGGTTCGCGTCATCGTGCTCCAGGAACGGAATCAGCGAGGCAGCCACCGACACGATCTGTGCGGGCGACACGTCCATGTACTGAACGCGCTCGGCCGACACCAGGGTCGAATCACCCTTTTCGCGCGCCGACACCAGGTCGCCGATCAGGCGGCCTTCGGCATCCAGCTCGGCATTGGCCTGGGCGATGATGTACTTGCCTTCCTCGATGGCCGACAGGTAGTCGATCTCCATCGTGACCTTGCCGTCGGCCACGCGACGGTAAGGCGTCTCGATGAAGCCGTACTCGTTCAGGCGGGCGTACAGGGCCAGCGAATTGATCAGGCCGATGTTGGGGCCTTCAGGCGTTTCGATAGGGCAGACGCGGCCGTAGTGGGTCACGTGCACGTCGCGCACTTCGAAGCCTGCGCGCTCGCGCGTCAGACCGCCCGGGCCCAGGGCCGAGACGCGACGCTTGTGCGTGATTTCGGCCAGAGGATTGGTCTGGTCCATGAACTGCGACAGCTGCGACGCACCGAAGAATTCCTTCAGGGCGGCCGAAATCGGCTTGCTGTTGATCAGGTCATGGGGCATCAGCGGCTCTTGCTCGGCCTGACCCAGACGCTCCTTCACGGCCTTCTCGATACGTGCCAGGCCCGTGCGGTACTGGTTCTCGGCCAGTTCGCCCACGCAACGCACGCGGCGGTTGCCCAGGTGGTCGATGTCATCGACCTCGCCCTTGCCGTTGCGCAGATCCACCAGGATCTTGACCACGGCCAGGATGTCCTCGTTGGACAGCACCATGGGGCCGGTGGCGCCATCGCGGCCGACCTTGGCGTTGAACTTCATCCGGCCCACGCGCGAAAGATCGTAGGTGTCGGGGTTGTAGAACAGACGCTGGAACAGGGCCTGCACGGCGTCCTCGGTCGGCGGCTCGCCGGGGCGCATCATGCGGTAGATGGCCACGCGCGCAGCGAACTCATCGACGGTTTCGTCAGTGCGCAGGGTCTGCGAAATGTAGGCGCCCTGGTCCAGCTCGTTCGTGTAGATGCACTGCAGATCCTGGATGCCGGCGCTGCGCAGCTTCTTGAGCAGGGACTCGGTCAACTCTTCGTTGGCCTTGGCGATGATCTCGCCAGTGTCCGGATCGACGATGTTCTTGGCGACCACGCGGCCGATCAGGAAATCTTCGGGGACGCTGATGAACTTGGTGCCCGACTGCTCCAGCTCACGCGTGTGGCGAGCAGTGACGCGCTTGTCCTTGGCGACCACGACCTTGCCCGACTTGTCGGTGATGTCGAAGCGCGCGACCTCGCCGCGCAGGCGCTCGGGGACGAACTCCATCTGCGCGCCCGAATCCATGAGGCGGAAGTTGTCGTTGACGAAGAAATTGGCCAGGATCGATTCCGGCGTCAGGCCGATGGCCTTCAGCAGAATGGACACGGGCATCTTGCGACGACGGTCGACGCGGAAGAACAGCAGGTCCTTGGGGTCGAACTCGAAGTCCAGCCACGAACCGCGGTAAGGAATGATGCGTGCCGAGAACAGCAGCTTGCCCGAGCTGTGGGTCTTGCCCTTGTCGTGTTCGAAGAACACGCCAGGCGAGCGGTGCAGCTGCGAGACGATGACGCGCTCGGTGCCGTTGATGATGAACGAGCCCTTGTCGGTCATCAGGGGCACTTCGCCCATGTAGACCTCTTGCTCCTTGACTTCCTTGACCACCTTGGACTGCGAGGTCGAAGACTCACGGTCATAGATGATCAGCTGAACCTTGGCGCGCACGGCAGAGGCGAAGGTCAGACCACGGGTCTGGCACTCGCGCACATCGAAAGCAGGCTTGGCGAGGTTGTACTCGACGAACTTCATCTCCACAAAACCGTTGTGGGAGACGATGGGGAAGGCAGAGTTGAAGGCCGCTTGCAGGCCTTCGATGGTGCGTTTTTTGGGGGCTACATCTGCCTGCAAGAATGCGGTATATGCATCTTTTTGCATCTGCAGCAGGTAAGGCACTTCGAGCACGCTGTCGCGGCTCCCGAAGCTTTTGCGGATTCGCTTGCGTTCGGTGTAAGAATAGGCCATGAGATCTCCGGGCAAAGACATGAGTCCTGGGTCTGCGACGACTGCCCCACATGGAAAGCTCCCTGCGGGCTTGGCGGTTGGCCACTACCAACCATGGCTGACGGCGATGCGTTGCACATCGCCCGAACCAAGGCATCTTCTGCTGTCGGGTTGTCAGAAGACACTAGAAAACAGGCTGCTCCAGACCGCTTTCTAGTGTGCTCTATGGATACGCTCTCCACAAGCGCCAAAGGCTGGAGGCCCTTTTTCGGAGCCTCCAGCCCTTGAGGGGACTGAATTACTTCAGTTCAGCCTTGGCACCGGCTTCCACCAGCTTCTTCACAGCGGCTTCAGCGTCAGCCTTGGCAACGCCTTCCTTGACGTTCTTGGGAGCGCCGTCGACCAGGTCCTTGGCTTCCTTCAGACCCAGGCCGGTGATTTCACGCACGGCCTTGATGACGGAAACCTTGTTCGCGCCGGCTTCGGTCAGCACAACGTTGAACTCGGTCTTTTCTTCTGCAGCAGCAGCGCCGCCAGCAGCGCCACCAGCAGCGGGAGCGGCCATGGCGGCAGCGCTCACGCCGAACTTCTCTTCAATGGCCTTCACCAGGTCATTGAGTTCCAGGACCGTCATGCCGTCGAGCGCGGTCAGAAATGCGTCTTTATCGAATGCCATTTTGATTTCCTAACAATATTGGTTAACTGCCGCGCGCTCAGGCTGCGACTGCTTCGGCTGCCGGTTCTTCGGCAGAGCCTTCGCTCTTCTTTGCCGCCAGGGCGCCCAGCACAACGGCCGTACGCGAGATAGGCGACATCAGCAAGCCACACAGTTGTGCCAGCAGAACTTCCTTCGAGGGGATGTTCGCCAGTTGCTTCACACCGTTCACGTCCAGGGCCTTGCCTGCAAACGCACCACCGCGGATCACCAGCTTGTCGTTGGTTTTCGCGAAGTCGGCCACCACCTTGGCGGCAGCCACTGCGTCTTCAGAGAAGCCATAGATCAGAGGGCCGGTCATCTGGTCGGCGACAACGTCGAACTGGCTGCCAGCCACAGCACGGCGGGCCAGCGTGTTCTTCAACACGCTCAGGCTCACACCCTTGCTGCGGGCGTCAACGCGCAGTTTGGTCATGTCGGCGACCGTGATGCCGCGGTATTCCGCGATCACAAGCGTTTGAGCTTTTGCGGCGAGGCTGGTCACTTCATTGATGACCGCTTCTTTCTCACTGCGATTAAGACTCAAGGTCTACTCCTTCAAATGCACACTCGGGGCAGGCCCCTCATGCGCGCTCTTGTTGCAGCGACCAACTGTTTTGGAAATGCATCCATCTGCAGCGGGATCGCCATCTGCGTTGGCCCCTGAGGTTTAAGTGCCGCAAGGCACACCAACGGTCTTGGATGACCCGGCGCATCGCTGCGCCGGCCCACCACTGAGGCAGCCCGCAAGCCGCCTCAAGATTTCTTGGCTATCAGGCCGAGATGGTTTGCGTGTCGACGCGAACGCCCACACCCATGGTCGACGAAACAGCCACCTTGCGCAGGTACAGGCCCTTGCTCGAGGCGGGCTTGGACTTGTTCAGGGCGTCGATCAGCGCAGCCAGGTTGCCTTGCAGCTTCTCGTTGTCGAACGAGCGGCGGCCGATGGTGGCGTGGATGATGCCGGCCTTGTCGACGCGGTATTGCACCTGACCAGCCTTGGCGTTCTTCACGGCCGTGGCCACATCGGGAGTCACCGTACCCACCTTGGGGTTGGGCATCAGGCCGCGCGGGCCCAGGATCTGACCCAGCGTACCGACGACGCGCATGGCGTCGGGGGCAGCGATGACCACGTCGAAGGGCATGTCGCCAGCCTTCACGCGGGCAGCCAGGTCGTCCATGCCGACAACATCGGCGCCAGCAGCCTTGGCTTCTTCAGCCTTGGCGCCTTGGGCGAACACGGCCACGCGGGCGGTCTTGCCAGTGCCGTGGGGCAGCACGACGGCGCCACGAACCACTTGGTCAGACTTCTTGGCGTCCACGCCCAATTGCACGGCCACGTCGATGGATTCATCGAACTTGGCGGTGGCGGCTTCCTTCACCAGCGCCACGGCGTCGGCGAAAGCGTACAGCTTGGTGGACTCCACCTTGCCCTGGAGAGCCTTTTGCTTCTTGGTCAACTTGGCCATTTACACGCCCTCCACAATCACGCCCATCGAACGGGCCGAACCAGCCAGCGTACGCACGGCGGCGTCGACGTCAGCAGCGTTCATGTCCTTCAGCTTGGTGTTGGCGATCTCTTCCAGCTGAGCGCGGGTGATCTTGCCGACCTTGTTCTTCAGGGGGTTGGAGGAGCCCTTGTCCAGCTTGATGGCCTTCTTGATCAGCACAGTCGCCGGAGGCGTCTTGATGATGAAGGTGAAGCTCTTGTCGGCAAAGGCCGTGATGACCACGGGCAGGGGCAGGCCGGGCTCGACACCTTGGGTCTGGGCGTTGAACGCCTTGCAGAATTCCATGATGTTGAGGCCGCGCTGACCCAGCGCAGGACCGATCGGAGGAGAGGGATTGGCCTTACCAGCTGGCACTTGCAGCTTGATGAAGCCGACGATTTTCTTCGCCATTGAATGCTCCTTGCGGGTATAGCGCCGCCGGCCCAACCAACAATAGTTGCAGCCGGCAGCTCCCCGGGGGTTAAAAGACTCTTGCTGACACGCCCTGCACCGAGCCTAAAAATGCAGAGCCAGAGATTGTAAGCGGTAACTCAGGTTTTTTCAACCTGGGCAAATTCAAGCTCGACCGGCGTGGAGCGGCCGAAGATCATCACCGAGACGCGCAGGCGGCTCTTTTCGTAGTTGACCTCTTCGACCGAGCCATTGAAGTCCGTGAACGGGCCTTCCTTGACACGCACCAGTTCGCCGGGCATGAATTCGATCTTGTGGCGCGGCTTGTCCGTGCCTTCCTGCATCTGGCTGACGATCTTGCGCACTTCCTCTTCGGAGATCGGTGCGGGGCGGTTCTTGGCACCACCCACGAAACCCGTCACCTTGCTGGTGTGCTTGACCAGGTGCCAGGTGTCGTCGTCCATGACCATCTCGACGAACACGTAGCCAGGGAACAAGCGGCGTTCGGTGGTACGGCGCTGGCCGTTCTTCATCTCCACCACTTCCTCGGTGGGAACCAGGATGCGGCCGAACTTGGACTGCATGTCCGAACGCGCGATGCGCTCGATGATGTTGCGCTCCACGGCCTTTTCCATGCCGGAGTAGGCATGGACGATGTACCAGCGCAGATCCGGATTGGCAGGCGCTGCCCCTCCGTCGTTCACACCTGTTTCGACAGCATCCATTACTTCCTCCAGCCCAAAATCAGGTCATACAGGACCCACTCCAGCGTCTTGTCCGTGAACCACAGAAACAAGGCCATGATGACCACAAAGCCGAAGACGTACAAGGTCATCTGCATGGTCTCCTTGCGCGTCGGCCAGACGACCTTCTTGACTTCGCGCCAGGCATCCTGCGCAAAGCTGACGAAACGCTTTCCGGGCTCGGAAACAAGGAACGTGCCAGCAGCCGCAGCCAGACCGACCAGCAGCACCAGCCACTGAACGATGGGCCCTTGCTTGCTCAGCAGATAGAAACCTGCGATCGCAGCAACGACTAAAGCCGCGACTGCGGCAAGCTTGGCTTTGTCAGCTCCGGAGCTGACCGTTTCAACCTGAGTAGTGGCCATAATCCATTTCTAATGCGCATTTTTTGCGCAACGCCAAGACACCGAAGCCCGCTTTGGGGCGGGCTCGTTGCGATTCCACCATCAGGTGGCAGGGGCAGTAGGAATCGAACCTACAACCTTCGGTTTTGGAGACCGACGCTCTGCCAATTGAGCTATACCCCTACGAATCAATTAGGCAATGATCTTGGCAACCACGCCAGCGCCCACGGTACGGCCGCCTTCGCGGATAGCGAAGCGCAGACCTTCTTCCATGGCGATGGGGGCGATCAGCTTGACGGTGATCGACACGTTATCGCCAGGCATCACCATTTCCTTGTCGGCGGGCAGCTCGATGGAGCCGGTCACGTCGGTCGTGCGGAAATAGAACTGGGGACGGTAGTTGTTGAAGAACGGAGTGTGGCGACCACCTTCGTCCTTGGACAGCACGTACACCTCAGCCGTGAAGTGGGTGTGGGGCTTGATGGAGCCGGGCTTGCACAGCACTTGGCCGCGTTCCACGTCTTCACGCTTGGTGCCGCGCAGCAGCAGGCCCACGTTGTCGCCAGCCTGGCCTTGGTCCAGCAGCTTGCGGAACATTTCCACGCCGGTGACGATGGTCTTCTGGGTGTCGCGGATACCGACGATTTCGATTTCTTCGCCGACCTTGATGATGCCGCGCTCAACGCGACCGGTCACCACGGTGCCACGGCCGGAGATCGAGAACACGTCTTCCACGGGCATTGCGAAGGCACCGTCCACAGCGCGCTCGGGCGTGGGGATGTAGGTGTCCAGGGCTTCAGCCAGACGCAGGATGGCGGGCTCGCCCTTGTCGCTTGCGTCACCTTCCAGGGCCAGCTTGGCCGAGCCGCGGATGATGGGGGTGTCGTCGCCGGGGAAGTCGTACTTGGCCAGCAGCTCGCGCACTTCCATTTCGACCAGCTCCAGCAGCTCTTCGTCGTCCACCATGTCGCACTTGTTCAGGAACACGATGATGTAGGGCACGCCCACCTGACGAGCCAGCAGGATGTGCTCGCGGGTCTGGGGCATCGGGCCGTCAGCGGCCGAGCACACCAGGATAGCGCCGTCCATCTGAGCAGCGCCGGTGATCATGTTCTTGACGTAGTCGGCGTGGCCGGGGCAGTCAACGTGAGCGTAGTGGCGGTTGGCCGTTTCGTACTCGACGTGGGCGGTGTTGATCGTGATGCCGCGGGCCTTTTCTTCAGGTGCTGCGTCGATCTGGTCGTAAGCCTTGGCTTCGCCGCCGAACTTCTTGGACAGAACGGTGGCGATGGCAGCCGTCAGGGTCGTCTTGCCGTGGTCCACGTGACCGATGGTGCCCACGTTGACGTGGGGCTTGGTACGCTCGAATTTTTCTTTAGCCATTTTTCCGACTCCGAAAAAAATCTAAATCACTACAACAGGATTTGGCGCAACCCCATCTAGCGAGCGCACCAGAGAGAATGGTGCCCATGGGCAGGATCGAACTGCCGACCTCTCCCTTACCAAGGGAGTGCTCTACCACTGAGCCACATGGGCCTTGAAGCCGCCGAAGCAACCTCAAAAAACTTTGCTTGCAAACTGGAGCGGGAGACGGGAATCGAACCCGCGTCATTAGCTTGGAAGGCTAGGGTTCTACCATTGAACTACTCCCGCACAGATTGACTGCACGCTGCCACCTTTTCAGATGACTTCTCTTCTTCACCATTACTGGTGGAGGGGACTGGATTCGAACCAGTGTAGGCGTAAGCCAACAGATTTACAGTCTGCCCCCTTTAGCCACTCGGGCACCCCTCCGAAGAGATTTGAATTCTAGCACCGTTTTTTTCGTCTGAAAAAATTCAGTGCATTTTTTTCTCAGGCCACCGAGGCGATCCAAGAAAAATGTGGCGCGGCTGGCGGGGATCGAACCCACGACCCTTGGCTTCGGAGGCCAATACTCTATCCACTGAGCTACAGCCGCTCAAGGCATCGCTGCCCTGCACAAGCCGATGATTGTCGCATGACTTTGCACTACCGCGTACAAGCCCCGCGGCCCCGCCCGCTCATTGGGCAGGAGCCTCCGAAACCGTGAAGCCCAGCCCGCGCAGGCAGACATCCACCGCCTGGGCACCCACTTGCTTGAGATCGAAAGCCCGCCCCAGCAGCCAGCTCTGCAGCAGCCCGTCAAACATGGCGCACAGTGCGATCGATGCCTGGTGCGCCGACATGGGCATGGTGACCGCATGGCTTTCGGCGGCGGCACACAGCGCCAGCTCCAGCCGGGACGAAAAGGAGTCCAGTGCCGCGCGATTGCGCTCCTGCACCGGCATGAGTTCGCCCACGTACTCCACCTTGAGCAACAGGATCTCGAAGACGCGCCGCGTGCTGTCGTCATCCGCGATGCGCCCGAAGACCACCGCCATCAGGCGCCGCACATATTCCAGCGCATCGCATTCGGAGTCATCTTCGCAGTCGCCCTGAGCGGCCTGCTCCAGCGGGAGCGTGACGCGATCCAGCATGGCATAGAAGAGATCCAGCTTGTCCTTGAAATGCCAGTAGACCGCACCGCGCGTGGCGCCGGCTCGCTGGGCAATCTCGTTGAGCGAGGCCCGGGCGACACCCTGCTCGTAGAACACTTGCTCCGCAGCGTCCAGCAGACTGTTGCGCGTTGCAAACGCATCTTCTTTCGTTCGTCGTGCCAAGATGTATTTCCTTCCATCGTTGAGCCCGGCCATGCCACGCTACGCCATGCTTCGCGCCGCCTTGCAGCAACTGCGGTCATTATACATTCATGTATGTATGTATAATCCGCGACTTGCCCGTGGACACGGGCGTTCCGGATAGCGCTGACCGGAACGTCAACATCGTTATTTGATTCAGCACAAGGACCCATCATGCCCAGCACACGCAGCAATGTGTCAGCCGCTCCGTCCCCTTACAACAGTCTGCGCCTCACCACCGTGGCCCTGGCCGTCACCGCCGCAATGGCCATGGCCGCCTGCGGGAAAAAGCCCGAAGAACAAGCTGCCGCACAGCAGCAGATGCCCGCCGTCCCTGTAGGTGTGGTGGTGGCCACCCCCGCCGATGTGGGACTTGTGACCGAGTTGCCCGGCCGCGTGGACGCGCGCCGCGTGGCCCAGATCCGGGCCCGCAGCGCCGGCATCGTGCAGGAGCGCCTGTTCAAGGAAGGCAGCGACGTGAAGGCCGGCCAGGTGCTGTACCGCATCGATCCGGCGCCCTACCAGGCGACGCTGCAAAGTGCCAAGGCCACGCAGGCCCGTGCCGAGGCCAACCAGGCCCAGGCACTGGCGCAACTGGAACGCTACCGCCCGCTGGTTGCCGCCAACGCGATCAGCAAGCAGGACTTCGTCAATGCAGAGGCTGCCTACAAGCAGGCCCAGGCTGACGTCGCGGCCGGCAAGGCCTCCGTGCGGACCGCCGAGATCAATCTTGGCTATACCAGCGTCACTGCCCCCATTTCTGGCCGCATCGGCCAGTCTCTGGTGACCGAAGGCGCGCTGGTCGGCCAGGGCGAGGCGACCCCGCTGGCCGTGGTCCAGCAGATCAATCCGGTCTATGTGAATTTCACCCAGTCGTCCAGCGAAGCCTTCCGGCTGCGCCGCGCGATGGAGCAGGGCAAACTCAAGAAGGCCGATGGCGCCGAAGCCGCCAGCGTCGAGGTGCGCCTGGACGATGGCACGGCCTACGAACTCAAGGGCAAGCTGCTGTTCACCGACCTGACCGTGGACAGCTCCACCGGCCAGGTCACGCTGCGTGCCGAGGTGCCCAATCCCAAGGGATTGCTGCTGCCCGGCATGTATGTGCGCGTGCGCATGGAGCAGGCCCAGGCGTCCAACGCCATTGCCGTGCCCCAGCAGGCGGTGACGCGCACCGAGACCGGCGACACCGTGAGCGTGGTCAGCGACGATGGCAAGATCACCAAGCGCCAAGTGAAGGTGACCACGGCCCAGAACAACCAGTGGCTGGTCAGCGAAGGCCTGCAGGCGGGCGAGAAGGTGATGGTCGACGGCTTCCAGAAGCTGCAGATGCTGCCACCCGGCACGCCGGTCAAGCCCGTACCGTGGCAGCCCGAGGCCGCAGGCGCCCAGAAGCCGGCCGGCACGGCAGCGCCAGCCCCGCAAGCCGCAGCCGATGCCAAGCCTGCGGACCAGGCAGACAAGAAGTAATCAAGGGGCTCAGCAATGGCCAAGTTCTTTATCGACAGACCGATCTTTGCATGGGTCGTCGCGCTGTTCATCATCGTCCTCGGTGGTATCGCGCTGACCAAGCTTCCGATCGCTCAATACCCCAAGGTGGCTCCTCCGGCCATCGTCATCAACACGGCCTATCCAGGCGCGTCCGCGAAGGTGCTCGAAGACAGCGTGCTGTCCGTGATCGAGCGCGAGATGAACGGCTCGCCCGGTCTGGTCTACATGGAGTCGGTGGCCCAGGCCGACGGCACGGGCAGCATCACCATCAGCTTCGAGGCCGGCACCAACGTGGACCTGGCGCAGGTGGACGTGCAAAACCGCCTCTCGCGCGCCACGCCGCGCCTGCCTGCTTCGGTGACGCAGCAGGGCGTTCGCGTGGACAAGGCGTCGTCCAACTTCCTGCTGTTCATCATGCTGTCGTCCGAGGACGCCAAGGCCTATGACACGGTGGCCCTGGGCGACTATGCCTCGCGCAACATCGTTCCCGAAATCCAGCGTGTGGCAGGCGTGGGCCAGGCACAGCTGTTCGGCACGGAAAAGGCGATGCGCATCTGGTTCGATCCCGCCAAGCTGCAGGGCTACAAGCTCTCGGCCGAGGACGTGACAGCCGCCATCCGCAGCCAGAACGCCCAGGTGGCCAGCGGCGCCATCGGCGACCTGCCCAACATCACGGGCCAGAAGATCGCCGCCACGGTGACGGTGATGGGCCAGCTGTCTTCGATCAGCCAGTTCGAGAACATCGTGCTGCGCGCCAATGCCGATGGCTCCACCGTGCGACTCAAGGACGTGGCCACCATCGAGATCGGCGGCCAGGCCTACGCGACCTCCGCCCGCCTGAACGGCAAGGATGCCGTGGGTATCGGCGTGCAGCTGACGCCCAGCGGCAATGCGCTGGCCACGGCCAAGGCCGTGCATGCACGCATGGAGGAACTGAAGAAGTTCTTCCCCAAGGGCGTGAATTACTCCATTCCCTACGACAGCTCCAAATTCGTGAGCATCTCCATCGAGAAGGTGGCCCACACGCTGCTGGAAGCCATCGTGCTGGTGTTCCTGGTGATGTACCTGTTCCTGCAGAACTGGCGCTACACGCTGATCCCGACCATCGTGGTGCCCATTGCACTGCTGGGCACCTTCGCGGTCATGCAGGCCGTGGGCTTCTCGATCAACGTGCTGGCCATGTTCGGCATGGTGCTGGTCATCGGCATCGTGGTGGACGACGCCATCGTGGTGGTGGAGAACGTCGAGCGCATCATGAGCGAGGAAGGCCTGCCGCCGCGCGAGGCCGCGATCAAGGCCATGGGCCAGATCTCGGGCGCCATCGTGGGCATTACGCTGGTGCTGATCGCGGTGTTCATACCGCTGGCTTTCTTCGCGGGGTCCACCGGCAATATCTACCGGCAGTTCTCCATCGTGATGGTCGCCTCCATCAGCTTCTCGGCCTTCATGGCGCTGACGCTGACACCGGCTCTGTGCGCAACGCTGCTCAAGCCCGTGGAGGCCGGCCACAACCACGAGAAGAAAGGCTTCTTCGGCTGGTTCAACCGCACGTTCGCACGCTCGGCCAAGTCCTATGAAGGCTGGGTGGCTCGCCTGCTCAAGCGCTCGGTGCTGATGATCGGCGTGTACCTGGCCGTGATCGCCGGTGCCGTGGTGGTGTTCCGTGGCCTGCCGACCTCGTTCCTGCCGACCGAGGACCAGGGCTACTTCATCGTCAACGTGCAACTGCCTCCTGGCGCCGCCAAGGAGCGCACGCTAGAAGTCATGAAGCAGGTCGAGGAGGCCGTGCTGCCGCAGCCCGAAGTGGCCAACATGGTCAGCGTGCTGGGCTTCAGCTTCTCCGGCCAGGGCCAGAACGCCGCCCTCGCCTTCGTGCCGCTCAAGGACTGGTCCGAACGCAAGGGAGCGGACTCCACGGTGGATGCCATGACGGGCCGCATCATGGGCATGACGGCGGGCATACGCGACGCCTTCGTGTTCGCCGTGAACCCGCCGCCCATTCCCGAACTGGGCAATGCCGTGGGCTTCTCGTTCCGCCTGCAGGATCGTGCCGGCCACGGCCACGATGCGCTGATCAATGCGCGCAACATGCTGCTGGGCATGGCCGGGCAGAGCAAGGTGCTGGCCGGCGTGCGTCCCGACGGCCTGGAAGACGCGCCGCAGCTGCGCATCGAGATCGACCGCGACAAGGCCAACGCACTGGGCGTGGACTTCACCTCGATCAATGCGGCGCTGTCCACGGCACTGGGCTCGTCCTACGTCAATGACTTCCCCAACCAGGGTCGTCTGCAGCGCGTGATCGTGCAGGCCGACGCTCCGGCCCGCATGCAGCCCGACGATCTGCTGCGCCTGAACGCGCGCAATGCCAAGGGCGATCCGGTGCCGCTGTCCACGTTCGCGACCACCAAGTGGGTCAAGGGCGCGCAGCAGACGGTGCGCTACAACGGCTACCCGGCCGTGCGCATCGAAGGCTCGGCTGCTCCGGGCTTCAGCTCGGGCGATGCCATGGACGAGATGGAAAAGCTGGCTGCCAAGCTGCCCGAAGGCTTCGGCTTCGAGTGGACCGGCCAGTCGCGTGAGGAAAAGCTGGCGGGCTCGCAAGCCATCTTCCTGTACGCCTTCGCCATCCTGGCCGTGTTCCTGTGCCTGGCCGCTCTGTACGAGAGCTGGTCGATTCCGCTGTCGGTGATTCTGGTCGTGCCGCTGGGTCTGCTGGGCGTGGTGCTTGCCACCTTGCTGCGCAACTATTCCAACGACGTGTACTTCCAGATCGGACTGGTGACGGTGATCGGCCTGTCGGCAAAGAACGCCATCCTGATCGTGGAGTTCGCCAAGGACCTGCAGGCCGAAGGCAAGGGCCTGATCGAGGCCGCGCTGGAAGCCGCACACCTGCGGTTCCGGCCCATCATCATGACCTCGCTGGCCTTCGGCCTGGGCGTGGTGCCTCTGGTGATCGCCTCCGGCGCCAGCTCCGCCAGCCAGCGTGCCATCGGCACCGGCGTGCTCGGCGGCATGATCACCGGCACCGTGCTGGCCGTGCTGTTCGTGCCCACCTTCTTCGTCGTGGTGCGCAAGCTGTTCAAGGGCAAGATCAAAACGCACAACCCGCCGTCCACACCGGCCGGCAAGGAGGCCTTGAGCCATGATTAATCGCAGTACCCCGGTGGCCATCGCCACCGCCGTGCTCCTGGCGGGATGCTCGCTCATCCCCACCTACGAGCGCCCTGCCGCTCCGGTCGCGGCCCAATACACCCGCGCGAACGCCACTGCTGCGGCAGAAGGCGGAACGGCTGCCGCACAGCTGCCCTGGCAGGATTTCTTCCAGGACGCACGCCTGCAGCAACTGGTGCGCACCGCGCTGGACAACAACCGCGACCTGCGCGTGGCCGCGCTCAATATCGAGCGCGCCCAGGCGCAGTACCGGATCACGCGCGCCGACCAGTTCCCGACGGTCGGTGCAGGCGTCAACGCCAGCCGCGCCCCGAATACCACGGGCTCCGGCACCAAGTACGTCAACAGCTACCAGGTCGGCCTGGCCGTGACCTCCTGGGAGCTGGACTTCTTCGGGCGCATCGGCAGCCTGAAGGAAGCGGCCCTGGCCCAGTACCTGGCCACCGAGGAAGCGCGCCGCGCCGCGCAGACCAGCCTGGTGGCCGCAGTGGCCAGCGGCTGGTACACGCTGCTGGCCGACGAGCAGTTGCTGAAGATCTCGCGCGACACGCTGCAGACCCGCGAAGAGTCGATCAAGCTGACCAAGCTGCGCTTCGACACGGGCGTGGCCTCCGAGCTGGACTACCGCCAGGCCGTCTCGCTGACCGAAGCTGCGCGCGCCACCCTGGCGCAGCAGCAGCGCCAGCGTGCCCTGGACGAGAACGCCCTGGTGCTGCTGCTGGGCCAGGCGCTGCCTGCGGACGTGGTCGCCAGCCTGGGCTCCAGCCAGGGCCTGCGCGACACGGCCGACCTGCCTGCAGTGCCGGCCGGCCTGCCGTCTGACCTGCTCACGCAGCGCCCCGACATCCGTCAGGCCGAGCAGCAACTGATCAGCGCCAATGCCAACATCGGCGCGGCGCGTGCGGCCTTCTTCCCGCGCATCACGCTGACCGGGCAGTTCGGCACGGCCAGCAACGAGCTGTCGGGCCTGTTCAAGAGCGGCAGCTGGGGTTTCACCCTGGCGCCCTCGGCCCTGCTGCCCATCTTCGATGCGGGCCGCAACTCGGCCAATCTGGCTGCGGCCAAGGTCGATCGCGAAGTCGCCATTGCGCAGTACGAGAAGTCCATCCAGAGCGCCTTCCGCGAAGTCTCCGACGCACTGGACAGCCAAGGCACGCTGCGTGACCAGATCATGGCCCAGCGCGCCCAGCTCGAAGCCGAGCAGGCACGCCTGAAGCTGTCCGACCTGCGCTACAGCAACGGCGTGGCCAGCTACCTGGACCTGCTGGACGCACAGCGCACCCTGTTCGCGCTGGAGCAATCCACCGTGAGCGTGCGCCTGGCGCAACTGCTCAATCAGATCGAGCTGTACAAGGCTCTGGGCGGCGGCTGGACCGACAGGACGGCGACAGCGGCTGCAACCAAGCAAACTCCCGCGCAGCAATAACCGCATCTGCCGCGCCAACCGCAAAGAGGCGTTCACCGCAAGGTGAACGCCTCTTTGTCATTCAGTGCGGCAAGCATTTGCCAATTGCTTGATCCATCTCATGGCATATGTGCGTCCCAGGTCAACCCGGGTCTGCGCGCAGTGTCTGCAAGAGGGCCGTCGATATAATTTGTTGTTGACTCACGCCCCCACAACACAAGAGGACTTCATGAGCGCAACCCACACCGAAGAAGCCCATACGGGCCCGATCAAGAATCCCAGGCAACTGCTGATAGCGGTGTTTTTCTCGTTCGTGGTTCCGGTGTTCGTGATCATCGGCCTCGTGCAGTACGTGAGTTCGGCCGACAAGTCCGGTGCCGGCGCTTCCCAGACCGAAATGGCCAAGGCTCAGCGCCTGCAGAAGATCGGCCTTGTGGAGATCCGTGATGCCAACCGCCCCCTGCGCGCGGGCGAAGAGGTCTACAAGGGCCAGTGCGCCGCTTGCCACGCCACGGGCGCTGCAGGAGCACCCAAGTTCGAGGATGCTGCGGCCTGGGGCCCTCGCCTTGCACAGGGACTGGAAGGCCTGGTGCACTCGGCACTCAAGGGCAAGGGCGCCATGGCCCCTCAGGGTGGCGGCGACTTCAACGACACCGAAATTGCACGCGGCGTGGTCTACATGGCCAACGCAGCGGGCGGCAAGTTCGAAGAACCCAAGGCCCCTGCCGCAGAAGGCGCCGCGGCAGAAGGCGCAGCAGCCCCCGCCAATTGAGCAACACGCGGGACTTCTGGAACCAACCGGCTTCGGCCGGTTTTTTCATGCCCGCGCAGGACTGCGCACGAAACCGTAGCGCTGCGGCAACGCCTCGGCCCGCACCTCTTCACAGGCCGGCAACGCGCCCGCCTCCAGCGCAGCCGCGGCATCGATCATGTCCTGCGTATGGACCAGGCCCAGGCCGGAAGGCGTCGCCAGGTACAGGCGCCCCGTCTCGTCCATCAGCGCTTCGGTGATGGCCCCGGCATCCAGTTCGGCTCCTGTATGGCTGTGCATCTGCAGGCCCTCGCCATCCCAGCGCAACCGCCATATCCAGGGAGCATTCTCCAGCTCCACATACACGCGCTGGGGACCGTTCTGGAAGAACCATCGACCATCGGGCTCGGCCAGGTAGTTGCGGGCGATGAAGTCCGCCAGCTTTTCGTTGCGCACCTCCGCGCCCTTGGCTCCCGGGATTGCGCTGTCGAAAGCGCCGCTGGCCTGGGCCTGTTCATCGCGCAGATACCAGCGCCCGCGCTCGTCCAGCCCCAGCCAGCCGCTGCAGGCAGGCACATGGGGCCATTTGGCCATGGCCTGCTTCACGATATCGTCCATTGCATTCATCCTTTTTCGCTGTGCGCCAGCCACTGCGAGACGGCCTGCGGCATGGCCAGTACATGTCCCGGCCAACGCCCCTGTGCAAAACCCACATGACCGCCGTGCGGCGGATGCCACAGCGTAACCCGCGGGCCGACTTCGCCTGGCGCCGGCAGGCTGTACGAAGGGACAAAGGGATCGTCCAGCGCATTGAGCAGCAGTGCAGGCACGGCAATGCTGCCCAGCAGCGGTTTGGCCGCCGCCCGATGCCAATAGTCCTGCGCATCACGAAAGCCGTGGACCGGCGCCGTGAACGCATCGTCAAACTCTCTCAGATCACGCGCACGCAGCACGGCATCACGATCGAAGAGACCGGGAAACTGCGCCCACTTGAGCAGCGCCTTGGGCACCAGGGTGCGCAGGAACATGCGCGTGTAGATCCAGCGGTTCAGCCCTTTCCCCAGCGCCGTTCCCCCGGCGGCCAGGTCCAGCGGCGCACTCACCGCCGCCAGGGCCTGCACCAACTCGGCAGCCTTGTCCGCCTGCACGCCCGCCCAGCGTGCCAGCGCATTGCCGCCCAGGGAGACACCGACCGCATGCAGCGGGCGAGAAGACCGCTCGCGCAGGCGGCGCAGTATCCAGTCCACCTCCTGCACATCGCCCGAGTGATAGGCGCGCGGCGCCCGGTTGACCTCGCCGCTGCAGCCGCGAAAGTGCGGCACGGCCATGTGCCAGCCGCGCTGTTCGGCCACACAGGCCATGGCCTGGGCATAGTGGCTGTTCGCCGAGCCTTCAAGGCCATGGAAAAGCACCAGCCATGGCGCATCGGCAGGCGGGGTGGGAGCACTGCCGAAGGCGACATCGATGAAGTCGCCATCCGGGGTATTCCAGCGCTCCCACCGCCACCGGGGTGCCGCATGGCCGGCCGGCCGACGGTGCGCGAACAGCGCCGGCCAGATGGTCTGTGCGTGGCCACCGGGCAGCCAGCGCGCCGCGTTGAATTGATGCATAGAGCCCGTTTGCAGTCCTTGTCCCAGTCGCTGCGAATGGCCTTTGCCCTACAGGGCGGCGGGCCGGGTGCGCAGCACAATCGCCAGCGATGCGCAGCATCGTGCACGATACTGTCCTCCATTGTCGCTTTCAGGTTGTCATCTCATGAAACGTCTAATCGCCACACTTGCCACCGTTCTGGTACTGACCGGCTGCGGCTACAACGATTTCCAGCGCCTTGACGAACAGACCAAGTCGGCCTGGAGCGAGGTGCTCAACCAGTACCAGCGCCGTGCCGACCTGGTGCCCAACATCGTGGCCTCGGTCAAGGGCGAGGCCAATTTCGAGCAGGAGACCCTGACCAAGGTGGTGGAGGCACGCGCCAAGGCCACCTCCATCCAGGCCACGCCCGAGCTGGTCAACAACCCCGAGGCTTTCAACAAGTTCCAGCAGGCGCAGGGTGAGCTGTCCAGTGCGCTGTCCCGGCTGATGGTGGTGGCCGAGCGCTACCCCCAGTTGCAGGCCAATCAGGGCTTCCGTGACCTGCGCGTCACGCTGGAGGGCACGGAGAACCGCATCACCGTGGCGCGCAACCAGTACATCCAGGCCGTGCAGTCCTACAACGTGCTGGCGCGCAGCTTTCCGACCAATCTGACGGCCAAGGTCTTCAGCTATGAGCCCAAGCCCACCTTCAGCGTGCAGAACGAGGCCGAAATCTCTCGCCCGCCCACGGTGGACTTCGGCAACAAGTAAACCGTGACCACATCCCTGGCGCCGCTCTGGCGCATGCTTTGCGCCCTGCTCCTGGCAGCGTTGTTGCTGCCAGGCAGCGCGCTGGCGCAGGCTCCGCAACCCGTCCCCCCGCTGACGGCCCGGCTCATCGACCAGACGGGCACGCTGTCGCCCGACGAGGCACGGGCCATTGAAGACAGGCTGCGCAGCATTGAACAGAAGTCGGGCTCGCAGGTCGTTGTGCTGATGGTGGCCACCACGGCGCCCGAGGACATCGCCGCCTATGCCTGGCGCGTGGCCAGCGACTGGAAGATAGGCCGCCGCGACGTGGGCGACGGGCTGTTGATGGTGATTGCCAAGAACGACAGGCGCATGCGGCTGGAAGTGGCCCGCGCGCTGGAAGGCGCCATCCCCGACCTGGCGGCCGCTCGCATCATCGACCAGCAGATGACCCCGCGCTTTCGCCAGGGCGACTATGCAGGCGGCATTGCCGCTGCGCTGGACCAGGTGGCGGCACGCATTGCGGGCGAGCAGCTGCCGGCCCCCTCCCCCAATGCCCCTTCCTCCAAAAGCCCGGACCGTGGCTTCGACATGGAAGACCTGATGCTGTTCTTCTTTTTCGGTGTGGTCATCGCGGGCCCCATCCTGCGCTCGATGCTGGGCCGGCCCCTGGCCTCGGTGCTGGCAGGCACAGGCGCCGGCATTGCCGCCTATGTGGTGACCACCAGTCTGCTGGTGGCTGGCGGAGCGGGCATCGTCGCTCTGCTGTTCACCTTGCTGGGCAGCGGCCGCTCCGGCAGGGGTGGCGGTGGATGGGGCGGAGGGGGTGGCTACGGCGGTGGTTTTGGCGGAGGCGGCGGACGAAGCAGTGGCGGCGGAGGCTTCAGCTCCGGGGGAGGCGGCAGTTTTGGGGGCGGCGGCGCCTCGGGGAGTTGGTGAGATGGCGGCTGCAATCACAGGCTTTGTTCAGCGTCTGGTCCGGCTGCTGCGCCACCATTGGGCCGAAGGGCAGCTGCGGCGTGCACTCCCACCCGAGACCCTGGCGGAGCTGGAGCGCCTGATCACCATGAGCGAGCAGCGCCATACAGGACAGATCCGTATCTGCGTCGAGCCCGGCCTGCCGCCCAGCTACATCTGGCGCGATGCCACGCCGCGCGAGCGCGCCATCACGCTGTTCGGCAAGCTGCGCGTCTGGGATACCGAGCACAACAACGGCGCCCTGATCTATCTGCTGCTGGCCGACCACGCCATCGAGATCGTCGCCGACCGCGCCCTGGCGCGCACCCTGCCTGCGCAGCAGTGGCAGACGCTGATCAGTGACATGCAGGCCGCTTTCCAGGGCGGCCACTATGCCATGGGCATGACGGCGGCGCTCGAGCGCGTGAGCCTGCTGCTGGAAACCAACTTCCCGCGCGACCCGTTGCAGCCTGTGCACGAAGGTGGCGACAATCTTCCCGATACCGTCGTGATACAGCGGCACTGAGGCAAAACGACCCTCAGACCGAGCGCCCCCCTTCATCGAGCTATCGCGGGCACGGAGGCTGTGATAGCGTCACGCCATTTCATCAAGGAGCATCCACACCATGAAGAACACCCTGGCCCGCCTGGGCCTGCTGGCCGCCGTGCTGGCCCTGAGCGCCTGCGCAAGCCCCGTCCTCGATGACTCGCAAGAGTACGACTATGTGCTCAGCTGCAAGCTGCGCGAGGACGACCCCAAGCGATGCGAGCAGCAGATCCGCGCGCTGTGCCCCGTGCCAGCCAAGGCCGTGACGCACAAGTCGCGCACGGTCGACCCCAAGGACAACGCCGTGACCTACGTCTACCAGGCCCGCTGCGGCGACTGAGACGCCTGCGCACCATGAAAAAAGCCGCCCGAGGGCGGCTTTCTTGCGGCTGGTCCCGGGAGGGCTCAGCGCTTTTGGCGGAACTTGCGCAGGGCCGCGATCTGGGCGGCCATGACGGCCAGCTCGGACTGGGCACGCGCCAGATCGACTTCGCTCTTGGCGTTCTTCAGCGCTTCCTCGGCTTCGAGCTTGGCCTTCTCGGCCTTCTCGGCGTCCAGGTCGGCACCGCGGATAGCGGTGTCGGACAGCACGGTCACGCAGTTGGGCTGCACTTCCAGGATGCCGCCGGCCACGAAGACGAACTCTTCGCTGCCGTCAGCCATCTCGATACGCACCGAGCCGGGCTTGATGCGCGTGATCAGCGGAGTGTGGCGGGGAAAAATGCCCAGTTCGCCGGATTCACCGGGCAGGGCGACAAAGCGCGCTTCACCGGAGAAGATGGACTCTTCGGCACTGACCACATCAACGTGGATGGTGTTCATCTTTGCTCCTCAGAAAAGGTAGGACTGGAACTTGGAACCGGCAGGGCCCAGATCGGGGACACCGAGCAAGGGCCGCCCCTCGGCGAGGGTGTCGTCCCCCTCCCCCGCAAAGCGGGTAAAGAGGGGGAGGCGACGCAGTCGCTCAGGGGGTGCCGCAGGCTCAAGCCGCCAGCTTCTTGGCCTTCTCGAAGGCTTCGTCGATGGTGCCAACCATGTAGAAGGCCTGCTCGGGCAGGTGATCGCACTCGCCAGCGCAGATCATCTTGAAACCACGGATGGTTTCAGCCAGCGACACGTACTTGCCGGGAGCGCCAGTGAACACTTCGGCCACGTGGAAAGGCTGCGACAGGAAACGCTGGATCTTGCGGGCGCGGGCCACGGTCAGCTTGTCTTCGGGAGCCAGCTCGTCCATGCCCAGAATGGCGATGATGTCGCGCAGTTCCTTGTAGCGCTGCAGCGTGCCCTGCACTTCGCGGGCCACCTTGTAGTGCTCTTCACCCACGACCTGGGGGTCCAGCTGGCGGCTGGTGGAGTCCAGCGGGTCGACAGCGGGGTAGATACCCAGCGAAGCGATGTCACGCGACAGCACCACGGTGGAGTCCAAGTGGGCGAACGTCGTGGCAGGCGAGGGGTCGGTCAAGTCATCGGCAGGCACGTAAACGGCCTGGATGGAAGTGATCGAACCGACCTTGGTCGAGGTGATGCGCTCTTGCAGGCGGCCCATTTCCTCGGCCAGCGTGGGCTGGTAGCCCACGGCGGAAGGCATGCGGCCCAGCAGAGCGGACACTTCGGTACCGGCCAGCGTGTAGCGGTAGATGTTGTCCACGAAGAACAGCACGTCCTTGCCTTCGTCACGGAAGGCTTCGGCCATGGTCAGGCCGGTCAGCGCCACGCGCAGACGGTTGCCCGGGGGTTCGTTCATCTGGCCGTAGACCATGGCGACCTTGGAGTCGTTCAGCGACTCCTGGTTGACCACGCCGGCGTCCGACATTTCGTGATAGAAGTCATTGCCTTCACGGGTACGTTCACCCACACCGGCAAACACCGACAGACCACCGTGGCCCTTGGCGATGTTGTTGATGAGTTCCATCATGTTCACGGTCTTGCCCACGCCGGCGCCACCGAACAGACCCACCTTGCCGCCCTTGGCGAAGGGAGAGATCAGGTCGATCACCTTGATGCCGGTTTCCAGCAGTTCCTGCGAAGGCGACAGCTCGTCATAAGCCGGTGCCTTGCGGTGGATGGGGGCCGTCAGGGCCTGATCCACGGGACCGCGTTCGTCGATGGGGTTGCCCAGCACGTCCATGATGCGACCCAGCGTCGCCTTGCCCACGGGCACGGTGATGGGGTTGCCGGTGTTGGACACCATCAGGCCACGACGCAGACCGTCGGACGAGCCCAGGGCGATGGTACGCACAACGCCGTCACCCAGCAGTTGCTGCACTTCCAGCGTCAGGGCCGAGCCGTCGAGCTTCAGGGCATCGAACACCTTGGGCATTGCGTTGCGGGGGAACTCGACGTCCACCACAGCGCCAATACATTGAACAATCTTGCCTTGCACTTGAGCCATTTTTTGCTCCAATTAGTTTGTCTGTTAAAGCCGTTTACACCGCAGCGGCGCCAGCCACGATTTCCGACAGTTCGGTCGTGATGGCTGCCTGACGCGTCTTGTTGTAGACGAGCTTCAACTCGCTGATGACGTTGCCGGCGTTGTCGGTCGCGGCCTTCATGGCCACCATGCGCGCCGATTGCTCGGACGCCATGTTTTCTGCAACCGCTTGGTAGACCAGGGACTCTGCGTAACGCACGAGCAGCTCGTCGATCACGGACTGCGCATCGGGTTCGTAGATGTAGTCCCAGCTATGGCCAGACGTCTTCTCGGCCTGCATGCTCTCGGACGACAGGGGCAGCAACTGCTCCACCACCGATTCCTGCTTCATGGTGTTGATGAACTTGGTGTAGCTCAGGTACACCGCGCTCAGCTTGCCCGCTGCGTACGCATCAAGCAGCACCTTCACAGGGCCGATCAGCTTTTCCAGATGGGGCGTATCGCCCAGACCCGTCGCGTGCGAAACCACCTTGGCGCCGACACGGTTCAGAAAGCCCAGACCCTTGTTGCCAATGGCCACCGCTTCTGCCGACACGCCTTGATCCTGCAGCTCCCGCAGCTTGGCCGTGACAGCACGCAACACGTTGGTGTTCATGCCGCCGCACAACCCCTTGTCCGTCGTCACAACGATGACGCCGGCAGTCTTGGCATCACCGTTCACTTGCATGAACGGGTGCACGTACTCGGGGTTGGCTTGGCCAAGATGGACTGCAATGTTGCGGATCTTTTCGCTGTACGGGCGTGCAGCCAGCATCCGTTCCTGCGCCTTGCGCATCTTGGATGCGGCCACCATTTCCATGGCTTTGGTGATCTTCTTGGTGTTTTCCACCGATTTGATCTTGCCGCGAATTTCCTTACCTGCTGCCATGATGGCTCCTCGTCCGGTTTAAGCGAACGACTTCTTGAACGCAACGATGGCGGCGTTCAATTCGGCTTCGGAATCCTTGTCCATGGCCTTGGAAGCGTTCAGCTTGTCGATCAGGGCGCCGTGGCTGGTCTTCAGGAACTGGTGCAGACCAGACTCGAAAGCCAGCACTTGCTTGACCTGGATGTCGTCCATGTAGCCCTTGTTCACTGCGAACAGCGAAGCGCCCATCAGGGCGGTGGACAGGGGGCTGTACTGGGCCTGCTTGAGCAGTTCGGTCACGCGGGCACCGCGGTCGAGCTGCTTGCGGGTGGCTTCGTCCAGGTCGGAGGCGAACTGCGCGAAGGCAGCCAGCTCACGGTATTGCGCCAAGTCGGTACGGATACCGCCGGACTGGCCCTTGACCAGCTTGGTCTGTGCAGCACCACCGACGCGCGACACCGAGATACCGGCGTTGATGGCGGGGCGGATACCGGCGTTGAACAGGCTGGTTTCCAGGAAGATCTGGCCGTCCGTGATCGAGATCACGTTGGTGGGCACGAAGGCCGACACGTCACCCGCCTGGGTTTCGATGATGGGCAGAGCCGTCAGCGAACCCGTCTTGCCCTTGACTTCACCCTTGGTGAAGGCTTCGACATAGTCGGCATTCACGCGGGCTGCGCGCTCGAGCAGGCGGCTGTGGAGATAGAACACGTCGCCGGGGAAGGCTTCGCGGCCCGGGGGACGGCGCAGCAGCAGCGAAACCTGGCGGTAGGCCACGGCCTGCTTGGACAGGTCGTCATAGACGATCAGCGCGTCTTCGCCGCGGTCGCGGAAGTACTCGCCCATCGTGCAGCCCGAGTAGGCCGACACGTACTGCATGGCAGCGGATTCGGAAGCGGTGGCAGCCACGACGATGGTGTATTCCATCGCGCCGGCCTGCTCCAGGGCACGCACCACGTTCTTGATCGAGGAAGCCTTCTGGCCGATCGCAACGTAGATGCAGGTAACGCCCTGACCCTTCTGGTTGATGATGGCGTCGATGGCCACGGCGGTCTTACCGGTCTGGCGGTCGCCGATGATCAGTTCGCGCTGGCCACGGCCGACGGGCACCATCGAGTCGATGGACTTGATGCCGGTCTGCAGGGGCTGGTCCACGGACTGGCGTGCGATCACGCCGGGAGCGACCTTCTCGATCACGTCCGTCATCTTGGCGTTGATCGGGCCCTTGCCGTCGATGGGCTGACCCAGGGCGTTGACCACGCGGCCGATGAGTTCGGGGCCGACGGGCACTTCCAGAATGCGGCCCGTGCACTTGACGGTGTCGCCTTCGGAGATGTGCTCGTACTCGCCCAGAATCACGGCGCCGACGGAGTCGCGCTCGAGGTTCAGCGCCAGGCCGAAGGAGGGCTGGCCGTCCTTGCCTGCGGGGAATTCCAGCATTTCGCCTTGCATCACGTCCGACAGGCCGTGCACGCGCACGATACCGTCGGTCACCGAAACCACGGTGCCTTCGTTACGGATGTCGCTGCTGCCAGCCAGACCCTCGATGCGGCTCTTGATCAGTTCAGAAATTTCTGCGGGATTGAGTTGCATGACTCTTTCCTTCTTTAGCTTTGGTTAGCCGAGACCTCAGTCGCGTTGTTACGCAATGAGGGCCGCTTTCATTTGTTCCAGGCGGGCCTTGACGGAGGTGTCAAGAACTTCATCACCCACCACGACGCGGATGCCACCGATCAGGGACTGATCTTGCTGCACCGACAGGTTCAGCTTTCGGCCGAAACGCTTCTCCAGCGAAGTCCCGAGTGCGGCCAGTGCGGCAGCATCTATGGGGAATGCGCTTTGAACCACGGCGTCGGACGAGCCACCGGCGCGGTTCACGAGGCTGCGAAACTGGGCCGCCACTTCTGGCAGGGCTTGCAGTCGGCCGTTTTCAATGATGACGCGCAGAAAGTTGCGTGCGGCATCGGGCAATGCCGAGCCGGCCACGCCGCTGATGACGTCGAACAGTTGTTCGTCGGTCACCTTGGGGTCGTCGGCCAGCTGGCGCAATTGCGGATTGGCGGCAATCGCCGCCAATTCCTCCGCCCAGGCAACAGTGCCGGACAGGTCAGCACCCTGCTGGGTGCTGGCCTTGAACAGGGCATCTGCGTAAGGACGGGCAATGGTGGCGAGTTCTGCCATGTTTGCTCTTCCTTACAGCTCGGTCTTCAGGCGGTTCAGCAGGTCGGCATGGACGCCGGCATCCACTTCCTTGCGCAGGATCTGCTCGGCGCCCTTGACGGCCAGCGCAGCCACTTGCTCGCGCAGGGCTTCACGGGCCTGGATTGTCTGCTGCTCGGCCTCGGCGCGGGCAGCAGCAACAATCTTGTTGCCTTCTTCGGAGGCACGGGCCTTGGCTTCTTCGATGATGGCCTGGGCACGGCGTTCGGCGTCCGCAAGCCGCGATGCCGTTTCGTTGCGCGTCTGGGCCAGTTCCTGCTCGACGCGCTTGTTGGCAGCGGCCAGGTCGGTCTTGGCCTTGTCGGCAGCAGCGAGGCCATCGGCGATTTTCAGAGCTCGTTCATCCAGCGCCTTCGCGATCGGGGGCCACACGAACTTCATCGTGAACAGCACCAGGATCAGGAAAACGATGGCCTGGACGAACAGGGTCGCGTTGATACTCACGGCAACACCTTTCTATCTAGGGCGTTGATCGGAGCTTAGGCCAGGACGAAGGGGTTGGCGAAAGCGAACAGCAGAGCGATGGCCACACCGATCAGGAAGGCAGCGTCGATCAGACCGGCCAAGATGAACATCTTGGTTTGCAGTTCGTTGATCAGCTCAGGCTGACGTGCCGACGATTCCAGGAACTTGCCACCCATCAGGGCGATACCGATCGAAGCGCCGATAGCGCCCAGACCAACGATCAGACCACAAGCCAGAGCGACGAGACCGAGAATGTTTTCCATGATGACTCCTGAGATTAAAGAAAGAGAAAGGTTGAGAGGGAAAGGAAATGGTCAGTGGGCTTCATGCGCCTGGCCGAGATAGATCAGCGTCAGCATCATGAAAATGAAGGCCTGCAGGGTGATGATCAGAATGTGGAAGATCGCCCAGATAGAGCCTGCAATGATGTGCCCCAAGGGGAGCAACACACCGGAAAGCGACATGGCAGCCGCACCGCCCATCAGAGCGATCAGACAGAACACCAACTCACCAGCGTACATGTTGCCGAACAGTCGCATGCCATGCGAAACCGTCTTGGCGACATATTCAATGATTTGCATGGCCAGGTTCACGACACCCAGGATCAGTGCAAACACGGGATTCTTGCTGGTGCCGAACGGGGCAGTCACCAGTTCGTGGGCCCAGCCGCCCATGCCCTTGATCTTGATGCTGTAGAAGAAGCACAGGATCAGCACGGCCGAGGACAGGCCCAGCGTGGTCGAGAGGTCAGCCGTGGGAACGACGCGCAGGTAGGCGTGCGAGTCACCCTGGAAGCCCTGCCACAGCACCGGCAGCAGGTCCACCGGCAGCATGTCCATGGCGTTCATCATGAAGATCCACACGAACACGGTCAGTGCCAGGGGAGCGATGAATTTGCGGCTTTGCGCGTTGTGGATGTTGGCCTTGGCCTGGTTGTCCACCATCTCGACCAGCAGCTCTACAGCCGCCTGGAAGCGCCCCGGAACGCCCGATGTGGCCTTGCGCGCGGCAAGCCACAGCACGAACAGGCTCAGCACGCCCAGCGTGGCGCTGACGACGATCGAGTCCAGGTTGATGACCGAAAAGTCGATGATCGACTTTTGCTTGATGTTCTGGAGGTGCTGCAGGTGGTGAACGATGTATTCACTTGCAGTAGGTGCGTGCGCGTCTGCGGCCATCGGTCAACTTCTCTTCAAATATCAATCGGTTTTTCGGACACTGGATCGCACTATCAGCGCGACCCAATACGTTTTCATGACGACTACCAAGCCCGCCAGCAGCGCCAGCCAACTCAGCCCCGGGACCAGCTTGGGTGCAGCCGCCAGCATGGCAATGCACAGCACCAGCTTCACCAGTTCCCAGCCAAAAATTCCCACCATGGCGGCTGCAGCGCCGCCCGGCCTCTTTCGTACGACGGCACGCGCAAACAGCGCTGCCGGCAACACCACCGACAAGGCACCGTAGGCAGCCGACCATCCGACTTCGGCGCGCCCCGTCACCAGCCATGCGACCAGTGCCACCAGCACGCCCACCACCGCCTGGACCACCACGAAACGCCACACAGACATCTGCGGGTTTCGCGTGCGCCACTCCTGAGCCTCCTCGGAGGTCAGGGGCTTGAAGTCGGAATCCTCGCCCTCAAGTTCCCTGTCAGCGTCTGTGTCGGCGGCGTAGTTTTTCATTGAATTCTCTAAGGCCGCAGACCAGACAAGACTTTTTCACAAAGCCTCTGATTATAAGTAAAAACCCCTGCCGAACGATAGGGGTTGTTACGGGCATGCCCAAAACGGAGGCGGCGACCGGGCTGTGTGGCAGCCGGCCAACAGCGCCAGCCTCGCGCCGCAGGCCACTTGTTTGTTGTGTGTGGAGTTCTGGTGGCGGACGACGCGGCAGCCCCGGGCTGCGACATGGCCGCGAACGATAGCGCACAATCGCCTCCAACGCCAAGCGATTAACCTTGATTCACCTATGACCGACGCCTCCACCCCTACCCCCACCCCAGCCACCGAGCCGGGCGCGGACCCGCGCAAGGATTCGCTGATCGAGTACCCGTCGCAGTTCCCCATCAAGGTCATGGGCGTCAAGGCCGAGCATCTGGTGCACGAGATCACCCAGATCGCCCAACGCTTCGACCCTGCCTTTGACGCCAGCACCATTGAATTGCGCCCCAGCAGCAGCGGCAAATACCTGGGCGTCACCGTCACGGTGACGGCGACCAGCCGCGAACAACTCGACGATCTGTACCGCGCCTTCACCTCGCATCCGCTGGTGAAAGTGGTGCTGTGAGCACCCTTGACGCGCAGCAGTCGCAGTCATTGGACCTGCGCCTGCTGGGCCGCACGGACTACGAGGCCACGGTGCAGGCCATGCAGGCCTTCACCAGCCAACGCGATGCCGGCACGCGCGACGAGCTGTGGATATGCGAGCACTCCGCACATTTCACACAAGGCCTCGCCGGCAAAAGTGACCACTTGCTGAGCCCTGGCGACATTCCCGTGGTGGCCACCAACCGCGGCGGACAGGTCACCTACCACGGCCCGGGCCAGGTGGTCGCCTATCCCTTGCTGGATCTGCAGCGCCTGGGCTACTTCGTCAAGGAATACGTGTTCCGCATCGAGGATGCGGTCATCCGCACGCTGGAGCATTTCGGCATCACCGGCCACCGCGTGGAAGGCGCCCCCGGCATCTACGTGCGCCTCGACGACCCTCGCAGCCATGCCATGCTGCCCCAGCGCCCGCAACTGCGCGCACCCGGCTCGCCCGCGCCCCAACCCGATTTTTCGGGGCTGGGCAAGATTGCAGCCCTGGGCATCAAGGTCAGCCGGCATTGCACCTATCACGGCGTTGCATTGAACGCCGCCATGGACCTGGAACCCTACGGCCGGATCAACCCTTGCGGCTACGCAGGGCTGCAAACGGTGGACCTTTCTACAATCGGCGTTCAGACAACCTGGGACGAAGCCGCGCGCGTGCTGGGACGACAGTTGCAGCGCCGCCTAGCCCCCTGAATCCAGAACCATGACCACCAACACCGTCGTGCGCGAAGCGCAGTCACAAGCCGAGTACAACCCGCTGGCCAAGCAGAAGGCGGCAGCGAAGCTTTCGCGCATCCCGATCAAGGTCGAGCATGGCGAAGCACTCAAGAAGCCCGAGTGGATCCGCGTCAAGGCAGGCAGCCCCACCACGCGCTTCTACGAGATCAAGGACATCCTGCGCGCCAACAAGCTGCACACGGTCTGCGAGGAAGCCTCCTGCCCCAACATCGGCGAGTGCTTTGGCAAGGGCACGGCCACCTTCATGATCATGGGAGACAAGTGCACGCGCCGATGCCCGTTCTGCGATGTGGGCCACGGCCGCCCCGACCCGCTGGACACCAACGAACCGCTCAACCTCGCCAAGACGATTGCCGAGCTGCGCCTGAAATACGTGGTCATCACCAGCGTGGATCGCGACGACCTGCGCGATGGCGGCTCGGGCCACTTCGTCGAGTGCATCAAGAACATCCGCGAGCTCTCGCCGCTGACCCAGATCGAGATCCTGGTGCCCGACTTCCGTGGCCGCGACGACCGTGCGCTGGAAATCCTCAAGGCCGCGCCTCCCGATGTGATGAACCACAACCTGGAGACCGCACCGCGCCTGTACAAGGAAGCGCGTCCCGGCTCGGACTACCAGTTCTCGCTGAACCTGCTCAAGAAGTTCAAGGCCTTGCACCCCAAGGTTCCGACCAAGAGCGGCATCATGGTGGGCCTGGGCGAGACCGATGAGGAAATCCTGCAGGTCATGCGCGACATGCGTGCGCATGACATCGACATGCTGACCATCGGCCAATACCTGGCACCCAGCAACAGCCACCTGCCGGTGCGTCGCTACGTGCACCCCGACACCTTCAAGATGTTCGAGGAAGAGGCGTACAAGATGGGCTTCACGCATGCAGCTGTGGGCGCCATGGTGCGCTCGAGCTACCACGCGGACCAGCAGGCACACGCCGCCGGCGTCTGAGCCGGCGATGGCCGCCTGCTTGCAGGGCGGACTTCTTCACGCACTTCGGGGATGGCCTTTGCAGGCCATCCCCTTTTTCATGTCTGGAGGCATGGCATTCAGGCGCCGGTTTTGACCTGAATACACATTCAGCAACAAACAATCGATGCCATGTGTCACCGGCATCTCGGTTGATGAATTTCCCGATCTCTTTATGATGCCGATTTTCCGAATGCTTTCTGCATTCAAAAAAATCCGAACGACCCAGGAATGCGGCTCAACGACATGAAATCCCGGATTTCGGGCGTTCGGGCGCCGATCCATTGACAAAGGGATAAATGCATATGGCCAATGACGAGCAAAAGGACCGTGCAGCATTCGATGCCGCCATACAGGCACTGAAAGCAGAGGTTGCCAATGCCGGGGTGCATCTCTCGCTGGACTCATCTGCACGCCTGGCCTATGCCCGACAGATTCAGGCCATGGCCAACGAGCTTCAGTTGCAGGCCACGAGCGGTCGCATCACCTGGGGACAGGCTGCGCAACAGGCCCAGGAGGCGCGCAATGTCATCATGGAGATCATCCGAGGCCGCAGCACCCCCGTGGGCAGAGCCATGGCGCAACGCATCAAGAGCGAGGGCAAGACGCTCAATGAGCTGATTGCCCGCAAGGCCCAGCAATTGCACGGCCCCAACGTGCGGTTCGATCGCCTCACGGCGGCCCAGCAAAACGCCGTGTATGGCGAAATCGTCAAATCCGCCGGCAAGTCCAATGCCGCCATCACCCAGAGAATGCGCACGCTCTCCCGGGCAGGACGCGGCCTCCTGGTCTTCTCCATTGCGGTATCGGTCTACACCATCGCCAACGCAGACAACAAGGTGGAGGCCGCCGGCAAGGAATTGGCCGTCACAGGTGCCGGGATCGGTGGAGGCATGGCAGGTGGTGCCCTGGCCGGGCTGGCCTGCGGGCCCGGGGCACCTGCCTGCGTGGTGGTCGGCGCATTTGTCGGCGGGGCACTGGCTGCCATAGGCGTCGAATTCCTCTGGTGAAACTTCAGGACAACAGATGCGCATCCTCTCCGACCGGCAGTTGTCACTGCAGCCCGCCGCATCCCATCCTGCAGGGCAGGTACCGCAAAGCCGCCTGGTGCTCAACGGGAATGCAACGCCCATTCTGGTGGACGGCACCATTCTCGAGGCAGCCTTTCAATGGAACGACCTCTACCTTCTGTTCACCACCGATGACACGCCCATGGAGGAGATGCTGCGGATCACGCTGCTCGACGAGAATTTGCAGGCACTCGACAAGGCCGTGATAGGCAGCATGTATTCCACGGGCAGCTTCTCGTTGCTGCCATCGGACGAACGATCGCTGGTGCGATTTCGATTCATGGGAAATACGGACTGGAGTGTCGAAATCCTGCAGGAACCTGGATTCCGGCTGCCATTTCTTGGCGATCCGCGCGCCGTCACGCGCCCACTGGGGTTTTCGCGGCGCTTTGTCGTGCGAGGCCATCCTGAGCCGGAAAGCAACTGATGCCGACGCAGTTGAAGGCAATAAAAAAGCAGGGCCAACGTGCATGCCCTGCTTGAATTGAATGCAATCGTGCTTTCCCGTTCCACGTAGAAAAAAAGCCTGGCTAACCGGCAGACCGCTGGCTGGCAAACCGACTTGCTGCAGGCTGAACAGGCCTGGCGAGTCGCCCCACGATGAAACTGAAAAAGCTTGCAGCTCGAATTCCCCACCAGAGAGCTTCTTGCTGCATTGGAGCGGATCATAACATCGAATGAGAATCAATCGCAACTGAAGTTGTGATTTTTTTGCCTCGCGCCTTCACTTGACCGAAGTCATGGGCTCAGCAGCGCTGCCGGGCTGTCCGAACGAAGGACTTCCTGCGCCCAGGCGGCCAGCTTGCGTGTGTCGGCACGCAAGATTTCCTGCTTGACGACCAGGATCTGCGCCGGATGCATGGAAAAGCTGCGCAGGCCCAGGCCCAGCAGCAGGCGCGTCATGGCCACATCGCCGGCGGTCTCCCCGCAGACACAGACGCTCTTGCCTTGCGCCCTTCCTTCGGCGATCACATCCGCCACCAGCTTGAGCACGGCGGGATGCAGGGGATCGTAGAGATGGGCCACGGTCTCGTCGGCGCGGTCGATGGCCAGCGTGTACTGGATCAGGTCGTTGGTGCCGATGGACAGGAAGTCGAAATAGCGCAGGAAGGTGCGCACGATCAGCGCTGCCGCAGGCACCTCGATCATGGCGCCCAGCTTGACCGGGCCGTGCGCCACGCCGCGCGCGTCAAGCTCGCTTTGCGCCAACCTCACCTGGGCCAGGGTCTGCTCGATCTCGCTTTGGTGGGCCAGCATGGGGAACAGCAGATGGATCTGCCCATGCGCGGCAGCACGCAGGATGGCGCGCAGCTGGGTGCGGAACATGGCCGGATCGGCCAGGCTCCAGCGGATGGCGCGCAGACCCAGCGCGGGGTTCAGGTAGTAGTCCTTGGGCTGGGCCTTGTCCAGCGGCTTGTCGGCGCCCACGTCCAGTGTGCGAATGGTCACGGGCATGCCCTGCATTCCATCCACGGCTTCGCGGTAGGCCCGGTATTGCTCTTCCTCGCCGGGCAGGTTGCCGCCACGCCCCATGAACAGGAATTCCGTGCGGAACAGCCCCACGCCCACCGCGCCCGCATGCACGGCCGCAGGCCCGTCGCCGGGCTGCTCGATGTTGGCCAGCAGCTCGATACGCTCTCCGTCCAGCGTCAGCGCAGGCGTGTGGCGCAGGCGCGAGAGGCGCTCGCGCTCGAGCTCGTTCTGGCGCTGGCGAAAGCCATATTCGGCCAGGATGATGGGTGAGGGATCGACGATGACGACCCCTGCATTGCCGTCGATGATGATCCAGTCGTCCTGGCGGATCAGTTGCCCCGCAGCCCGGGCGCCGACCACGGCAGGAATGTCCATGCTGCGCGCCACGATGGCCGTGTGCGAAGTGCGGCCGCCCACGGCCGTGATGAAGCCGGCAAACAACCGGCTCTTGAACTGCAGCATGTCCACTGGCGACAGGTCCTGTGCCACCAGAACCAGCGGCGCGTCGGTGGCGCCATCGAGCAGCAGCGGCTGCTGCGGCGGCGTGCCCTCCCCCGTTGCCTCGACTGCCAACAGCTCGGCCGGTGCGGGCACGGGGCTGGCCATGCCCTTCATATGGCGCAGGATGCGCTCGACCACCTGCTCGAGGTCCGCCTTGCGCTCGCGCAGGTATTCGTCCTCCATCTCGTCGAACTGGCGCGAGACGACCTCCAGCTGCGTGGTCAGCGCCCATTCGGCGTTGTAGAGGCGATCGGATATCCAGTGCTTGATGGCGGCGGCCAGGGCCTCGTCCTGCAAAAGCAGCAGGTGGACGTCGAGCAAGGCATCCAGCTCGCCCGGCGCATCCTTGGGCATTTCATCCTGCAGGCGGCGCAGCTCGTCGATGACGGCATTGCGCGCACTGCGGGCGCGGTCGATTTCCGCGTCCACCTGGTCGGGCCGGATGAAGTAGTGCACCACCTCCATGCGGCTGGAGGCCACCACCACCGCACGCCCGATGGCGATACCCCGTGACACGGCCAGTCCGTGGATTGCAAACGTCATTGCGCCTGTCCTTTGCCTGCTGCTGCGCAGGCCCCGGACCGTCGCAATGCGGCATCGTCCAGTTCCAGCGCGTGTTGCTCTGTTGCGCTCACCGTCTGCCAGCGCCGCAAAGGCACATTACTGGCCTTCGCCAAACTTGTCGTTGATCAGGGCGGTCAGCGCATCCATGGCTTCCTGCTCCTGTGCTCCGTCTGTCTCCAGCAGCACCTCGGAGCCCATGCCGGCAGCCAGCATCATCACGCCCATGATGCTCTTGGCATTGATGCGCCGCTCGCCCTTGCTCATCCAGACTTCGCAGGGAAAGCTGCCTGCAAGCTTGGTGAGCTTGGCAGAGGCGCGGGCGTGCAGGCCCAGTTTATTGCTGATGGTGATAGGGGTCTTGATCATTGGATGGTCGCGGACTCTGGTTCTGAGGCGTGTTCACGCCCACCTGCATCACCCCATGGCTGCCTCCCGCCAAGGCACGCTCGGCCACGGCTTCCAGCGCCTCGTGGCGATAGCCTATGGAGCGCAGCAGCATGGGCAAGTTCACTCCGGCCACCAGCCGCCCGGCAGGCAGTTGCGCCACAAGGCGCTGCGCCACGTTGCAGGGCGTCGCACCAAAGAGGTCGGTCAGCACCAGCGTGGGCAGCCCCAGCAGGCCGCCATGGTCTTCAAGCAACTGCTCGGCACGCATCAGAGTGGCCTCGGGCGGCTCCTGAGCGGGCACATCCAGGGCAAGGACGTCCTCGGCACTGTCGGCGAACACATGCAGGGCGCATTCGCGCAGTGCCTGGGCCAAAGGTGCGTGGGTGAACAAAAGGATGCGCGTGGTCATGAAGTCACAGGGTTCGGAGTCGATTATGGCGTGCGAAGGCGCATGCAGGGCAAACGGCGCGCCTGCGCTGCGCTCCATGCCACAGTTGCCTCCCGCATCCGTGGCTCCAAACCTGTTGCTACTGCAGTTGCAGGCTGGCGAAGAAGTTGTTGGCCTCGTCTGTGCGCGGCTTGTCGCTGTAGATCACGGCATGGTAGAGGCGCGCGCCCGCCGGCTCCATTCGTGCAAACCACACGCCATGGGCCGTGAGCTTCCAGCCCTGGGGGCCCACGCCTTCAAACGTGGTGCGCAGCGACTGCGGCAGATTCAAGGCGCCTGCAGGCACGAAGGAGCCATCTTCCTTGGAGCGCAATTGCTTGGCGCCGGCCGGCGCCTGTCCCGGCGCACCCGGATTCATCTGACCGAGCACGGCCGCCTGCCAGTACGACAGCATCTCGGCGGCCCTGGAGGGCTCGCTGACCAGGAAGTGGGAAACCGCGTAGGTGGACGCATCGGCGTCGCATCCCATCATGGACATCTGCACCGTGCCCATGCCCTGGCCCAGTTCCACCGGCCGGGTGGCCGATTGCGGATCGCAAGGCAAAAGCACACGCAGTGGCGTGCCCTCGACCGCAACCTGCCGCCAATCCAGCCGGGGACTGCATGCGGCCAAGGGCGTCAACACCAGCACAGCGGCAGCAAGCCGCATGGCAGGAGCGCGGAGCCTTGCCATGGGGATCAAAAAGCTTTCCATCAATGTCATGCCGGCATTATCGACACGGCCCGCTTGACCGAGACCCGAACTTTTGCCCTTGCCGCGCATCGAAACGCGGTGCACGGCATGCGTGCAGGCCTACGGGCACAACTTTGGGCACAATCGTCGCTATGGCAAGCAAACATTGGATCGCAGGCGTGGTGATCGCCGCAGCCGCCGGAATGGGCGCATGGGTGTATTCGGGCGCAGGCCAGACGGCGGCGCCGCAATCGACCTTCGTGCTGCTGGATGGCAGCAAGCAGACCACGGCCGATTTCAAGGGCAAGGTGACGCTGGTCAATTTCTGGGCCACCAGCTGCACCACCTGCGTGGCCGAGATGCCGGAGATCGTCGCCACCCACCAGAAATTCCAGGGCCAGGGCTTCGAGACCCTGGCCGTGGCCATGAGCTACGACCCGCCCAGCTATGTGGTGAACTTCGCCGATTCGCGCAAGCTGCCGTTCAAGGTGGCGCTGGACAACACCGGCGCCGTGGCCCGCGCCTGGGGCGATGTGCAGCTGACGCCCACCACCTACATCGTCAACAAGCGCGGCGACATCGTGAAGCGCTATGTGGGAGCGCCTGACTTCGCCGAGTTGCACCGGCTGATCGAGAAACTGCTGGCCGAAGCCTGATACGGCACAGGCAAGCCCAGAAAAAAACCGGCATCACGCCGGTTTTTTTGCATCTGCATGCCGATCAGCGGCTGCGGAAGCTGTCGTGGCAGGCCTTGCAGCTGGCAGCGGCCGGGCCGAAGGCCGCCTTGAGCTGGTCCAGGTTGCCGGACTTGGCCGCAGCCGCGAGCTTGACCGTCTCGGCCTGCATCTTCTCCGACAGATCCTGGAACTTGGCCTGCTCCTTCCAGATTTCAGGCTTGGCCTTTCCACCCTCCGTGCCTGCGCCGAAACCTGCCCAGGGCAGCTTGGCCATGAAGGCCACCACCTCGGCGTTTTCCTGGGCCGCCTTGGCATCGAAGGGGATCTTTCCGTTCGCCATCGCACCCAGGCGACCGAAGTGCTGGCCCAGCACGGCCAGCGCGCCCTGGCGGTACTTGATGGCGTCCTCGGACTTGGCAAACTGGGCGGAAGCCGGCAGCGCGGTAGCGGCCACCAGGGCGGCCAGCGCCCATGCAGAAACTTTCTTCATCGTGGTTTTCCTTTTCGAGTGTGGGGAAATCTGCCGGGCCAGTATGGCAGTGACGCCTTGCGGGCGCAGCTTTGATTGACCGCAGCCAGGGTGCATTGACTGCCGGCTCCGGAATGCATGTCGGCACAATGCACTCATTCCCACCCACACGCTCATGCCATGGCACAAGAACCGACCGCACAAGGCGCCGCCAAGCACAAGGTCCGCATCTGGGACCTGCCCACCCGGCTGTTTCACTGGCTGCTGGCCGCAACCGTGATTGCCCTGGTCGTGACGGCCAAACTGGGCGGCAATGCCATGAACTGGCATCTGCTGCTGGGCCATGTCATGCTGGCCTTGCTGCTGTTTCGCCTGTTGTGGGGCCTGGTGGGTGGCCGCTGGTCGCGCTTTGCCAGCTTCATCCATGCACCTTCCGCCCTGCTGCGCCATCTGCGCGGACAAGGAGCGGAGAGCGACAGCGCAGGCCACAGCCCGTTGGGCGCTCTGTCCGTGCTGGCCATGCTGGCGGTGCTGATCGCCCAGGTAGGCAGCGGATTGCTCAGCGATGACGAGATTGCGTTCTCCGGGCCGCTGAGCCGCTTCGCATCGGGCGACACGGTGGCGCAGGCCACGGCCTATCACGCGCATTGGGGACAGTATTTGCTGTACGCACTGGTGGCCCTGCATCTTCTGGCCATCGTGTTCTATGCCTGGCGCGGGCGCGGCCTGGTGCGAGCCATGGTGACCGGGGACAAACAGTTGTCCGCGCCAGTACCCGCCTCACGCGACACGGCAGGCAGCCGTTGGCTGGCCTTGGCCCTGGCCTTCGGGGCAGGCGCTGCGGCATGGTGGGTACAGCAGCTTGGCGGCGCTTTCTGACGGCGCAGCCAGAGGTGGGCCGCTTGCCGCTACACTGCGCTTTCCGTCGTTTTAGCTGAGTGCCCGTGGACAAGCCTGCTGTCGCCTTGCTGGCGCCGAATCCCGCGGAAGACTGGGACGAAGTCCGCCAGATCTTCCGGGAGTACGCTGCAAGCCTGGATGTCGATCTGCAATTTCAAGATTTCGAGGCCGAGATCGCCGATCTGCCCGGCGACTACGCTGCGCCGCGCGGCCACATCCTGCTGGCCAGGGTCGATGGCGCAGTGGCCGGCTGCTGCGCCCTGCGCCCCCTGGACAACTGCGACTACGCCAATGCCGCCGAGATGAGGCGCCTGTTCGTGCGCAAGGCCTTTCGCGGTTTCGGGCTGGGTCGGCAGCTGGCCGAAGCCATGCTTGATGTGGCGCGCCAGGCCGGCTATGACCATGTGCTGCTGGACACGCTGGACGACATGGAATCGGCCCGCGCCCTCTACGTCGATCTGGGCTTCGAGGAAATCCCGCCCTACTATCACAACCCCATCGCGGGGGCGCACTACCTCAAGGCCGATATCTTCTAGGCCGGCCTGGCTGAACCAGCGCCCCCAATACAAAAAGGCATTGCACCCGGGTGCAATGCCTTTTTTTCGCAATAGCGCGGTGCACAGGCCAGAAGGCCTGCAGCGCGATCAGGCCTTGGCCTGGCCCAGCAAAGTGGCCGCGTCGCTGACCTCGAACTTGCCAGGGCCTTCCACGTTCAGCGTGATGACCTTGCCGTCCTTGACCAGCATGGAATAGCGGTTGCTGCGCAGGCCCAGGCCCTTGCCGTTCAGATCCAGCGTCAGGCCGGTGGCCTTGGCGAATGCGGCGTCGCCGTCGGCCAGCATGCGCACCTTGCCATCGGTCTTCTGGTCGCGGGCCCATGCGCCCATCACGAAGGCGTCGTTGACCGACAGGCACCAGATCTCGTCCACGCCGGCAGCCTTGAAGGCTTCGGCCTGCTCCACGAAGCCGGGCACATGCTTGGCCGAGCAGGTGGGAGTGAATGCACCGGGCACGGCGAAGACCGCGATGGTCTTGCCTGCAGCGGCTTCGGGCAGCTTCACGGGGTTGGGGCCGATGCTGCAGCCATTGCCTTCGACTTCCACGTATTCCATCAGGGTGGCAGCGGGCAGGGCATCTCCGACTTTGATCATCTCTATCTCCTTTGTGGTGCAAAACCGGGGGCCGCCGAAATGGCGGTCCCCAAACGAAAAAACGACCCACATTGTGGGTCGTTTCCTGTGGCTTTGCAGCCGGTGGGCCTAGGTAGGCTTACACCAGAGCAGCCTTTTGCACCAAGCGGGTAGCAACCCAGTTCTTGGTCTTGGACAGCGGGCGGCTTTCCGTGATTTCGATCACGTCGCCCAGCTTGTACTCACCTTGCTCGTCGTGAGCGTGGTACTTGCTGGACTTGATCATGATCTTGTCATAGATCGGGTGCTTGACGCGGCGTTCAACCATGACCGTCACGGTCTTGGCACGCTTGTCGCTGACCACCTTGCCAATCAAGGTGCGCTTGAGGGATTTTTTAGCTTCCGTCATGTCGGCTTCCTGATTACTTGGCGGCTTGCTTTTCAGCAAGGATGGTCTTGGCGCGGGCGATGTCACGGCGCGTGGTACGCAGCGTGTTCGTGTTACCCAGCTGTTGCGTGGCCTTTTGCATACGCAGACCAAAGTGAGCCTTTTGCAGGGACTTCACTTCGGCTTCCAGGCCGGCAACGTCTTTTTGGCGGAGTTCAGCAGCTTTCGTCATGTTGTTCTCCTTAGGCACCAATTTGACGGGACACGAAGGTCGTACGCAGCGGCAGCTTTGCAGCGGCCAGGCGGAACGCTTCACGAGCCAGCTCTTCAGGGACGCCCACGATTTCGTAGAGCACCTTGCCGGGCTGGATTTCGGCCACGTAGTACTCGGGGTTGCCCTTACCGTTACCCATACGCACTTCTGCGGGCTTGGTAGAGATTGGCTTGTCCGGGAACACGCGGATCCAGATACGACCGCCGCGCTTGACGTGACGCGAGATCGCGCGGCGAGCCGCTTCGATCTGACGTGCCGTCAGGCGACCACGGTCAGTGGACTTCAGGCCGAAGTCACCGAAAGCAACGGAGTTACCACGCGTTGCAATACCGGTGTTGCGACCCTTTTGCTCCTTGCGGTATTTGCGGCGAGCAGGTTGCAGCATCTTTATTCTCCTTTACCGTCCGCTGCTGTAGCGGGCGCGTCAGTCTTGCGAACGCGCTTAACGGAATCAGCGCCAGCGCCGGCGGGCTTGTCGCTGCCGTCTGCAGGTGCTGCGTTAGCGCCTGCGGGGCGGCGGGCACCACGGCCAGCACCGTCACGACGACCATCGCCGCGACCATCGCGGCGGGGGCCGCGAGGACGACGCTCGTCTTCGGGGCGGGGGGTCTCGGCTGCCGGCAGGTCGTTACGACCCAGCGTGTCACCCTTGTAGACCCAGACCTTCACACCGATCACACCGTAGGTCGTCTTGGCTTCGGAGAAGCCATAGTCGATGTCGGCGCGCAGCGTGTGAAGTGGCACACGGCCTTCGCGGTACCACTCGCAGCGTGCAATTTCGATACCGTTCAGACGGCCCGAAGACATGATCTTGATGCCTTGGGCACCCAGACGCATGGCGTTTTGCATCGCACGCTTCATGGCGCGGCGGAACATGATGCGCTTTTCGAGCTGCTGGCAGATCGAGTCGGCGATCAGCTTGGCATCGATTTCAGGCTTGCGCACTTCTTCGATGTTCACAGCCACGGGCACGCCCAGACGGGTTGCGAGTTCCTTCTTCAGGTTCTCGATGTCCTCGCCCTTCTTGCCGATCACGACACCAGGACGTGCCGAGAAGATCGTGATGCGGGCGTTCTTTGCAGGACGCTCGATCAGGATGCGCGACACGGCGGCGTTCTTCAGCTTGGCCTTCAGGAACTCGCGCACCTTGATGTCTTCGGCCAGCATGCCGGCGAAGTCGCGGTTGCTTGCGTACCAACGGCTGGCCCAGTTGCGGCTAACAGCCAGGCGGAAGCCGGTAGGATGGATTTTCTGTCCCATATTCTTCCCAGGCCTTTCAGTTGCCAACCGTCACGTACACGTGGCACGTGGGCTTGCTGATGCGATTGCCGCGGCCCTTTGCACGCGCGGTGAAGCGCTTGAGCGTGGTGCCTTGTTCGACGAAGATGGTCTTGACCTTCAGTTCGTCAATGTCGGCGCCGTCGTTGTGCTCGGCGTTGGCGATGGCGGACTCGAGCACCTTCTTGATGATCACGGCAGCTTTTTTCTGCGTGAACGTCAGGATGTTCAGGGCTTGGTCCACTTTCTTGCCGCGGATCAGGTCCGCGACCAGGCGACCCTTGTCCACAGACAGGCGGACGCCACGGAGAACAGCACGTGTTTCAGACATGTTCTATTCCTTACTTCTTGGCTTTTTTGTCCGCCGGGTGACCCTTGAAGGTACGGGTCAGCGCGAATTCGCCGAGCTTGTGGCCGACCATCTGGTCAGTCACATACACGGGCACGTGCTGCTTGCCGTTGTGCACGGCAATGGTCAGACCGATGAACTCGGGCAGAACCATGGAGCGACGCGACCAGGTCTTGACGGGCTTCTTGTCCTTGGTGGCGACGGCCTTCTCGGCCTTTGCCAGCAAGTGATGGTCAACAAACGGACCCTTTTTAAGAGAACGAGTCATTTGCTACCCTTTACTTCTTACGACGCGACACAATCATCGACTGCGTGCGCTTGTTGTTACGGGTACGGTAGCCCTTCGTCAGGTTGCCCCATGGGTCAACAGCGTGACGACCTTCACCGGTCTTGCCTTCACCACCACCGTGCGGGTGATCGACAGGGTTCATCACCACGCCGCGAACGGTCGGGCGGATACCCATCCAGCGCTTCACACCGGCCTTGCCCAGACGGCGCAGGCTGTGCTCTTCGTTGGCGACTTCACCGATGGTCGCGCGGCATTCGATGTGCACCTTGCGCACTTCGCCGGAACGCATACGCACTTGGGCGTAGATGCCTTCACGGGCCAGCAGCGTAGCCGACGTACCTGCCGAACGGGCGATCTGCGCGCCAGCGCCGATCTTCAGTTCGATGCAGTGGATGGTCGAACCCACGGGGATGTTGCGGATCGGCAGGGTGTTGCCCACGCGGATCGGGGCTTCCGAACCGCTGACGATCGTTGCGCCGACTTCCAGGTTGCGCGGAGCAATGATGTAGCGACGCTCGCCGTCGGCATAGCACACCAGAGCGATGTGGGCCGTACGGTTGGGGTCGTACTCAATGCGCTCGACCTTGGCGGGGATGCCGTCCTTGGTGCGCTTGAAGTCCACCACGCGATAGTGGTGCTTGTGGCCACCGCCCTTGTGACGGGTGGTGATGTGACCGTTGTTGTTACGGCCCGACTTCTGGTGCTGAGGCTCCAGCAGGGGGGCGAAACCTGCACCCTTGTGCAGATGGTCACGCGTGACCTTGACCGTGCCGCGTTGGCCGGGGGTCGTCGGTTTGAGCTTGATAACAGCCATGATTACGCAGCCTCCCCGGACAGGTTCAGCTCTTGACCGGGCTTGAGCATCACGTAGGCCTTGCGAACGTGGTCGCGGCGGCCGGTGGTCTTGCCAAAGCGCTTGGTCTTGCCCTTGATGTTCACCACGGAGACACCAGCAACTTCCACCTTGAACATCAGTTCCACGGCGGCCTTGATTTCATGCTTGGTGGCGCTCTGCAGCACCTTGAACGTCACGGCGTTGGACTTCTCTGCAACCATGGTGGCCTTTTCGGACACGATGGGAGCAACCAACACCTGCATCAGACGACCTTCGTCAAACTTGAGCGTGCTCATTCGAACATCTCCTTGAGTTTGTCGATCGCACCCTTGGTGACGAGCACTTTCTTGTAGTGCACCAGCGACACGGGGTCGGCGTAGCGCGGCTCGACCACGAACACGTTCTTCAGATTGCGGGAAGCCAGGTACAGGTTCTCGTCGACTTCTTCAGCGATCACCATGACCGATTCCAGGTTCATGGCCTTGAACTTGTCGGCCAGCACCTTGGTCTTGGGGCTTTCGAGCTTGAGCGAGTCCACCACGGCCAGACGGCCTTCGCGGGCCAGCTGCGACAGGATGGCAACCATGCCGGCGCGGTACATCTTCTTGTTGATCTTCTGCGTGAAGTTTTCTTCAGGCAGATTCGGGAAGATGCGGCCGCCGCCACGCCACAGAGGCGAGGAGGACATACCGGCACGAGCACGGCCGGTGCCCTTTTGCTTGAACGGCTTGGCGGTCGTGTGACGAACCTGCTCGCGGTCCTTCTGAGCGCGAGTGCCCTGGCGTGCGTTGGCACGGTAGGCGATCACGATCTGGTGGACGAGGTCTTCGTTGAATTCACGGCCGAAAACAGTCTCGGGCGCATCAAACTTGGATGCGGCCTGGCCTTGTTCATTCAGGAGTTCGAGCTGCATTAGTTCGCTCCCTTGGAAGCTTTGGCCTTGATGGCGGGGCGCACCGTCACGAAGCCACCCTTGGAGCCCGGAACAGCGCCCTTGATCAAGAGCAGTTGGCGTGCTTCGTCAATGCGAACCACATCGAGATTTTGGGTGGTGATGGTTTCATCGCCCATGTGGCCGGTCATCTTCTTGCCCGGGAACACGCGACCTGGATCCTGGGCCATCGAGATGGAGCCGGGAACATTGTGCGAACGGCTGTTGCCGTGCGAGGCGCGCTGCGAGCGGAAGTTGTGACGCTTGATGGTGCCGGCGAAGCCCTTACCGATGGAAGTGCCTTGCACGTCCACCTTCTGGCCCACCGAGAACAGCTCGGCGACGGGCAGGACGGAGCCTGCGGCGTACTTGCCAGCGGTTTCTTCGGTCACGCGGAATTCACCCATCACTTCACCGGCTTCGACACCTGCCTTGGCAAGGTGGCCGGCTTCTGGCTTGGTCACGCGAGATGCCTTGCGCGAACCGAAAGTGACCTGCAGGGCCACGTAGCCATCGTTCTCTTGGGTTTTGACCTGAGTCACGCGGTTGTTCGACACATCCACCACTGTGACAGGCACTGCGTCCCCATCATCAGTGAACAGACGCATCATGCCCACCTTGCGACCCAGCAACCCGAGGGAGTTGCTCAGACTCATTTGTTTGCTCCAAAACTTCCGCCGCTGAAACTGCAATTGGCCCAGCGTTGCGCTCCCGCCCCAGATGACCAAGGCCTTGCGCACGAAAGAAGGTTGATAAAACTTCGCTCAAGAAAGGCGAAGCCCCAAATTTTAACGCGAACTGCCTTTTCAAGCAAGTTCGCGTTAAATCAAAGCCCTTCAACGGCCCCGCAAGGGGCCTGTGAAGTACTTATTGCAGCTTGATCTCGACGTCCACACCTGCGGGCAGGTCCAGCTTCATCAGAGCGTCAACCGTCTTGTCAGTCGGGTCAACGATGTCCATCAGGCGCTGGTGAGTGCGGATTTCGAACTGGTCGCGGCTGGTCTTGTTGACGTGCGGCGAGCGCAGGATGTCGAAGCGCTTCATGCGTGTCGGCAGGGGCACGGGACCCTTGACGATGGCGCCGGTGCGCTTGGCAGTGTCAACGATTTCAGCAGCCGACTGGTCGATCAGCTTGTAGTCAAACGCCTTCAGGCGGATGCGGATTTTTTGCTTGGACATTGTGTATTCCTAGTTTTCTAAGAATTACGCAATGATCTTTGCAACCACGCCAGCGCCCACGGTACGGCCGCCTTCGCGGATAGCGAAGCGCAGACCTTCTTCCATGGCGATGGGGGCGATCAGCTTGACGGTGATCGACACGTTATCGCCAGGCATCACCATTTCCTTGTCGGCGGGCAGCTCGATGGAGCCGGTCACGTCGGTCGTGCGGAAATAGAACTGGGGACGGTAGTTGTTGAAGAACGGAGTGTGGCGACCACCTTCGTCCTTGGACAGCACGTACACCTCAGCCGTGAAGTGGGTGTGGGGCTTGATGGAGCCGGGCTTGCACAGCACTTGGCCGCGTTCCACGTCTTCACGCTTGGTGCCGCGCAGCAGCAGGCCCACGTTGTCGCCAGCCTGGCCTTGGTCCAGCAGCTTGCGGAACATTTCCACGCCGGTGACGATGGTCTTCTGGGTGTCGCGGATACCGACGATTTCGATTTCTTCGCCGACCTTGATGATGCCGCGCTCAACGCGACCGGTCACCACGGTGCCACGGCCGGAGATCGAGAACACGTCTTCCACGGGCATTGCGAAGGCACCGTCCACAGCGCGCTCGGGCGTGGGGATGTAGGTGTCCAGGGCTTCAGCCAGACGCAGGATGGCGGGCTCGCCCTTGTCGCTTGCGTCACCTTCCAGGGCCAGCTTGGCCGAGCCGCGGATGATGGGGGTGTCGTCGCCGGGGAAGTCGTACTTGGCCAGCAGCTCGCGCACTTCCATTTCGACCAGCTCCAGCAGCTCTTCGTCGTCCACCATGTCGCACTTGTTCAGGAACACGATGATGTAGGGCACGCCCACCTGACGAGCCAGCAGGATGTGCTCGCGGGTCTGGGGCATCGGGCCGTCAGCGGCCGAGCACACCAGGATAGCGCCGTCCATCTGAGCAGCGCCGGTGATCATGTTCTTGACGTAGTCGGCGTGGCCGGGGCAGTCAACGTGAGCGTAGTGGCGGTTGGCCGTTTCGTACTCGACGTGGGCGGTGTTGATCGTGATGCCGCGGGCCTTTTCTTCAGGTGCTGCGTCGATCTGGTCGTAAGCCTTGGCTTCGCCGCCGAACTTCTTGGACAGAACGGTGGCGATGGCAGCCGTCAGGGTCGTCTTGCCGTGGTCCACGTGACCGATGGTGCCCACGTTGACGTGGGGCTTGGTCCGCTCGAATTTTTCCTTTGCCATGATTTCTCCGAAAGAGCAAAACCTGTGTGATGTTTAAGGTCTGCATCCCATTGCTTGGTCGCCCCGCACAGGTGACAGGACGGCATGGGATCGCAGACCGGCAAAAATCGCAGCCCCTTTTCAGGGGCTGCGACTCAAAAGCCTTCGATTATACAAAAAGCCTTACTTGGCGCGAGCAGCCACGATGGCTTCGGCCACGTTGCGGGGAGCTTCGGCGTAGTGCTTGAACTCCATCGTGTACGTAGCGCGGCCTTGCGTCTGCGAACGCAGCGAAGTGGCGTAGCCGAACATTTCCGACAGCGGCACTTCAGCCTTGATGGACTTGCCACCGCCGGCCATGTCGTCCATGCCCTGGACCATGCCGCGACGCGAGGACAGGTCGCCCATCACGGTGCCGGCGTAGTCTTCAGGCGTCTCGACTTCCACGGCCATCATGGGCTCGAGGATGACGGGGCTGGCCTTCTTGGCGCCTTCCTTGAAGCCGAAGATGGCAGCCATCTTGAAGGCCATTTCGTTCGAGTCCACATCGTGGTACGAACCGAAGGTCAGGCGCACCTTGACGTCCACCACGGGGTAGCCGGCCAGCACGCCGGAAGTCAGCGCCTCGATCACGCCCTTCTCGACCGCAGGGATGTATTCGCGAGGAACCACACCGCCCTTGATTTCGTCGACGAACTCGAAGCCCTTGCCGGCTTCCTGGGGTTCCAGGGTCAGCACGACGTGGCCGTACTGGCCCTTGCCGCCGGACTGGCGAACGAACTTGCCGTCCACATCGGTAACCTTCTGGCGAATGGTTTCGCGGTAGGCCACCTGGGGCTTGCCCACGTTGGCTTCCACGTTGAATTCGCGCTTCATGCGGTCAACGATGATTTCCAGGTGCAGCTCGCCCATGCCGGCGATGATGGTCTGGCCCGATTCTTCATCGGTGCGCACGCGGAAGGACGGATCTTCAGCAGCCAGGCGCGACAGGGCGATGCCCATCTTTTCCTGGTCGGCCTTGGACTTGGGCTCCACGGCCTGTGCAATCACGGGCTCGGGGAAGACCATGCGTTCCAGCACGATGGGAGCTTCGACGGCGCACAGCGTTTCGCCGGTGGTCACGTCCTTCAGGCCCACGCAGGCAGCGATGTCGCCGGCGCGGATTTCTTCGACTTCCACGCGCTCGTTGGCCATCATCTGCACGATACGGCCGATACGCTCCTTCTTGCCCTTGACCGAGTTGAACACGGTGTCGCCCTTGGTCAGGACGCCCGAGTACACGCGCACGAAGGTCAGCTGGCCGACGAACGGGTCGGTCATCAGCTTGAAGGCCAGGGCCGAGAACTTTTCGCCGTCGTCTGCCTTGCGGCTGAGCTTGGTTTCTTCGTTTTCGGGATCGGTACCGGTGACGTCAGGGATGTCCACAGGCGCCGGCAGGTAGTCGATCACGGCGTCCAGCATGCGCTGCACACCCTTGTTCTTGAAGGCGGTACCGCACAGCATGGGCTGGATTTCGGTAGCCAGCGTACGAGCGCGCAGGCCGGCCTTCACGTCTTCTTCGGACAGAGTACCTTCTTCCAGGTACTTGTTCATCAGGTCTTCGCTGGCTTCGGCAGCGGCTTCCACGAGATTTTCACGCCACTTGTTGGCGGTCTCCACCAGCTCGGCGGGGATTTCGTGGTATTCGAACTTCATGCCTTGCGAGGCTTCGTCCCAGATGATGGCCTTCATCTTGACGAGGTCGACCACGCCCTTGAAGTTTTCTTCGGCACCGATCGGGATCACGACGGGCACGGGGTTGGCCTTCAGGCGCAGCTTCATCTGCTCGACGACCTTGAAGAAGTTGGCGCCGGTACGGTCCATCTTGTTCACGAAGGCCAGACGAGGCACCTTGTACTTGTTGGCCTGACGCCACACGGTTTCCGACTGGGGCTGCACGCCGCCCACGGCGCAGTACACCATGCAGGCGCCGTCCAGCACGCGCATGGAACGCTCCACCTCGATGGTGAAGTCCACGTGGCCGGGGGTGTCGATGATGTTGAAACGGTGCTCGGGGTAGGACAGGTCCATGCCCTTCCAGAAGCAGGTCACTGCAGCGGAAGTGATGGTGATGCCGCGCTCTTGCTCTTGCTCCATCCAGTCGGTCGTAGCAGCGCCGTCGTGCACTTCGCCCAGCTTGTGGGTCACACCGGTGTAGAACAGGATACGTTCGGTGGTGGTGGTTTTGCCGGCGTCGATGTGGGCGGAGATACCGATATTGCGGTAGCGCTCGATGGGGGTCTTGCGAGCCATGATGGATCCTTGATTGATCGTATGGAGGGAGTCTCTGCCCGTTCCAGCCTCATGGTGCAGACGGACAGCAGTCTTATCTGGGGATGCTCCTAATCGAGACAAGGCCGCAGGCAAAAATGCATGCGGCCCGTCTGATCAGGAGCGAAGCGCTCTTAGAAGCGGAAGTGGCTGAACGCCTTGTTGGCTTCGGCCATGCGGTGCACTTCGTCACGGCGCTTCATGGCGCCGCCACGGCCTTCGGTGGCCTCGAGCAGCTCGTTGGCCAGGCGCTGGGCCATGGACTTCTCGCCGCGCTTGCGTGCAGCTTCCTTCAGCCAACGCATGGACAGGGCCAGGCGACGCACGGGACGCACTTCGACGGGCACCTGGTAGTTGGCACCGCCGACGCGGCGGGACTTCACTTCGACCATGGGCTTCACGTTGTTGATGGCAACGATGAAGGCTTCCAGCGGGTCTTTGTCAGGGTGCTTCTTTTGAATCAGGTCCAGGGCACCGTAGATGATGCGTTCTGCGACCGCCTTCTTGCCGCCTTCCATGATCACGTTCATGAACTTGGACAGCTCGACATTGCCGAACTTGGGATCCGGCAGGATTTCACGTTTGGGGACTTCGCGACGACGTGGCATTTTTTACCTCTATCTTGCTTCAGTTGGCGTCTTTTCAGACACCGCGAGAGCCAACAGGACTCCCACTTACTCGACCCGCGCAAAACACTTGCGTTTGGGGTCACTACGCTGGATCTCGCGCCACGCGGGATACAGCACCTTCTTCGAAAAAACGCAGGGCTTACTTGGCCTTGGGCTT
>NZ_JAQOTI010000012.1:132603-176818 GCF_028401915.1 Delftia sp. DT-2
AGGCTTCTTGGGCGTCGTGGTGTACACACGGGTGCACACGCCGCGGCGCTGAGGGCAGTTTTCCATAGCAGGGCTCTTGGATTTGACAACTTCGACCGTGCGGCCCTGACGCACGAGTTGGTTAATGGTTGGCATTAATAAACGTCCCTAAACGTGAATTGCTTGCGAAAAGCGAAAACGTGAATCCCTTCGGAAATTCCGAAAAGCCCTCGACTGTACCAGCTTGCAGGAGATCGCACAACTGCACCCCCTTCAAGCCGGTACGCGAGGGCCTGCGCGACAGGCGCGGGGCTTACTTGATCCAGAGGCGGATCGCATCCCAGGCACGGCCGAAGAAGCCAGCCTGCTCCACGCCTTCCAGCGCCACCAGCGGCACTTCGGCCACGGTGTCGGCCCCCAGCTTGACCTTGAGCGTGCCCATGGCCTGGCCCTTGGTGAACGGAGCGATCAGCGGGTCCTGGCGCACGACTTCGGTGCTCAGCTTGCCGCCACTGCCGGCCGGCACGGTGACCACGATGGGCGTGGTGCGGCCGATCTTGACGGTGCCCGCCTTGCCCTTCCAGACCTCGGGCGTGGCCACGGCCTGCTCGGCATCGAACAGCTTGACCGAGTCGAAGGCCGCATAGCCCCAGTTCAGCAGCTTCTGGCTTTCATTGGCGCGCGCGTTCTCGCTGGCGGCGCCCAGCACGATGGAGATCAGGCGGCGGCTGCCCACGTTGGGCAGATCGCGCTTGGCCGTGGCCACCAGGCAGTAGCCGGCCGCAGCGGTGTGGCCGGTCTTGAGGCCGTCCACGGTCGGGTCGCGGAACAGCAGCGAGTTGCGGTTGGTGCCGTTGGAGGCCGGCGTGCCCGGGTAGAAGTACTTCTTGGTCGAGTAGTAGTGCATGTACTCGGGGAAGTCCTGCATCAGGCGCTGCGCGAGGATGGACAGGTCACGCGCCGTGGTCAGGTGGCCGGGCTCGGTCAGGCCTTCGGGGTTCTTGTAGCTGGTGTTCTTCATGCCCAGCGCCTTGGCCTGCTCGTTCATGAGCCGCACGAAGTTCTCGGCCGAGCCGCCCACGCCTTCGGCCAGGGCCATGGTGGCGTCGTTGCCGGATTGCACGATCATGCCCTTGATCAGGTCATCCACCGGCACCTGCATCTTGGGGTCGATGAACATGCGCGAGCCCGGCATCTTCCAGGCGCGCTCGCTGACGGGCAGGCGCTGCTCCAGCGTGATCTTCTTGGCGCGCAGTGCGTCGAAGACCAGGTAGCCGGTCATGAGCTTGGTCAGCGAGGCCTGCTCGATGGGCGCATCGATGTCCTTGGCACCCAGCACCTGGTTGGCGGTGACATCGACCAGCAGATAGTTGCGCGCCGCGATCTCGGGCGGCTGGGGCGGGGTGATCTGCGCCAGCGCCAGGGCCGGCGCCATGGCCGCTGCCAGTGCCAGGACTCGCAGCGTGGAGGAAATGGGCTTCATGAGGAAAACTCTCGCTAAAGGGCAGGTAAAGCAGGAAAGGCGGAAGATGCCCGCCGGCTGGGGCGGGCCTATTGAGCAGCGGCGCGGGCCGCTAGGGAAGTGAGCGCAAATGGCGGACCACGAGACTCTTGAGCAGCGGCAATTGTCCGTGAAAGAAATGACCGCCCCCGGGCACGACGGTAACAGGCAGTATCTGCGGGCGCGCCCAGTCCATGACGGCCGACAGCGGCACCGTGTCATCGGCCTCGCCGTGCACCACCAATGTCCGGTCATGGGCTTCGGGCGGCACGGGGGCCACCGAGAAACGGCTGGCCGCCGTGCCCACCAGCACAGCCTTTTCCACCCGGCCTTCATTCCACAGGCCCGCCAGCACATGGCTGGTGACGAAGGCGCCGAAGGAAAAGCCCGCCAGCGCGATCGGCCCTTCGGGAGCGACCTGGCGGACCACGGACAGCATGTCCTCGGCCTCGCCGATGCCTGCGTCGTGCTCGCCGGCACTGGCACCCACGCCACGGAAGTTGAAGCGTACGGCCGTGTAGCCGCACTGCACGAAGGCCCGCGCCAGGGTCTGCACCACCTTGTTGTCCATGGTGCCGCCAAACAGCGGATGGGGGTGGGCGATGATGGCCACGCCGCGCGCAGTCGCATCGGCGGCCGGCGCGTCGCGCAGGGCCTCCACGGCCCCGGCAAGGCCGGTCAGGGTCAAACGTTCGGTCTGCGCATTCACAATCGCTATCCTAGTAGTAGCAGCCAGTCCAAGCTGACAAAGCACTGATGCCCGGAAAGGCCCAAAGTTCCAGCCGGTGCTCAGCGGCCCACGTCGGGCGGCAGCAGCAGGCGCTCCACGGGCTGGCCGTTCTTGAGATGGGACTCGACGATCTCGTCGATATCGGTCTCGTCCACGAAGGTGTACCAGGTACCTTCGGGGTAGACCACGGCCACGGGCCCGCCCGCGCAGCGGTCCAGGCAGCCGGCCTTGTTCACGCGCACCTGGCCCTTGCCGGCCAGGCCCAGCTGCTTGACCTGCTTCTTGCAGTGGTCGAAGCCTGCCTTGGCGCCGTGCAGCGCACAGCAGTCCTCGCCGCCAGGCCTCTCGTTGAGGCAAAAGAAGATGTGGCGCGCATAGTAGTTGCCTGCGCCTTGCTGGCCGCCTTCGGCCCCGGGACGTGGGTTTTCGCTCATGCAGCGGATTCTAGGCCTGCGTCTGCTGCCCCGAAGGCGCCGGGGGCGCTGAAGGTGCAGGCGGCAGCGGCCCTGCATCGCGGCGCGCCACCCTGAGCAGCACGTAGACCAGGGTGGCATAGGGCCACAGCCAGCCCAGCCACTGCCCCAGCCCGTAGAAGCGGATGAAACGCCCCTGCTCCCAGGCCTGCAGCGTCTCGGAGAAATAGGCACTGGTGGGCGCCTGGTTCAGGATGCTCAGTTGCAGCACCAGCACCAGCATCAGCAGGGCTGCACAGGCGCGGCGCGGCAGCGGCAGGGCCACCATGGCCAGGCCCACGCCCCCCCATACGCCCATGCGCACCGGCAGGTCCACCCACTCCCAGGCATGGGCAGGTCCCCAGCTCAGCGCGGCCGACATCGCCGAGACCGCGATGCCGATCACGATGGCCGAGCCCGCCAGCACGGCGCGCCGGCCCATGTGGCGCATCACGCAATAGGCCAGCAGGCAGGGCACCCACAGGCCCAGCATCACGCACAGCATCTCGGTCACGGGCGACAGCGGCGTCAGGGCCGACTCGCGCAGCGGCAGCCACATGAGAAAGGGCGTGCCTTCGAGCAGGTCCAGCAGGCCCTGCTCCAGCCGCTCCAGCACCTGGCCCAAACCGAAGGGCACGGCGGCAGGAAAGAGCAGCGCCCAGGGCCACAGCGCCAGCAGCACCATGGCGCCGCCGCCATCCTCGCCCAGCCAATGGGTGCGAAAGGCGCTCCAGCGCGCCAGGGCGCCCAGGCGCTCCAGCAGCAGCGCCACCAGCGCGCCCAACAAGGTGCCGCCCGCATTGAGCACCAGATCCAGGTTGGAGGGAACGCGCCGCGGCAGGTAGATCTGCAGGAACTCCATGGACAGCGACAGCAGGGTGCCTGCCAGCGCCGCCAGCGGCACGGCCGCGCGCGGGCTGCCGCTGCGCACCAGGGCCAGCGCCAGGAAAAAGCCCAGCGGCGCATAGCCGACGATATTGGTATTGACGTCGAACCAGGTCCAGTACGGCGGCGGGATCTTTGCCGTCAGGAAGACCAGCGGATCAATGCCCTGGGCACGCCAGCCATCGAAGGGAAACAGGCTGGCGAAAACGATGAGCACCGCATAGACCAGTGCCAGCGGCCAGGCCGAAGTCCTTTGCACCACGCCCTGCCTCCCTCTTCGTTGGATCGGTTTCTCAGAAAGGTTTGACGACCACCAGGATGACGATGGCCGCCAGCAGCAGCACCGGCACCTCGTTGAAGAAGCGGAACCAGCGGTGGCTGTGCTGGTCCCGGTTGTCGATCAGCTTGCGCAGCAGGCGCGCGCAGGCGTGGTGGTAGCCGATGACCAGCAGCACGCCGGCCAGCTTGGCATGCATCCAGCCGTTGCCCGGCCCCTTGCCGATGCCGTAGCCCAGGTACAGCCACAGGCCCAGGCCCAGTGCAGGCACGGCCAGCAGCGTGGTGAAGCGCAGCAGCTTGCGTGCCATGAGCAGCAGGCGCTCGCGCTCGGCCACCGAGCCGGGCGTGACCATGGCCACGTTGACGAAGATGCGAGGCAGATAGAACAGGCCCGCAAACCAGCTTGCCACGAAAACGATATGAAAGGCTTTGACCCACAGCATGCGGGCAGTGTACGTGCGTACAGGGGTGCGCCAGGCTGCGCAGGCGCAAAAGCCGAGTCCCGCGTGGAGGCGTCGTCGCCAGGGTTGCGGGGCCTGCGGCGGGAATGGGGCACAATTTTCGGCATGCATCTGTCCAGCCCCACCCCCTTCCCGCACAACCGCCCTCGCCGCCTGCGCCGCGACGCCTTCACGCGCAATCTGGTGCGCGAGAACGTGCTCACGGCCCATGACTTCATCTACCCCGTGTTCGTGCACGAAGGCACGAACCAGCGCGAGGCCGTGCCCTCCATGCCCGGCGTGGACCGCCTGAGCCTGGACCTGCTGCTGCCCGTGGCCGAGCAGTGCGTGCAGCTGGAGATCCCGTTCCTGGCGCTGTTCCCCGCCATCGAGACCTCGCTGAAGACACCCGACGGCAAGGAGGCGCTCAACCCCGACGGCCTGATCCCGCGCGTGGTGCGTGCGCTCAAGAAGGAATTCCCGCAACTGGGCGTGATGACCGACGTGGCCCTGGACCCCTACACCAGCCACGGCCAGGACGGCATCCTGGATGAGTCCGGCTACATCATCAACGACGAGACCGTGCAGGTGCTGGTGGGCCAGGCCCTGAACCATGCCGAGGCCGGCGTGGACATGGTGGCGCCCAGCGACATGATGGATGGCCGCATCGGCGCCATCCGCGAGGCGCTGGAGGCCCATGGCCACATCCACACCCGCATCATGGCCTACAGCGCCAAGTACGCCAGCGCCTTCTACGGCCCGTTCCGCGATGCCGTGGGCACGCGCGGCGCGCTGGGCAAGGCCGACAAGAACGTCTACCAGATGGACCCCGCCAACACCGACGAGGCCCTGCGCGAAGTCGCCCAGGACCTGGCCGAAGGCGCCGACATGGTCATGGTCAAGCCCGGCATGCCGTACCTGGACGTGGTGCGCCGCGTCAAGGACGAATTCGGCGTGCCCACCTTCGCCTACCAGGTCAGCGGCGAGTACGCCATGCTCAAGGCCGCCGCCGCCAACGGCTGGCTGGACCATGACCAGGTGATGATGGAATCGCTGCTGGCCTTCAAGCGTGCGGGTGCCGACGGCATCCTGACCTACTTCGCCATCGACGCCGCGCGCAAGCTGCGCGGCTGAACGCATGCCGCGGGTGACGCCGCCCACGGGCACGGGAGCCGCTCCCCCAGCCGGGAACGCCAGGAGCATGCGCATCTTCCACCTGCAGCCGGGCGGCGCCACCGAACTGGCCGACCTGCCCGGGCAGGCGCCCGCGCAGGGCTTCCTGTGGATCTCCTGCACCCGCGCCACCTTGCAGGAGCGGCTGGCCGACGTGCAGCGCACGCTGCAGCTGCTGTCGGGCCAGCAGCTGGTGGACCTGCATGTCTCGGACCTGCTCAACGCCCAGCTGCCATCGCGCTACGACTACACCTCGCAGTACGACCTGCTGGTCTTTCGCCGCCTGGCCAGCGGGCAGGCACGTACCGCCCCGCAGGCCGGCACGGCCTCTTCGCCTGCGGCGCAGGCGGCGCCCCCCTCGCCTCCCGTGCGCCGCACAGGCCCGCCCGTGCTGCGCAACATCGACACCAGCCCCGTGGGCTTTGCCATGTTCGACCAGGTGCTGCTGTCCGTGCACCCCGACGACTGCACCGTGCGCGACGCCTATGCCGCGCGGCTGCTGGCCGCCATGCCCAGCGATCTGCGCGAGGGACGGCTGAACCCCACATCCGGCACGCGGCTGCCGGCCAGCCCGGCCGACCTCATGCTGCGCGTGGTCAACCTCATCGTGGACGGCTTCCTGGACCTGCGCCGCGAACTGTCGCGCCAGCTGGACCACTGGCAGACCGAGCTGCTGCGCCCGCGCACGCGCTTTGCCAACTGGGGGGCGCTGCTGGACGCACGGCTGGCCCTGCATGAGCTGGACGAAGTCTGCGAAGACCAGCGCGCCGCCGTGCAGGACTGGACGGACGCGCTGGAGACCTGGGCGCCGCCTGAAGATGCGGCGGCGCTGCGCGAGCTGGACCTGCTCAAGGTGCGCAGCCGCGACGTGCTGGAACACATAGAGCGCGTGGTCCACCACGTGCGGCGGCTGGAGCAAAGCACCGAGACCGTGGTGCAGATGCATTTTTCGGTGCAGAGCAACCGCACCAACGACATCATGCGCACGCTCACCGCGCTGACGGCCGTCTTCCTGCCGCTGAACCTGATTGCCGGCATCTTCGGCATGAATTTCGAATTCATCCCCCTGGTGCACAAGCAGGACGGCTTCTGGTGGGCCATGGGCTCGATGATGGCGATTGCCGTGGGCCTGACCATGTTCTTCTGGCGCAAGCGCTACATGGCGCGCACGGCGCAGGGCTAGGGCCCCGCCCGCTCCAGCGGCATCCACAGCGTGAAGCGATTGCCGCCGGCCAGCGGCGCCCAGTCCAGCCGCGCCTGCAGCGCCAGCGCGCGTGTGCGCATGTTCACCAGTCCCTTGCGGCCCTCGGTGGGTGCCCGGGCGCGGTCGAAGGGGTGGCCGTCGTCCTCCACCAGCACCTGCACGCCGGCCCGGCCGTCCAGCGGGGCCTGGGCCGTGCGCACCGTGATCTCGCGCGCGCCGCTGTGCTTGATGATGTTGGTCAGCACCTCCTGCAGGATGCGCAGCACATGCAGGGCGGCCTGCGCGTCCAGCCAGGGCAGCGCGGGCAGGTCGCTGACCTCCCAGTGCATCCGCAGCCCCGCCCCCTCCAGGCGCGGCCCCAGCCGATAGCGCAGCCCGGCCAGCAGCGCCAGCAGGTCGCAGTCCAGCGGCTCCAGCGAATCGATGGACAGCTTCAGGTCATCGATGCACTCCTGCAGCAGCTGCACCAGGTCCACCGTGCCGGCCTGGTTGAACTCCACCACGCGCAGCGCGCTCATCAGCGAGGAGCCCACGCCGTCGTGCATCTCGCGCATCAGGCGCTGGCGCTCCTGCATCAGCGTCTGCTCGCGCTCCACGGCCAGCAGGCGCTCATGGGCCTGGGCCAGCTCCGCCTCCTGGGCCTTGAGCCGTTCCGCCAGATGCAGGTTGGCGTTCTCGGCCACGGCCAGCGCGCCGTTGTAGCGCCGGTAGGCCACCAGCAGGAACAGCGTGAACAGCCCCAGGTACACATAGGGCGTGAGGTAGATGCTCTCCATGCTGATCAGGTAGCTTTGCAGCGCCAGGTCATGGAAGCCGATGGGAAACGACAGCAGCATCCACACGGCCAGCATGGTGCTGCCGCCATCGCGCATGCGCCAGGCGCCCGCCACGGCCATGCACAGCACCAGGATCTCCGGCGGCACCATCAGCAGCCGCAGCAGCGGCAGGATGGTCTCGTGCGCCGGGCCCCACAGCGGCACCGCCACCAGCAGCACCGTGCCCACATAGCCCTGCAGCACCCGGCCCAGCCAGGGCCGGCGCCTGCGCTGCATCAGGCACAGGAAATGGAAGGCCGCCACCGTGGCGCCCATGAGGCCGGCCAGCGTCAGCCAGGAGAACCAGCCGTCCGACAGGGCCAGCCCCTCGCCGTCCACCATGAACTGCAGCGAGCCCAGCAACTGGCACAGCGACATCAGGAAGAACAGCAGGAACACCACATCCCCTCGCCGCCGCTGCAGCGTCCACAGCGCCAGCGCGAACAGGCCCAGCACCAGGTAGGAGCCCGCCGTGTAGACCACCAGATCGGCCTGGAGCAGGCTGCGCAGCCGCCAGGACAGGCGCAGCGTCTCGGCCGGCCCCGCCCACGCCCTGCTGGCTGGCCATGCGCACATGCACCTGCAGCGGCCTGCCCGGCTGCGCCAGCCCGCCCAGGTCCAGCCACACCGGCCGGTTGAAACTGTTCCACACCCGGCTGCCGCGCGTCTGCCAGGCCAGCGCCCCGTCCACATACACCGCCACCGTGCCCACCGTCTGCCAGCGCGGGATGTACAGGCGCGCGCCCTGCGGCGTGGGCGCCAGGGCTTCAGGCGGCACCACGGCGCGGAACCAGCGCACCTCCGGTGGCGCCAGAGCCAGGTCGCCGCTGCCCGACACGGCCCTGTCGCCCCCATAGGGCAGGTCCACATCGCTCCACGGCGTCGATGCATCCAGCACCGCGTCGTCGGCCGACGCAAGCGCCGCAGGCGGCGCCCAGTGCGGGCTGTCCGACCGCCACAGCTGCGCCTGGCGCAGTTGCACCGCTTCACCTGCGACGGGGCCACGCAGCCCGAATGCCCCCGCCAGCAGCATCGCCAGCGCCACCAGTCCCGCCGAAACCAGCAAGACCCTCCCCCGCAGCAGCGGCTGCGTCATCTGCCCACCGTGGCGGCGCTCATTGCCGCCCCTCGGCCAGCCAGCCGCGCTGCAAGGCCACATGCATCATCTGCGTGCGGCTGGACACCTGCAGCTTGCCGTAGATGCGCCGCACGAAGGTGCGCACCGTATGGCGCGACACGCCCAGCTGGCGCGCCACCTCGTCCAGCGTATGGCCGCGCGCCACCAGGCGCAGCACTTCCAGCTCGCGCGCGGACAGCGCCTGCGCGGCGGCCTGCGGCTCCACAGGCCGTTCCAGCCCTGCCACCGCCCCGGCCCGCTGCTGGCGCAGCAGCAGCTTGCGCGCCACCATGGGATTGATGGGGCTGCCGCCCGCGTGCAGGCTGCGCACTTCCTCCAGCACCGCGTCGGCGGCCAGGTCCTTGAGCAGATAGCCCATGGCGCCGGCCTCGATGGCGGCCAGCACATGCTGCTCGTCGCCAAAGATGGTGCTGACCATCACCGCCGCCCCGGGATGGCGGGCACGCACGGCAGCAATCACCTCCAGGCCGCTGCCGTCGGGCAGGCCCAGGTCCACCAGCATCACGTCCATGGCACCGGCCCCATCGGCCCGGCCGAGCTGGTGCAGGGCCTCCGTGCGGCTGGCTGCCGCCCAGCACAGGACCATGTCCTTCGCGGCATTGATCACGCCCACCAGGGCATGGCGGCAGGCGGCGTCGTCCTCCACCACGGCCACGCGGATGGGTGTGGCGCCACCCGTCGCGGCGGCAGAGGAAGGGTCTGTGTGCGTGTCCATGGAGGTGGAGTGCGTGGCGAGGGCCGCATGTTCACATGGAACAAGACCGCTGTCATGTCGCCCGGATAGGCGACATGGGCGACATGAGCGGCATGGCGACCCCCCGCCCCTCTCATCGGCCATGTAGCCCGAACGGGGGACATACAGAAAGCCGGACACCCCATAGATTTGCCCTCTTCAGCACATCACCGAGATGCTGTGCCTACCGAGGGGGTCCGCCATTTCCATCATCCACCCGTCTGCTGCAGCCGACGCACCACCCATGCCCACGCCGAGCCCCTGGGGCCGGACATTCCTGGGCCTGACGGGCGGGTTGGCCTTGGCCCTTGCCGGCGCCGCGGCCCAGGCCGCCACACTCACCGTCACCACCGCCGGCGAGATTGCAGACACCGAGCCGCTGTCTCGTGCCCAATGCTCGCCTGCCGCAGGCGACCGCAACTGCGACACCCTGCGCGACGCCATCAACCATGCCGCCGATGGCGACACCATCGTCTTCGGCGCGGCCCTGGATGGACAAACCATCTCGCTGACCCGCTTTACCAACTGCCTGGACACCGGGCAGGCCGCCGGCGCCACCTGCCTGCCGCTGGCCAGCTGGCCCGGCTACGTCTCGCAGTTCGGCCCCAGCGCCTTCTTCATCAGCGGCAAGCGCATCACCATCGATGCCAACGCCAATGGCCTGACGCCCCAGGGCGTGAGCGTGCAGCGCCTCGGTACCGCACCCGGTTTCCGGCTGTTCGACATCGATGCGCAGGGTGGCCTGGTCATGCGCGGCCTGACCCTGGCCGGGGGGCAGGCCACAGGCGGCTCCAGCCGCTTTGGCGGCGGCGCGCTGGGTGCGGGCGGTGCCATCTTCAATCGGGGCCAGCTCACCATCGAACGCAGCACGCTCACGCGCAATCACGCACAAGGGGGGCAAGGAGGCAGGCTTTCCTTGAACTCCTTTGCAGGTGCCGGCGTGGGCGAGGATGGGACTTTGTCCCCGGGGGGAGGGCCGAACGCTGGCGGCCCGAACGATGGCGGCCTGGGCGGTGGCAGTGGCAGCGCCAGCGGCAAGAACGGCGGCTTCGGTGGTGGCGGCGGCGGCTCCGGCGGTGGCGGATTTGGCGGTGGTGGTGGCCGTCGTGGCAGCGGTGGCGGCTTCGGCGCCGGCAACGGTGGGGGCGGCCCCTTCGACGCTGGCGGTGGCGCAGGCGGCATGGGAGGGGCCATTTTCAACAACGCAGGCACCTTGACGCTGAACCAGGTCACCCTGGCTGGCAACGGTGCACACGGCGGGCTGGGCAACAGCAGCGGCGGCGGCGCCGGCCTGGGTGGCGCCGTTTTCAACTACAACGGCGTGCTCACCATCCGTTTCTCCACCCTGGCCGGCAATACCGTGCAGGCCAATGGCGACGACAACCCGGCCGCGCAAGGCGGCGCCATCTACAGCCTGGGCGATTCCCAGGCCGCCTGCAGTGCGGGTGGCAACATCAGCTGCACCCGCAGCGGTGCCTCGCTGCAGATGCAGGCCAGCATTGTCCAGGACAGCGTGTTCGAGCCGGCCACCAAACAGCCCGCTGGCAGGGACTTGGTGCTGGACCTGCGCAATGGCGGCACCAGCGATGCCAGCGGCAGCAACAATCTGCTGGGCCTGGCGCAGGCCCTGAACAATGCCGACATCAGCGCCCTGGCCTTCACCACGGGCAACCCGCAGCTCGGCCCCCTGGCCAGCCACGGCGGCCCCACCCAGACCATGTTGAACACCACCGGCAGCCCGGCACTGGACGGGGTGGCCTGCACGGCCGCACCCGGCACGGACCAGCGCGGCGTGGTCAGGCCCCAGGGTGCGCGGTGCGACATCGGCGCCGTGGAGGCGAACGTCTTCCAGGCGGCATTGACCGTTCTGACCAGCGGCGCGGGCGGCGTATCGGCGCAGGCCTCCCCGCCTGCAGCCACGGGTGCCATACAGGACTGCGGCCGCCCAGGCGGCCTGTGCCAGGCCGGCTATGGCTACTTCGAAGGCGCGCCCACCCTGGTGACCCTGGCCGCCACACCCGACGCTGGCCATGCCTTTGCCACCTGGGGTGGTTCCTGCAGCGGCAGCACGTCCACCTGCAGCTTCACCATCGACGCAGCCAGGAGCGCACAGGCCAGCTTCACGGCCTTCAGCGTCACGGCAAGCCTGCCCTCCGGCACCTACGGCACGGCCTACAGCCAGCCGCTGGCGCCCGTGCCCAGCGGCGGCGTGGGGCCGTTCAGCTACAGCGTGGGCGGTTTGCCCGCAGGCTTCAGCCAGGCCGCCGGCACCCTCTCGGCTCCGGCCACGCAGGCGGCAGGCAGCTACAGCTTCACGCTGACCGCCACCGATGCCAACGGCGCCACCACCGCACCCGCAGCCGTGACCGTGGTGATCGGCCCGGCAGCCACCAGCGCCCACCTGTCGGCCTCCCCCGCTGCGCTAGGCCATGGCCAGAGCGTGACTTTCAGCGCCCAGGTCACGCTGCCTGCCGGCGCCAGCGGCACGGTGGATTTCTTGAGCGGAACGCAGGTGCTGTGCGCCAGCGTTGCGGTGACCGGCGGGCAGGCCAGCTGCAGCGTGCCCCGGCTGCCACCGGGCACGGCCACGGTGCAGGCGCGCTATGTGCCCGGTGATGGCAATACCTCCGGCTCGGACAGCAACACCGTGACCGTCACGACAGCCGCTGCGGCGCCCATTCCAGCGCTGGGCGCCGGGGGGATTGCGCTGCTGGGCCTGCTGACCGCAGCGGGCGCGGCGTTGTCGCGCAGGATGGGCACTTCACGGAAAATCGGCGCTGGCACATCGCCACGCACCCCCAGGAGTTCCCCATGACCGCATCCGCAAGCCGGAGCCCGCTTTCACGCCGCAGCCTGCTGGCCGCCAGCGCAGCCACCGGCCTGGCCCTGTGCGAAAGCGCCCTGGCCGCCCCAGCCGCCCCCGGGAAAAGCACCGAAGCCGCCGTGCTCACCATCAGCGGCCCCGGCGTGCGCGGCAACCGGGGGCCGCTGGACCCGGTGGCCGATCTGCTGCTGAAAAACCATGGCCTGGCCTTCGACTCGGCCTGGACCACTGGGGCCGGTGCGCTGGAGCGCCTGCCCACGGTGGAGATCACGCCCCATATCGAATACGACGGCCAGCCCCACCGGCTGCGCGGCCCGCTGCTGGCCACCGTGCTGCAGGCGGCCGGCGTGGACAGCGCCGCCGCAGCGGCCAAGGGCCAGTGGATCACCCTGCAGGCCATCGACGGCTACCGCGCCCAGCTGCCGCTGGCGCAGGCCCTGCAATGGCGCATGCTGCTGGCCACGCACATGGACGGCCGGCGCCTGGGCCTGGGCGGCCTGGGCCCGCAATGGGCCATGTACGACGCCGACCGCATTGCCGATCTGGCAGGCAAGCCCCTGAAGGAACGCTTTGCGCAGGCGCCCTGGGGGCTGTACCACATGGGGCTGCACGCGCAGCAACCCCAAGGTTGAACCTGGCTTCAGAGCGCGGCAGAACGCGCATTTGGAGTACCATTTCGCGATCCCCTCGGGGGATACGGGCTTGGCGGCCCGAAACAACGTAGGCGCAGCAGCCGCACGCCTTTTTCACGAGGCAGCGGCTTTTTTCATCTTCCCGGTGCTGCGCCGGGCACGGTTCCGTTTTGGCGGGGCTGTGCGGGACCTCCGCAAGGGGGTGCCGGTCCTACGTCCGGTCCGCCAACCTGCACAGTCCTGCCACCTCTCTTGGCGGAGTGGCGGCAGGCTCTTTATGTCACGTAGGAGCTGCCATGGCTGACATCACTCCATCCGGCGAAACAGTTGCCACCCCTCCCTCTTCCACCCTAGGCCCGCCCGGGGAAGAAACCAGCCTGTACTACCCCATTTCCGAATACGAGGTCTATCGCATCAAGGACTGCATGCACCAGATGGGCCTGGTGATCGACCTGTGCTGCATGGCCGGCCCAGACCAACAACTGAACGACCTGGGCGGGCTGATGAGCTTCCTGACCGCGCAGCAGCGCGCGCTGCGGGGCACGCTGCAGACCGTGCAGGCGCGCAAGGCGACGCCGGGGCCGGCCTGTGATCCGGACCCCGGGGGTTGATCAGGCAAGGTGCTGGTCGAAGAAGGCCAGCGTGCGGTCGCGCGCCTGCAGGGCGCTGGCCTCGTCGTAGGCGCTGCGCTGGTCGCAGTTGAAGCCGTGGTCTGCGTCGTACAGGTGCACCTGCACATGCTTTTGCGCCTGGGCAAAGGCCTGCACGGCGTCCACGGGAATGTGCGCATCGCGCCGGCCGAAGTGGGCAATCACGGGGCACAGCGGCTCGCGGCCCATCTCCAGCGGCGTGGTCATGCCGCCGCCGTAGTAGCAGGCTGCAGCCGACAGGCTGGGCAGGTTGCAGGCCGCGCGCCAGGCCCACAGGCCGCCCCAGCAAAAGCCCACGATGCCCACCTTGCCGCCGGGCACCAGCGTGGCGGCATGGGCGATGGCGGCCTCGATCTCGGGCAGCACGCCGGGCTGGGGCAGCGCCTCGGCGGCGGATTTCAGCGCCATGCCCTTGGCACGGTCGGCGTCGCCGTAGCCCAGGTCCACACCCGGCTCCACACGCGTGAACAGTGACGGCGCCACGGCCACATAGCCCCGCGCCGCAAGCCGGTCGGTCACGGCGCGGATATGGGCGTTGACGCCGAAGATCTCCTGCAGCACGACGATGGCACCGCGCGCGGGCACGTCGGGGCGGGCCACCCAGGCCGGCGAAGACGTGCCATCCAATGAAGTCAACTGCACAAAACTGCCCATGTCCGCGTTCCTTTCTGTCTGAGAACCTGTTGTGATTTCCCGGTGGGCGGACGCGCCCCGCAATGCTGTAATGGCGGCGGGCCGGCCCGTGCGGCAATTCTTTCACAGGAGACATTCGATGGAACGAAAAGTCGTGCTCATCACCGGCGGCAGCCGCGGCATAGGCGCCGCAACGGCACGCATGGCAGCTCACCGGGGCTGGGACGTGGTGATCAGCTACCAGCACCAGCGCGATGCGGCCGAGGCCGTGGTGGCCGACGTGCAACTGGCCGGCACCCGCGCGCTGGCCGTGCAGGCCGATGTGGGCGACGAAGCCGAGGTGCTGGCCCTGTTCGGTGCGGTGGATGCGCAGTTCGGCCGGCTGGATGCCCTGGTCAACAACGCCGGTGTGGTGGACCGCGCGCAGACCGTGGCCGAGATGAGCGTGCAGCGGCTGGAGCGCATGTTCCGCGTCAATACCATCGGCAGCTTCATCTGCGCGCGCGAGGCCGTGCGGCGCATGAGCACCCGCCACGGCGGACGGGGTGGCGCCATCGTGAACGTCTCCAGCATCGCTTCGCGGCTGGGCGCACCGGGCCAGTACGTGGACTATGCGGCCGCCAAGGGCGCGTTGGACGTGATGACGCTGGGCCTGTCCAAGGAAGTCGCCGCCCAGGGCATACGCGTGAACGCCGTGCGGCCCGGCTTGATAGAGACCGACATCCACGCCAGCGGCGGACAGCCCGACCGCGTCGAGCGCCTGGCGCCCAACGTGCCCATGCAGCGCGGCGGCAGGGCCGAGGAGGTGGCCGACGCCATCCTCTGGCTGATGTCCGACGGCTCGCACTACACCACGGGCAGCCTGGTCGATATCTCGGGCGGCAACCTCTAGCTCCAAGGCAACCATGGACCTCAAACCGCTGATCACTTTGGTGGCCATCATCAACCCGCTGGCCATCGTCCCCTTCTTCATCCACTACACCGAGGGATTCAGCGCCCAGCAGCGCCAGCAGACCATTCGCACGGCGGCGCTGGCCTCGTTCTGCGTGATCGCGGCCTGCGCCATCATCGGGCTGCAGGTGCTGGACTTCTTCAACATTTCGCTGCAGAGCTTCCAGGTGGGCGGCGGCCTGCTGCTGCTGATCAGCGCGATGAACATGCTCAACGCCCGCCCGGCCGAGGAACGGCCCAACGCGCCCACTCTGGCGGCAGGCGCGGAAAAGGCTGCCATGGGCAACAGCATTGCCGTGGTGCCGCTGACGATTCCGCTGCTGACGGGGCCGGCCTCCATGTCCACCGTGGTGATCTATGCCGACCAGGCACGCACCATCTGGCAGCACCTGGCGCTGGTGGGCTATGGCGTGGTGGTGGCCCTGGTGGTGATGGTCTGCTTTTCGCTGGCCGACCCGATTGCGCGCGTGCTGGGCAAGACCGGCATCAACGTGATGACGCGGCTCATGGGCCTGATCCTCGCGGCCCTGGCCGTGGAGGTGATGGCGGGCGGGCTGGTGAAGATCTTCCCCATCCTGGCCTCGCCAGCGATCGTGCCCTGAACGGGCTGGCTGGCCGATTGAAGGCCTGCCGGATCAGGCCGGCACGGCCCGCGCGCGGTCGGCGCTGCCGTCGCAGGCACCGCCGCAGCCCGTGATGGGCTGCTCGGGCAAGGCCTCGGGGTGGGCCAGCGAGCCCGTGGCGGGATCGAAGCCCGCGCTGCGCAGATGCAGGGCCAGCGCCGCATCCATGGTCTGCGCATGGTGCACGAACCAGGCCGCCAGCTCGCCCGCCATGCTGCGGATCACGGCCAGATCCCCCGCTGCCGCCTTGGCCGCCCCCTCGCGCATCACCTGCAGCACCACCTTGTGCTGCAGGCTGTGGCAGTTGGTGCTGGTGAACCGCGTGGACTGCATCCAGCGGTCTTCCTGGTCGAAATGCACCTGCGTATGCGCGATCAACTCATCCCAGCGCGCGCACAGCTGCGCATCATCGGCCGCCTCCACCTCGGCCAGCAGCAGCACGAACTCCTGGTGCACCTCGTCCATGGCCGGCAACTCCAATGCCAGCGCTCCGCTCCATTCCAGCACGGCCATATGCTTCTCCTGCCTTCATCGTGAAAGCCTGCAGCTTAGGAACAGCACCGCCCAACCCGTTTGACCCACATCAGCCAACCCGAAAACAGCAAAGCCCCGCGAGCGGGGCTTGGTCAAGGCGGATAAAACTGGCGCGGCCAAAAGGCCAGGGGCACCGAGCAAGAGCCGCCTCGCGGCGAAGGTGCCGTCCCCCTCCCTTGCGAAGCAAGTAGAGAGGCGCCGTGCCACGGGGGGAAGGCGCGCAGCGCCTCAGGGGATGCCTACCAGCTTACTGTCCATATTTACGCTTGGCATCCGCCACGCAGGCATCCTTGGCGTCACCGCTCATGGTGTCGCAACGGGCCTTGGCAGCCTTGTAGTCGGCTTCGCGGGTTTCCTCGGCAGCGTCCTTGCGGGTCTCGGCCACGTTGGCGGCCTTGGCGGCAGAGTTGGCGGCAGGTTCGGCCTGGGCCTTGTTCACCTTGGCGGCTTCGACGGCACGCACATGGGCAGCCTTGGCATCCTTCACGCAGACGTCCTTGGCGTCGCCCTTGAGGTCATCGCACTTTTCCTTGGCGATGTCGTAGTCCGCATCAGCCTTGGCCTTGAGTGCCTTTTCGCTGTTCTTGGGCGAAGGATTGCGGCGCGATTCCAGTTCAGCCTTGGCGACGTTTTCCTGGCCCTTGGCCTGCTTCTCGCAGACGTCCTTGGCGTTGTCCTTGAGCGGCTTGCACTGTTCCTTGGCAGCCTTGTAGTCGGCCTCGATCTGGTTCTTGGCGGCCGTGTGCTCGGCATTGGTCATGGCCATGGCGCCGGAGGCCATCAGGCCCAGGGCGACGGCGGACAGCATGTGGCGAAAGCGTTGCGGTGTTTGCATGATGGAACTCCTTGTATTTGTACTGAACCGGCCCTTGGTGCCTGCGGCGGCGGGCCATTGGTGCGTGCCCTCAGGCACGCTGGCTGTCGAGGAGCGGATGGGGGCGCCGGCCAGGGCGTCCAGCCCATCCGCAGTCCACCCTCGTCAGTCTTCGAAGCGGAAGTCGGGGTTGCGCTTTTGCCAGTCGGTCAGCTGCTTTTCGGCAGCGTCGCGGGCCAGACCCTGGCGCTCCTGCAGCTTGCCCAGGAATTGCTCGCGCTTGCCGGCGATCACGTCCAGATCGTCATCGGTGAGCTTGCCCCATTGCTCACGGATCTTGCCGGTGAATTGCTTCCAGTTGCCCTTGATGCGGTCTTCATTCATGGCTTGTTCCTTTCAGTGATGTTGAAGTCGTGCCGTGCAATCAGGCCTTGTTTTTTCAAAGCCGCGATCTGCATCAGCGACGGTTCCACTGTAAAAAACCTGGGGGCTGCGCGCCGTAGTCTGGACCTAGTGTTGACGGTCGTCCCAGGGGCAGCCGAGACGGTGGGATCGGGACTACAGCCCCTGACGGACGCGCGGGAAGCGCTGGGTCAGGCGCGGCCCGCCCCTGCCCTGAGTACCGGCCTTTTCCTCGTATGTCCGCGCCTGCCCCGCAGCGCAGCGAAGGGGTCGCGGACATCCGGGTCGCCTTCTTTGTTTCTTGGCGAATCAAGAAAGGGCAGTCGGCTGCCGGGCCGAGACCCGGCCTCGAAAAGCAACCACCCGGCAGGGGCGGAAAAAGCCCCACTTGCTTGCAGAGCCAATTGCCCGAGAACAAAAAACGGCCAGCGGATGCAATGCACCCACCAGCCGTTCTCAAGAGAATGGATGGGCTGGAAATCCAGCAGCAGCTCAGTGCCCCTGCTGCCCCAGCCACGCATCGATCTGCGCAATGGCCGCATCCGTGGCCTTGGCCAGGGCCTGGGCGCCGCCCGCCGCATCGCCCGAAGCTGCAGGACTGCGCACCTCGAACACCTTCTGTCCGAGCAGGCGGTCCACGGCACCGCTTTGCTCGACCAAGGTGGCGCGCAGGCGCACCACGCCGGCACTGGAGCCGGGCGCATCAAAGACCTGGCTGAACTCTTCGATGTCCACGCGCAGCAGCGTGGGCACGGCGCCTTGCAGGCGCGGCTGGGCCACGCTTTCGCTGCTGGCCAGCACGGGGCGCTGCAGGCCCAGTTGGCTGCGCAGGCGCTGCTGCAGCAGCAGTGCAGGGGGCTGGCTCCAGCGCGCCAGCTGGTAGGGGCGCAGTTCCTGGCCGTTGGCATAGGCCAGGCGGTAGAACATGGCCGTGCTGCCGTCGGACAGGGCGGGGGCCTCCACATCGGCCAGCGCCAGCGGCGTGCGTGCCTGCGGGGCGGCGGATGTGGTGGACTGCGCGGGCGTGGACAGCGGCGCCAGGCCGAAGTCATAGCGCGCGGGCTGGGCGGGGGGCTGCGGCAGGGCCGAGCAGCCGGCCAGCAGGATCAGGGCGGCGGCCAGTCCAGCGCTGGCCACGGCGGTCTTGCGAGATGGGGACATGCGGGTTCCTCGGTCAGGGCTGGGTGGCTGCAGACGGGGCGACGAAGCCGGGCTCGCCCGGCCCCGGACGGGCCTGGCCCGGCCCGTAGATCACGGCCTGCGGGTTGTCGCTGAAGCGGCTGGCCGCCGTGCCCATCTGGCGCGCGGCGCGCGAGACATCATCGGCCGCTCGGTTGGCGTGCGGCACCGTGCTGCGGCCCAGCGAATCGGCCATGCGGGTCAGTGCGCGCGTGCTCTGGGCGATCTGCTCCAGCGGCCCGTCCTGCGCGTTCACGCGGCGCACGGTCTGCTGCAGCTCGGACGCCACGGCGGCGGCTCCGTTGCTGGCCTTCTCCAGCGACTGCAGGGTGTTGTGGGCGTCGGCGGCGAGCTGCGGCACCTGGGTGGACAGCGTGCGGTCCAGGTTCTGCGTGAGCTGCTGCACGCCTGCGGCAGCGGCCGCAATGTTCTCCAGCGCCTGGCTCACGCGCTTTTGGTTGTCGGTGTCCAGCATGTCGCTGAGGCGGCGCGAGATTTCATCGGCGCGCTCCAGCAGCACCTGCCCCTGGTCGGCCAGCATGCTCAGCGGCGAAGAGCGCAGCGGCAGGCGCGGCAGGCCGCTGGGGCCCGGGGGCAGTTGGGGCTGGGGCTGGTCCGCATCATCGAGCTGCACATGGGCCAGGCCCGTGACGCCCTGGTAGCCCAGCACGGCGAACGTGGTGGGCGTGATGGGCGTGTTCACACCGATGGCGATGCGGATCAGCACGTTGCCATTGGTCTGCGGATCGAACCCGATGCGCGTGACCTTGCCCACCGCCACGCCCTTGTAGCGCACGGCGGCCTGGGCCTGCAGGCCGCTGATGCCATCCTTGGTGGACAGCTCGTACTCGTTGTACTGCCGCGTATCGCGCGTCAGCCAGATCGCCAGCCCCGCCAGCAGGGCCGCCACGACCAGCACGAAAATGCCGGCCGCCATGGCATGTGATTTGTTTTCCATATCAATGGTCCATAACGTTGAGCCCAGCAAAACAAGGCATGGGGCCACAGCCCCCAGGGCCAGCACTCAGAGCGCGGCCTTCAAAACCGGCGCACCCCAAGGCAAGGGACACCGAGCAAGGGCCGCCCCGCCGCGAAGGTGTCGCCGGGTGCCCGTACGCCCCCCCCCGCAAAGCGAGAGGGGGGAAGGCGCGAAGCGACTCAGGGGGGCTTCTCATACCGTGCTCATCGCGCGCCTGCCGCGCTCGCCCTGGAAGAAATGCTCGATGAACGGATGCTTGAACTCGGCCACCTCGCGCGGCGGGCCGCTGACCAGCACCTTCTTCTCGGCCAGCACGGCCACGCGCGAGGACAGTGCGAACAGCGTGTCCAGGTCGTGCGTGACCATGATGACGGTCAGGCCCAGCTCGGCACGCAGCTCGCGCAGCAGTTCGCAGAATTCGTCGGAGCTGGTGGGGTCCAGGCCGGCCGTGGGCTCGTCGAGCAGCAGCAGGGGCGGGTCCATGATCAGCGCCCGCGCCAGCGCCACGCGCTTGATCATGCCGCCCGAGAGATCGGCCGGCATGCGCGAGGCATGCTCGGGCTTGAGGCCCACCATCTGCAGCTTGACCAGGGCCGCGTCGCGCACCAGTTCGTCGGGCAGCGTGCCCTGCTCGCGCAGCGCGAAGGCCACGTTGTCCAGCACGCTGAAGGCCGAGTACAGCGCCCCGTGCTGGAACAGCATGCCCACGCGGCTGGCGGCGCCCTCGCGGCCCATTTCGCTGGCCGGGCGGCCCAGCACTTCGACGCGGCCCTTGGTGGGCTCCAGCAGCCCCAGCATCTGGCGCAGCAGCACGGTCTTGCCCGTGCCCGAGCCGCCGACGATGGACAGCATCTCGCCGCGCTGCACATCCAGGTCCAGGTCCTGGTGCACGGCAAAGGCGTTCTCGCCTTCGCCGAACACGCTCCACAGCCCGGCGATGCGCACGATGGGCTCGTCGGCTGCGGGCGTGGAGGAGGTTTCGGTGTCCATGGCCATCAGATTCCGACATCTTTGAAAAGGATTGCGAAGATCGCATCCACCACGATGACCATGGTGATGGCCGACACCACCGAGGCCGTCGTGCCCTTGCCCAGGCTCTGCGTATTGGGCTCCACGCGCAGGCCCCAGTGGCAGCCGATCAAGGCGATGAGGGCGCCGAAGACCACGGACTTGCCCATGGCGATCCAGAGGTTGCCGATCTTCACGGCGGCAGGCAGCGCCTCGGCAAAGTAGGCGCCCGTGACGCCCATGGTCAGGTCGGCGGCCAGCATGCCGCCGGCCAGCGCGGCCAGCGTGGTCCACAGCGAGACCAGGGGCATGGCAATGGCCAGCGCCAGCGCACGCGGCAGCACCAGGCGAAAGCCGTGCGGTATGCCCATGACCTGCATGGCGTCCAGCTCTTCGGTGACGCGCATCACGCCGATCTGGGCGGTGATGGCCGAGCCCGTGCGGCCCGCCACCAAGATGGCTGCCAGCAGCGGGCCCAGCTCGCGGATCAGCGAGATGCCCAGGATGTTGACGATGAAGGATTCCGCCCCGAACTGGCGCAGCTGCAGCGCCATCAGGTAGGCCAGCACCACGCCGATCAGAAAGCCCACCAGGGCCGTGATGGGCAGGGCCGTGGCGCCCATGGAGTAGAGGTGGCCGGAAATGTCGCGCCAGGGCCCCCGGTGCGGGGCACGCGTAAAGCGCACCAGGTCGATCAGCAACTGGCCGATGAGCCGCGTCAGCTGTGCGAAATGGCCACAGGCGTTGATGACCAGGCAGCCCAGGCTGTCGATGTGCTCCAGCAGGCTCAGGCGCGGGGCCGGCGGTGCAGGCTCCTTGGAAAAACGGGCCACGCGGTCGAGCATGGCGCGCTGCGCGTCGCTGGCCGCCAGGCGCGCGGGCAGGCGACGGCCCCAGTGGTTCCACAGCAGCTGCGCGCCCACGTGGTCCAGCCAGTCCAGCCCTTGCAGGTTCCAGCCCAGGTCATCGCCCTTGGCATCGGCCAGCTGCGCACGCAGCCTGCGCCACTGCGCCCGCCGGCCCAGCTCGGCCGCGCCCCAGGAGCCGGTCAGCAACGCCCACTGGCCGTCGTTGTCGCGGCGCAGGCTGCATTGGGGGGGATTGTTGAGGGCAGACAAGTGCGGGAAGTCCTTGGGGGTTGCGAAGGCGGGGCCGAGGCGCGCGGGCAGGCACGGTGGCACGCCCGCCAAGACCGCAGGATAACCGAGCGGCGCGGCCCGCAGATTGCCCCGCAACGCCGTGTGCGCGACGGCTTTGCCCTACGCGTGCAATTTTTATCAAAAAACCAGCGGGACGGCCATCGCTGCTGCATGCGCTGCTGCGAAAAAAGGAGTCCAGCGCGCTTTCCCTCTCGACAGTGCGCATGCCGTCCGCACAATGGGCCGAAGCACCAACCCCGGCTCCCAAGGACGTTCCGGCCCGCAGCGGACGCCCGCCCATCTCCATGAGCAATACCACCTTCGACTACATCGTCATCGGCGCCGGCACGGCAGGCGCCCTCCTGGCCAACAGGCTCTCGCGCGACGGCCGCAGCCGCGTGCTGCTGATCGAGGCGGGCGCCAAGGACGACTACCACTGGATCCACATCCCCGTGGGCTACCTGTACTGCATCGGCAATCCGCGCACCGACTGGCTGTACCAGACCGAACCCGACGAAGGGCTCAACGGCCGCAGCCTGCGCTATCCGCGCGGCAAGACGCTGGGCGGCTGCTCCAGCATCAACGGCATGATCTACATGCGCGGCCAGGCCCGCGACTACGACGGCTGGGCCGAGCTGACCGGCGACGACGCCTGGCGCTGGGACCAGGTGCTGCCGGCCTTTCGCCAGCATGAAAGCCATTGGCGGCTGGACGCCGGGGGCGACGCCGATGCGCGCTTTCGTGCCCTGCACGGCGGCACGGGCACAGGCGGCAGCGGCGAATGGCGCGTGGAGCGGCAGCGCCTGCGCTGGGACATCCTGGATGCCTTTGCCGAAGCCGCCCAGCAGGCCGGCATTCCGGCCACCGAGGACTTCAACGGCGGCAGCAACCAGGGGGTGGGCTACTTCGAGGTCAACCAAAAGGGCGGCCTGCGCTGGAACACCGCCAAGGCCTTCCTGCGGCCCACCTGCTATGGCCGCCCCAACTTCGAGCTGTGGACCCATGCCCAGGTCAGCCGGCTGCTGTTCGAGCCGTTGCCCGCCGGCGGCCTGCGCTGCAGCGGCGCCCAGGTCTGGACCGGCTCGGAAATGGTCGATGTGCAGGCCAGCCAGGAGGTCCTGCTGTGCGCGGGCGCCGTGAACTCCCCGCAGATCCTGCAGCTGTCGGGCATAGGCCCGGGGGCGCTGCTGCAAGGCCACGGCATCGCCGTGCGCCACGACCTGCCCGGCGTGGGCGAGAACCTGCAGGACCATCTGCAGATCCGCTCGGTCTACAAGATCAAGGGGGCGCGCACGCTCAACACCATGGCCAATTCGCTGTGGGGCAAGGCCGGCATCGGCCTGGAGTACCTGCTGCGCCGCAGCGGCCCCATGAGCATGGCGCCCTCCCAGCTGGGCGCCTTCACGCGCAGCAGCCCCCAGCAGGCGCACCCCAATATCCAGTACCACGTGCAGCCGCTGTCGCTGGACGCCTTCGGCGAGCCGCTGCACGGTTTTCCGGCCTTCACGGCAAGCGTCTGCAACCTCAACCCCACCAGCCGGGGCACGGTACGCATCCGCAGCGGGGACTTCCGCCAGGCGCCTGCCATTGCGCCGCACTACCTGTCCACGCCCGAGGACCGGCAGGTGGCCGCCGACAGCCTGCGCGTGACGCGCCGCATCGTCGGCCAGAGCGCGCTGGCGCGCTTTGCCCCCGAGGAATGGAAGCCCGGCGTGCAATACCAGAGCGACGAGGACCTGGCCCGCCTGGCCGGCGACATTGCCACCACCATCTTCCACCCGGTGGGGACCACGCGAATGGGCCGCGCCGACGACCCCATGGCTGTGCTCGACAGCCGCCTGCGCGTGCGCGGCGTACAGGGCCTGCGCGTGATCGATGCAGGCGCCATGCCGCGCATCACCAGTGGCAACACCAACAGCCCGACGCTGATGATGGCGGAGAAGGCCGCCGGCTGGATTCTTGCGGACAGGCAGGGCCGGGGCCAGGAGCCGGCACGGCAGAGCACGGAACCGGCCGTTGCGCTGGCCGCCTAGGACTGCTCCTGCAGCAGCGGCGGAATCGCCGCCAGCAGCGCATCGATGGTCACGCGCAGCCGGTAGGGCAGAAAGCGCGTGCGCGGCCACAGCACATGCAGGGGAATGCGCGCGGCCGGCACGTCGGGCAGCAGGCGCACCAGCGCCCCGCTGTCCAGCGCACTGCGCACCCGCCACAGCGGCATGTGGGCCAGGCCCGCGCCCTGCAGCGTGGCCGTGGCGATGGTTTCTATGTCGTCAAAGCCCAGCGCCGGCTCCAGCACGGGCGCGGCCAGCGATCCATCCTCACCGGCCAGCCCCCAGGGGGCGGCGCGGCCGCTGCGCATATAGGCAATACAGCGATGCCCGGCCAGGTCGGCCACGCTGCGCGGCACGCCATGGGCCTGCAGATAGGCGGGTGATGCGCACAGCACCATGGTTTGCATGCCAAGGCGCCGCGCAACCAGCCAGTCGCTGTCAGACAGTTCCCCGCTGCGTATGGCCAGGTCAATGCCGTCATCGGCGAAGTCCAGCTGGCGGTCGGTGAAGCTGGCCTCGATGCGCAGGCGCGGATGCAGCTGCGCCAGCTCCAGCAGCAAGGGAGCCACGTGGTGGCGGCCGAAGACCACGGGTGCGCTGATGCGCAGCCGGCCCACCACTTCCCGCCGCCCGGCTTCCAGCATGTGCCGGGCGGCATCCAGGTCCTCCAGCGCCTGCGCGCAGCGCTCGTAGAACATCTGGCCGTCCTCGGTCAGCCCCAGGCTGCGCGTGGTGCGCACGAACAGCCGCGCGCCCAGGCGCTCTTCCAGCCGCGCCACGGCCTTGCCAACAGCCGAGCGCGCAAGGCCCAGGCGCTCGGCCGCCTGGGCGAAGCTGCCGGCCTCGGCCGAGGCGACGAAAGCGCTGACGCCTGCCAGCCTGTCATTTGCAATTGGTTCCATAAATTCTACAAACCATAGCCTCAATTGAATCAATGCAATTATGGAGGAATCAATAGACTGAAGTCCTGTTTGATATCTGCCTCGAAAGGACCGCCTTCCATGACCGTGCCTGCGTCTTCCCCATTCATGCAGCAATGGCAACTGCCTGCCCTGGGCCATGAAAACCTGCAGCTGGTGCAAGTCCCCATTCCCGAGCCCGGGCAGGGCCAGGTACTGGTGCGCGTGCATGCGGCATCGCTGAACTACCGCGATCTGCTGATCCTGCGCGACGGCATGGGCATGGGGCCGGCCCTGCCCCTGGTGCCCGGCTCGGACATGGCTGGCGAGGTGGTCGCCATCGGCCCGGGAGTCGCGGAGTTCGCGGTTGGCGACGCCGTGATCAGCACCTTCTTCTGCGGCTGGCAGGACGGCGTGCAGCCGCGCACCAGCCTGCCGCTGGGCTCGCCCGGGCCGGGCATGCTGTCGGAATACGTGGTGCTGGGCGAAGACAACCTGGTCGCCGCGCCCCGTCAGCTGGACTTTGCGCAGGCCAGCACCCTGACGTGCGCGGGCGCAACCGCCTGGTTCGCGCTGGCCGAGTCCGCGCCCACGCGGCCCGGCGACACCGTAGTCATCATGGGCACGGGCGGCGTGGCGCTGTTCGCCATGCAGATCGCCCATGCCCAGGGTGCGCGCGTGGTGGTGGTTTCGGGCAGCGACGACAAGCTGGCGCGGGCTGCGCAGCTGGGTGCAGACCACGGCATCCACCGCCACCGCACGCCGGACTGGGCCGCCGAGGTGCGCGCCCTCACGGGAGGACGCGGCGCCGACCATGTGCTGGAACTGGCCGGGGGGGATAACTTCGGCCGCTCGCTATCGGCCCTGGCACAGGGAGGCCGCGTGTCGGTGATCGGCAATCTGCAGGGTGACGAGCTGCGCGGCTCGGTCTATCCGCTGCTGCTGGGGCGCGCCACCGTTCAGGGCATCGGCGTGGTACACCGGCGTGCGCTGCAGGATCTGGTGCGTGCCGTGGACTGGCTGAAGCTGCAACCTGTGATCGACAGCGAATACGCGCTGGCCGATCTGCCGGCAGCCCTGGAGCATCTGGAGCGGGGTGCTTTCGGCAAGCTGGTGCTGCGCATGCGCTGAACGTCCGGCAACCGGCAATCATCGTCCCAGCCCCTTGCTGGTGCAATCCCGCACTTTCGCGGCAACTGCGGGAAATCCCCGATGCACCACCCAGGTGCGGCCATTAAAGTCCATCCACTCTCGCGGTACCACAGTGCTGCACAAGAGGGGCCGAGGAGACAACTCGTACACAACCAGATCAACATTCATAAATAGCATCCCAAGATGCATTTCCCAGAGCGCCGGCAAGTCCGGCGCTTTTTTTATGCCTGCGGCCAGCCTGATGCGGCACCGTGGCGGTGCGACAATCGCCGCCCTATGGAATGGATCATCGTCTCGCTGGCCTCGATGCTGGCTGGCTTCGTGGACGCCATCGTGGGCGGCGGAGGCCTCATCCTGCTGCCCGCGCTGTTCGCCACCTTCCCCACCGCACCACCGGCCACGCTGCTGGGCACCAACAAGAGCGCCTCGGTCTGGGGCACGGCCATGTCCACCTGGCAGTACGGCCGCAAGGTGCAGTTGCCCTGGCGCGCGATGATGCCGGCGGCCTGCGTGGGCATGGCGGGCTCTTTTGCGGGCGCCTGGGCCGTCACGCAGATCTCCCCCGATTTCCTGCGCCGGCTGCTGCCGCTGGTGCTGCTGGGCGTGCTGGTTTACACGCTGGCGCGCAAGGACATGGGCCGCCGCCACACGCCGCACTATTCGGGCCGCGCCGAGACGCTGATCGCCTGCGCCATCGGCCTGGTGATTGGCTTCTATGACGGTTTCTTCGGCCCCGGCACGGGCAGCTTCTTCGTGTTCCTGTTCGTGCGGCTGATGGGCTATGACTTCCTGAACGCATCGGCCTCGGCCAAGCTGCTGAACATGGCCACCAACCTGGCTGCGCTGGCGCTGTTCGCGCTCAAGGGCCATATCTGGTGGCACCTGGCCGTGCCCATGGCGGTGGCCAATGTGCTGGGCGCCATGCTGGGCACGCACATGGCCCTGCGCCATGGAACGGGCTTTGTGCGCGGCATTTTCATCGGCGTGGTGAGCCTGCTGATCCTCAAGACCGGCTACGACGCCTTCATCGCCTGAGCACGGGCCAGCGGCGTTCGCAACACCTGCCATCGGCGTTGGCGACGGCAACCTTCTATAATTGCCGACTTTTCGCCTTGAGCTGCGGCGGCTGGTGCATGTCGCACCCCTGCCAGCGGCCGTACCCGACCAGCCGCAAAAAACCGGCCCCGCCGTCCATGGCCCATGCACTGATGCGTGCCTTGGCGCTTTCTTCATGCTGCGGCGCCGGGGTCAGGTCTTGAGCGACAGCCCAGGAGTTCCATGAAACGCTTTACCGTCATCGCCGCCGCCGCGCTGGCCCTGTGGACCGCCGCCGGCGTTCAGGCCCGCCCCTTCGACGCCATCCAGAAGGAAGGCACGCTACGCCTGGCCACCGAGGGCTACTACGCGCCCTTCGCCCATTTCGAGGGCAAGCAGCTGACCGGCTTCGAAGTCGAGCTGGCCCAGATGATGGCCGCCAAGATGGGCGTGAAGTACGAGTGGAAGACCATCAGCTTCGACGCCCTGCTGACCGGCCTGCAGCAGGACCGCTGGGATCTGGTGATTTCCTCGCACGGCATCACGCCCGAGCGCGAGAAGGCCGTGACCTTCACCCAGCCCCATTACTGCTCTGGCCCCATCGTGATGTCGCTGGACCCGGCCATCCGCTCGGGCAAGGACCTGGCGGGCAAGACGGTGTCGGTGCAGACCGGCACCACCTATATGCAGTACATGGAGAAGAACCTGCCCGGCATCAAGCGCCTGGTCAACTTCCCCACGAACGAGGCCGCGCGCAATGCGCTGCTGTCCAAGCGGGTGGACGCCTGGGTGACCGAGCGCTTCATTGCCAAGGAACTGCAGCAGAAGAACCCCAATGCCCAGCTCAAGCAGGGCGAGTTGCTGCTGGTCGAGCGCATCGCCGCCGCCGTGGCCAAGGACAACAAGTCGCTGGCCGACGCCTGGAACAAGGCCTTCAAGGACGCCCTGGCCGACGGCAGCTACGCCAAGCTGTCGCAGAAATATTTCCACGAAGACATCCGCTGCCCTGACTGAGGCCCCGGGCAGATCTGCCCGACCGGCGCCCACTTGCAGGGCGCCTTTTTGTTTCTAGCCCACCTATGCTTACCGTCCTCTGGCCCGCCCACTGGAGCCGCTCGCAGCGCAGCAACGCCACCCTGGTCACGGCCCTGCTGCTGATGGTGCTCGTGGTTTCGCTGCTGGGGCAGTTCCTGTCCCTGCTGCCCGAGCCCATAGGCTCCAATGCCGACACCTTCGCCGATGGCGCGCGCACCACGCTGTACCTGACGCTGGCCAGCGGCGCCGCCGGCCTGGTGCTGGGCATCGCCGCCGCGCTGGCGCGCACCTCGCGCACGGCCGCCCTGCGCTGGGCTGCAGGCTTTTACGTCTGGGCGATCCGCGGCACGCCGCTGCTGGTGCAGATCCTGTTCATCTACTTCGCGCTGCCGGTGCTGATCCCGGGCCTGAACCTGCCCGACTTCGCCGCCGCCTGCATTGCGCTGGCGCTGAACGTGGGCGCCTACAACGCCGAAGCCGTGCGTGCCGGCCTGCAGGCCGTGCCGCGCGGCCAGGCCGAGGCCGCACGCGCGCTGGGCCTGCCGCGCAGCCGCGTCTTCATGGACGTGGTGTTCCCGCAGGCCTTCAAGATCTCGCTGCCGCCGCTGGTGAGCAACTTCGTGGCCCTGCTCAAGGATTCGTCGCTGGCGTACGCCATCGGCGTGGTGGAGCTGACCAATGTGGGCAACCGCATCCAGTCGGCCACCTTCCAGCCCGTGGAGACCCTGGTCACCGTGGGCGTGACCTACCTGGTGCTGACCACGCTGGTGACCCAGGTCACGGCTGCCGTGGAGTACCGCTTCGACGTGGAGGGCCGCCACAAATGAGCGCCGACAAGCTGGCACGGGGCATGCCCTACATCGTGGCCGACAAGGTCACCAAGTCCTTCGGCAGCCACCAGGTGCTCAAGGGCGTTTCCACGCAGTTTTGCACGGGCGAGGTGACGGTGATCATCGGCGCCTCGGGCTCGGGCAAGTCCACGCTGCTGCGCGCCATCAACCGGCTGGAGCCGCATGATGGCGGGCGCATCACCATCGACGGCGTCGAAGTCACCGACAACGAAGCCACGCTGCAAAAGCAGCGCTGCGAAGTGGGCATGGTGTTCCAGCAGTTCAACCTGTTCGGCCACATGACGGTGCTGGACAACGTGACCCTGGCGCCGCGCCGCATCCACAAAACGCCGCGCGCCCAGGCCAATGCCAAGGCCATGGCCCTGCTGGAGCGCGTGGGCATGCAGGCCCATGCCCACAAGTACCCTTGGCAGCTGTCGGGCGGCCAGCAGCAGCGCGTGGCCATTGCCCGCGCCCTGGCCATGGAGCCGCAGGTGATGCTGTTCGACGAGCCCACCAGCGCGCTGGACCCGGAGATGGTGCAGGAGGTGCTGGACGTGATGCGCGAGCTGGCACGCGGCGGCATGACCATGATCGTGGTCACCCACGAAATGGGCTTCGCCCGCGAGGTCGCCGACCGCGTGATGTTCTTCGACCAGGGCTGCATCGCCCACGAGGCGCCACCGGCCGAATTCTTCGGCAACCCGGCCAGCGAGCGGATCGCGGCATTCATCGGGCGCATAGGGCATTGAGGCCGAAGCCCTGATTCGTCGCCTTGCGTGCCCTCATGCGCAGGGGGCATGCCGTTGTCGCCTTGCGTGTCCATGACTACCATGCGTCATTGACCTGAAAGGAGCCTGGCCATGACTACCATGACGATCCACGATCTGGATGAAGACCTGCAGGCCCGGCTGCGTCTGCAGGCGGACCTGCACGGCCACTCCATGGAAGAAGAGGCCCGCAACATCTTGCGCGCGGCACTCGCAGCCAATGCGGCGGAGGGGCATTCACTGTTCGACTCCATCCGGGCCCGGGTCGAGCCCCTGGGCGGCGTTGAACTGGTGCTTGCGCAGCGCGAGCCCATTCGCAATCCGCTGGGTGCCAGCCGGTGATCATTCTCGACACCAACGTCCTGTCCGAGGCTCTGCGCCCCGATCCCGACAGGCGCGCCATGGAATGGCTGGCCAGCCAGCCCCGCTCCAGTTTGCTCACCACAGCCATCACGCGCGGCGAATTGCTGTACGGCGTCCTGCTGTTGCCGCAGGGACAGCGCAAGCATGGGTTGCTGGCTGCAGTGCAGGCCATCTTGGACATCGATATGGCAGGCCGCGTCCTGGAGTTCGACAACGGTGCCGCTGACACTTATGCGCAGATCGCTGCGGCCTGAAGGCAGTCCGGCAGACCCATCAGCCAGTTCGACGCCATGATTGCGGCCATCGCCCGCTCAAGGGGAGCCAGCCTTGCCACCCGCAATGTGCGGGACTTTGCGGACTGCGGGGTCACGGTCATCGATCCCTGGCAGCGCTGAATCTGCCGCGCAGGGCTCAGACCCGCTTGCAGCGGCACACAAGCGTGCCTCAATCCTCCAGCTCGGCAGCCGAAGGCGGCGACAGCACCGCCGGGCGGCCTGCGGGCACGGGGACCGGCGCCTCGGGCGGCTCGTAGCGCGGCAGGCCGGGCAGGTTCACGGTTTCCGCATCCAGCGTGATTTCGGAGACGCGGCGCGGGGTGCCTATGGGCACGCCGGCCTGGCCCTTGCGCATGGCGGCCATGTCTTCCAGGCTGGGGTAGCGGCCCAGCAGCCAGTAGTCGAACACGCGGCGCGCCAGCGGTGCGGCGGCAGCGGCACCGAAGCCGGCGTTCTCCACGATGGCAGCGACGGCAATGGTGGGGTTGTCGGCCGGCGCGTAGGCGATGTACAGCGAGTGGTCGCGCTGGAACTCGGACAGGCGTGCCGCGTTGTACTTCTCGTTCTGGCGCACGCCCACGGCCTGGGCCGTGCCGGTCTTGCCGGTGGAGGTGTAGGGCGCGTTGCCGAAGATGCCGCGCGAGGTGCCCTCCACCGTCACGGCGGCCACGGCGGCGCGCACGGCCTCCACGTTCTCGGGCTTGTAGCCCATGCTGGTGCCAGGGTCCTTGTTGATGGCCGAGAACTGCTGCGTGACGGCATCGACACGGCCCACGGCCAGGTGGGGGCGGTGCTTGACGCCCTTGGCCGCCAGCGTGGACATGGCATTGGCCAGCTGCAGGATGGTGAAGTTGTTGTAGCCCTGGCCGATGCCCAGCGAGATGGTCTCGCCCGCGTACCACTTCTTCTGCTCGGGCCGCTTGTAGGTGTTGCGCTTCCACTCGGTGCTGGGCAGCACGCCGCGCGCCTCGCCGCGCACATCGATGCCGGTGAGCTGGCCGAAGCCCAGCGGCTTCATGTAGTCGTGGATCATGTCCACGCCCATGTCGTTGGCCAGCATGTAGTAGTACACGTTGGACGACTTGATGATGGAGCGGCGCAGGTTGGTCGGCCCGTTGGGGTGGCCCGAGCGGAAGGTGTGGCCGCCGAAGGTCCAGCTGCCGTTGTCCATGATGGTGGTGTCGGGGCGGCGCTTGCCCGACTCCAGCGCGGCAATCGCCATGAAGGGCTTGTAGGTGGAGCCCGGCGGATAGGTGCCCCGCAGCGCGCGGTTGAGCAGCGGGCGGTTGATGGATTCGTTGAGCGTGGTCCAGCTCTCCTGGTCGATGCCATCGACGAAGAGGTTCAGGTCGAAGGTGGGACGGCTGACCATGGCCAGCACTTCGCCGCTGCGCGGATCGATGGCCACCAGGGCGCCGCGGCGGTCGCCGTACAGCTCCTCCACCATGCGCTGCAGCTTGATGTCCAGCGACAGCACCAGGCTGTCGCCGGGCGTGGCGGGGCGGCTGCCGAGCTTGCGCACGGCATGTCCGCCGGCCGAGGTTTCCATTTCCTCCCAGCCGGTCTGGCCGTGGAGGTCGGTTTCGTAGCTCTGCTCCACGCCCAGCTTGCCGATGACGTCGGTGCCACGGTAGTTGGCGGCGTCGTCGGAGTCTTCCAGCGCCTCTTTCTCGCGCTGGTTGATGCGGCCTATGTAGCCGATGACATGGCTGGCCGTGTCCTGCATGGGATAGGTGCGGAACAGCCGCGCCTTGATGTCCACGCCCGGGAAGCGGTAGCGCTGCGCGGCAAAGCGCGCGACCTCGTCATCGGTCAGGCGCGTGCGGATGGGCAGGGAGTCGAAGCTGCGGGAGTCGTCCACCAGGCGCTTGAACTTGCGCCGGTCGCGCGGCGTGATCTCGACGATCTCGGCCAGGCTGTCGATGGTCTCTTCAAGGTTGCCCGCGCGCGAGGGCATGATCTCCAGCGTATAGGCCGAGTAGTTGGTGGCCAGCACCACGCCGTTGCGGTCCAGGATCTGGCCCCGGTTGGGCACGATGGGCACCACGGCCGTGCGATTGCTTTCGGCGCGCTCGGCCAGCTCCTCATGGCGCTGCACCTGCAGCACCAGCAAGCGAGCCACCACCAGCCCGAAGGCCAGCAGCACCACCACGCTCATCACCCATGCGCGCAGCCTGAATCGCTGCAGCTCGGCTTCTGTATTGCGGATTTCCATCACGCGTCAAGCCTCACAGAGGACGGTTCTCGTCGCTGTCGGGGGGGCGGCGTTGCGGCGCCAGCAGCAGGCCGCTGACCAGGGGCCACAGCAGGGCCTCGATCAAGGGGGCCACCACCACCAGCGGGCCGGGCACGATGCCGCCCGCCACCATGCGCAGCAGCACCTGCAGGCCGTGCACGACGGCGAACAGGGGCAGCAGGTGCAGCGCCTGCACGGGCGTGGAGAACCAGGACAGGCGCCGGCCCATGGCGCCGGCCGCGAACACCAGCAGCGCATAGGCCAGCGCATGCTGGCCCAGCAGGGAGGAGCGGTCCACATCCATGCACAGGCCCAGCAAAAAGGCCACGCCCATGCCCACGCGCTGGGGCTGGTTCAGCGCCCAGAAGGCCAGCAGCACCATGAGCAGGTCGGGCTGCCAGGCCTGGCGGCCCAGCGGCAGCATGTTGAGTGCCAGCGCCGCCAGCAGGCTGACGACGATGAACAGGGGGTTGACCGGCAGCAGCAACTGCTGGCCGCGCGGCATGATCATGCGGGCTCCTTCCTGGCGGAGGCGGGTGCGGCGGGAGCAGCGGGTGCTGCAGGCGTGGCCGGCGCATCTGTCTTGCCGGCCTTGCCACCGTCCTTGGAGGCTTCCTTGCCCTTGCCATCCTTGCCCTTGTCTTTTTCCTTGCCCTTGTCTTTTTCCTTGCCCTTGCCGGCGCGCAGGGGTTCGGCGGCGCCTTCCGCCTCGGGGTGGGTGGCGCGGTCCAGCGGCTTGAGCACCACCACGTGGCGCACGCCCTGCACGCGGCCCACGGGCTCGCAGTAGATGCGGGAGAAGGCCGAGTCGGCGCGGCGCTCCACCGAGACCACCTTGGCCACGGGCAGGCCCGGCGGGTACAGGCCGTCGACGCCGCTGGTGGTCAGCAGGTCGCCTTCCTGGACATCGGCATTGCTGGGCATGAAGCGCAGCTCGATGCCGCCGGTGCGCAGCGGCGACGGATCGCCATAGGCCACGCTGCGCGCGCCGGTGCGCGGGTTGAAGACGGGAATGGCCTGGTCGCGGTCGATGAGCAGGGTGACCTCGGAACGCAGCGGATACACGCGCGTGACCTGGCCGACCACGCCCTTTTCATCGAGCACGGGCGAGCCCTGGGCGATGCCGTCCACCTGGCCTCGGTCAATGACCACACGGCGGGTATAGAGGTCGGGGCTGTCGTAGACCACTTCGGCCGCCGTGCCGGGCGTGGTCAGGCGGTCGCGCAGCTGCAGCAGCTCGCGCAGATGGTCGTTTTCCTGGATCAGTTCGTCGGCCAGCGAGGCACGCTGGGCCATGGCCACCAGTTCCTTGCGCGCGCCCTGCTCCCGGGCCTGGGCCTCGTCCAGCGAGCCCAGGTAGCGGCTGGCGTCGTGCACGGCCTCCACCGGCTTGAGCATCATCCACTGCACGGGGTACAGCACGGTGGACACGGCCACGCGCACGGGGTCGGTGATCCTGAAACGCGCGTCGGCCACCATCAGAAACAGCGCCAATGCGCTGTAGATGGCCAGTTGGGAGACGCGCGAGGGCCGCCGCTTGAACAGCGAGGGCGCCGAGTGGTCCAGGGTGTTGGGATTCATGCGCCCCTCCTGCGCGGCAGGGCCTGCCCTGCCGCACTTGCTGCGGCCTGGAAAGCACGGGCCGGGCCCGGTGCGAAGGAAGGCAGGGCAAGCATGCAGGTCACCACGGAAGGGGGAGAAAAATCGTTGCAGTCAGACGGCTGCGGCCCCGGGCCCGCGACAACGGGCCCCGGCCTGCGCCGCGTCAGTCGCTGGTGAAGATGCTGCCCTGGCGGTCCATGGTCTCCAGCGCCATGCCGCAGCCGCGCACCACACAGGTCAGCGGTTCCTCGGCCACGAGCACGGGCAGGCCCGTCTCTTCGGCCAGCAGGCGGTCCAGGTCGCGCAGCAGCGCGCCGCCGCCGGTGAGCATCATGCCGCGCTCGGCAATGTCGGCGCCCAGCTCGGGCGGGGTCTGCTCCAGCGCGTTCTTGACGGCGCTGACGATCTGGTTGAGCGGGTCGGTCAGGGCTTCAAGCACCTCGTTGGACGAGATGGTGAAGCTGCGCGGCACGCCTTCGGAGAGGTTGCGGCCCTTGACTTCCATCTCCTTGACTTCGGAGCCGGGGAAGGCCGAGCCGATGTTCTTCTTGATGGATTCGGCCGTGGGCTCGCCGATCAGCATGCCGTAGTTGCGGCGGATGTAGCTGATGATGGCTTCGTCGAACTTGTCGCCGCCCACGCGCACGGAGCCCTTGTAGACCATGCCGCCCAGCGAGATCACGCCGACTTCGGTGGTACCGCCACCGATGTCCACCACCATGGAGCCCGAGGCCTCGGACACCGGCAGGCCGGCACCGATGCCGGCGGCCATGGGTTCCTCGATCAGGTAGACGGAGGTGGCGCCTGCCGCCTCGGCCGCGTCCTTGATGGCGCGGCGCTCGACCTGGGTGGAGCCGCAGGGCACGCAGATGATGATGCGCGGGCTGGGCGTGAGCACCGAGCGCGGATGCACCATCTTGATGAACTGCTTGATCATCTGCTCGGTGATGACGAAGTCGGCAATCACGCCATCCTTCATCGGGCGGATGGCCTCGATGTTGCCGGGCACCTTGCCCAGCATGGCCTTGGCTTCACGGCCCACCGCCTGGATCACCTTCTTGCCATGCGGGCCGCCTTCGTGGCGGATGGCGACAACGGAGGGTTCGTCCAGAACAATGCCCTTGTCGCGGGCGAAAATCAGGGTGTTGGCTGTGCCAAGATCAATGGCAAGGTCGGTGGAGAAATACCGACGGAAAGCTCCGAACATTACGAGAGTCCTCTCAGGCACGGCATGCTCGTCGGCCTGCCATCGCCGGGATGAAAGTTAGGGAGTCTGGATGGGGTTGGCTTTTCGCACAATGACCAGCTCGGAGAGGGTCTTGCGGCAAAGCCGAGATAATACCGTATCCCCTGTGAATAACTTGTACTGCCGGGGCTTGAAATGCGGGTTTACATCCCGTTGCCCCCTTCAAAATTCCTATGGCACTGAACGCACAAGACATCGCACGCATCGCGAACCTCGCACGGCTCGAGCTCTCTTCCGCAGAGAGTGAGCGCATGCTAGGCCAGCTCAATGATTTTTTCGGCATCGTGGAGAAGATGCAGGCTGTGGATACTTCGGGCGTCAGCCCGCTGTCACATCCGGTCGCCGCCATCCAGGACATTGCCCTGCGCCTGCGCGAGGACATTGCCAGCGAGCCCGACCAGCGCGACGCCAATCAGCGCAGCGCCCCGGCCGTCGAGCGCGGCCTGTTCCTGGTCCCCAAGGTGATCGAGTGAGCGCCGGGCGTCGCTCGCCCTGCTTCCTGTCCCCTGGCATCCGTCCCCGTTTTCCGCATCCCATACATGACCCAGCAAACCACTGATCTGCACACGCTCGGCGTGTCGGCCCTGTCGGCCCTGCTGCGCGAGCGCAAGCTCGGCGCCGTCGAAGCCGCCCAGCATTTCCTGGCCCGCGCCCAGGCGCACCAGAACCTGGGCGCCTTCGTCAGCATCGACGAAGAGGCCACCCTGGCCCAGGCCCGCGCTGCCGACGCCCTGATTGCCCAAGGCAAGGGCGGTCGCCTGGCTGGCGTGCCCATTGCGCACAAGGACATCTTCGTCACGCGCGACTTCCCGACCACGGCCTCCAGCAAGATGCTGGCCGGCTATCGCTCGCCCTTCGACGCCACCGTGGTCACCCGCCTGGCCGAGGCCGGCGCCGTGACGCTGGGCAAGCTCAACTGCGACGAATTCGCCATGGGCTCGGCCAACGAGAACTCGGCCGTCGCGCCCGTGGGCTTCGACGCACCCGCGCCCGTGCGCAATCCCTGGAACCTGGACCGCGTGCCCGGCGGCTCCTCGGGCGGCTCGGCCGTGGCCGTGGCCGCCGGCCTGGCGCCCGCCGTCACCGGCACCGACACGGGCGGCTCCATCCGCCAGCCCGCATCGTTTTGCGGCATCACCGGCATCAAGCCCACCTATGGCCGCGCCAGCCGCTACGGCATGATCGCCTTCGCCTCCAGCCTGGACCAGGCCGGTCCCATGGGCAAGAGCGCCGAGGACTGCGCCCTGCTGCTGTCCGAGATGTGCGGCCCCGACCTGGACCGCGACTCCACCAGCCTGGACGTGCCCGCCGAGGACTTCACGGCCCGCCTGAACGACGGCATCGAAGGCCTGCGCATCGGCATCCCCGCCGAGTTCTTCGGCGAAGGCCTGTCGGCCGACGTGCGCGCCGCCGTGGATGGCGCGCTCAAGGAATACGAGAAGCTGGGCGCCCGCCTGGTGCCGATCTCGCTGCCGCGCACCGAGCTGTCGATTCCCGTGTACTACATCCTGGCCCCGGCCGAGGCATCGTCCAACCTGTCGCGCTTCGACGGCGTGAAGTTCGGCCACCGCGCCAAGGACTACACGGACCTGGTGGACATGTACAAGAAGACCCGCGCCGAAGGCTTCGGCGACGAGGTCAAGCGCCGCATCATGATCGGCGCCTACGTGCTGTCCGAGGGCTACTACGACGCCTACTACCTGCAGGCGCAGAAGATCCGCCGCATGATCGCCGACGACTTCCAGGCCGCCTTCCAGCAGTGCGACGTGATCGCCGGCCCCGCCGCGCCCACCGTGGCCTGGCAGCTGGGCTCACAGCGCGACCCGCTGGCCAACTACCTGGCCGACATCTTCACGCTGCCCGCGTCGCTGGCCGGCCTGCCCGGCATGAGCGTGCCCGCAGGCTTTGGCGAGGCCGGCATGCCCGTGGGCCTGCAGCTGATCGGCAACTACTTCAAGGAAGGCCAGCTGCTCAACGCCGCCCACCGCTTCCAGCAGGCCACCGATTTCCACCTTCAAGCTCCGAAGGGCATCTGAGACCCCATGACCGCGAAACTCATCCAGGGCTATGAAGTCGTCATCGGCTTCGAGACCCACGCCCAGCTGGCCACCCAGTCCAAGATCTTCAGCCGCGCAAGCACCGCCTTTGGCGCCGAGCCCAACACCCAGGCCTGCGCCGTGGACATGGCGCTGCCCGGCACGCTGCCGGTGATGAACAAAAAGGCCGTCGAGTGCGCCATCCGCCTCGGCCTGGCGCTGGGCTCGCACATTGCGCCGCGCAGCATCTTCGCGCGCAAGAACTACTTCTATCCCGACCTGCCCAAGGGCTACCAGATCTCGCAGTTCGAGATTCCCGTGGTCCAGGGCGGCGAGGTGTCCTTCTTCCTCGGCGACGAGAAGAAGACCATTCGCCTGGTGCGCGCCCACCTGGAGGAAGATGCCGGCAAGTCGCTGCACGAGGACTTCATCGGCCAGTCGGGCATCGATCTGAACCGCGCCGGCACGCCGCTGCTGGAGATCGTGACCGAGCCCGACATCCGCAGCACGGAAGAAGCCGTGGCCTACGCCAAGACGCTGCACCAGATCGTGACCTGGATCGGCATCTGCGACGGCAACATGCAGGAAGGGAGCTTTCGCTGCGACGCCAACGTCTCCGTGCGCAAGCCCGGCCAGCCGCTGGGCACGCGCCGCGAGATCAAGAACCTCAACAGCTTCAAGAACATGCAGCTGGCCATCGACTACGAGATCCGCTGGCAGATCGAGGAAATCGAGGACGGCCGCCGCATCCAGCAGGCCACCGTGCTGTTCGACCCCGACACGGGCGAGACGCGCTCCATGCGCACCAAGGAAGACGCGGCCGACTACCGCTACTTCCCCGACCCGGACCTGCCGCCGCTGGTGGTCGCGCCCGAGTGGGTGGAACAGGTCAGGGCCGACATGCCCGAGCTGCCGCGCGCCATGGCCGCGCGCTTTGTCGAGCAATATGGCCTGCCCGAGTACGACGCCACCACGCTGACGCAAAGCCAGGCCATGGCCGCCTACTTCGAGGACACGGCCCGGGCCTGCAATGCGCCCAAGCTGGCCAGCAACTGGATCATGGGCGAGATCTCGCGCCGCCTGAACACCGAGGAAATCGGCATGGAGGCCGCCAAGGTCTCCAGCGCCCAGCTGGCCGCGCTGATCGCGCGCATCGGCGACGGCACCATCTCCAACAACGCCGCCAAGCAGGTGTTTGAGGCGCTGTGGACAGGTGAGGGCCAGGACGTGGACGCCATCATCGAGGCCAAGGGCCTCAAGCAGATGAACGACACGGGCGCGCTGGAGAAGATCATCGACGAGGTGATCGCCGCCAATCCGGCCAACGTGGAGCAGTACCGCGCAGGCAAGGACAAGGCCTTCAACGCCCTGGTCGGCCAGGTCATGAAGGCTTCCAAGGGCAAGGCCAACCCGGCGCAGGTCAACGAGCTGCTCAAGGCCAAGCTGGCCTGACCACACGCACGGTCCACCCGGCCCACCAAGCCCGCCCACCGTGGCGGGCTTTTTTTCGTGTGCACGCTCCGCGCCGGCTGTCCCGCACCGAACAGCGCCTGCGCCTGCATGTCTCCAGAATCCCTGCCATCGCACCTGAGGAGACAGCATGACCACCAGCACCGACCGCCTGCACATCCCCGGCCTGCCCTGGGCCGACTCCCCTGAAGCCGTAGGCCTGGGCGGCGCGCGCCTGGCGCGCCTGTCGGCCCGGCTGCAGCGCGGCGTGGACACCGGCGAGATCCCGGGCGCCGTGGCCCTGGTGGCACGGCGCGGCAAGCTGGCCTACCTGGAGAGCTTCGGCCTGCTGGACCCCGAGGCCGGCACGGCCATGCGGCCCGATGCCATCTTCCGCATCGCCTCCATGAGCAAGCCCATCACCTCGCTGGCCATCATGATGCTGGCCGAGCAGGGTCGGCTGTCCATCATCGAGCCCGTGGAGCAGTACCTGCCCGAGCTGGCCGCGCTGCGCGTGGGCCTGGAGCGCGCGCCGCTGGCACGCTCCATCACGCTGCAGGACCTGCTGCGCCACACCTCCGGCATTCCCTATGGATTCGCCGGCACCGAGCACCCCGTCAAGAAGATGTACCTGGATGCGGGCCTGTTCAGCGGCAAGTTCACCAATGCGCAGTTCATCACCAGGCTCGCGCAGCTGCCGCTGGTGGCCCAGCCCGGCGAGACCTGGGAATACGGCATGTCCACCGATGTGCTGGGCCGCGTGGTCGAGGTGGTCAGCGGCCAGACGCTGGCCGCCTTCGTGCGCGAGCACATCACCGGGCCGCTGGGCATGGCCGACACGGGCTTTCATGCGCCCGACAGCGAGATCGCACGCGCCGCGCGGCCCCAGCCCGAAGGGCCGCAGAAACAGATGCCGCCCATCCCCCCGGTCACGCGCGCCATGATGTTCGAGTCGGGCGGCGGTGGCATGGTCTCGACCATGGCCGACTACGCGCGGCTGTGCCTGTTCTGGCGCAACGGCGGCACGCTGGACGGCGTGCGCCTGGTCTCGCGCAAGACCGTGGAGCTGATGACCTCCAACCACCTGCCCGCCAGCGTGCGCATGGGGCCGGACATGGCGTATTTCGGCGCCCAGCGGCCCTCGCCCGAGGTGGGCCAGGGCTTCGGCCTGGGGTTTGCGGTGCGCACGGCGCCGGGCCTCAACCCGCTGCCGGGCAGCGTGGGCGACTTTTCATGGAGCGGCATCTACGGCACCTTCTTCTGGATCGATCCGCAGGAGGACCTGTTCGCCATCCTCATGATGCAGTCCATGGCCCAGCGCATTCCCTACCGCTGGGTGATGCGCGAGGGCGTGTACCAGTCCGTGGTGGACTGAATCTTCCAGGTTTGCACCAAGGCAGTGCAAAGCCCATGTTGCCAGCAAGAGCGGCGTCCCTTCCTAAAATGACGCGCTTTTGCAGCCCTGCCCCGGGGCCGCGCAGGCAAAGACAACAAGACAACAAGGCCATGGGCTGGAACAGAAAAGCATGGGGGCCGGTGGTGCCGCGCCCCGCGCCTGCGGACATGTGGCGCGTGGCCATGGGCTCCATCGTGGGCATGGGGCTGGCCACGGCCCTGGTCTGGCTGGCGCATGCGGGCACCTGGGATCTTCCCCTGCGCCTGTTCGCGCCGCTGGGCGCCACGGCCGTGCTGCTGTTCGCCGTGCCCACCAGCCCGCTGGCCCAGCCCTGGTCCTGCGTGGTGGGCAATACGGTGTCTGCGCTCTGGGCCCTGTTCGTGCTGCAGTGGAGCCCTCCCCAGCTGGCCCCTGCGCTGGCCGTGGGTGGCGCCATAGGCTGCATGCTGCTGACGCGCTCGCTGCATCCGCCGGGTGGCGCCATGGCCCTGCTGACGGTGCTCAATGCCAAGGCCTCGCTGGCCGCCGGCTGGATGCTGCCCTTCGTGCCCGTGGGCGCGCTGACGCTGGCGCTGGTCCTGGCGGCCACGGCGCTCCACCGCGCTACGGGCCGGCGCTATCCCCACCATGCCGACACGGCGCCCAAGGCCTCGCCCGCCGATTCGGCCCATCGCCATGCCTCGCGCCTGGGCCTGTCCCATGCCGATCTGGAGGCGCTGCTGCTGCGCTTCGGCCAGGAAAACAACCTGGAAGCCGACGACCTGGCCGAGCTGCTGGCCGCCGCCGAGGAAACCGCCATCGAGCACCGCCTGGGCGGCGTGCGCTGCGCCCAGCTGATGACGCGCGATCCCGTGAGCTGCTCCTTGGACGACGACGTGCACGCCGTGGCCGCACGCTTTCGCGCGCACCCGGCCAAGAGCCTGCCGGTGCTGGACGCCGATGGCGGCCTGGCCGGCACGGTCTCCCGTGCCGAGCTGTACGAGTGGCTGTGGATGAGCCCCGTGCGCCCGGCCGAATCTGCGGCAAAACCTTCTTTGTTGAACTGGCTGGGCCAGCGCCTGCCCGGCAAGACCCGGGCCGCGCCCCGCCTGTCGGAGCTGCCCCAGCTGGTTCATGCGCCTGAACTCAGCGTGGACGAGGACACGCCCGTGGGCCAGTTGCTGGACGCCCTGGCCCGGCACAGCGTGCCCTGCATTCCCGTGATGCGCGAAGGCCGGCTGACCGGCCTGATCACGCGCACGGACCTGATGCGGCTTCTGCTGCAGCCGGGCAGATAGGGCGAGCCGGCAATGCGCCAGTTTCAGGAAGTGCGCCCAAGCGCAGCATCCTGAAACCTGGCCATCAGAACAGCACGCGGCAGCGGATGGTGCCGGGAACCTGGGTCAGTTTCTCGACCGCCAGGCCCGAGGACTGGGCTGCCAGGTCGATCACCACATAGCCCACCTTCTCGTCGGTGCGCAGGTACTGGCCGGCAATGTTGATGCCGTTCTCGGCAAACACCTGGTTGATGGCCGACAGCACGCCGGGCTGGTTGTGGTGCACGTGCAGGATGCGGTTCTGGCCGGGGTGGGCGGGCAGGGCCACTTCGGGGAAGTTCACCGCCGAGGTGGTGGTGCCGTTGTCGCTGTACTTGACCAGCTTCTCGGCCACTTCCAGGCCGATGTTGGCCTGGGCCTCCATGGTGGAGCCGCCCACGTGCGGTGTCAGGATGACGTTGTCCAGGCCGCGCAGGGGCGAGACGAATTCATCCTTGTTGCTGCGCGGCTCGGTGGGGAACACGTCGATGGCGGCGCCCAGCAGCTTGCCGGCCTTCAGGGCCTCGGCCAGCGGCTCGATTTCCACCACGGTGCCGCGCGAGGCATTGATCAGGATGGCGCCGGGCTTCATGGCCGCGATTTCCTTGGCGCCGATCATCCACTGGGTGGAGGGCAGCTCGGGCACGTGCAGGGTGACGATGTCGCTGCCGGCCAGCAGATCGGCCAGCGATGCGGCCTGGCGCGCATTGCCCAGCGGCAGCTTGGTGGACACGTCATGGAAGAGCACCTGCATGCCCACCGACTCGGCCATCACCGACAGCTGGGTGCCGATGGAGCCGTAGCCCACGATGCCCAGCGTCTTGCCGCGGATTTCGTAGGAGTTCTCGGCGCTCTTGAGCCAGCCGCCGCGGTGGGCGGAGGCGTTCTTGGCGGGCACGCCGCGCAGCAGCAGGATGGCCTCGGCCAGCACCAGCTCGGCCACCGAGCGCGTGTTGGAGTAAGGCGCGTTGAAGACCACCACGCCACGCTCGCGCGCCGCGCCCAGGTCCACCTGGTTGGTGCCGATGCAAAAGCAGCCCACGGCCACGAGCTTTTGCGCGGCGGCGAACACGTCGGCCGTCAGCTGCGTGCGCGAACGGATGCCGACGAAGTGCACGTCGGCGATCTTGCGCTTGAGCTCCTCGCCTTCCAGCGCGCCCGTCACGGTCTCCACATTGGTGTAGCCCGCGTTGCGCAGCACTTCGAGTGCGGAAGGATGGATGCCTTCGAGCAGCAGGAACTTGATCTTCGATTTATCCAGCGACGTTTTGGTCATGGGCGAGCCCTCTCTAGTCAGTCAGAAATCAAAGCGAGCATTACAGCGGATTCGGGAAGCCGCTACAGCCGGTAGGCCCAAAGCCAGCGCGCCCGCAAGCGGGAGAACCATGCGCCCTGCGGCCATGAACATCCCGCCATCCGGCAGACACCCATTGCAGGACGGCGCATGCCACGGGAGCACATGCACACTTCGAGTTTGGCGCGAAATGTAAAACATTGAGAACCGGTGCGCGCGTGCGCGGCAGCCTTCCTAGAATTCGCGCGTCTGCGTCCGGTGCTTTCAAATCAATAGCAACAGAACAGGCCTGCAGGCGGGCCGGACGCGCCCTTGTTTTACGAACCAACCGAGGAATCCGATGATTACAAACATGCTGCGCAGGATCGAGGACCTGCTGGTGCAGGTGGTGCGCGTGGTGCTGCTGGTGTTCTCCCTGCTCGTGCTGGTGGGCATGGCACTGTGGACCTGGGAGAGCTTCAGGCCCGGCAAGGCCGAGGCGCCCCAGGCCGTGGCCCAGGAATTGAACTGGAAGGACGCCAGGCCCGACCTGCAGTTCGTCGTGGACGAAACCAGCCGTGACCTGGGCGCGGGCGGCGGCGAACCCGCCATGGAAAAGCGCCTGGCCGATCCGGCGCTGCGCCCCGCCTTCCAGAAGGCCGACGCCCTGGTGCGCGCCTTCGTGAACAAGGATCCTGCGCGGCGCGAGCGCACAGAACGGGACCACCAGGCCCGGGGCCTGGCACCGCTGCACCCGCTGCTGCAAGGCGACGCCCTGCCGTCCGAGGCCGATGTGCAGCGCCACATCCAGGAGCGCGGCCAGCGCGAAGGCGATGCCGGGGCCGTGGATGCGGCGGCCGATGCAGCGGCTGCCGACGCAGCGGCTGCCGCAGCCGCCTCCGCCGACGAGGAAGACAGCTGGATGGTCGATCCCGTGGATACCGCCGCCGCCATCCACGAGCGTGCCCAGGCCGCCGAGCTGGAACACGGCAAGGGCGCCTATGCGGCCTATGTGCAGGGCCTGCCCGCCGCGCTGGAGCAGGTCTTCGGCAATGCCGCGCTGGAGCCGCGGCTGCAGGCGCAGACGGCCCAGCAGATCCTGTCCACGGTGCTGCTGAACTACACGCTGTCACTGGACAATGCGGCGCGCGCGCTGCGCGGCGAGGACAGCCACGGCAGCAGCTCCTGGAAGGAGCGCTTCGGCGCCGTGGAGACGGCCTTCTGGAGCATGCTGATGTCATTCCTCGTGCTGGTGGTGATGGTGCTGGTCTTCATCCGCATGGAGCGCCACCTGCGCGTGATCAGCCAGCAGCATGGCCAGGCACCGCGCCAGCCCTGAGGCCTTGCGCTATCGTTGCCGCTTTCCTTTCTGCTTGCCGCCTATCCGCATGACACGCAACACCACCACCCCCATCCATCCGCAGTTCCTGGGCCGCATGTCGCCGCGCGCCTTCAAGCCGGAGGCACTGAGCCAGGCCCAGATCGAGCAACTGGCCGACGCCGCGCGCTGGGCCCCTTCGGCCAGCAACAAGCAGCCCTGGCACTTTGCCTATGCGCTGCGCGGCGATGCGAACT
>NZ_JAQOTI010000012.1:176842-225839 GCF_028401915.1 Delftia sp. DT-2
ACGAGTTCAACCGCCGCTGGTGCCTGGAGGCGGGCGCGCTGATCGTGCTGATGTCCGACCGCCAGGCCTCGCCCGGCAAGCACAGCTTCGACGCGGGCTGCGCCTGGGGCTACCTGGCGCTGGAGGCCCATGCCATGGGCCTGGCCACGCACGCCATGGGCGGCTTCTCGGCCGAGGCCGCACGCGAGGTGCTGCGCCTGCCCGAGCACCTGGAGCCCGAGGTGGTGATCGCCGTGGGCTGGCGCGGCGATGCAGCCGCCCTGCCCGACGATCTGCGCGAGCGCGAGGTGCCCACGCCGCGCAAGCCGCTGGCTGAAGTGCTGAGCGCCGGCCCCGTGGCCACGGGCGGCTGACGGCGGGTTCCAAGTCCTACGCCGCTTTGCGGGGATGCCCCGGATGGCCGCTCCAGGCCCCGGGGCTACACTGGCCCACAGGCCTGCGGCGCAGCAGGCGTCCATGACCCAAGGAGTTGCCATGACACCATCCTCCAGCCCCAACCTCGACAAGCTGCGCAACATCGTCCAGAAGTTCGGCGCCAGCTCCTTCACCACGGACCAGGTGGCCAGCGAATACGACGACGCCCCGGCCACGGCGGAAAGCATCGAGCAGTTCGACGCCCTGCTGCAGCGCCATGCAGCCGTGCTGGGCATCCATTCCGTCCCCGGCAGCGGCGGCCAGGGCCACGGCGCCACCGTCTGGCAGCCGGCCTGAGCACCGAAACCACGCAGGGCACTGCGCCGCTACACTCGCTGCGGCCGGCACTTTGCCGGCGCGCGGTTTCCTTTTGATGTCCTCACTCTCCCCCCATACCTGGCTGCAGCTGTCCGTGGCAGCCAGTGCCTTGCTGGTGCTCGCCTCCATCGGCTGGGTCTGGCACGGCACGCGCGCCCTGCCCGCGGATTCGCGCGATGGCCGCAGCGCCCGGCGCATGGCGGCCCTGTTCGCCCTGGGCGCCCTGGCCTGGCTGGCCTACGGCCTGTACACGGGCTATGCCGCGCTGTGGAAGGCAGACGCGCTGATGCTGTTCGCCCAGCAAGGCGCGCTGCTGCGCCTGCCGCTGCTGATCGGCGGACTGGCCTGGGTGGCCGCGCTGCTGGTCACGCGCGTGCTGCGCATGCTGGGCCGGGCCGGATCGGCATGAGCCGGCGCAGACCCCCCCGGCGCTGAGCGCTCAGGGCGCCGCCACCTCCTTGGGCAGCACATAGGCACGCACGCTGTCGCCAGCCTTGGTGCCAGTCGAACCATGACCACCCGCCACCACCACCAGGTACTGGCGCTGGTCCGTGCCCAGGTAGGTCATGGGCGTGGCCTGGCCGCCTGCGGGCAGGCGGTCCTGCCAGAGCTGGCGGCCGCTGTCCACGTCGTAGGCGCGTACATAGTTGTCCAGAGCCCCCGAGTAGAAGGCCACGCCGCCAGCGGTCACCACCGGGCCGCCAATGCCGGGCACGCCCATGCGAAAGCCCAGCGGCAGCGGGCTCAGGTCACGCGGCGTGCCGTTGCGGCGCTGCCAGACGATCTGGCCCGTGCGCAGGTCGGCACCCGCCACAAAGCCCCAGGGCGGCGCCTGGCAGGGAATGCCCAGCGGCGAGACAAAGGGCTTGAGCCGCACCGCAAACGGTGCGCCGAAGTTTTCGTTGAGCGCGGGCAGGCCGTCCTTGGGCGGGCCGCCATCCTGCACCAGCAGCGAGGTATCGTCCGCACGCGGCACCAGGGTGGAGACGAAGGCCAGCCGCGTGGGCGTGGCAAACACCACCTGCCGGCGCGGGTCCACGGCCACGCCACCCCAGTTGAAGACGCCGAAGTTGCCCGGATAGATCAGCGAGCCCTGCTCCGAGGGCGGCGTGAAGCGCCCCTCGTAGCGCAGGCGGCGAAAGGCCAGCCGGCACCACAGTTGCTCGAAGGGGCTGGCGCCCCACATGTCGCGCTCGGTGAGGGCCGGGGGGTTGAAGCTCAGCTGCGAATGCGGCTGCGTGGGCGCCGTGCGGTCGCCGCGTGCCGCGCCCTGCGGCGCAGCCACCTCGGTAACGGGCAGCAGCGGCTGGCCCGTGCGCCGGTCCAGCACGAACAGCTCGCCCTGCTTGGTGGGCTGCACCAGGGCGGGCACGCTGTGGCCGCCGATCTCCAGGTCGATCAGGCTGGGCTGCGAGGGTACGTCGTAGTCCCAGAGATCGTGGTGCACGGTCTGGAACACCCAGCGCACGGCGCCCGTGGCGATGTCCAGCGCCACCACGGAGGACGAATACCGCTCGGCCTCGGCACTGCGCCGCCCGCCCCATTGGTCGGGCGGCGCATTGCCCATGGGCACGAAGACGAGGCCCAGCGTCTCGTCCACGCTGGAGATGGACCAGCTGTTGGGCGAGCTGGGCACATAGGTCTGTCCTTCGGGCAGCGGCGTGCTGGTCGCTGGCCGCCCCGGGTCCCAGGCCCACAGCAGCGCGCCCGAGCGGATATCGAAGGCGCGGATCACGCCCGAGGGCTCGCGCGTGGAATGGTTGTCCAGCACCGTGCCGCCCACGATGATGCGGTCGCGCGCCACCACCACCGGCGAGGTCGAGTAGTACGAGCCCGGCTTGCGCTCGGGCATGCCCTGCCAGAGGTCGATCTGGCCCTGGCCGCCCGCCACGTTGCCGCAGGTCTGGCCGTCGGCGGGATTGAGGGCGACCACCTTGCCGTCGGCCGTGGCCATGAACAGCTTGGCGGTACAGCGGCCATCATCGGAGGAAGGAGCCGGGGAGACCGAGGAAGCCGGATCAGCCTGTACCGCCTGTGCCGCCTGTGCGCCGGCCTTCCTTGCAGCCGGCGCCACCGCCGAATGCGTCTGCCCTGCCGCCGCATCGAACTGCGCGGCCGCCTGCGCCGACTGGTAGGACAGGCCCCGGCAGGTCAGGTGCTGCAGCGCCAGCCCCTTGGGCATGGGCAGGTCGCGCCGCCACAGCTGCTTGCCCGTGGTGGCATCGAGCGCAATCACCGACTGGTGGGGCGTGCACAAGAACAGGCGCTCGCCGATCTTCAGCGGCGTGACCTCGAACGTGGTTTCTTCGGGATCGCCGGGCTTGCCGCGCACATCGCCCGTGCGGAACTCCCAGGCCAATTGCAGCAGCCGCACGTTGTGCGGGCCGATCTGGCGCAGCGGCGAATAGCGCTGGCCCGCTCCGGTGCGGCCGTAGGCATGCCATTCGCCATCGGGCACGGCATCGGTGGCATCGCCCTGCAGCACCGGCGGGCTGCGCAGGCCGCCGGCCTCGGAGGCCACCATGGACATGTTCTGCACGGCCGTGACCTGGCCGTCGGCAGGCAGGTCCGACGCAGCGGCGGCCGCCCCCGCAAACTGGCCCTGGGTTTCATGGGCATCGCGCTGGCGCCCGAAGGACAGGCCCGCAAGAATGGCCGTGCCCAGCACCACCAGCGCCAGCGCCGCATGGGCCGGGGCCAGGCCCCGGTTCTGGCCCATGTCGGGCTCATGGCGCAGCGCACGCACCGACCAGGGCAGCACCAGCAGCAGGCCCATCAACCAGGGCAGCCCCAGGCGCACCGCCAGCGGCCACCAGTCCAGCCCTATCTCCCAGACCGCCCACAGCGCGGTGCCCAGCAGCCACAGCGCAAACAGCCACAGCGCCATGGCCGAACGGCGCGCCACGCCCCACCCCACCACCAGCAGCAGCAGGCCGGCGATCACGTAGTAGCCGCTGCCGCCGGCCAGCAGGAGCTGGGCGCCGCCCCAGGACAGCCAGGCCCCGGCTGCCCACAGCAGCAAGGCCATCAACCAACGCCACACCGTCATGCTGCCTCCCTTGATGTCAGCCCGCAGACTCGATGCGCAAAGCCTAGCCCTGCATGCGGGCGCCGCATGCAGGACGAATTCGACTCAGCAAGCGTGCAACGAGAAGGAGGAAGGAAAGGAGGGGCAGGAAGGAGAAAGAACGCGGCGGCGGGCGCGGCGTTGGGCCAGCCTCAGCGGCGTGCGCTCGCAGCCCACAACTGGCGCAGCTGCTGCAGCTCGGCATCGAAGCGCTCCTGGATGCGGCGCTTTTCCTGGTCCTGCTGCTGGACGAAGCGCTGCTGCTCCTCCTGCGAGGCCGTGTTCTCGTCGAGCTGGCGGCGCAGCGATGCCGGCGCCTTGGCGGGGTCTTTCCTGTAGAACTCCATCTCGGCATTCAGGGCCGTGCGCCGCGTCTGCAGTTCCTGCTGGCGCTGGCGCGCCACGGAGATGACCTGATCGACCTGGGAGATGGCCTCGGCACGCTCGGCATCGTGGGCGGCCTGGTTGGGGTAGCGCGTGATCAACGCCTTGTCGCGCGAGCGCTCCTCGCGCATGCGGCGCTGCTCTGCCTGGTCGCGGCGGCGCTGGGCGTCCAGCTCGGCACGTTCGTTGTCGGTCAGCGTGGGGCCCACGCGGCGCAGCTCCACGCCGGAGTTGCCCAGCACGCGCTGGTCGCGGTCCACGCATTCGGCAATCGGGCGGTCGGCCGTCAGGCGGCGGCCACGGGCGTCGGTGCATGAATAGATGCCCGGCCCCAGGGGCATATCCTGGGCGGGCACGGCGCAGCCCAGCGTGGCCAAGCCCATGGCACACAGCAAGGATCGTGCATGCATCGCCCGCTTCATCAACCGCTCACCCCTTGTCGTTGACTCCATAACGCTGGCGGTAGGCCAGCACGCGCTCATGGTGGCCGCTGCCTGCGCTGCCACCTTGAATCTCAAGATAAAGCAATAAGTCTGCCAGTTTTGCAATAGTGCAGACCTGCATGCCCAGCTGGTTGCGCACGTACTGCACGGCGCTGTGGGGCACGTCCTGGCCATTTTCCGTGGCCATTTCCTGGCGGTCCAGCGCGATGGCCACGGCATGCGGCGTGGCACCGGCGGCGCGGATGATGGCGATGGACTCGCGCGCGGCCGTGCCGGCGCTCATCACGTCGTCCACGATCAGCACGCGGCCCTTGAGCGGCGCGCCCACCAGGGTGCCACCCTCGCCGTGGTCCTTGGCTTCCTTGCGGTTGTACGCAAAGGGCTTGTTGATGCCCATGCGGGCCAGCTCCACCGCCACGGTGGCCGCCAGCGGGATGCCCTTGTAGGCCGGGCCGAAGATCATGTCGAACTCGATGCCGCTGGCCGCGATGGCTTTTGCATAGAATTCGGCGAGACGGCCCATCTTGCCGCCGTCATCGAACAGGCCGGCATTGAAGAAGTACGGGCTCATGCGCCCGGCCTTGGTCTTGAACTCGCCGAAACGCAGCACCCCTGCGTCAACGGCGAATTGCACAAATTCCTGCGCCAGACGGCCTGCGTCCTCGGCCTGCAGATTACTCACCACCATGGATTCATCCTTGTTCAAATTGACCAGCCTCAACCTCAACGGCATCCGCTCGGCCTCGACCAAGGGCGTCGAAGCCTGGATCGAGGCCACTGCGCCGGATTGTATTTGCGTGCAGGAAATCAAGGCCCAGGCCGCCGACATGACCGGACGCTTCGAGCTGCTGGCCGGCCTGCGCGGCCACTTCCACTACGCCGAGAAAAAGGGCTACTCGGGCGTGGGCGTCTACAGCCGCCACGAGCCCAGCGACGTCGTGGTCGGCTTCGGCTCGCACGAATTCGACGCCGAGGGCCGCTACGTGGAGGCGCGCTTCGACACGCCATCGCGCAAGCTGTCCATCATCAGCGCCTACTTTCCCAGCGGCAGCTCCGGCGAACTGCGCCAGACGGCCAAGTTCCGCTTCCTGGCCGAAATGCATGCCCACCTGATGCGCATGAAGGGCGAACGCGAGTTCATCCTCTGCGGCGACATCAACATCGCCCACCAGCAGATCGACCTCAAGAACTGGCGCAGCAACCAGAAAAACAGCGGTTTCACGCCCGAGGAACGCGAGTGGATGACAAAATTGTTGAACAAAACTGAGCCGACTGGCGGCCTGGTGGACGTTTATCGCCTGCTCCAGCCCGACACCACCGACACCTGCTACACATGGTGGAGCAACCGCGGCCAGGCCTACGCCAACAACGTGGGATGGCGCCTGGACTACCACCTGGCCACCCCCGCTACCGCCGCGCTGGCCCGCACCGAGAACATCTACAAGGATGTGAAGTTCTCGGACCATGCGCCGGTGACCATCGGCTACGACATGAAGCTGTGAGCGCAAGGAGCGGCTCGCGCCGCCCCTTGTCCCTTGTGCCCCACGCAGCACCTCACTCCAGCGCCTTGCCCATGTCCTCCACCACCTTCTTGGCGTCGCCGAAGACCATCATGGTCTTGTCCATGTAGAACAGCTCGTTGTCCAGGCCCGCATAGCCGGCCGCCATGGAGCGCTTGTTCACGATCACCGTCTTGGCCTTGTAGGCCTCCAGGATGGGCATGCCGTAGATGGGGCTGCCCTTGACGTGCGCGGCGGGGTTCACCACGTCGTTGGCGCCCAGGATGATGGCCACGTCGGCCTGGCCGAACTCGCTGTTGATGTCCTCCATCTCGAAGACCTGGTCGTAGGGGACCTCGGCCTCGGCCAGCAGCACGTTCATGTGGCCGGGCATGCGGCCGGCCACCGGGTGGATGGCGTACTTCACCGTCACGCCCCGTTCGGTGAGCTTGTCGGCCAGCTCCTTGACCGCGTGCTGGGCACGCGCCACGGCCAGGCCGTAGCCGGGCACGATGACCACGGTCTCGGCATTGCCCAGGACGAAGGCCGCATCGTCGGCGCTGCCGCTTTTCACGTTGCGCTGCTGCTGGGAGCCTGCGGCCGCGCTGGTGGCCTCGCCGCCGAAGCCGCCCAGTATCACGCTGAAGAACGAGCGGTTCATGGCCTTGCACATGATGTAGCTCAGGATGGCGCCCGAGCTGCCCACCAGCGAACCCGCAATGATCAGCATGCTGTTGTTCAGCGAGAAGCCGATGCCCGCCGCCGCCCAGCCCGAGTAGCTGTTGAGCATGGACACGACCACCGGCATGTCCGCGCCGCCAATCGGAATGATCAGCAGCACGCCCAGCAGCAGTCCCAGGGCGATGACCAGCACGATGTCCATCCAGCTTTGGCTGTGCCAGAAGCCGAAGACGAAGAAGGCCGCTGCCAGCCCCAGCACGGCGTTGAGCGCATGCTGGCCCTTGAACTGCACGGGCGCACCCTGGAACAGGCGGAACTTGTACTTGCCGCTGAGCTTGCCGAAGGCGATCACCGAGCCCGTGAAGGTCACGGCGCCGATGAAGGCGCCCAGCGCCAGTTCCACGCGGTTGCCGCCCGGAATGGCGCCACCCTTGGCCGTGATGGCAAAGGCCCAGGGCTCGGCCACGGCGGCCACGGCGATGAACACCGCCGCCAGGCCGATCATGCTGTGCATGAAGGCCACCAGCTCGGGCATCTTGGTCATCTCCACGCGCTGGGCCATGACCGCACCGGCCGTGCCGCCGACCAGCAGGCCCAGCAGCACCCAGCCCAGGCCCAATGCATTGCCGCCGGCCAGCTGCACGATGAGCGCTGCCGTGGTCAGCACGGCGATCACCATGCCGGCCATGCCGAACAGGTTGCCCCGTATGGACGTGGTGGGATGCGACAGCCCCTTGAGCGCCTGGATGAAGCAGACGCTGGCCACCAGGTAGAGCAATGTGACGAGGTTCATGCTCATGACTGGCCCTCCGCCTTGGCATCCTTGCCGTCCTTGGCCGGAGCGCTCTTGCGCTCTTTCTTGCGGAACATCTCCAGCATGCGCCGCGTGACCAGGAAGCCGCCGAACACGTTGACCGCGGCCAGCGCCACGGCCAGCACGCCCATGGTCTTGCCCAGGCCCGTTTCCGTGAGCGCCGCCGCCAGCATGGCGCCGACGATGACGATGGCCGAGATGGCATTGGTCACCGCCATCAGCGGCGTGTGCAGCGCGGGCGTGACGGTCCACACCACGTGGTAGCCCACGTAGATGGCCAGCACGAAGATGATGAGATGGATGATGGTGGGGGATACGGCTTCCATGTCATTTCCTCCGCTGTGCTGCAAGCTGGCCTTCATGGGCCATCAGGCACGCGGCCACGATGTCGTCCTCCATGTCCACATGCAGGGCGCCATCCTTGTTGATGATGAGCTTGAGAAAATCGAGCACATTGCGTGCATACAGGGCCGAGGCATCGGCCGCCACCATGGCGGGCAGGTTGGTCAGGCCCACGATGGTCACGCCATGCGTGACCACGGTCATGCCGGCCTGGGTCAGCGGGCAGTTGCCGCCACGCTCGGCCGCCAGGTCCACGATGACGGCGCCTGGCTTCATGGCCTGCACCATCTCGGCCGTGACCAGCACGGGCGCGGGCCGGCCCGGGATCAGCGCCGTGGTGATGACCACGTCGGCCTGGGCCACGCGCTTGGCGACCTCGGCCTTTTGCCGGTCCAGCCAGCTTTGCGGCATGGGGCGGGCGTAGCCGCCCACGCCTTCGGCGGCCTCCTTTTCCTCGGCGGTCTCGTAGGGCACGTCGATGAACTTGCCGCCCAGGGATTCGACCTGCTCACGCACGCTGGGCCGCACATCGCTGGCCTCGATCACGGCGCCCAGGCGCTTGGCCGTGGCAATGGCCTGCAGGCCGGCCACGCCCACGCCCAGCACCACGACGCGCGCGGCCTTCACCGTGCCGGCCGCCGTCATCAGCATGGGAAAGAAGCGCTGGTACTGGTTGGCCGCAATCATCACGGCCTTGTAGCCGGCGATATTGGCCTGGCTGGACAGCACGTCCATGCTCTGCGCACGCGTGGTGCGCGGAGCCGCCTCCAGCGCATAGGCCGTGATGCCCGCATCGGCCAGGCGCTGCAGGCCTGCGGGCTGGAAGGGGTCCAGCATGCCGACCAGCGTTGCGCCCTTGCGGACCAGGGGCAGCTCATCCTCCGAAGGAATGCGCACCTTGAGCACAAGATCGGCGCCCAGGGCGCCTGCCGCATCGACGATCTCGGCGCCCGCTGCCTCGTACAAGGCATCGGGCACGCTGGCCGCCACTCCCGCTCCCGACTGCACGCGCAGCACATGGCCTTGCGCACGCAGCTTCTTGACGGTCTCGGGGGTCGCGGCCACCCGGGTTTCTCCTGCCATGGTCTCGGCAGGCACGCCAATCAACATACCGGTTCTCCCTCGCGTGATGCCGGTACCCGCCCTGCGCTGCATTGCGCAGGCGGCGGCCCGGCCCATCCTCGAAAAAATCCTTGCGCGCCTGCATGACGGCAGGCTGGCTTGGCGGCACGGCTAGCTTGTATCACGGCCGCGTGGCGGCAGCCACGGGGTCTGCCCGCGAGGATGTCGCCTGTCCGTCACAAGACGCCGGATTGCCGCGAAATGACAGCCACATTAAATGATCGCCATCCACGTCCTGGCGCACCGCTGCCGTGTCCCAATGCACCTTTGAGCGACTGCAGCGGCGCAGCCGCGCAGTGCGAAGGAAGGCACCATGGGACTCTTGCAAAGACTGTTCGGACAACACACGCGCGGCGGCCATCACGGCGGCAATATCGGCGTCCATATCGGCGGGCATCACGCTGGCGGCGCATACCCGCCTGCGGCCGTGGCGGCGGTCTGCCCCGGCTGCCATGCATCGATTGCCTCCAGCTCGCGCTTTTGCCCGCAGTGCGGCGGCGCGGTGCTGCCGCAGGCCTGCAGGAGCTGCAACGCCAGCCATCCGGCCGGCGCGCGGTTCTGCGGGCAATGCGGCCAGCCGACCACCTGACGGCGCAAGCGGGGGAGGCCCTGCGCTGCCATCAGGGGAAGGAGCGGGAATAATGGGCGCTTTCGCCAGAAGCACCCACGCCGCCCATGCTCCAGTACCACACCATCCCCGTCACCGCCTTCCAGCAGAACTGCTCGCTGGTCTGGTGCGACCAGACCATGGAAGCCGCCGTCATCGACCCGGGCGGCGACCTGGAGCAGATCGGCTGGGAGATAGATCGCCTGGGCCTGGCGCTCAAGGCCATCTGGCTCACGCACGCCCACATAGACCACGCGGGCGGCACGCGCGAGCTGGCCGATGCACAGCAGCTGCCCATCATCGGCCCCCATCCCGGAGACCAGTTCTGGATCGATGCCCTGCCCCAGCAGGGCGCCATGTTCGGCTTCCCGCATTCGGACCCCTTCACGCCCACGCGCTGGCTGCACGATGGCGACACGGTGAGCATCGGCCAGGAAACGCTGCAGGTGCGCCACTGCCCCGGCCATACGCCCGGCCACGTGGTGTTCCATGCGCCGCAGATCGACCGCGCCTTCGTGGGCGACGTGCTGTTCGCGGGCAGCATCGGCCGCACCGACTTTCCCCAGGGCAACCACCAGCAGCTGATCGACAGCATCGTCCAGCGCCTGTGGCCCATGGGCGACCAGACCGTGTTCATCCCGGGCCACGGCCCCGAAAGCAGCTTCGGCCGCGAGCGCAAGAGCAACCCCTACGTGGGCGGGACCTGAGTCTGCAGCTGCCTCAGCCCAGCACCTCGATCCACCGATAGCCCAGACGCACGCTGCCGCCCGCCTGCAGCTTGCGCAGCTCCTCGTTCACGCGCTGGCGCGAGGCGCCCACCACATGCGACAGATCTCCCTGCGATATGCGCAGCAGGGTGCGGCCGCCGGGCAGGGGCTGGCCGTTCTCTGCCGCCAGCACCTGCAAGGTGGCCCAGACCCGGGCATGCAGCGTGTCCTCCGAACTGATGAAGATGGTGTCCAGCAGCCCGTTCACGCGCAGGCTCAGCAGGCGCGCCACAGCCAGGCATGCGGGCGCATCGCGCTCCAGGAAGTCCAGCAGCGGCTGGCGCGGCAGGACCAGCACCTCGACATCGCCATCGGCCACCAGGTCCACGGGCACGGGCGCATTGCCCAGCACCGAGCTGATGCCGGTGATCTCCCCGGCCTCCAGCCAGCGCGTCATGCGCTCGGTGCCGCCCACGGTGAAGGCCACGACACGAAAGCGCCCTGACAGCAGCACCAGCGCATGGTCGGCCGCATCGCCGCGCTTTTGCACGAACTGTCCATCGCGGTAGCGGCGCCTGGAGCCTATGGCCCGCAGCCCGCGTGCCGATGCGGCCGGCAATTCGGCCAGCAGGTCCACGCGATAGCGCTCGCTGCGCGCCTGCGCCAAAGAGGTGTTGGGGGAACCGAGCTTGGTGTTCACCCGATCATTGTCCCTTTCGCGGCAATTGGCGCATAGCACCGTCCTTGTAATCGGCCCCATACCCACACGTATGGAGCCCGCCCCATGATCCGCACCACGCTCGCCCTGGTATTCGCCTTCGTGTTCGCCCTGCTCTCGACCCAGGCAGCCCTTGCACAGACGCCCACGCTGCGCATCCAGGACTACCCCGGCATCGGCAACTTCCTGGTGCGCGTGGCCAACGCACGGGGACTGTGCGAGAAGCACGGCATACGCTGCGAACTGCGCCCCATCCCGCAGGCGCCGCTGGCGCTGCAGACCTTGCTGGCCGGTGACCTCGAAGTGGCGTTTACGCCGCCCGAGGTGCTGCTTCAGGCGGTCAACAAGGGCGCCGACCTCAAGGTGATCGGCAGCGGCGCCAGCGCACCGACGTTCTTCCTCATGGCCTCGTCGGCCCTGCCCATGGCGCATGCCGCCCAGGGCTATCCCGCCGTGATGCAGGACTTCAAGGGCCGGCGCATCGGCGTGACGGCGCGCGGCAGCGCGGCCGAATTCCAGCTCGTGAGCCTGCTGCAGGGCGCCGGCATGAAGGCGGACGACGTCACCATCGTCGCCGTGGGATCGCCCAACACCGCCTTTCCGGCGATTGCGCAAAGGCAGGTCGATGGCCTGATGCTGTTCTCGCCCATGGACGGCTTTTGCGAGGTCAGCCAGGCCTGCCGCATCGTCGTCGATCCGCGCAGGGGCCAGGGTCCGGCCGATGTGGTGGACACCAACGGCGCCGGCGTGCTGCAGGTGGTGCGCGCCGACTTCCTGCGCAAGAACGCCCAGGCCGTGGAGGGCTTGCGCCGCGCCATGAACGAGGCGGCCGACTATGCCCGCGAACCGGCCCATTTCGATGCATTGCTCAAAGTCGCGCAGGACAGCTTCCGCATCAACACGACCGGCGGCGAACGGATCCTGGAAGTGGCGCTGCGCAACGCCATTCCTTCCATGCAGTTTGCGGTGGACACCAAGGCCCTGCAGCATGCCGCGCGCTACCTGCAGCGCACGGGGCAGATCAGCCGGCTGATCGACACCGCGCCCCTGCTGGCGCAGTGAAGGGGGCGCTCGCCATGACTTCCAATGGATCGCAACTGCCGCCGCAGGCCATTGCCGCCGACGGCCTGCACCTGAGCTTCGACGGCCGCACGCAGGTGCTGGACAACATTGCGCTGCAGGTGGCCGAGGGCGAATTCGTCTCGCTGGTCGGGCCCAGCGGCTGCGGCAAGACCAGCCTGCTCAACCTCTGCGCAGGCCTGGTGGCCCACACCGGCGCCGGCACGCTGCGCGTGCTGGGCGAGGCACCGCGCCTGGGCAGTTCCCGCGTGGGCTACATGCTGGCGCGCGACAGCCTGCTGCCCTGGTGCACGGCGCTGGAGAACGCCGCCTTCGGCGCGCGCGTGCGCGGCGTCGGCACGGCCGACAGCACGGAGCGCGCACTGCGCATGCTGCAGGAGGTGGGCCTGGCCGACCATGCGCAGGCCCTGCCCAAGGCCTTGTCCCACGGCATGCGCCAGCGCACGGCGCTGGCGCGCACCTTTGCGCTGGACGCGCAGCTGCTGCTGATGGACGAGCCCTTCGGCGCCCTGGACGCGCAGACCAAGCTGCAGCTGCAGGACCTGCTGCTGCGCCTGTGCCAGCAGCACCGCCACAGCGTGCTGTTCGTGACCCACGACCTGGCCGAGGCCGTGGCCGTCTCCGACCGCGTGGTGGTGATGTCCTCGCGCCCGGGCCGCATCATCGCCGACCTGCCCATAGACCTGCCGCGCCCGCGCTCCATCCGCGACCTGCAGAAGTCGCCGCGCTTCCATGAACTCTATGCGGCCCTGTGGTCGCAGCTCGAATCGGGATGGGTGCACCATGAAGGCTGACCGTCTGCAATGGCTGGCGCTGCATGCGCTGTTCATCTGTCTCGTGCTGGGACTGGCCGAATGGGCCGCCGCGCGCCGCTGGCTGGACCCCACCTTCTTCGGCCAGCCCAGCGGCGTGGCCGCCTATCTCTGGAACCATGCGGGCACGGCCCGGTTCTGGTCCGACCTGGGCTGGACGCTGGCGGCCGTGGCCTGCTCCTTCGTGCTGGGCAGCGTGGCCGCCTTCGCCACGGGGCTGGCCTTCGTGCGCTGGCCGGCCATCGAGCGCTTTGCCGAGCCCTACTTCAACGCGCTGAACGTGATGCCGCGCATCGCGCTGGCGCCGCTGTTCATCCTGTGGTTCGGGCTGGGGCTGGGCAGCAAGATCGCCGTGGGCTGCTCGCTGACCTTCTTCATCGTGCTGTCGGCCACGGTGGCAGGCATGCGGGGCGTCAGCCAGGACCACGTCACGCTGTGCCGCACCCTGGGCGCCAGCGCCGCCACCACCTTCTTCGAGGTCACGCTGCCCGGCGCCGTCCCGGTGATCTTCTCGGGCCTGCGCCTGGGATTGATCTATGCCCTGCTGGGCGTGGTGGGCACCGAGATCATCGCCAGCGAAAAGGGCCTGGGCCAGACCCTGGCCTACCTGGGCTCCACCTTCGACATCAATGGCGTCATGGCGCTGCTGCTGGTGCTGGCCCTGCTGGGCGTGGGCATGGTGCGCTTCATGTCCTGGGCCGAGAGGCGGCTGCTGCACTGGCAGTGAGCCCGCCAGCCCTCTCTCTCCACCTTCCTTCCTCTTCCTCCCCTTCCATCCGTTCCTCCAAGGAGTACCCCATGGCCAATGCCGCCCCCATGCAGCTGATCGACATCGACGCCCGCTACCACCACATCCGCCCCGTGCCGCGCATGCCCAACTTCGCGGCCTGGATCGAGGGCGTGGACCTGACCCGGCCCCTGTCCCCCGAGGTGCAGGCGGAACTGCGACAGGCCCTGTACGACTTCGAGGTCATCTTCTTCCGGCCACAGGCCATCACGGCCGAGCAGCATGTGGCGCTGGCGCAGGTGTTCGGCCCGCTGTCCAAGGGCTCGTACTTCGAGCGCAAGAGCGGCATGCCCGACGTGGAGATGATCATCTCCGACAAGGACCGCCCGCCCGCCATAGACAACTGGCACACCGACATCAGCTGGAAGCAGCAGCCGCCGCTGGGCACCGTGATCCAGATCGTGACCACGCCGCCGGCCGGCGGCAACACCTGCTGGACCAGCACCAGCAAGGCCTATGACTGGCTCTCGCCCGGCATGCAGCAGTACCTGGAAGGCCTGCAGGCGGTCCATACCTGGGAGGAATCGGGCTTCCGGGAATACCTGGGCCGCAAGGGCGAGGAGGCGCTGTTCGAGGCACTGCGCCAATTCAAGCCCGTGACGCATCCCGTGGTGCGCACCAACCCCGATTCAGGCCGCAAGTGCATCTTCGTCAATGCCGATTTCACGCGCCACATCACGGGCGTGGACCGGCACGAGGCGCGCGGCGTGCTCGCCTTCCTGCTGGACTGGCTGAAGAAGCCGGAGTTCATGGTGCATCATCAATGGGACGCGGGCGGCATCGCCATCTGGGACAACCGCAGCACGCAGCACTATGCTGTGGCCGACTACTGGCCCCACTACCGCGTGAACCAGCGCGTCACCTTCGATACCCCTTCCACCCAATGACAACGAGACACGGAGACAGCTTCATGAGCACGCAAGAGCACCTGCAGTTCTATATCGACGGCCAATGGGTTCCCCCGGCCGTGCCGCGCACGCTGGATGTGATCAATCCGTCCACCGAGGAGGTGGCGGCCCGCATCAGCATGGGCTCGGCCGCCGATGTCGATGCAGCCGTGGCCGCCGCACGCCGCGCGTTCGACGGCTTCTCGCAGACCACGCGCGACGAGCGGCTGGCCCTGCTGGACAAGGTGCTGGCGGTCTACATGCGCCGCATCGACGAGGTGGCGCAGACCATCTCGCTGGAGATGGGCGCGCCGCTGTGGCTGTCGCGCGCGGCCCAGGCCACGGTGGGCGCGGGGCACCTGAAGCAGACCCTGCAGGTGCTCAGGGACTTCGAGTTCGAGAGCGTGCGCGGCACCACCGGCATCGTGCATGAGCCCGTGGGCGTGGTGGGCATGATCACGCCCTGGAACTGGCCCATCAACCAGATCATGTGCAAGGTGGCACCGGCCCTGGCGGCGGGCTGCACCATGGTGCTCAAGCCCTCGGAGATCGCGCCGCTGAACGCCATCCTGGTGGCCGAGATCCTGCACGAAGCGGGCGTGCCGGCCGGCGTGTTCAACCTGGTCAACGGCGACGGCCCCTCGGTGGGCGAGGCCATGTCCGTGCACCCCGGCATCGACATGATGACCTTCACCGGCTCCACCCGCGCGGGCATTGCCGTGGCCAAGGCCTCGGCCGATACCGTCAAGCGCGTGACCCAGGAGCTGGGCGGCAAGTCGGCCAACATCGTGCTGAACGACGCAGACATTGAAAAGGCCGTGACCCAGGGCGTGAACGCCTGCTTCACCAACTCCGGCCAGAGCTGCAACGCGCCCACGCGCATGTTCGTGCCGCGCGCCCTGCATGCGCGCGCAGTGGCCGCGGCCAAGGCCGCTGCCGAAGGCATGAAGGTGGGCGATGCACTGGCCGACACGGGCGCCATGCACATGGGCCCCGTGGTCAGCGAGGCGCAGTTCCGCAAGATCCAGGGCCTGATCGAGGCCGGCATCGCCGAAGGCGCCACCCTGGTGGCCGGCGGCACGGGCCGCCCCGAGGGCCTTGCGCGCGGCTACTTCGTGCGGCCCACGGTGTTTGCCGACGTGCGCAACGACATGACCATTGCACGCGAGGAGATCTTCGGCCCCGTGCTGGTCATCCTGCCCTACGACACGGAGGAGGAGGCCATCGCCCAGGCCAACGACACGCCCTACGGCCTGTCGGGCTATGTGCAGTCCGGCAGCCTGGAGCGCGCGCGCCGCGTGGCCTCGCGCCTGCGCACCGGCATGGTCCACCTCAATGGGGCGGGACCGGACTTCGGCGCGCCGTTCGGCGGCTACAAGCAGTCAGGCACGGGCCGGGAATGGGGCGAGCATGGCTTCAAGGAGTACCTTGAAGTCAAGGCCGTCATGGGCTACCAACCAAAGCAAAAAGCCGCCGCCTGAAGGCGGCTGCCTACCCGCGCCGTGCGGCCTCGTAGAGGCCTTCCACGCGCGGGATGTTGCGCTCCAGCTCGCGGATGCGCTCGGGGCCTGCGGGGTGGGTGGACAGGAATTCCAGGCCGCCACGGTCGCCCGTGGCCTGGCCCATCTTGCGCCACAGCGAGACCGAGGCCTGGGGGTTGTAGCCGGCGCGCGCGGCCAGTTCCAGGCCCACGAGGTCGGCCTCGCTCTCGTCGCCCCGGCTGAATTTCAGCGACAGCAGCTGGCCGCCCAGGCGGGCCGCCGCATTGCCCAGGTCGCCCAGGCCCAGCAATTGGGCGCCCAGCGAAATGCCGATGCTGGTGGCCTGGTTCTTGGCCAGTTGCTCGCGCGAGTGCTCGCGCAGCGCATGGGCCATTTCGTGGCCCATGATCATGGCGATCTCGTCGTCGGTCAGCTGCAGCTGGTCGATGATGCCGGTGTAGAAGGCGATCTTGCCGCCCGGCATGCAAAAGGCATTGATCTCCTTGCTGCCGATCAGATTCACCTCCCAGCGCCAGGCATTGGCACGCGGGTTCCATTGGGCGGTGTAGGGGATCAGCCGCCGGGCAATGGCGCGCAGCCGCTGCAGCTGCGGGTTGCTGTCGCCAGCCAGTGCGCCCTGGGCGCGGGCCTTGGCCAGCAGTTGCTGGTACTGGTCGGTGGCGGCGCCTTCCAGCGTCTCGGCCGGCACCAGCTTGCGCAGGCCCGAGGCACCGCCCACCTGCACCTGTGCCGCCACCGGCGCCGTGGCCAGGCCCATGGCCGCCGCGCTGCCGGCCAGCAAGAAACCGCGACGCGCGCGCCAGGGCGCGCAGGCACAGCCCCAGGCGGACGGGGCACAGGATTCGGAAGAGAGATGGGATGGCTGCTGCATGCCGCCAAGTCTAGCGGCCATGCATGCCTGCAACATGCGGAGAACAGCGCATCGTGAAGAGCGGCGCCGGCCTACAAAGAGTCACGCCATCTGCGCGGCCATCACGGCCCGCTGCGAGCGCATCTCGGCGCCGATCACCAGCATCAGCCCCGCCAGCACGGCCAGCAGCCCCAGCCACGATTGCAGCGGCTGCCGCTCGCCCACGACCCACACCGCCAGCACGAAGGCCGCCACGGGCTCGATCAGGCTCAGCGTCACGCCCGTGGGGCCGGAGATGCTGCGCAGCCCGATGGAAAACAGCATGTGCGCCAGGCCCGACACCACCACGCCCAGGTAGACCACCACCAGCACGGCCGCCAGGCTCCACTGCGGCAGGCCGCTTTGCACCAGCGCAATCGGCACCGCCATGCAGGCCGCCCCGGTGAACACATAGAAATTCACCACGCGCGGCGACAGGTGGGTGACCAGGCGCTTGTTGATCAGCGCATAGCCCGCGTACGACAGCCCCGCCAGCAGGCACAGGGCCAGGCCGCTCCAGGACAGCGTGGCGCCGCCCCGGGCCATCACCATGGCCGCGCCTCCCGCCACGCTCACCAGCGTGCCGGCCCACCACAGGGCCGACAGGGGCGCGCGCAGCACCAGCGCCTGCATCAGCCCGGCCCAGATGGGGCCGCTGCCAATGGCCACGGCCGTGCCCACGGCCACGCCCGTGAGCGTCACGCCCTCGTAGAAGAAGATGCTGTAGCCGCCGATTCCCATGGAAGCCAGCAGAAACCAGGCCGGGCGCAGTCCCAGGTGCACCGGGTTGGGCAGCAGCGGCTGGACGGGTGCCCCGCCCTGCACGGCCCGCCCGCGCAGCCTCCAATGGGAAACCGCCAGCAGCACGCCCAGAAACAGGCTGGAAACCGCCAGCTGCGCGGCGCCCACCCAGAACGGCGACAGCCCGCCTGCGCCCAGGCTTTGCGCCGTACCCGTCGTGCCCCAGAGCACGGCGGCCACCGAAACGAAGGCGATGCCGACGGCAGAGGAAGAAGCGGAAGAATTGCGAACCATGGCGCCATGTTGCGCCGGGCGCGGCCGGGCATTTGTCGAGAAACGCTCGTAGTCCGGAGACTGTGGACGGGCTAGCCGCGCAGCTGCCGCGCCGTCACGCCCCGGTCGCGCCGCAGCGCATAGGCCAGCGCGCTGGCCGAGGCATAGCCGCATCGCAGCGCCGTGGCCTCCAGCGGCAGGCCCCGCGCCAGCCCGCGCTCGGCCGCATCCAGGCGCAGGCCGCGCAGCCAGGCCTGGGGCGGCTGGCCCGCCAGCTCCACGAAGCGTGCGTGAAAGCGCTGGGCGCTCATATGGCACAGGGCGGCCAGTCGGGCCGTGGGCCAGTCCTCGTGCAATGCGGCCTGTACGCTCGTGGTCAGTTGCTGCAGGTCCAGCCCCCGGCGCGCCAGCAGGCCGGGCGCCTGCAGCACCTGGGCCAGCTGCTCTGTGGCCGGGCCTTCCGACTCCCGGCCGCGCAGGGCGGGCGGCACGGAAAAGCGCCGCATCCGGTCCAGCCCCGGGCCGCTGGGCGCATCGATGACGAACACGCGCGAGCGCGGCGCCGCCAGGTAGCCGTGGTCCACGCCGGCGGGGATGAGCATGCCGCTGACGGCGTCCACAAAGGCGCTGCGCCCGCCCACCTCCAGCTCCATGCGGCCCTGCAGCGCATAGAGGATTTGCGCATGGCCGTGGGCATGGGCCTGGTGCTCGCCGCTGTAGCTGCGCACCGAGCTGTGCGGCGCGAAGGCGGTATCGGTGGCATCGGCCGCGCCGTCTTGCGCGGCGGCATCGCTGTGGAGGGAAGAGAGGGTGTAGGCCATGGCGGCATCCTGTGCCCGCGATGGTAGCGCGCGCCAGTCCGCGCCACCATGGGCCCGATAATGGCCGCAGCCTGCCGCAGCCCAACATGACCGAGCCGTCCACCACCACCTCCTCCGCCCCTTCCACCCCCACTGAAGCGCCCCGCCGCAGTTGGGCCCAGACCCTGCGCGTCTATGCCGAGCCGGCCAGCCTGCGCATGCTGGCCCTGGGTTTTTCGGCAGGCCTTCCGCTGCTGCTGGTGCTGGGCACGTTGTCGTTCTGGCTGCGCGAGGCCGGCGTGGACCGCACCACCATCGGCTACCTGAGTTGGGTGGGCCTGGCCTATGCCTTCAAGTGGGTCTGGTCGCCGCTGGTGGACCGCATGCCGCTGCCGCTGCTCACGCGCTGGCTGGGGCGGCGGCGCGGCTGGCTGCTGTTCGCGCAGATGCTCATCGTCGCCGGGCTGTGCGGCATGGCGTTCAATGATCCGCGCGTCTCGCTCACGCCGCTGGTGTGGTGCGCGCTGGCCGTGGCCTTCGGCTCGGCCACGCAGGACATTGCGCTGGATGCCTACCGCATCGAATCGGCCGATACCGAGCGCCAGGCCGCGCTGGCCGCCACCTACCAGACCGGCTACCGGCTGGCCATGATCTGGGCCGGCGCCGGCGTGCTGTGGCTGGCCGCCCGCGCCGAGGTGGCGGGTACGGCGGGCTACCAGAGCGGCGCCTGGCAGGTGGCCTACCTGGCCATGGCCGCCTCCATGGCCGTGGGCATGCTGACCGTGCTGCTCTCGCCGGAACCGGTGCCGCGCCCGCTGGCGCCTGCCCGCAACGCGGCCGAGTGGCTGCGCGGCGCGCTGGTCGAGCCCTTCGCCGACTTCCTGGGCCGCTACCGCTGGCAGGCGCTGCTGGTGCTGGGCCTGATCGCCATCTACCGCATCAGCGACGTGGTCATGGGCATCATGGCCAACCCCTTCTACGTGGACATGGGTTTCACCAAGGACGAGGTGGCCGCCGTGACCAAGGTGTACGGCGTGATCATGACGCTGGCGGGCGCCTTCCTGGGCGGGGCGCTGGCCATGCGCTGGGGCGTGATGCGCGTGCTGATGCTGGGCGCCGCGCTGTCGGCCGCCACCAACCTGCTGTTCGCCTGGCTGGCCACGCGCGGCCATGACGTGAATGCGCTGGTCTGGGTGGTGAGCGCGGACAACCTGGCCGGCGGCATCGCCTCGGCGGCCTTCATCGCCTACCTGTCAGGGCTGACCAATGTGCAGTACTCGGCCACGCAGTACGCGCTGTTCAGCTCCATGATGCTGCTGGCGCCCAAGTGGCTGGCCGGCTTCTCGGGCGCCTTTGTCGATGCGCATGGCTACGTGAGCTTCTTCCAGGCCACGGCCCTGCTGGGCCTGCCCGTGCTGGTGCTGATCGCGCTGGCCTCGCGCATACATGCGGTGCGGCCCGCGCAACGCGGCAGTTGAGCGGCTGGCCGCAGGCTGCGCTGTTTTACCGAACTTTACGCAAGCGACAAGCGCGGCTGACGGGGGGCTGCGAGCATCGTCGCAACACGACGCCAGGCCCCAGCATGAATACACTGCCCTCCATGAGTACGCACCATCTTCTGATGATCGAAGACGACACCCGCCTCGCGCAGATGGTGGGTGACTACCTGGGCAACAACGGCCTGCAGGTCACGCACATGGGCGACGCCCGCAGCGGCCTGGAGCAGCTGCAGCCCGCCGACGGCGTGCCGGGCGCCGACCTGCCCGACCTCGTCATCCTCGACCTCATGCTGCCCGACATGGACGGCCTGGAGGTCTGCCGGCGCATCCGCGCCCTGCCCGGCGCCGCAGCGCAGGTGCCGGTGCTGATGCTCACGGCCAAGGGAGACCCCATGGACCGCATCATCGGCCTGGAGATCGGCGCCGACGACTACCTGCCCAAGCCCTTCGAGCCGCGCGAGCTGCTGGCGCGCATTCGCGCCATCCTGCGCCGGCGCGGCGGCGGCGGCGAGGGCTCGGCCGCAGGCCAGCCGACCACGGCACTGCGCTTCGGCAGCCTGGAGATCGACCGCGACGCGCGCAGCGTCACCGTGGCGGGCCAGCCCTGCGAGCTGACCTCCTACCAGTTCGACCTGCTGGTCACGCTGGCCGAGCGCGCGGGCCGCGTGCTCACGCGCGACCAGATCATGGAGGCCGTGCGAGGCCGCGAGCTGGAGGCCTTCGACCGCTCCATCGACGTGCACATGGGCCGCATCCGCGCCGCCATCGAGGCCGACCCCAAGGCGCCCAAGCGCATCCTGACCGTGCGCGGCGTGGGCTACGTCTTCGCCAAGCAACAAGACTGACCGCTGCATGAAGCTGCTGTCCCTCTTCTCCCAGCGCCTGTACCTGCGCATCTGGCTGGCCGTGGTCGGTGGCGTGGCCGTGCTCACGCTGACGGTGGCCTGGGCATGGCAGATCGCGGCCGAGCAGAACGCGCAGAACGTGCAAAGCGCCAGCTCGCCGCCCTCGCGCGACGTGGCCATGCGCGATGCGGACGGCAAGGTCATCGCCCAGGGCCGCGCGCGGCGCCTGCCCGGCCCGCCCGAGGAGGGCCTGCGCTTCGAGATCGAAGGCACGGACGGCCAGACCTACATGCTGCACATGGCGCCGCGCCCGCCGCGCGGCGACCGCCCGCCGCACGACGGCGCAGCCGCCTTCTGGCTGCGCCCGCCCTTCGGCTTCCTTTGGCTGCTGGGCCTGGTGGGCGTGGCCGTGGCCGTGGGCGTGTTCCCCATCATCCGCCGCCTGCTCAAGCGGCTGGAGAACCTGCAGCGCGGCGTCAAGCGCTTTGGCGAGGGCGACCTGTCGGTGCGCGTGCCCGAGCACGGCAGCGACGAGGTGGCCGACCTGGCCCACCAGTTCAACGCCGCCGCCGCGCGCATCGAGACCCTGGTGACCTCGCACAAATCGCTGCTGGCCAATGCCTCGCACGAGCTGCGCTCGCCGCTGACGCGCATCCGCATGGGCCTGGAATTCATGGGCGACGACCCAGCCAGCGCCCGCGCGCGCGCCGAGATCCAGCGCAACATCAGCGAGCTGGACCAGTTGGTGGACGAGATCCTGCTGGCCAGCCGGCTGGAGACCTATGAGGGCGACGTGGGCACGATCGAGCCCGTGGACCTGATCGGCCTGGCCGCCGAGGAATGCGCACGCGTGGATGCCGACCTGGACCTGCAGTCCACCGACGCGTTGGAAGTGCCCGGCATCTCCAAGCTGCTGCGCCGTGCCGTGCGCAACCTGCTGGAGAACGCGCGCCGCTACAGCCAGGGCGCCATCACGCTGGAGCTGGCGCGCCAGGACGCCATGGCCGAGATCCGCGTCTGCGACCACGGCCCCGGCGTGGCGCCGGCCCACCGCGAGCGCATCTTCGAGAAGTTCTTCCGCCTGCCCGGCGCCAGCGAGCGCTCGGGCGGCGTGGGCCTGGGCCTGGCCCTGGTGCGCTCCATCGCCCAGCGCCACGGCGGCAGCGTGCACTGCGAAGGCCGCGCCGACGGCCAGCCGGGCGCCTGCTTCGTGCTGCGGCTGCCGCTGGCCTGAGCTGCCGCCTGCGGCTCAGCCGCGCCGGTGCTGCCACTCCACACGTTCCACCAGATCCCTGAGCAGGTCGAAATGCCAGCGGGTGCGCTTGAGCAGGCGGCCGTAGCGCGAGCGGGGGAAGCGGTAGGCGCCATCGGCCAGTTCGATGGCGCAGGACGCCAGGTGCCACTGCTGCTCGAACGCCTGGTGGCTCTCCGGCGGGTGGGCGCGCATGCGGCGTATGTGCGCCAGCGCCAGCTCCACCGCGCATTCCACGTCGAACTGGCGGGCCTTGCGGTCGGGCTTTTTGCCACAGACCTCGGCCAGGGTGACCAGCCTCCCCTCGATGACGACCAGACAGACATGCATGGCCTGCCATGCGCTGGGCCAGTCCGAAGGCTTTGCGGCTTGCGACCGCTTGGGCAACGGCTGCGCCTGCACTGCCGCGCCGGCAGTGTTTTTGCGGGATGTCATGGGGTCAGCCCTCCTGATAGAGAAGAGGGCTGGAAGGGGCAAGCGCAGCGCTGGGGCTGGCAAGGATGGGGAGGGTCATGGTCTGTTTTCCTACGAGATCACAGAAAACCACCGGTTGAGTTTCTACGCACAACAGGTGGGCGTGGTGGTTAGAAACACGTCCGTAGCCGTGCGAGCGTCCTTGCGGATAGCCCCCACCACGCCCGAAACCATGCGGACAGGCGCAAGCAAATGCGCCAATCCGACGAGATAAGGCATGACAAAGCCCCGCTTTAAGGTGGGGGCTGCAACCTCACGGAAGGTGTTTCTACGCACCGGGCCTTTCGGCTTGCGGGCAGTTTAACGGGGCCAGGGCGGGCCGGCCAGCCGAGCCCTCAATCCCGGCCCAGGTGCTCGCACAGGAAGTCGATGAACACGCGGGTCTTGCGCGGCAGGTGGCTGCTGTCGGGAAAGACCACGCTGATGGGCTGGGGCGGCAGGGCGTGGTCCGGCAGCACGCGCTGCAGCACGCCGCCGGCCAGGTCGTCCTCCACGAACCACGCAGGCAGCACCGCCACACCCAGCGAGGACCGGGCCAGGGCGCGGATGGCGGTGGAGGAGTTGGATTGGTGGGCCGCCCGGCCCACCACGTCCACGCCCTGGCCGCCGGCCGTGCGCAGCGTCCAGGCCGTGGGATGGGCGAGGTTGCTGTTGGCAATCCAGGGCAGGTCTGCCAGGTCCTCGGGCCGGCGCACGGGATGGCTGCGCAGGAAGGCGGGCGAGGCCACCAGCACGATGTCGTAGCCGGCCAGCCTGCGGCTTTTGAAGCTGGAGTCCGCCAGGTGGCCCAGGCGCACGACCAGGTCCAGCTTTTCGGCCACCAGGTCGCTCAGTGAAGAGTTGACGTCATAGGCCACCGAGATGCCCGGGTAGCGCTCCAGGAAGGCCGGGATCAGCGGAAGAATGTACTTCTCCCCGTATTCGCTGGTGGTGCTGATGCGCAGCCGGCCCGCGATGCGGTTGCCGCTGTGCATGGCGTTGTCGAAGGCGCTGCCCACGTCGCGGACGATGCCCTTGAACTCGTCGTAGAACTCCCGCCCGGTTTCCGTCAGGGCGATGCTGCGGGTGTTGCGCACCAGCAGGGCCACCGACAGCGCCTCTTCCAGCGATTTCACGTGCAGGCTGGCCATGGCCTTGCTGATGCCCAGGAAGTCCGCCGCCCTGGTGTACGAGCCGAAATCCACCACGGCCAGAAACGTCTGCGCGCGGTGGAGCAGCGTGTGCATGGCCGTGCTTGTGGGGGTCATTGTTCAATCCAGTCAAACAAAGAGTCCAGCATAGCCCCATCGACGTGGCCGCCCGCGCTCTTTAGTCTTGCCCCTCCTGAAAGCGCAAGATGACATACCGATACCGCCTGGCCACCGTTTTCCTGATGGGTTTTTTCGTCGACTGCATCAACATCTTCATGCCCGCCGTCGCGCTGCCCACGATTGCGGCCGAGTTCCATGTGGGCATCTCGGCCGGGGCCTGGGTGGCCAATGCCTACATGCTGGGATTGACGCTGGCCATTCCCCTCGCCCCCTGGCTGGCCGACCGCTGGGGCGCGCGCGGGCTGATGGCGGGCTCCATGCTGGCCTTCGCCCTGGCCGCCTGGGCCTGCGGCGAGGCGGGCAGCTTCGGCCAGCTGGTGGGCTGGCGCTTCATCCAGGGTATGGCGGGCGGGCTGGTGATCCCAGTGGGCCAGGCCCTGGCCTTCAACCGGTTCCAGGGGCCGGAGCGCGCGCGTGTCTCCACGCTGGTCATGGCCGTGGCGCTGATTGCACCGGCCCTCTCGCCCTGGCTGGGCGGGCTGATCGTGGACCACGGCTCCTGGCGCTGGGTGTTCCATTCCAATATTGCGCTGGCCCTGGCCGCCGCAGGCCTGGCCTGGCTGTGGGTGCGCGATGCACCGGCCACGGCCCGGCAGCGGCCCGACCTCAAAGGCCTGGTGCTGGTCAGCGCCGCGCTGGGCGCCTGGCTGCTGGGCATGTCGCTCTATGGCGCAGGCCAAGGCTCGGGCCAGGGCCTGGCGCTGGCCTGGCTGGGCATGGCGGCGGGCCTGGCCTTCACGGTGCTGTATGCCATCCATGCCCGCAAGACGGCCCACCCCATTGTGGAACTGCAACTGCTCAAAAGCCCGCGCCTGCGCATGTCGGTGGCCGTCTACCACGCCATTCCCGGCGTGTTCACGGGCGTGAACCTGCTCAACATCTTCTACCTGCAGGACATGCTGCACCTGAGCGCGCAGGCCACAGGCCGATTCATGATGGTCTACGCCGGCGGCGCCCTGGTGTCCATGCTGGTGGGCGGCCGGCTGTACAACCGCGCGGGCGCACGGCCCCTGTTCATCGCCAGCATGGTGCTGCACAGCCTGGGCATTGCGGCGCTGGCCGCCGTGGCGGCCCCTGCCGACCCCTGGCTGCTGGTGGCCGCCTACGGCCTGATGGGCCTGGGCGGCGGCCTGGGTGCCAATACCGCGCAGACGACGGCCCTGCTGGACTTCGATGGCCGGCAGACGCAGCAGGCCAGCGTGATCTGGAACCTCAACCGGCAGATGGCCTTCAGCGTGGGCGCTGCGTTTTTCCTGATGGTTTTCAACATGCTCGCCACCCGCCTGGACGCAGGCCGGGCCTATCACATGACGTTTCTGATCGCGTCGCTGGCAGGGCTTGTGCCCCTGCTGCACCTGCGATCGCTGCACACCCCCGAGGACCACCATGCAAGACAACAAGCCCATCGACCGTGACATTGACATCGGCATCGCCGAACGCAGTATCCACCAGGTGCACGCGCTGATCCACACCGTCTTCACCCAACCAGCGGGCGCACAGGAGGCGCTGCAGGCGCTGATGCCGCAGTTCAGCCCGGAGTTCAGCATGGTGACCACCACGGGCAGACTCGTCGGCCTGGACGATGTGGAACAGATGTTCCGGCGCGCGGCCGGCCAGCGGCCAGGGCTGGAGATATGCGTCTGCGACATGCAGCCCGTATGGCGGGACGCGGCCGGCCTGGCCATGCGCTATCTGGAAACCCATCGCCTGGACGGCGTGCAGACCTCGCGCCGATCAGTCGTGATCCTCAAACGTGCGGGCCAAGGGGTGCTGTGGCACTACCTGCATGAGACGGCAATGGGCTGATGGCCCAGTCCGCGCTCGCCGCTCAGCCCCGCAGGTAGCGGTCGGCGATGCTGCCGGGCACGTAGAGGCCGCGCTCCAGATAGAAGTCCAGCTTCTTGCGGTCGGGGGCGCGCAGCTTGATCAGCGGCACGGGCGCCTGTTCGGCGCGCGAGAACATCAGGCGGATCTTGAGCGGGGTGCGGCCCCAGTTACCCTGCACGTGCAGGAAGAAGGGTCCGTCCTCGGCCTTGGCCAGCCGCAGCCGGTAGCTGCCGCCGGCGCGCAGCACGCGCTGCATGGCCAGGTGCATGCTCAGGTAGGCGGGCATGTCGATGCCCTGGCGCAGTTGCTCGTATTCGCCGGCCTGCTGGAGCTGGGCGATATAGGCCTCGCCCGTCTGCGGCAGGACCTGCTCCACGTATTCCTTGTGCAGGGCCGCGATGAAGGCGCTGCCCGGGGGCGCGGCCATGAGCCAGTTCTCGACCACGGGCACCTGCGGGTCGCGGGTGTAGCGCTCCAGGTAGTAGGCGACGAGATCGGCGCCGCTGCGTTGCTGCTGCTCCAGCAGCCAGTCCAGCGGCTCGGTGAGGATGGTGCTGGCGTCCAGCCAGATGCCGCCGTGGCGGTGCAGCAATTCCAGGCGCAGCCAGTCCGAGCGCTTGGCCACGGGCAGCTGCTGCAGGTTGCCGGGCAGTTGCGGCACGTATTGCGGCAGTTGCGCGTCGTTGAGGATGCGCAGGCTGTAGCCGGGGTTCAGGCGGGCCCAGTTGTCGAAGCAGCGCTGTATGAGCAGCGGCACCGAGTCGCCATTCCAGTAGGCCCAGATGATGCGGGGAATGGGCGTGGAGACCGGCACGGGCGCCGCAGGCCCGATGTCATGGCTGCGGAAGTCGGGCGCGGGGCCCTGCTCCAGGCGGCGTGCGAAGGTGGCGTAGAAGCGGCGCATGCCGGCCGCCAGCCATAGCTCGCCCCGGGTTTTCAGTTTCAGGCCGCTCATGCAGGGGCTCCCGGTGTTCCCAGCTGCTGCGCGCGGCGCTCCCAGCTGCGCAGCTTCCATGCGCGCAGACACCAGCCGCGCCGCAGATAGGCCTGGCGCAGGGCGTGCAGGGACAGCGGGGAGATGCGGCCGAAGTCCGCCAGGAACTGCTGCGCCAGCGCCTGCCGCTGCGCGGGCGGCATGTCCCGCTGCCGGTCGAGAAAGCGCAGGGCGCCGATGAGGTTGCGCGCGGCCTGGTGCGCCCAGGCGAAGTGCAGGCGCCCGTCGTTGCGCAGCGCATCATCCTGCAGGGCTTGCACGGCCTGCGCCAGGGGCCACAGGGCGGCGGACTGGTCTGCGGCCTTGGCCGGCGTCATGGACGCGAGGATGGAGTTGGCACGCTGCCGGTAGGCCACCCAGGGCTGGGGGTGGTAGTAGAAGCTGCTGCAGCGCAGCGCCATCTGCGGCATGGTCATCATGTCTTCGAAATAGCGGCCTGCAGGAAAGCGCAGGCCCGCATCCCACAGGCTGCGGCGCGAGATCTTGGACCAGGCATGCAGCTGGCCCGTGCGCAGCAGGCCGGCCAGCAGGGCGCCCCGGTCCTGTGAGCATTGCAGCGTGGGGCCCTGGAAGCTGTGCCGGTGCGCCTCGCCGCGCAGGCGGTGCTTGAGGCGCGGGGCCTCGCGCCAGACGGAGAAGTCGCAGAGCACGGCATCGGGCGCATGTTGTTTCACGATGGCCGACAGCCCGGCAATCGCGCCGGGCAGCAGCTTGTCGTCGGAGTCCAGGAACCACAGGTAGTCGCCCGTGGCCGCATCGATCATGGTGTTGCGCGCCGCGCTCAGGCCGGCGTTGCGCTCGTGCTGCATGAGCTGCAGGCGGCCGGGCCAGCGCTGGTCCAGCTGCTGCATCAGGGCCCAGGAGCCATCGGTGGAGCAGTCGTCCAGCACCAGCACCTGCACGCCGGCATCGGCCTGGTCCATGACGGACTGCAGGCATTCCTCCAGGTAGGGCAGCACGTTGTAGACGGGCACCAGGATGCTGAGCCAGGTCACGGACGCTCCCCCTGCAGCAGGCGGGCGAACAGGTCTTCGTACTGGCCGGTCATGCGCTGCAGGCTGTAGTGCGAAAGGGCTTCCTGCCGCGCGGTGGCGGCCATGCGCACGGCGGCCTCGTCATCCTGCAGCGCCTGCTGCAGGGCGTCGGCCAGCGATTCAGGGTCGGCGTGCGCGGCCAGCAGGCCGTTGTCGCCGGGCCGCACCACTTCCTGCACGCCCACCACGCGGCTGCCCACCACCACGCAGCCCGCCGCCATGCCCTCCAGCAGGGACAGGGGCATGCCCTCATAGTGCGTGGACAGCACGCAGACGCGGTGCGCGCGCAGCAGGCCGGGCACGTCGTTGCACATGCCGATGAATTGCACCTGGTCCTGCAGGTCCAGTTCGGCGCTGAGCCGCTGCGCCGCCTTCTGGGCGCGCGCCTTGCCGCCGCCGGCCAGGGTCAGCGTGGGCTTGAGGCCGCGCTGGCGCAGCACGGCCAGCGCGCGCAGCAAGGTGGCATGGTCCTTTTGCCGCGCAAAGCGCGCGGCCATGACGATGTCCGGCCGGCGCTGCAGCAAGGGGGGTGGCTCCTGCAGATAGGGCTCGGGCCGGATGCCGTTGCTGATGGCCATGAGCTTGGCTGCAGGAAATCCACGGTCCTGCAGGCTCTGTCGCACGCCCTCGGAGCAGCCGACGATGGCGGCCGTGCGCTCGGTCAGCCACAGGGCCTGCGACAGCCGCCAGCGCGTGTAGCGCTCGCGCGAGTTGTGTTCCACATGCACCAGGCAGGGCACGCCGGCCCACAGCGCGGCAAAGCGGCCCCAGAGGTGGTCGCTGAACCCATGGGCGACCACGATGTCCGGCCGGAAGTCCAGGCAGATGCGGCGCAGTTGCCAGACGGTGGCGGCATGGGACCAGCCGGCGACCACGTCGACATCGATGCCGCCGTCGCGCAGCTTCTGCACGCGTTCATCGGAGGTATTGCGCTTGCGCCGCAGCACCAGCCGGGCGTCGAAGCGGCCCGACGCGCGGTGCGCGGACACCAGGTCCACCGCCACCTGGGTGGCACCCGAGAAGCCGCCCGTCACGAAGTGCAGCACCCGGGGCCGGGCCGTGGTGGCGCGCTCCGTCACCGCACGGCTCCGCTGGCCCTTTCCAGGCCATGCAGCGATGACCACAGGGCCACCACGAGGAAGACGAAGAAGACGATGCCGCTGTTGTGCACGAAAAATTGCTGTGACATGCCGAACGCCAGGTACATGGCTGGCATCAGGCTGCCCAGGATACGCAGCAGCAGGGCCTCGCGCCAGGGGGTGCTGTCCGCAGGCCACAGCGCCATGCGCCGCCGCGAGGGCCAGAACAGCCACAGCAGCGAGATGAACAGCGCTGCCTGCAGCAGAACGCCCGGCACGCCGAGCTTGACCCAGATGTCCAGGAAGTCGTTGTGGATGAAGTTGTATTCGCGGATGGAGCGTCCATAGTCACCCGCGTCCACGCGCCGGTGCATCTCGTCCACATAGCCCTGCATGCCCCAGCCCAGCAGCGGCTTCTCGCCGATCATCTGCACGGCCAGCCGGTACTGCTCCAGCCGGGTGCCCAGCGAGGTGTCGGAGTTGCCGGCATGAAGGTAGTTGCTCACATCCAGGTAGACCTCGTCGACGCGCTCGCTGACGCGGGGTATGAAGGCCATCACGGTGGCCAGCGCCACCACGATTGCAGCGCAGCCCAGCAACAGGCGCCCGAAGTACTGCGGGCGGTACATGCGCACCAGCACCATCAGCATGAGGAACATCGGCAGCAGCGCCAGCCAGCCCCCCCGCGAGCCCGACAGCAGCGAAGCCAGCGCACCCATTGCAGCGGCCGCCAGCACCAGCAGGCGCCACAGCAGGGAGCGCTGGTGCCAGAAGGACATGGCATAGATGCACGAGAAGCAGCCCAGCAGCAAGGCCATGTTGCCCCACTGGATGGCATTGGTGTAGCCCGTGGCCCGCTCCATGCCCAGCACGCAGACCTGCCACAGGGCCATGAAGCCCGCGCCTGCGCTGCCCAGCGGTATGCCCCACAGGAAGATCCGCGCCGTGGGCGGGTAGCACATGGCGAACAGCAGGCTGACCGCGCCCAGGATGAATTTCACGGGGCGGTCGAACTGCCCGGTGCCCCCGTCCAGCACGGACAGGTGGTACCACATCACCGCCATGCCCATGAACAGTGCCACCAGCAGCCAGGTGCCAGGCGACTGCCTGTACCGGACCCAGCGGGGCAGAAAACACAGGGCGCCCAGGGCCATGAGGCCCGCGCCATAGGAATAGCCCGAACGCAGCCACAAGGCCAGTCCGGGCACCAGAACAGCGGCCAGGGTCGTGAGGAGCCCTGGCAGCTTCGACTTGTCAAATCTCATCAAGACCGCGACTTTCTGCCCCAAAATGCGGGCATTCCGCTTTCCATCCGCTATGAAAAAAATTCCTGCGGTCTTATTCAGGCTGCTCCATCGCTGGGCGGCCCCTTCCAAAATCGGCGCAGATTACACCATGCCCGCGCCCTTGCAGCTGCCCCCATCGCCCCCGGCAGCCGATGGTCTTGCAGCGGACATCCCGAAGACGATCTGGACGTACTGGAACCAGTCCGGCCTGGACCCTTTCGTCCAGCAGTGCGTGGACAGCTGGCGGCGGCAATGCCCGGATCACCAGGTCATCGTCGTGACACCAGAGAGCCTGGGCCAGTACGTGGCATGCGGCGACCTTCCTGCGGCGTTTGCCGAACTCCACCCCACCAAGCAATCGGACTGGCTGCGCCTGTATCTGGTGGCGCACCATGGCGGCTACTGGTTCGATGCCACCACGCTGCTGACCGCGCCGCTGGACTGGATGGGCGCCGGCGCAGGCGCCGCCGAGCTGACCGGCTTCTACCTTGAGGGCTTCACCAGGGACAGGCGCTACCCCGTGATCGAAAGCTGGTCATTCTGCGCTCCGGCCGGCTCGCGCTTTGTATCGGAATGGCAAAAGGAGTTTCACCAGGCGCTGATCGTGGAGGGCCCTGCGGCCTACCTGCAGCGCCTGCAGTCGCGGCCCGACGCCGCCGAGGTGCTGCAGGGCATTCCCGATCCAAATTACCTTCTGATCCATGTGACGGCCCAGCAGGTGATGCGCCGGCTGCCCGATGCCCGGCTCAAGCTGTTCAAGGCCGAGGACACCGCCTTCTTCTACCACCGCGCCCTGCGCTGGAAGTGGTACCTGCTCTACCCCCAGCTGTGCCTGGCGAAGGCGCCGCAGGTGGCGGCGCCCATCGTCAAGCTGCGCGGCGGGGAACGGCGCCATTTCACGGACATGCTGGCCTTGCACGGAGGTGCTGCGCCAGACAGCATCTGGAGCCGCGCGCTGTCGGCGCGCTGAGACACGCAAAGCGGGCCGAGGCCCGCTTTGCTCAATGCCCGCCTGCGAAGACTTCGCCGGCCTTCAGGCGGTACAGCGTGCCGCAGTAGGGGCACTTGGCTTCACCGGTGTGGGCCACGTCCAGGTAGACCTTGGGATGGCTGTTCCACAGCTTCATGTCGGCCTTGGGGCTGGGGCAGAACACGCCGCCCTGGGCGTTGAGGTCCTTGGCCGCCAGTTCGACGGTGGCATTCGTTGTCATGCTTGCTTATCTCTTTCGTGGGTATCTGTCATTTTCATCGCCGGGCCGCCCCAAGATGAAAAGCACCCCCTCGGGGGGCAGTGGACCTTGCAAAGCAAGGGTAGCGTGGGGGTCATTCTTCTCAGACCCGAGTCAGCCAATGGGCGTACTTGGGGTTGCGGCCGTTGACGATGTCAAAGAAGGCCTGCTGGATCTTTTCGGTCAGGGGGCCGCGGCTGCCCGCGCCGATCTCGATGCGGTCCACCTCGCGGATGGGCGTGACTTCGGCGGCCGTGCCGGTGAAGAAGACTTCATCGGCGATGTACAGCTCGTCGCGCGTGATGCGCTTTTGCACCACTTCCAGGCCGAGGTCCTTGCAGATGTGCATCACGGTGTTGCGCGTGATGCCGTTGAGCGCGCCGGCCGACAGGTCGGGCGTGTAGACCACGCCGTCCTTGATGACGAAGATGTTCTCGCCCGAGCCCTCGGAGACGAAGCCCGAGGCGTCCAGCAGGATGGCCTCGTCATAGCCGTCGTCGAGCGCCTCGGTGTTGGCCAGGATGGAGTTGGTGTAGTTGCTCACCGCCTTGGCCTGGCTCATGGTGATGTTCACATGGTGGCGCGTGAAGCTGGAGATCTTCACGCGGATGCCGCGCTGCATGCCTTCCTCGCCCAGGTAGGCGCCCCAGGCCCAGGCAGCCACCATCAGGTGGATGGTGTTGCCCTTGGGCGAGACGCCCAGCTTGCGGTCGCCGATCCAGGTCAGCGGGCGCAGGTAGCACGATTCCAGCTTGTTGGCACGCACGACCTCCACCTGGGCCTGGTTCACCGCTTCCTGGGTGAACGGGATCTGCATGCGCAGGATCTTGGCGCTGTTGAACAGTCGCTTGGTGTGGTCTTCCAGGCGGAAGATGGCCGGCCCCTGTTCGGTCTTGTAGGCCCGAACGCCCTCGAATGCGCCGCAGCCGTAGTGCAGCGTGTGGGTCAGCACGTGGATCTTGGCATCGCGCCAGTCCACCAGCTGTCCATCCATCCAGATCTTGCCGTCACGATCGGCCATCGAGGGAACAACGGGGCTCATAGAAACATCCTTGGGGGTATTGAACAGAACACCAACCCGCTATTTTAGGGCGCGGGGGCTGCCTCGGGGGCCGCCACCGTCTCGGGTCGCGGTTCGGGTTCGGGCGTGGGGCGCACCAGGGTCCACTTCACGAGCCGGCCATGCATGAACTCGCAGGTCACATGGGATTGCGTGCCGTCGGTCCAGCGGTAGATCTCGGGATGCTGGCCGTCTTCGGACAGGCGCTCGCCCAGGGAGCGCGTCATGGCCACCACGTGCATCAGCGAGACCTTGGGCTTGAGCTTGACGTTGAGCATCACGGCGCTGCCCACATAGCCCATGGGACGGTCCGAGGCCTTCTTCATGATGGACATCAGCCGCGTGAAATGCAGCAGCAGCCACATCATGATGCCGCCGCCCACGGCAACCACGCCCATCCAGCCATAGGACTGGTGCGCAGCCACCAGCAGTACGAGCAGACCCAGGGGAATCAGGATATTGCGCAAATTCATGGCGCCGATTGTCTTATGGAGGCACCGCAGGACCGCTGCGGACAGTGCGTATGCCCCCGCAATGCGCTCGGCAAGGCAGTGCCTCAGCCCATCCCTCGGACGATGTTCATGGCTTCGTCCACGCGCTCCACGGCATGCACGGTCAGGCCGGGGATGGCTTTCTTGGGCGCATTGGCCTTGGGCACCACGGCCATGGTGAAGCCGAGCTTGGCGGCTTCCTTCAGGCGCTCCTGGCCGCGCGGCGCGGGGCGCACTTCGCCGGCCAGGCCCACTTCGCCAAAGGCCAGGAATCCCTTGGGCAGGGCGCGGCCGCGCAGGCTGGAGGTGATGGACAGCATCACGGCCAGGTCGGCCGCAGGCTCGCTGATGCGCACGCCGCCCACGGCGTTGACGAAGACATCCTGGTCCGCGCAGGCCACGCCCGCATGGCGGCTGAGCACGGCCAGCAGCATGGCCAGCCGGTCCCGGTCCAGGCCCACGGACAGGCGCCGGGGCGCGGGGCCGCCCTGGTCGACCAGGGCCTGTATTTCCACCAGCATGGGCCGCGTGCCCTCCAGCGTGACCAGCACGCAGGAGCCCGGCACCGGCTCGCTGTGCTGGGACAGGAAGATGGCGCTGGGGTTGGTGACGCCCTTGAGGCCCTTCTCCGTCATGGCGAAGACGCCGATCTCGTTGACGGCACCAAAGCGGTTCTTGATGGCGCGCACGAGGCGGAAGTTGCTGTGCGTGTCGCCCTCGAAGTAGAGCACGGTGTCCACCATGTGCTCCAGCACGCGCGGGCCGGCCAGGGCGCCTTCCTTGGTCACATGGCCGACCAGGATCACGGTGATGCCCGTGGTCTTGGCCGCGCGCGTGAGGTGGGCCGCGCATTCGCGCACCTGAGCCACCGAGCCCGGCGCCGAGGACAGCTGGTCCGAGTACACGGTCTGAATGGAGTCGATGACGACCACGGCCGGCTGCGTGGCCTCCATGGTGGCGAGGATCTTCTCCAGCTGGATCTCGGCCAGCACATTGACCTGGCTGGCCTCCAGCCCCAGGCGGCGCGAGCGCAGCGCGACCTGGGCACCGCTTTCCTCGCCCGTGACATACAGCGTGGGCAAGCCCACGCGGTGCAGCGCATCCATGGCCTGCAGCAGCAGGGTGGACTTGCCGATGCCGGGGTCGCCACCAATCAGCACCACGCCGCCTTCGACAATGCCGCCGCCCAGCACGCGGTCCAGCTCCTCGATGCCGCTGGGCGTGCGCGCCACGTCCTGGGCCTCGATGGCCGACAGCGGCATCACGGCCTGGGCATTGGCCAGGCCCGCATAGCCCTGCGGCTGGCTGAGCCGGTTCTTGCCCGCGCCCGCAGGCTCGGCAACGGCCTCGATCAGCGAATTCCAGGCCCCGCAGGCCGGGCACTTGCCCAGCCAGCGCGGGCTGGAGCCGCCGCAGGCATTGCAGATGAACGTGGTTTTGTCTTTGGCCATGGGTTGGGCACTATACCGAGCGGTGGCTGCCGCCCCGCCCGCCTGCCTGTTGTCTAACGCAGTTGCGTGACAAAGAGATATCGGTTATAGTCGCCTTCTTCGCTGCACAAAATGCGGTGAAACGAAATTACTGCGGAATTACCGCGCGATGGAGCAGTCTGGTAGCTCGTTGGGCTCATAACCCAAAGGTCGGAGGTTCAAATCCTTCTCGCGCAACCACCACGAAAAAAGCCCACTTCGGTGGGCTTTTTTTCGTCTGTGCCTTTCTTGCTTTTCTCCACGCAGGTCAGCTGGGATCGTTCAGGTCTTCATGGTGGTCTGCCTGGCCCTGCTTCCAGTACGAGGCCACGCGCATGCGCTTGGGCGCGGCGCCCTTGGCCAGCAGCAGGCGCCGCAGCTCGGCCATGGCGCTGTGCTCGCCCGCCGCCCAGATATATCCGTCGTCGTCCTGGGGAAGCTCCAGCGCCTGCACGGCGTCGGCCAGCGATTCGACCCAGGCACAGTCCAGCTGGGCCGTGCTCTTCCACTGGCGGCGGTCGGCAGGGTTGCGCAGCTGCACGCGCACCACGGCGCGGCTGCCGGCGGGCAGCTCGGCCAGGCGCCGCTCGATGGCGGGCATGGCGGTCTCGTCGCCGAACAGCCAATGCCATGGCAGGTTGGCCGAGATCACCAGGCTGCCGCGCGGCCCGGCCAGGCCCACCCACTGGCCCAGGGGCGCGGTCAGCGCCCATTCAGTGGCGGGGCCTGCATCGTGCAGTGCGAAATCCATGATGAGGTTCTGGCGCGCAGCGTCGTAGCGCAGCGGCGTGTAGTCGCGCAAGGTGGGGCGCTCGTCCTCCACGAAGGTGGGGCGGCCATCGAGCAGCACGGGAAGCGCGGGCAGTTCGCGCCCGGCCTGGGGCAGGATGAGCTTGACGTGGTCGTCAAAGCCCGAGCTGACGAAGTCCTCCAGTTCGGGTCCGCCCAGGGTCAGGCGCACAAAGCCGGGGCTGGGCTGCTCGCGCGAGAGCAATTGCACATGGCGGGCGCGGAAGGGATGGCGGACACGGTGGACGACGGGGGCAGGCGCCACGGCAGAGTTGGCTGGATTGGGCAAGTTCATTGGCGAAACGGCCTGTGACGGCCTAGAATGTTGATTTAGTCCACCAATTCTCTGTCATCCGTTGACTTTGTCAACATATTTCCACAAGACCCTGCCATGAATGCCTCCCTGCCCGCCGATATCTTCGAGGCCATGCACGAGCTGCTGCACCTGTTCCGCTCGCGCATGCGCGAGGACATGGAGTCCATGGAGCCCGGGCTGACGCCCAACGAGGTGCGCGTGCTGATGTACGTGGGCCGGCACCCGGGCCGCACGCAAAGGGATCTGGTCGACCACAGCCACATGGACAAGGCCCAGCTCGCGCGCATGCTGGCGCAGCTGCAGGAGCAGGGATGGCTGGACCGCGAACCGGACGCCCGCGACCGCCGCGTGCGCTGCCTGAGCCTCAGCCTCCAGGGGCAGGCCCTGTTCGACCGGCTGCGCCAGTCGCGCCAGGCGCTGGCGGCGCGGCTGCTCAAGGATTGGGAGCCTGCCGCGCAACAGCAGATGATGGCGCTGCTGGAGCGGGCCAGGGACAGCGTCCAGGCCGCGCCCTGATCAATCGACGGCCTTGTTCACGCGCGGCGCGACGGCGCACATGAGTTCATAGCCCAGCGTGCCTGCGGCCTCGGCCACCTCGTCGATGGGCAGCACGGCGCCGTTGCCGGCGCGGCCCCACAGCGTGACTTCGCTGCCCATGCCGGCATCGGGCACGGGCGTCAGGTCCACGGCCAGCATGTCCATGCTCACGCGGCCCAGGGTGCGGGTGCGCACGCCGTTCACCAGCACGGGCGTGCCCGTGCCGCAGTGGCGTGGATAGCCGTCGGCATAGCCGCAGGCCACGGTGCCCAGGCGCAGGGGGCCGTCGGCCGTGAAGCGCGATCCATAGCCCACGCTCTGCCCCGCAGCCAGCTGCTGCACGCCGATGATGCGCGAGCTCAGCGTCTGCGTGGGCTGCAGGCCCCAGTGGGCCGCCGTGTGCTGCGGATAGTCGGGGGAGCTGCCGTACAGCACGATGCCGGGCCGCACCCAGTCGCAGCGCACCTGGGCATCGTCGCCATGGCGCAGCGTGGCGGCACTGTTGCCCACGCTGCGCTCGCCGGGCAGGTCGCACGTGGCGTCGTGAAAGCGCTGCAGCTGCGCGGAGATGCCCGACTGGCCAGCGCCTGCGTCGGCATCGCTGAAGTGGGTCATGAACGAGATTTCCTCCACCTGGGGCAAGGCATTGAGCCGGGCCCAGGCCGCGCGAAAGCGCTCGGGCGTGAAGCCCAGGCGGTTCATGCCGGAGTTCATCTTGAGGAAGACGCGGTGGCCGTTCTGCGTCTTGTGCGCGGCCAGCCAGTCGATCTGGGCGTCGCAATGCACGGCATGCCAGATGGACAGGCGCGAGCAAAGCTCCAGGTCGCGCGGCTCGAACACGCCCTCCAGCAGCAGGATGGGGCCGCGCCAGCCCAGCTGGCGCACGCGCTCGGCCTCGGCCAGGTCCAGCATGGCGAAGCCGTCGGCGCCGCGCAGGGCCTCGAACACGTTTTCGATACCGTGGCCATAGGCGTTGGCTTTGACCACGGCCCACAATTTGGCATCGGGGACCGCTTGCCGCACCCGCTCCAGATTGTGGCGAAGCGCGGCGGAATGGATGGTGGCAAGAATGGGACGCGGCATGGTTTTCACTCAGTCAGAAGCTTGGGATTCTGGCACTGCCGGCCAAAGGCCGCGTGATATAACCGCCAGTCACTTGCCACGGGGCCCTTATTTAACCGGTCAGCAGCCCTGCGGCTGACCCCATCTGCCTATCCATGAAGCGCGGTTTCTACACCATCATGTCAGCGCAGTTCTTCAGCTCGCTGGCAGACAACGCCCTGTTCGTGACCGCCGTGGAACTGCTGCGCACCAATGGCGCCCCCGAGTGGCAGCGCGCCGCCCTGGTGCCCATGTTCGCGCTGTTCTACGTGATCCTGGCCCCCTTCGTCGGCGCTTTTGCCGACGCCCTGCCCAAGGGGCGGGTGATGTTCATCAGCAATGCGATCAAGATCGTGGGCTGCCTGATGATGCTGTTCGGCAACCATCCGCTGATCGCCTACGCCGTGGTCGGCCTGGGCGCAGCGGCCTACTCGCCCGCCAAGTACGGCATCCTCACCGAGCTGCTGCCCGCCTCCCAGCTGGTCAAGGCCAATGGCTGGATCGAGGGGCTGACCATCACCTCCATCATCCTGGGCGTGCTCGTGGGCGGGCAGTTGCTGAGCCCGGGCATCTCGACCCATCTGCTGGACTTCGACCTGCCGCTGCTGGACACGGGCGTGGACACTGCGGCCGAGGCGGCGATTGCCGTGCTGGTCGGCGTCTATGCGCTGGCCGCCTGGTTCAACCTGCGCATTCCGCTGACCGACACCATCCTGCGCCCGCTGCGCCAGGACCCTAGCAAGAGCCTGCTGGCCAACACCCTGGCCCTGCTGCCCGACTTCTGGACCTGCAGCCAGCGGCTGTGGGGGGACAAGCTGGGCCAGATCTCGCTGTCCACGACCACGCTGTTCTGGGGCGTGTCGGGCAATCTGCGCTACATCGTGCTGGCCTGGGGCGCGGCGGCCCTGGGCTACGGCACCTCCCAGGCATCGGCCCTGGTGGGCGTGGTGGCCATCGGCACGGCGGCAGGCGCCATCCTCGCATCCATGCGCATGCGGCTGGACAATGCCACGCGCGTCATTCCGCTGGGCATCACCATGGGCCTGCTGGTGATCGCCATGATCTTCATCCACAGCGTGTGGGTGGCCATTCCCTTCCTGATCCTGCTGGGCGGCCTGGGCGGCTTCCTGGTCGTGCCCATGAATGCGCTGCTGCAGCACCGCGGCCACAACCTCATGGGCGCGGGCCGCTCGATTGCCGTGCAGAACTTCAACGAGCAGGCCTGCATCCTGGCGCTGGGCGCCTTCTATGCGCTGTCCACCAAGTTCGGGCTGTCGGCCTTTGGTGCCATCACGGTGTTCGGCCTGGTGGTGGCCGGCATCATGTGGCTGATCGGACGCTGGCACAGGAACAACCTGCGCCAGCATCCCGAGGAAGTCGAGCGCCTGCTGGCGATTGCCCGCAAGGATTGCCACTAGCCTGCCCTTGTCCCCACGGCGTCCGGAGCAGGCCTTGCCTGCCCGGGCGTTTTTCATTGCCCCATGCATAGCCCGCTGCCCGTTCTCGCCCTGCTGTTCAACACCCTGGTCTGGGGCCTGGCCTGGTGGCCGTTCCGCGCCATGCACGAGGCTGGCCTGCATCCGCTGTGGGCCACGGCGCTGATGTATGCCCTGGTGCTGGCGGGGCTGGTGGCGCTGCGCCCGGCCAGCCTGCGCCAGGCGCTGCAGTACCCGGCCCTGATCCTGCTGGGCGCCTGCGCGGGCAGCAACAACATCGCCTTCAACTGGGCCGTGACCATTGGCGACGTGGTGCGCGTGGTGCTGCTGTTCTATCTGATGCCCGCATGGTCGGTGCTGCTGGCCTGGAGGCTCCTGGGCGAGCGGCCCACGCCTGCTGCGCTGACGCGGCTGCTGCTGGCCTTCGGCGGGGTGGCGCTGGTGCTCGTGCCCGAGGGCACATTCAGCGGCGGCTCGCCCGGGCTGCTGCGCGGCCTGTCGCTGGCCGACGGCCTGGCACTGTTCGGCGGCTTCACCTTCGCGCTGACCAACGTGCTGCTGCGCCGCCTGCAGGCCGTGCCGGCGCAGGCGCGCATGCTGGCCATGTTCAGCGGCTGCATGGCGATGGGCCTGTTCAGCGCCTTTGCAGGCAGCAGCGTGGGCCTGGTGCCGCCGCTGCCGGCTCCGCAGGCCGGCTGGATGCTGATCGCCGCCGGCCTGGCCGTGCTGCTGATGCTGGGCAACTGGGCGCTGCAGTTCGGCGCCGCGCGCCTGCCGGCCGGCGTGACGGCCGTGGTCATGCTGGCCGAAGTGGTGTTCGCCAGCGTCTCCTCGGTGCTGATTGCAGGCGAGGTGCTGACGCCTCGCACGCTGCTGGGCGGCGCCTGCATCATCGCGGCCGCGCTGCTGTCTGCGCTGGCGCATGCACGACGGCGTGGGGCTTGACGCCCTGCCCGCACCAACGCTGCGCAATCAGCCCGTGAGCTGCCCGGCCAGCAGCAGGTAGCCCGGCAGCCAGCCTGTGAGCACGCCCTGCGCAATGCACAGCGCGCCCGTCATGCGGCCGATGTTGCGGCCCAGGGCCAGCAGCATGAAGAACATGGCCCACAGCACGGCCCAGGCCGCCCAGTTGGCGGCCATCCACCAGTCGATGGCAGTGCGGGCGCCGATCAGCGAATCGATGGCCACCGGCACGGCCGTGATCGCCACGAAGAGGCTGAACCAGCCCAGGCCCCGGCCATCGGCCCCCGTGAAGCGGTTGATGGCCACCCACAGGTAGGTGAAGGCGAACAGCAGGGTGAGCGCGCCGGTCTTGACAGAGGCCGCATCAGGCTCGGGCCCGAAGGCCGAGGCCAGGCCGATGATCAGCGAGACCAGGCCCGCGAACACGTTGATGACCCAGATCTCCCGGTCGGCAATGCGCCCCAGCATCCACAGGCCATTCAGGCACAGCACGGCGCCCACGTAGAACAACGACAAACCCAGCCACATCGCAAGTCTCCTTTGCTTTTTTGCTTTGAAGTGCCTTGCGCGCCCTTGCCAGACCACGGGAACGAGCGCGCACGGCAAGGCGCCGCCGCCCCGTGGCCGGGTGCAGCGGCGTCCGTGAAACAGTTCATCCCCGGGCCCGCCCCTGGTGGGCATCTGCGTGCTGGCGGAAGGGTCCGCTGCAGAGATGCCGCCTGTGATCCAGGGCGGGTTCACCGGCGCGGCCCTTGCCGGGCACGCGGCGGTGGAGTGTGCCGGCAGGCGGTGCTGCCGGTCTTTGGCGTCGGTCCTTGGTGCCGGTCCTTGGTACCTCAGGCCGCCTGCGTCTGCAGGCGACGGCGGGCGCGTTCCAGCTGCTGCGCCACCTGGCGCGGGTTCATGCCGTACATGTCGGCAAAGCCGGCTTCGGTGGTCTGGCCGCTGGCCTCGAAGGCGCGCAGCAGAGCTTCGTCGCGTGCAGAACGCGCATCGGCTTCGGCCAGGGCCTCGGCCACCAGGGCGTTGGTGGCCTCGTCACGGCCCTGCACGCGCGCCGCATAGTCGTCGCGGGACAGGCCCGAGGCCTCGTAGGCGGCGATGATGCGGTTGCGCAGCTTGGGCGCCAGGTCCTCGGGCGAGCGGTGCTGGCGGCGGCGAAAGACCTCGATCAGCGCATGGTGCACATGCTCGGGCGCCATGGGCTCGACCGATTGGCCCTGCAGGTCATGGCGCGCCTGGCCGCTGGCCACCACGGTGAGGTAGCGGCTCGAGCGTGTGTGCTGGGACAGGGCCAGCTTGAGCTGGTCGCGGTCGATGGCTTCGGGATGGGCGGCCAGCAGGTCCTCGAAGATGCCGCGCTTGAGCGGCAGGGGCTGCTCGCCGAACAGGTTCGGATGCCATTGGGCCAGTTGCGCCAGCAGCGGGTGCTGGGTGCGCACAGGCCTGGATGCGGGAGCCTCGGCACTGCCGGCCGCGCCGGTTGCGGCGTCGGCGACGGGCTCGGAGGCCTTGCCCTTGTTGCGGCCACGTCCGCCGCGGCGCGAGCGCTTGCGGCCCTGGCCATCGGCGCTGGCGGCAGCCTGCGGCACGGTGCCGGCAGCGGCGTCCGCCGGCAGCGCGGCGTTCTGTTCTTGCGGTTCAGACACGGATTCAGTCATGGCGGAGCACATGGGCTTGGAGAAAACGAAACCCCGCATCATGCCAGCATTGCAAAGGCTTGCGCGGGCATAGTCCCCACGGCGTCGCGCATGCGGCACAGATGCGCGGGTGTTGCCCGGGTGGCATCAGGCCGGCAGGGCCTCGTCCAGCACCTCGATCCAGTGGCGCACCGGCACGTCCGTTCCGTTTTGCAGGTGGACGATGCAGCCCATGTTGGCCGAGAGGATGGCGGCGGGCCGCTGGGCATCGAAGCCTTCGGTCAGCGCACCGATCTTGCGGTCGCGCAGCTGGTGCGAGAGTTCGGGCTGCAGCACCGAGTAGGTTCCCGCCGAGCCGCAGCACAGGTGCGACTCGGTGCGCGCCACGCGCAGCTCGAAGCCCAGCCTGGCCAGATGGGTTTCCACGCCGCCGCGCAGCTTTTGCCCGTGCTGCAGCGTGCAGGGCGGGTGGTAGGCCATGGGCGCGGCCGGTGCGCGCACCCTGCCCTGCAGGCGCTCGGCCAGCTCGGGCAGGAGCTCAGGCAGCAGCTCGCTCAGGTCGCGCGTGAGGGCGTTGATGCGGGCTGCCTTGTCCGCGTACTGCGCATCGTCCTTGAGCAGGTGGCCGTATTCCTTGACGGTGACGCCGCAGCCCGAGGCATTCATGACAATGGCCTCCACCGCGCCGCTGTCCACCTGGGGCCACCAGGCGTCGATGTTGGCGCGCATCTGCGCCTTGCCGCCTTCCTGGTCGTTGAGGTGGAATTTCACGGCACCGCAGCAGCCGGCGTTGGGAGCGATCACGGTCTGTATGCCGGCCGCATCCAGCACGCGCGCCGTGGCGTAGTTGATGCGCGGCATCATCGCGGGCTGCACGCAGCCGGCCAGCAGCAGCACCTTGCGCGCATGCTCGCGCACGGGCCAGCGGCCCGCGTCCTGCGGCTGGGGCACTTTCTCGGCCAGGACTTCGGGCAGCAGGCCGCGCACGGCCTGGCCCAGCTTCAGGGCCGGGGCGAACAGCGGCGAGTTCAGCCCCTCCTTGAGCGCCCAGCGCCTGGCGCGCTCGCCGAAGGGGCGCGGCACCTGTTCCTCGACGATCTTGCGGCCTATGTCCACCAGGTGGCCGTACTGCACGCCGCTGGGGCAGGTACTTTCGCAGTTGCGGCAGGTCAGGCAGCGGTCCAGGTGCTGCTGGGTGGCGCGCGTGGGGGTCTCGCCCTCCAGCACCTGCTTGATCAGGTAGATGCGGCCACGCGGCCCGTCCAGCTCGTCGCCCAGCAATTGGTAGGTCGGGCAGGTGGCCGTGCAAAAGCCGCAGTGCACGCACTTGCGCAAAATGGCTTCGGCCTCCTGGCACTCGGGCTTGGCGCGGTACTGGGGTGCGAGTTGGGTCTGCATGGTGGGGCTCTTGTTGTACGGGTATCGGGGAACGGTCAGGCACGGCAGCCGGACACGGCGGTCATGCGCGAGGCGCGGCCCGCCGGCCCAGCAGCAGGGGCAACCGCGCACGGTCGGCCCACAGCGGCGGCAGGGACAGCAGGCACAGCACCACGGCCAGCGGCACGACGAAGACGAAGCCCAGGTGCCTGAAACCCAGCGCGCCCGCAATGCCGCCCAGCAGGAACATGGACAGCAGCCCTGCGAACAGCCGCAGCCGCACATGGTTGGCGTGGACCCGGTGCTCGGGCGGGCTGCCATGGCGATTCCAGTAGAGGGCTCGACCCAGCTCCATGCCCAGGTCGGTGATCACGCCCGTCATGTGCGTGGTGCGGATCTGCGAGGACGACATCTTGGTCACCGTGGCGTTCTGCAATCCCATGATGAAGGACAGCAGCAGCACGGCCAGCGGCACGGCGAACGGCGTGGGCCAGGCCAGCATGGCCGCGCCCAGCACGCCGAAGAGCAGCATCAGCGCGGCTTCCAGCAGCAGCGGCAGCGCATAGCTGCTGCGCAGCCGGTGGTGGCGCGCCCAGTTGACCAGCAGCGACGTCGCGGCCGCGCCGCACAGAAAGGCCAGCAGCGCGCCGCAGGCACTGAGCACCAGCGCCGTATTGCCCAGCACCAGGTTGTCGGCCAGCAGCGAGACAAAGCCCGTCATGTGCGAGGTATAGGAGTGCACCAGCAAAAAGCCGCCCGCATTCACCGCACCCGCGTTGAAGGCCAGCAACAGGCCCAGTGTGCGGTTGCTGGCCACCGTGCGGTGCCGGTCCGTGAGCAGGTGCAGGTGGTGGCGCATGCGCATGGGCGGAGCCAGGCGTTGGCCCGGCCTACCAGGCGGCGGCCAGCCGGCCGCGGTTGAAGATGCCCGCAGGATCGAAGGCCTGCTTGAGCCGTGCATGCAGCGCGGCCGTGGCATCGGCCGCCTGGGCGTCGAAATCGGGTTCGGCGCCGGGCTGGTCTGCGGCCTCGGCGCGGAACAAGGTGGCCGATCCGCCCGCTGCTTTTGCCAGCGTGCGCAGCGCATGGCCCAGCGCACGCGGCGCCTGTACCCAGCGCAATGCGCCGTGCCATTCGATCAGGGGCCCCGTGCAGCCGTCAGGCAGCGCAAGCACCGGCGCCGTCTGCGGCACGGACAGGCGCCACAGCGCATGGCCCGGTGCGCGTGCGGTGAACCAGGGCAGCTGGTGCTCCCGGCAGGCCTGCCAGTCGGCCGCAGCGCTGTGCATGCGCTCGCCCCCCAGGCGCCCGCAGGCCGCCTGCACGGCGGCACGCGCACCACGCAGGCGCAGGTACAGCACGCCCTGGGCCGCGCTGTCTTCCTGCAGCCAGCAGCTGGCATTGAGCGGCAGCGGCTGGCCGCCCCAGGCATTGAGCCAGTCCAGCGCCTGCTGCTGCGTGCATTCGAAGCGCAGCGTGGCCTCGGCAGGCGCCACGGGCAGCACCTTGAGGCTGACCTCGGTGATCAGGCCCAGCGTGCCCCAGGAGCCCGCCATCAGCCGCGAGACGTCGTAGCCCGCCACGTTCTTCATGACTTGGCCGCCATAGCGCAGCAGCTCGCCCTGGCCGTTGATCATCTCCAGCCCCAGCATGAAGTCGCGCACGGCACCCACGCTGGCGCGCGAGGGGCCCGACAGGCCGGAGGCCACCATACCGCCCACGGTGGCGCGGCCATCCGCTCCCTCGAAATGCGGAGGCTCGAAGGCCAGGCACTGGCCCTGTGCGGCCAGCAGGGCCTCGACCTCGGCCAGCGGCGTGCCGGCGCGTACGGTCACGACCAGCTCGCTGGGCTCATAGCTGACCACGCCGGCCAGCGCCCGCGTGTCCAGCAGTTCGCCCTGCAGGGCCAGTCCGTGGAAATCCTTGGTGCCGCCGCCACGTATGCGCAGCGGCGTGGCGTCGGCCGCCGCGGCGCGCACGCGCTCGGCGATCTGGATGAGTTGGCTTTGGGCTGAATCCATGGCCTGCATCGTAGCGGCTGGGCCCTTTTTCGCCTCGGTGCGGGCCCGTGAATTTTTTGAACGGCGCGCTTGAAGTTCTGCGGGCGGCGCAAAACAGCAGGGACGAAAAGGCAAAGGCGCAAGTCGAATCAGCCGCCTGCGGCCTTCATCGTGCCGGCTCGAAAGGATGGACCTGGATGTCGGCGTCGGGAAAGGAGGCCACCAGCTTCAGCTCGCCGCCCAGGGCCTTGACGTACTCGCGCAGCGTGCTCACGTACATGTCCTCGCGGCGCTCCAGCTTGGAGACGGCAGCCTGCTCCACGCTCATGGCCCTGGCCACTTCGACCTGGGTCACGTTGCGGGCCTTGCGCAGCTCCTGCAACTGCATTTCCACAAGCATGGCCTCGGCCCGTGCCGCAGCACGGGACTGTGCCTCGGGCGACATGCCGGCGCGCAGTTCGTTGAATTTCCTAGCCATGGATCTGTCCTTCTCTTTTCAGGGTCTCGATGTGCGTGTCGTACAAGCGGTCGGCGATGGGTACATGCACCTCATACCAGCGGCCATCGCCCGTCTTGTCGCCGCCGATCAGCAAGATGGCACAGCGGCGCGGATCGAATGCGTACAGCAGCCGATAGGGCCGGCCTTCGTGCTGCACGCGAAGCTCGCGCATGTGCGGGTGCCTTGAACGCTCGATGCCGGACGTATGGGGATATCCGAGATTCGGCCCTCTTGCCTCCAGCAACCGAACCGATGCATCGATGGACTCCTGCTCGGCCTGCGTCAGATCGGCCCACCAGATGCCAAGCTCGTCGGTGTACTCCACCTCCCAGGGTTGGGTCATTATTCCCTCCAGAATATATTCCGTCAATGGAATATAGGCCAAAGATCCGTCTTATAACGGAGCTCACCATAAGGCGGTTGGCGTGCAGCAGGCCTCCTGATTTCCTCAGCCGCTGAAGAGCGTTTGCGGCGCGGCAATGAAAAAAGGCCCCGGTGCAAGCACCGAGGCCAATCCGCAATGAACTCCCTGGAAACCGATCAGCGGTAGTACGCCACCTCGCCGTGCGTGGTGATGTCCAGGCCCTGGCGCTCGGACTCTTCGCTGACGCGCAGGCCGACGACCAGGTCGCAGATCTTGTAGGAGATGCCAGCCACCACGCCAGACCAGACGATGGTCAGCAGCACGCTCTTGACCTGCACCCACACTTGATGGCCCATGTTGAAGTCTGCGGGCTCGATGCCGCCCAGGCTGGAGGCGCAGAACACGCCGGTCAGGATGGCACCCAGGATGCCGCCCACACCGTGCACGCCGAACACGTCGCAGACGTCATCGACCTTGAGCAGCTTCTTGAGGCCGGACACACCCCACAGGCAGACGGGACCGGCGATCAGGCCCATGACGATGGCGCCCATGGGGCCCACGAGGCCGGCCGCCGGGGTGATGACCACCAGGCCGCCCACGGCGCCCGAGGCAGCACCCAGCATCGAGGCCTTGCCCTTGTGCAGGGCTTCAGCGGCCAGCCAGGAGATGGTGGCGGCGCCCGTGGCGACGATGGTGTTGATGAAGGCCAGGCCGGCGATGCCGTTGGCAGCACCTGCCGAGCCGGCGTTGAAGCCGAACCAGCCCACCCACAGCAGCGAGGCACCGACCATGGTCAGCGTCAGGCTGTGCGGAGGCAGGGCCTCACGGCCGAAGCCGATGCGCTTGCCCAGCATGTAGGAACCCACCAGTCCGGCGATACCGGCGTTGATGTGCACCACGGTGCCGCCTGCGAAGTCCAGCGCGCCGTCCTTGCCCAGCAGGCCGCCGCCCCAGACCATGTGGGCCATGGGGATGTAGCTGAAGGTGAACCACAGCACCGAGAACAGGATCACGGCAGAGAACTTGATGCGCTCGGCGAAGGCGCCGACGATCAGGGCCACGGTGATGGCGGCGAACGTGGACTGGAAGGCCACGAACACGTACTCGGGAATGGTCGGCAGTGCACCGGCCAGCGTGTCGGGCGCAATGCCCTTGAGGAAGATCTTGCCGAAGCCGCCGAAGAAGTTGCCTTCGCCCGCAAAGGTCAGCGAGTAGCCGTAGACGGCCCACAGCAGCGTGATCAGCGAGAAGATCACGAACACCTGGCAGAGCACGGACAGCATGTTCTTGGTGCGCACCAGGCCGCCGTAGAACAGTGCCAGGCCCGGGATCACCATCAGGATCACCAGCATGGTCGAGGTCAGCATCCAGGCCGTGTCACCGGCGCTGAGCGCGGGGGCCGGCGCCTCGGCTGCGGCCGCGGCGGCGGGGGCTGCTGCAGCGGCCGCATCGGCAACGGCTGCAGCGGCGGCGGGCTCCTGTGCCAGGGCAGCGGCGCCTGCGGCCAGCAGGCCCAGCCCCAGGCCCATGGAAAGAAGTCGTTTGGTCATGGCAGTCTTTCGGGAAACGTGGGGTTGAAACTCACAGTGCGCTGTCGCCGGTCTCGCCGGTACGGATGCGGACGGCCTGCTCGATGGGCAGCACGAAGATCTTGCCGTCACCGATCTTGCCGGTGCGCGCAGCGGCCTCGATGGCATCGATCACCTGGTCCACCAGTGCGTCGGGCACGGCGGCCTCCAGGCGCAGCTTGGGCAGGAAATCGACCACGTATTCCGCGCCGCGGTACAGCTCGGTATGGCCCTTTTGGCGGCCGAAGCCCTTGACTTCGGTCACGGTGATGCCCTGCACGCCGATGTCGGAGAGCGCCTCGCGCACCTCGTCCAGCTTGAAGGGCTTGATGATGGCGGTCACCAGTTTCATGATGCTTAGCTCCTCAGGTCCGGTTACAGGGTCTTGGTCAGCGTCACGATCAGGCGGGCCTTGTTGACGTCACCAAAGTAAGACTTCTTGTTCGCACCCGTGACGGCCGCGCCCAGCGACACGCCGTCGCCGAAATCGTAGGCACCGCCCACGCTGTAGTCCATATAGTTGGGCACGCCCAGGCCCTTGATGTCGCTGGCAAAGCGCGTGAAGCCCAGCGAGGCCTTCACGGTCACCTTGGGCATGACTTCCTTGCTGAAGCCCAGCCACAGGTAGCCGGTATTGCGGCCCGACAGGCCCGAGCCGGCTTTCTCGCCCGCCCAGCCGAAGTAGTCCTTGGATACGGTGTGCGAATACTTGGCCGTGAACGGGCCGTACGTGGCCGCGCCATACAGCTCGGTGGTGTTGCCGCTGGAGTTGCCCGAGTACAGGTATTGCAGGGCACCGAAGTCCAGGTCCACCTCGCCGGCCTTGAACTTGTAGCCACCGTAGAAGTCGGTTTCCAGGGAGTTGCCCGGCAGCCAGTCCACGCTGGAGTTCCAGTTGCCGATGTACCAGCCGCTGTCGCCGAAGGTGTAGTCGAAGCCGCCTTGCAGGGCAGGCTTGACGGCCTTGTTGCGTCCCGTGTCCTGGTCCTGTCCGCGGAACTTGTAGTTCGTCGTCAGGGACACATTGGCCGTGAGCTGGGCGTGGGCCCAGAGCGGAGCGATGGCGACACAGGCGATGGCGAGCGACTTGAGGCTGGCACGGGACATGGGATCCTCCGGTTTGAAAAATTTCGTGACAACCGGGTTAAGCACGGACCGTGCCAGTCTTTTCTGCTGGATGGGGCGCCTTCCGGCCCACCAATGCAGCACCGCAGCATCCTCCCGTGCACCGGCTTTGTGCAGAAGTTCTGCACCGTTACGGTGATAGCGGTCGCTCACATGGCATCTCACCAAAAATGCACCAAAAAAGTGCAAATGATCTCATGCCCAGTACAGCACATTCCCAGGTCGCCTGCCACAGCACATGATCAGCCAAGTCTGGATTACCTGATTTTGGAACATGCCTGATTGGATAGCCTGCCATTCAAATACATGCCTGTATCCAAGATGGGAAATTGCTTACATTTACAGGATGTATCTGACCCTGCATTTGATTGCCCTATAGCCATCGGCTTGTCTATGATCCCCGCTCACCAAGAGACGGGAGGCCGCCCCCAGGGCGGTTCATACAATGACACGCCGAGTCACCATCCATACGCCATTGGGCGATGAGCTGCATTTCCGTGAATTGCGCGGCCAGGAAAACATCAGCCAGCTCTTCAGCCTCGATGT
>NZ_JAQOTI010000013.1:0-195444 GCF_028401915.1 Delftia sp. DT-2
CTGGCCCTGATCGACCCGCTGGGAAAGATCGACTGGCATATCGAACTCGATCCCTGGGGCAACTGCATCAGGGAATACAACCCCAGCCATCTCCACCAACCTATTCGGATGCAGGGACAGCACCTGGATGAGGAATCGGGGCTGTTCTACAACAGGCATCGGTATTACGACCCGGCGTTGGGGAGGTATATCAGCCGTGATCCGATTGGGTTGATGGGGGGTATTAATGGATTTTCATATGCAGGTGGAAATCCATCAAAATTTACAGATCCACTTGGCCTATGTGATTGCGATAATATTTTAGACCAAGCTCAGAAATTAGTAGGAGACACCAGGTACAAAATCGATGGATACTCCAGACCTGGGCCTGGCAAAAATAAATGCAACTTCTTTGTAGATGATGTTCTACAACACACAGATGCCTCTCCGGCTCGGAATATCTTCGGCATGCCTATAGCTGCGGGAACATGGGCAAACCCAGATATTAGTATTCCGAATTTTCCAATAGTGGAAACTCCTCAAGCAGGAGATGTCGTTGCTATAGCCCACCGCTATGCGGATGCCTCAGGGCATGTTGCAATTGTCGAAATACCGGGAGAAACATCCATAGGAACCGGCCCCAACGGTTCTGGGAGATCAGGATGGCCATGGGATGTTACGAAACAGCCGCAAGGTACACCAGTCTACAGGAGATGCACATGCCCTTAATAATGAGAAAAAGTATAATTATTATTTTCCTTTTCCTTATAACAGGTTGTCTTGCCAATTCTTTTGATAAGAATATTTCTATCGAATGGGATGTTGATTTTGAAAACCAATCCATTGAAGCCATTTTCCTAAGACTAGGAGATCCAAAAGACAACGCCTCGGCCAAAGGCTTCTTCAACTGGATTAAATATGGCAAAAATTATTTCAAAATGCTGAAAGTCATATGCTCGCGTCAGTGTGATCCAAATGAAAAGCCATCACTTGTTTTATTTTATGTGTATAAAAATGGGAGCAACACTCCAGTACATTCAAAGAAAATATTTCCGAGCCAATAGCAATTCTGACACTACATTCTTACCAACCCACAAAAATAAGCTCATCAGCATCTGCCAAACCTAGCAGACGCTACAGTATAAATTTTACAAAATCACGGAGGATCACGAAAATGAAAGAATTTATATTCTTCCTTACCATTACAATTTTCTTTTCCAGCAAGTTATTTGCAAGCGAAAATGATTGTGGCGCCTTCTTTATCAAAAAAGGCGTTGCCGCGAGTTTTCCCATATTAAAAAAAAGAGATGTCTGGGAGTGGTATAAAAAAGTCCGTCCCGAGTACGCATGGACTGCGGAAACTGGATTTTATCGGAACAATGAATTCAAAGGCAATGGCTTCGGATTCGTTGCAATAATAGGCTCTGCTGATCTGGAAAAGAACAAGACGCAAAAAGGCAACATTGACGAATTGGTCAGATTTTCCGCAAAGGGAGCATTTCTGACAAAAGAATCCAAATCTTATTCAGTGGATGAAAAAGAGAAAAGATTCAATTCTCCACTATCGTCATGGCAAAGGTTCTAGACGATGAATCCATTTTGGTGGGAACGGTTGATCCAGAGGCTGTAGCCATAGCCAAAACAGGAAACCCAACCCATATGAAATTAACAGCAGTTCTTCCAGAGGAAGGTGAGTCTTATACATGCTATCCAACGATTGATATCGTTAAATAGAATGTATTGCATTCGTATGCACGGACCGCCCGCCGCCGTCATCACCCATATCCACCTCTACCACTGCGATCACCTCGGAACGCCCCTGGCCCTGATCGACCCGCTGGGAAAGATCGACTGGCATATCGAACTCGATCCCTGGGGCAGCTGCATCAGGGAATACAACCCCAACCACCTCCACCAACCTATTCGGATGCAGGGACAGCATCTGGATGAGGAGTCAGGGCTGTTCTACAACAGGCATCGGTATTACGACCCGGCGTTGGGGAGGTATATCAGGCCAACCAACGAGCATCAATTCAAGTCCAGCAGCGACCGATGAACATTGATCGCCTTGCCGGCATCCGCGATCCTGGCATTGACCAGACCCAGCGCGCACTCCATGTGCTCGGCGATCTGGCGCTGGGTGAGGCCCTTGATGCGGTACAGCTCGAAGGTCTCGCGGGTCTTGGGCGGCACCTCGTCCAGGGCCTGATCGATCAGGCGGATGGCCTGGGACTCGAACAGACTGCGCTCGGGCGAGCGGCTGTCCGGTATCTCCAGCGTCTCCACATCCACGCCGTGGGTGCGGTAGCTGTTTTCGCGCTCCTGGCGGCGCAGGTAGTCCAGCGCCATGTTGCAGACGGCGCGCGTCCAGTAGGCGGCGGGCCTGGCGATCTCGGTATCGCCGCGCATCTCGGCAACGCGCAGATAGGTGTCCTGCACGGCGTCGTCGGCCAGTTCGGGATTCCTGAGAATTCTTCGCGCGACCCTCACCAGCTGTCCACGCGAAGCAATGAAGACCTCTTCCAGCGAAGAATGGGTGTGATTCAAGGACACGATGCAATTCCTCTCGCAAGCTAGGCAAGAACGTCAAGGGGAAATGTCGACCGCAGGTCGATGGACTGCCGGCGCGCCGCCCGTGCAAGAAGACGGGAACGGGACTCGGCACAGGCGGAAAGCGGCGGCACAACCGCTGACCGCAGGGCGTCAGTGCACGCCGATGCGCATCGGCGTGACTTGGGATACGGGCCCTTGGATCGGCCTCATACCGGCTTCATGGCGGCGGCCGCCCTCGCCGGGCCCATGTGTCCTGGAACAGGATCGGCAAGGCCGGTGCGGCCTTGCAGACGTGCTGAAACTTGAACCGGGACCAAGGCATGCAGTGGTGCTCCTTTAACGTTTTCCAGAAAATGAAATGAGAAGCATTAACAGTTCCGGCGGCAAAACCGGGCCTGGAGTGGCATCTCGTACCTGTCTGGAAGACGTCCCGCCAAGGCAAACGGAGACACGGCTATCGGCGCTGGAAAATCGGCAGCCGATGCCTATGGATTCCGGTCCCCATGGCTTTCCCCCCGCCATGGATGATGGGCCTGGATCATGACGGACTGGTGATGCCCGAAGCGCAGCGCGGGGCAACGAAGGTGCTGTGTGCGCATGCAGCAAAAGCGAACGGAGCGCGGCCTGCTGCCGCCATCTGCAGACGAAAAAAAGCCACCTTGCGGTGGCTTCTTGTCTGTGCGAACGCTGGGTTCGCACAAGGGATCTGGCGGAGTGGACGGGACTCGAACCCGCGACCCCCGGCGTGACAGGCCGGTATTCTAACCAACTGAACTACCACTCCTGGCAGGCTGCTTTTGCGCTCTTGCGAGCCAAGTGCTGCAAACTTGGCGACCCTACGGGGATTCGAACCCCGGTACTCACCGTGAAAGGGTGATGTCCTAGGCCTCTAGACGATAGGGTCACAGCCTGTGATCCGCCGATAAAAAAGCGCCTTCGTGTTTCAAAGGCGCTTACATACCAAGCGACAAATTTTGGCGGAGTGGACGGGACTCGAACCCGCGACCCCCGGCGTGACAGGCCGGTATTCTAACCAACTGAACTACCACTCCTGGCAGACAGCTTTTGCGCTCTTTCGAGCCAAGTGCTGCAAACTTGGCGACCCTACGGGGATTCGAACCCCGGTACTCACCGTGAAAGGGTGATGTCCTAGGCCTCTAGACGATAGGGTCAATCCTAGAACTTGCGTAAATACTCAAGTCTCAATTTTTGGTGGAGGTAAACGGGATCGAACCGATGACCTCTTGCATGCCATGCAAGCGCTCTCCCAGCTGAGCTATACCCCCTTCATGCTGCAATCGCTGCTTCTTGTTAGTTGCTGCGTTTGCATCAGAGACTCGAATTATAGACAGGTTTTCAGCGGTTTTTCAAACGCGCCAGAATTTTTTCACGACCCAGCAGCTCCAGCACCGCGTCCACCGAAGGCGTGTGCGCCGTGCCCAGCGTCAGCACGCGCACCGGCATGGCCAGTTGCGGCATCTTCAGGCCCTGGGCCTTGAGCACTTCCTTGATCAGGGCAGCAATGGCTTCCTTGCTCCACTCCACCGAGGCGATGCCTTCGGCGAAGGCGTCCAGGGCGGGCGCCACGGCGTCGGTCACGTGCTTTGCCAGGTCCTCGGCGTTGCGGTCGAAGGCGTCCACGTAGAACAGGCGCACCCAGCCGGCCAGATCGACCAGGGTTTCGCAGCGGTCCTTGAACAGGGCGCAGATGCGCGGCAGGCGGTCGTCGGCATCGAGCAGGGCCTGGTCCAGGCCGGTCTTGAGCACGAAGGGACGCACCAGCTCTGCCAGGGCCGCGTCGTCCAGCGCCTTCAGGTGCTGGGCGTTGACCCAGCGCAGCTTGGCCTCGTCGAACTGGCCTGCGCTGCGGCCCAGGTGGTCCAGGTTGAACCACTCCAGGAACTGGGCGCGGCTGAAGATTTCGTCGTCGCCGTGGCTCCAGCCCAGGCGGGCCAGGTAGTTGACCATGGCGTCGGGCAGGTAGCCTTCGTCGCGGTACTGGGTGACGGCCTTGGCGCCGTTGCGCTTGCTCATCTTCTCGCCCTGCTCGTTGAGCACGGTGGGCAGATGGGCGAACACGGGCACGCTGGCGCCCAGGGCCTCGAAGATGTGGATCTGGCGCGGCGTGTTATTGACGTGGTCGTCGCCACGGATGACATGGGTGATGGCCATGTCCATGTCGTCCACGCAGACGCAGAAGTTATAGGTGGGCGTGCCATCGGGGCGCGCGATCACCAGGTCGTCCAGCTCGCTGTTCTGGAACTCGATGCGGCCCTTGCACTTGTCTTCCCAGGCCACGACGCCGCCCTTCGGCGTCTTGAAGCGCAGCACGGGACGCACGCCTTCGGGCACGGGCGGCAGCACCTTGCCTTCCTCAGGGCGCCAGGTGCCGTCGTAGCGCGGCTTTTCCTTGTTGGCCATCTGGCGCTCGCGCAGGGCGTCGAGTTCTTCCACGCTCATGTAGCAGGGGTAGACATGGCCCGAAGCCTGCAGGCCGGCCAGCACCTCCTTGTAGCGGTCCATGCGCTGCATTTGATAGAACGGACCTTCGTCATGGTCCAGCTGCAGCCAGGCCATGCCTTCGATGATCACGTCCACCGAGGCCTGGGTGGAGCGCTCCACGTCGGTGTCCTCGATGCGCAGGATGAAATCGCCGCCCGTGGCGCGCGCAAAGGCCCAGGGATACAGGGCCGAGCGGATGTTGCCCAGGTGGATGAAGCCCGTGGGAGACGGGGCAAAACGGGTACGTACTTTTTGTGTCATTGCAGGGTATCCAGTCCGCGGGAGAGATCGTTCTTGAGGTCGCCCAGGTATTCCAGTCCGACGGAGATGCGCAGCAGGCCCTGGCCGATGCCGGCGGCACGGCGCTGCTCTTCGCTCAGGCGGCCATGCGAGGTGCTGGCCGGATGGGTGATGGTGGTCTTGACGTCGCCCAGGTTGGCCGTGATCGAGCACACCCGGGTGCTGTCGGCCACATGGAAGGCGTTGGCGCGCAGCTGTTCGGCGCCCTCGCCCACCACATCGAAGGACAGCACGCCGCCGCCCATGCCGTTTTGCTGGCGCATGGCCAGCTCGTGCTGCGGGTGGCTGGCCAGGCCCGGGTAGTAGACGCGGGCGACCTTGGGATGGGCTTCCAGCCAGGTGGCCAGCTCCAGCGCGGAGGCGCTTTGCGCCTTCACGCGCAGGGACAGCGTCTCCAGCCCCTTGAGCACCACCCAGGCGTTGAACGGTGCCAGGTTCAGGCCGCCGCTACGCAGGAAGGTGCCCATGACCTTGTCCACCAGTGCCGTCGTGCCGCAGACGGCGCCCGACATGACACGGCCCTGGCCGTCCAGCAGCTTGGTGCCGGAGTGCACGACCAGGTCGGCACCGAACTTGGCAGGCTGCTGCAGCACGGGCGAGGCAAAGCTGTTGTCCACGGCCAGCAGCGCGCCATGGGCGTGCGCCAGCTCGGCCAGCGCGGCGATGTCGCACAGGTCGGTCAGCGGGTTGGTCGGCGTCTCGGCGAACAGAAGGCGCGTGTTGGGACGGATGGCCGCCTTCCAGGCCTGCACATCGGTCTGCGAGACAAAGCTGGTCTCCACGCCAAAGCGCGCCATCTCGCCGCCCAGCAGCTTGATGGTGGAGCCGAACATGGACTGCGAGCAGATCACATGGTCGCCGGCCTTGAGCGTGGTCAGCGCCACCAGCAAGATGGCCGACATGCCCGTGGACGTGGCCACCGCGCATTCCGTGCCCTCCATGGCGGCCAGGCGCTGCTCGAAGCTGGTGACCGTGGGGTTGGAGGTGCGGCTGTAGGTGTAGCCGGGCTCTTCATTGGCGAAGCGGCGTGCAGCCGTTGCACAGTCGGGCTGCACGAAGCTGCTGGTCATGTACAGGGCTTCGCTGTGCTCACCCCACTGGCTTCGCTCCACGCCCACGCGCAGGGCCAGCGTATCGGGATGCAGGCCTTCGGGAAGTGTCTTGTTGGTCACGTTGATGGTCCTTGGGGATCGGGCGCAGACCGCCAGCGGTGGCGGTGCCCGGAAAAAAGGAGCTAGAAGCACTTGTCACCTGGCGGCTTCCAGGGCCTTGCGGCCCTGGACGCTCCAGCACCAGCGCTTTTAGCTCATTTGTCAAAAAAGGCGGGCCACAGGCCCGCCCGACATTGTCACTGAATGCCCTGGCGCTCAGGCTTCCTGGGCATTGGGCAGGGACAGGCGCGACGCATCGCTGGCCTCTTCCTCCCCGCCCCGGTTACGCCCCTCGTTGAGCGCCGTGACCTCGTCCTCGGAGATGTCGCCCGTGATGTAGACGCCGTCGAAGCACGAGGCCTCGAAGCCCTGCACCTGCGGGTTGATCTTGCCCACGGTCTGCTTCATGGCGGCCACGTCCTGGTAGATCAGCGCGTCGGCGCCGATGACCTGGCGGATTTCCTCGACCGTGCGGCCATGCGCCACCAGTTCGGCGCGCGTGGGCATGTCGATGCCGTAGACGTTGGGATGGCGCACCGGAGGAGCGGCCGAGGCCAGGTAGACCTTGACGGCGCCGGCGTCACGCGCCATCTGCACGATTTCCTTGGAGGTGGTGCCGCGCACGATGGAGTCGTCCACCAGCAGCACCTTGCGGCCCTTGAACTCGCTGCCGATGGCGTTGAGCTTCTGGCGCACGGATTTCTTGCGCGAGGCCTGGCCCGGCATGATGAAGGTACGGCCCACGTAGCGGTTCTTGACGAAGCCTTCGCGGTAGGGGATGCCCAGCAGCTGGGCCAGTTGCATGGCGCTGGGCCGGCTGGATTCCGGAATCGGGATGATGGCGTCGATCTCGTTGGGCGGCACGGTGGAGACCACGCGCTTGGCCAGCGTCTCGCCCATGTTCAGGCGCGCCTGGTAGACGGAGATGCCGTCGAGCACCGAGTCCGGACGGGCCAGGTATACGTACTCGAACACGCAGGGGTGCAGCTCGCTCTTTTCGGCGCACTGGCGGGTTTCGACCTGGCCGTCGTTGTGCACGAACACGGCTTCACCCGGAGCGACATCGCGCTCGAGCTGGTGCAGCGTGCCTTCCAGGGCCACGGATTCGCTGGCCAGCATCACCGTGCCGTCGGCGCTGCGGCCCATGCACAGGGGACGGATGCCGAAGGGGTCGCGGAAGGCCAGCAGGCCGTAGCCCGCAATCAGCGCGATCACGGCGTACGAACCCTTGATGCGCTTGTGCACGGCGCTGACGGCCTGGAAGACGTCTTCGCTCTTGAGCGGTGCGCCGCTGCTGGCGCGGGCCAGCTCGTGGGCCAGCACGTTGAGCAGGACTTCGGAGTCGCTCTCGGTGTTGGTGTGGCGGTGGTCGGTGTCCGACAGTTCCTCGCGCAGCTGCTTGGCGTTGGTGAGGTTGCCGTTGTGCACCATGACGATGCCGAAGGGCGCGTTCACGTAGAAGGGCTGGGCCTCTTCCTCACTGGTCGCGTTGCCGGCCGTCGGGTAGCGCACCTGGCCCAGGCCCACCGTGCCCGGCAGGGCGCGCATGTTGCGGGTGCGGAACACGTCGCGCACCATGCCCTTGGCCTTGTGCATGAAGAACTTGCGCTCCTGCTGGGTCACGATGCCGGCGGCATCCTGGCCACGGTGCTGCAGCAGCAGCAGGGCGTCATAGATCAGTTGATTCACGGGCGCGGTGCTGACTACACCAACGATTCCACACATAGTTGCGTTCCATCCGTTTGCGAAGGTCGCCCTTCGCTGTCTGGGCCGTAGCAGCCACCCATTGGCCACGCCTGCGCCCGATTTCTCTATCCAAACTGTTTCTGCCAGCCGACTCCTGCGCTGCAGCGCCTTGTCATGCAGCCGGCAGATAGCGTCCCCATTCCTGCGGCAGCTGCGGCAAAACCGCAGCCAGCGCCTGCATCAGCCACGGCGCCAGGGCTGAATCCTGCCACCACTGTCCCTGGTGCAGCGGCGTGTAGCTGATCACCATCGTTGCCACCAGGGCCAGCAGCGCCCCGCGCAGCACGCCGAACAGCGCGCCCAGCGTGCGGTCCACGGGCCTCAGGCCCACCGCCTCGATCAGCCGGCGCGACAGCCAGGACACCAGGCCCCAGCCGAACAGCGCCAGCACGAACAACAGCACAAAGCCTGCGGCATAGCGCAGCTGCATGTCCCAGTCCTGCATGGGCAGCCACAGCGCCACGTCGGCAGCCCAGATGCGGGCCACGACGAAGGCCACCAGCCAGCCGAGCAGCGACAGCACCTCATACACCAGCCCGCGCCAGGCGCCTAGCAGCATCGATGCCAGCACGCAGGCCAGCAAAACCCAGTCCACCGTGGACATACGCTATCTCTGTGCGCCTGTGCTGCTTTGCAAGATGTACGTCACCGCCTCAGAGCTTGAGCACCGACGCCGGCAGGCCCTGGCCCTTGACGCGCGCCGCCGCCTTGTCGGCCTCGGCACGGCCGTTGAACGGACCCACACGCACACGCGTGCGCTTGCCGTCCTTGGTGTCCACCACCTGCGTGAAAGTCTTCAGGCCCGCCAGCTCCAGCTTGGCGCGGATTTCCTGGGCCTTGCCGGCATCGGAGAAGGCGCCGACCTGCACGATGAAGCGCTCGTCCGTCGCCGCAGCAGCCGCCGGTGCCGCCGGTGCGCTGCGACCTTCCAGCAGGGCCCGGGCACGCGCGGCGTCGTCGCTCCTGGACGGCTCGGGCTTGGGTTCGGGCTTTGGCTTCGGCTCGGGTTTGGGTTCGGGCTTGGGCTCCGGCTTGTGTTCGGGTTTGGCCGGCTCGGGCTTGGGCCTGGGTTCCGGCTTGGGCTCGGGTTTGGTCTCAGGCTTGGCGGCGGGCTTGGGCTCAGGCTTTGCCTCGGGCCGGGTTTCGGGCTTTGCTTCCGGCTTGACCGGAGCCACCTGCGAGACGGCCGGCGCCACGGGCACGGAAGGCCTGCCCATGGGAACCTCTTCCTCGTCGGCGCCCAGCGAGGCCTGGGCCGGCACGCGGCCTGTCGGGGAAGCGGCGCCCTGGTGCGGATGGGCGTCCACGGCATTGGCGCCGGGCACGACCAGAGGAGCGACCTTGTCGCGGTCGGGAATCTCGATGGGGATGTCCACGGGAATCGGACGCGGCTGGGTGTCGAACAGCAGGGGGAAACCCACCACGCCCGCCAGGACCAGCACGGCAGCACCGATGAGGCGGTGGCGCGCCCGGCGGCGCATGACATCGACGCTTTCCGCCTGTCCCAGCCGTGTGGGCCGCCTCGATGCGGACGACGAATCACCGTCGTCTTTTTTGCCGGGCCAACGAAAATTGAAAAATGCCATGGAGTGCGGACTCGTTCAGATCGGCCACCACAGGCAGCCACGATGGCCGTTTGCGGTGCGGATCACTGGATTCAGGTGCCCAGATGCTTGGCGTTCAGCCGGGGCGGGCCGTCCTGCAGCACGCCGCCCACCGTGAAGAACGAGCCAAAGACCACGATTCTATCAGTGGGACCTGCTGCAAGAACCGCGGCATCCAGCGCCAGCTGCGGGTTTGCGAAGGTGGCCAGCGAGATCTCGCGCGGCACGCCCGGCGCGGGCGGCAGGGCTTCGATCTTCTGGCGCAGCACCTCGGCGCTCTCGGCGCGCGGCGTGGGCAGGTCGGTCAGATACCAGCGGTCGATCAACGGGGCAATCCTGGCCAGCATGGGGGCCAGGTCCTTGTCGTGCATGGCGCCGAAGACCGCATGCGTGCAGGGAAAGTAGCCCATGGCATCGAGGTTGGCCGTCAGCGCCGCCACAGAATGCGGGTTGTGCGCAACATCCAGCACCAGCGTGGGCTGGCCCGGAATGATCTGGAAACGGCCCGGCAGCTCGACCATGGCCAGCCCCGTGCGCACGGCCTGGGCCGTGACGGGGAGACGGCTGCGGATGGCTTCGAGCGCGGCCAGCGCACCCGATGCATTGACCAGCTGGTTGGCGCCGCGCAGCGCCGGATAGGCCAGGCCCGCATAGCGCCGCCCGCGTCCGGCCCAGCCCCACTGCTGCTTGTCGCCCGAGAAATTGAAGTCCTGGCCCAGGCGCCAGAGATCGGCGCCAATGGCCTGTGCATGGTCCAGCACGCTTTGCGGCGGCATGGGATCGCTGACCACCACAGGCCGGCCGGCGCGCATGATGCCGGCCTTCTCGCGGCCGATGCTCTCGCGGTCCGGCCCCAGGAATTCCACGTGGTCAATGTCGATGCTGGTGATGACGGCGCAATCGGCGTCGATCACATTGGTGGCATCCAGCCGCCCGCCCAGGCCCACCTCGAGAATCGCCACATCCAGCCTGGACTGGCTCATCAGCCGCAGGATGGCCAGCGTGGTGAACTCGAAATAGGTGAGCGCCACTTCCGTGCCCTGCACGCGCGCCTGCTCCACGGCCTCGAACTGCGGCAGCAGCTCGGCGGCCTTCACGATCTCGCCGCCCACGCGGCAGCGTTCCTCGAAATGCACCAGATGCGGCGATGTGTAGACGCCGGGGCGAAAGCCCGATTGCAGCGCCACGGCCTCCAGCATGGCGCAGGTCGAGCCTTTGCCGTTGGTGCCCGCCACCGTGATCACGGGGCAGTCGAAACGCAGGTCCAGGCGCTGGGCAACTTCGCGCACGCGATCCAGGCCCAGCGCAATATTCTTGGGGTGCAGGCGCTCGCAATAGGCGAGCCATGCATCCAATGTGGGAAATGAGGTGTGCATACTGCGCGCTATTGTTACCCAGGGACAGTGTCCTTATGGGGTCCTCGCCATCCATTGACTGCGGCAACTGCAACCAATCATGACCACTGCAAACACTGTGACGCTCTACGGCATTCCCAACTGCGACACCGTCAAGAAGGCCCGCGCCTGGCTCACCGACCAGGGCATCGCCTACGAATTCCACGACTTCAAGAAACAGGGTGTTCCCGCCGAGCAGTTGCCCGCCTGGATGCAGGCTGTCGGCTGGGAAAAGCTGCTCAACCGCCAAGGCACGACGTGGCGCAAGCTCGATGCCGACACCCAGGCCGCCGCCCAGGATGCAGCCGGTGCCGCAGCCCTCATGCAGCAGCAGCCCAGCGTCATCAAGCGCCCGGTCGTCCAATGGCCGCAGAGACGCATCACCGTGGGTTTTGCGCCCGACGCCTGGGCAGAGATGGCCCACGGGGGCAAGCGCTGACTCTGCCATCAGGCCTGGAACAGCTTATTACGTGGATTTACGCGACCGCAAACTGCTTTCCAGGCCCGAGGAATACACTTGCATGGAGCCTGGCAGGAAATACCGCCAGCGCAACAGGAGTGCAATCATGAAATCCCTGGTTCTTTTGACGCTGGCGGCCACGACCGCCACCGTGGCCCTGGCCCAGGAGCAAGGCCGGGTGCTGTCGGTGACCCCGGTGACCCAGCAGGTGGCCGTGCCCCAGCAGGTCTGCCGCGATGAAAACGTCTATACCGGCCAGCGCACCTCGGGCGCGGGCGCCGTTCTGGGTGCCCTGGCGGGCGGCGTGGTCGGCAATGCCATCGGCCATGGCGGCGGACGGGCGGCCGCCACGGCGGCCGGCGTGATCGGCGGCGCCATGCTGGGCAACCAGGCCGAGGCCACGGGCCAGCCCCAGTACCAGACGGTGCGCAACTGCACCACCCAGACCTACTACCAGAACCGCGCCGTGGCCTATGACGTGGTCTACGAGTACGCAGGCCGCAACTACACGACGCGCACCACCACGCCGCCCGGGGACTGGATCGCGCTGAGCGTGCAGCCCGCCGCCAACAGCGCGGCCTACGGCAGCAACGGCTACTACGGCACCAACCAGCCGCCCCAGGCCGCGTACTCCACCGCACCCGTGCCGCCGCCCGTGGTCTACCAGAACAACTACTACGACGGCGGTGGCTACTACGCCCCCCAGCCTGTGCAGCCCGTGTATTCGGCCGGTGACTATGTGGCCCCCGTGGTGATTGGAGCAGCCCTTGCTGCCGGCGTGTACTACGCCTCGCGCCCCAGCTATCACGGCTGGCGCGGCGGCTACCGCCACGGCTGGCGCCGCTGAGACGGACCTGCGCATGCAAAGCCCCGACAAGGGGCTTTTTGCATGGCGACGGCCAGCACGTACGGGCAGCGGCCGGGTGCTGGCCTAAAATGGGCGGTTTAGTCCACCTTCTGCCCAGCTTCCATGACCACCGAAACCATCTCTGGCATCACCCTGACCACCAAGGCCAATGTCTATTTCGACGGCAAATGCATCAGCCACGGCTTCACGCTGGCCGATGGCACGAAGAAGTCTGCCGGCGTGGTGCTGCCCAGCCAGCTGACCTTCGGCACGGCCGCCGCCGAGATCATGGAATGCGTGGCCGGTTCCTGCGAGTACAAGCTCGACGGCACGGACCAGTGGCTGACCTCCAAGGCCGGCGAGTCCTTCCAGGTTCCTGCGAACTCCAAGTTCGACATCCGCGTGACCGAGGCCTACCACTACATCTGCCACTACGCCTAAGAGCGCCTGAGCGCCTGGGCAGACCGACGCATTCGACCTGACGGCGCCCAGGCGCCTTCCGTGTTTTCCGGCAGCCGCGTCCCGCACGCCAGCCGCCATCGTTATTGAGAGAAGCATCGTATGGAAACCATCCTGCAAAACGTTCCCGTCGGCCAAAAGGTCGGCATCGCCTTCTCGGGCGGCCTGGACACCAGCGCCGCCCTGCGCTGGATGAAGAACAAGGGCGCCCTGCCCTACGCCTACACGGCCAACCTGGGCCAGCCCGACGAGGCCGACTACGACGAAATCCCCCGCAAGGCCATGGAGTACGGCGCCGAGCAGGCTCGCCTGATCGACTGCCGCTCGCAGTTGGCCGGCGAAGGCATTGCCGCCATCCAGGCCGGCGCCTTCCACATCTCCACGGGCGGCATCACCTATTTCAACACCACGCCCCTGGGCCGTGCCGTGACCGGCACCATGCTGGTGGCCGCCATGAAGGAAGACGACGTCAACATCTGGGGTGACGGCTCGACCTTCAAGGGCAACGACATCGAGCGCTTCTACCGCTACGGCCTGCTGACCAACCCCGCTCTGAAGATCTACAAGCCCTGGCTGGACCAGACCTTCATCGACGAGCTGGGCGGCCGCGCCGAGATGTCGGCCTTCATGACCAAGGAGGGCTTCGGCTACAAGATGAGCGCCGAGAAGGCCTACTCGACCGACAGCAACATGCTGGGCGCCACGCACGAGGCCAAGGACCTGGAGTTCCTGAACAGCGGCATCCGCATCGTCAACCCCATCATGGGCGTGGCGTTCTGGAAGCCCGAGGTCGAGGTCAAGGCCGAGGAAGTGTCGGTGACCTTCGAAGAAGGCCGCCCCGTGGCCCTCAATGGGAAGGAAATCGCCGATCCCGTGGAGCTGTTCCTGGAAGCCAACCGCATCGGCGGCCGCCACGGCCTGGGCATGAGCGACCAGATCGAGAACCGCATCATCGAAGCCAAGAGCCGCGGCATCTACGAAGCCCCCGGCATGGCCCTGCTGCACATCGCCTACGAGCGCCTGGTGACCGGCATCCACAACGAGGACACCATCGAGCAGTACCGCATCAACGGCCTGCGCCTGGGCCGCCTGCTGTACCAGGGCCGCTGGTTCGACCCGCAGGCCATCATGCTGCGCGAAACCGCCCAGCGCTGGGTGGCCCGCGCCGTGACCGGCACCGTGACGCTGGAGCTGCGCCGCGGCAATGACTACTCCATCCTGAACACCGAATCGCCCAACCTGACCTACGCGCCCGAGCGCCTGTCGATGGAAAAGGTCGAGGACGCGCCCTTCAGCCCCGCCGACCGCATCGGCCAGCTGACCATGCGCAACCTGGACCTGATGGACACCCGCGACAAGCTGGCCATCTACGCCAAGGCTGGCCTGCTGTCCCTGGGCACCAGCACCGCCCTGCCCCAATTGGGCGGCAAGGAATAAGCCACTCTGCGGCGCCCTGCCGCAGATTGCCAAGAGCCGCCGCAAGGCGGCTTTTTTACGCCCCGGCTACCAGCGCGCGCCCTCGAAACGCTGCACGAGAAAATCCAGCAGCGCGCGCACGGCCACCGGCAGGTGGCGACGCGAGCTGTACAGCGCATGCACGGTCAGCGGCTGCGGGCGCCAGTCGGGCAGCACCAGCTCCAGCTGGCCGTTTTGCAGCATGGGCTGGACCAGATAGGTTGGCTGCAAGGCAATGCCGGCGCCTTCGACGGCAGCGGCGGCCAGCACGGTGGCTTCGTTGGCGTTGAACCAGGTGGTGACGGCGATCTGCTGCTCATCGCCGTCATCGTCACGGCGAGTCAATTGCCAGACATTGCGCCCCACGCGCATGTGTCCCAGGCAGCGGTGCGCCTGCAGCTGGGCCGGTGCCTGCGGCCGGCCAGCCGCATCCAGATAGGCGGTCGAGGCCACCAGCACCGATTCGCACACGGCCAGCGGCCGGCCGATGAGTGCGGCGCCCGGATCGGCGCTGATGCGTATGGCCAGGTCGATGCGCTGCTGCACCAGGTCCAGCGCGCCGTCGTCCACCAGCAGGTCGATCTTGAGGTGCGGGTGCAGCCGCATGAACTGCGCAATGGCCGGCGCCATCTGCGCATGGCCGAAGGACATGCTGCAGGTCACGCGCAGCAGGCCGCGCAACTGGCTGTCGCCGGCGCGCATCTCGCCTTGCACCTCATCGGCCAGGGCCAGCATCTGCTGGCTGTAGCGCAGGCACTGCGCACCGGCATCGGTGAGCGAGACGCGGCGCGTGGTGCGGTGCAGCAGGCGCGCGCCCAGCCACTGCTCCAGCGACTCCACATGGCGCGTGGCCATGGCGCGCGACAGGTCCAGCCGCTCGGCCGCCGCCGTGAAGCTGCCGCATTCGGCCACCGCGGCAAACACCTGCATCGCCAGCAATCGGTCCATGGATATGCTCTATTTCTGCAACAAACAAGCGCATATTTTGCCGTTTATCTGCTCGATTTCAAAAACTAAAGTACCACCCATGGCAGCACGGCGCTGCCACCCGTTTTCTGTCTTGTGCTTTTTTCAAAGGAAATCGACATGCTTCGCACCACCTTGCTTTCGCTCACCCTGGCCCTGTCGGCCGGCCTGTCCCACGCCCATGCGCCCGCCCCGCTGCAGATGAAGGTCTACCAGGCCGACGAACACAGCTTTGCCGTGACCTCCACCCTGATCACCGGCGCCAAGGAGGCCGTGGTCGTGGACAGCGGCTTCACCCGCGCCGACGGCCTGCGCATTGCCGCCAATGTGCTGGACAGCGGCAAGCAGCTGACCACCATCCTCATCAGCAATGCCGACCCCGACTACTACTTCGGCGCCGAAGTGCTCAAGAGCCTGTTCCCGCAGGCCAAGGTGGTGGCCACGCCGGCCGTGCGCGAGAAGATCGAGTCCAAGCTGCAGGGCAAGCTGGCCTTCTGGGGCCCCAAGATGGGCGCCAACGCCCCCAGCCATCCCGTGCTGCCCGAGGCCCTGCAAGGCAATACGGTGATGGTGGACGGCCAGGCGCTGGAGCTGCGCGGCACCACCGGCCCGCTGGCCCACCGCCCCTATGTCTGGGTGCCTGCGCTGCAGGCCATCGTCGGCAACGTGGGCGTGTTCGGCAACCTGCATGTCTGGACGGCGGACACGCAAAAGAGCGCCGAGCGCAAGGCCTGGCTGGCGCAGCTGGACGAGATGCAGGCCCTCAAGCCCGCTGTCGTCGTGCCCGGCCACATGCAGGCCGGCACGGCCATGGACGCCAGCGCCATCGCCTATACACGCGACTATCTCCAGCGTTTCGAGGCCGCCGCCGCCAAGGCGGGCAACAGCGCCGAGCTGATCGGTGCCATGAAGCAGGCCTACCCGCAGGCCGGCATGGCGCTGTCGCTGGACATCGGCGCCAAGGTGAACAAGGGCGAGATGCCCTGGTAAGCATGCACTTTCGCAAAAATCCTCATGGAACCTGCATGCTGCGCCCTTGATCCAACCAGCTGCCGCCCTCATTCGTCGTGGCGGCAGGAGGTGCAGCCATGAAATACATGAAGCATTGGCAGGACCCGCTCAACGTCCTGCTGGGAGTCTGGTTGGCAGTCTCGCCCTGGGTGCTGGGGTTCCAGGACCAGATGGCGCCCACGGCCAATGGCGTGGTCATCGGACTGGCGCTGATTGCCGCTGCGCTGGGAGCTATCTTCATGCCCCGCGCGTGGGAGGAATGGACCGAAGGCCTGCTGGGTCTGTGGATGGTGATCTCGCCCTGGGTGCTGGGCTTTGCCGGCCAGATGGACGCCATGCGCAATGCCGTGGTGTCGGGCATCGTGGTGCTGGTGCTCGCGCTGTGGGTGCTGATGACCGACAAGGACTACATGAGCTGGCGCAGCAGCCATTCCGCCCACTGATGCGCTGATACAAAGCAAGCAAAGCGGCCCGCAGGCACCATGGCCTGCGGGCCGCTGTTTTCTTGAGACCGTGGATCGGTCAGACCACGACGGGCTCGGGCTCCAGGCGGATGCCGAATCGCTCGTAGACGCTGGTCTGTATCGCTCCGGCCAGCGTCATGACCTCGCCGCCCGTGACGCTGCGGTCCACGCTGTGCCGGTCGCCCCGGTTGACCAGCACCAGGGCCTGCTTGTCATACACCCCGGCGCGGCCCATGGACTTGCCCTTCCAGCCGCAGGCATCGATCAGCCAGCCGGCGGCCAGCTTGATGGAGCCGTCGTCCATGGGGTAGTGCACGATGCGGGGCTCGCGCGCAATGATGTCGGCGCACTGCTCGGGCGTCACCGTCGGGTTCTTGAAGAAGCTGCCGGCGTTGCCGATCTGCTCCGGGTCGGGCAGCTTGGCGCGGCGGATCTCGCACACCCAGTCGAAGATCTGGCGGGCCGTGGGCTCGGCCACGCCGGCCTCGGCCTGGCGGCGCTGCAGGTCCAGGTAGCCCAGGCCGGGCTTCCAGTCCTTGGGCAGGGCCAGGCGCACGCGCGTGATCACGGCGCGGCCCTTGAGGCCCATGCCGCGCGGCGGCACGCCGCTCATGCGCGCCCGCGCCACGGGCGTGGGTTCGGCCGGGGCGTGCTTGAACACCGAGTCGCGGTAGCCGAAGGCGCATTGCGCGGCATCCAGCGTGAAGGACTCACCCGTGGCCAGGTCGATGGCATCCAGCGATTCGAACCGGTCCTGCAGCTCCAGCCCGTAGGCGCCGATGTTCTGCACCGGCGATGCGCCCACGGTGCCGGGAATCAGCGCCATGTTCTCCAGGCCGCCATAGCCCTGCGACAGGGTCCAGGCCACCAGGTCGTGCCAGCGCTCGCCGGCACCGGCCTCGACGATCCAGTGGCGATCGGTCTCGCGCAGCAGGCGCATGCCCGCTATCTCCATCTTGAGGACCACGGGATCGACGTCGCCCGTGATCACCACATTGCTGCCGCCGCCCAGCACGAACACGGGCTGGCGGCCCCACAGCGGATCGGCCAGGAAATGGCGCACGTCCTCGTCGCTGCGCACGCGCACCAGGGTGTGGGCACGGGCGGCGATGCCGAAGCTGTTGCAATGCTGCAGCGGAACATTTTTCTCGACTAACATCGACCGGATTGTCGCACCGCCTCCCTGCGCCGCCGGCCCCGCGCCCGCATCGCCCGGCCGCGCGCTGCGGTACTTTTTCAGAACATTTACAGGAAATATTTGCCATGCCTTCTTTTGACACCGTGTGCGAAGCCGACTTCGTCGAAGTGAAGAACGCCGTGGAGAACACCGCCAAGGAAATCGGCACACGCTTCGACTTCAAGGGCACCTCGGCCGCCATCGAGCTCAAGGACAAGGAAATCACGCTGTTCGGCGATGCCGACTTCCAGTTGCAGCAGGTCGAGGACATCCTGCGCAACAAGCTGACCAAGCGCAGCGTGGACGTGCGCTTCCTGGACATCCAGAAGGCCCAGAAGATCGGCGGCGACAAGCTCAAGCAGACCATCAAGGTCAAGAACGGCATCGAGGCCGAGCTGGGCAAGAAGCTGCAAAAGCTGATCAAGGACAGCAAGCTCAAGGTGCAGGCCGCCATCCAGGGCGACGCCGTGCGCGTCACCGGCGCCAAGCGCGACGACCTGCAGGCCGCCATGGCCCTGATCCGCAAGGACCTGGCCGACCATCCCCTGTCCTTCAACAACTTCCGCGACTGATCGCCTGGCACCCGCCTCTGCGCCACAAGCCACCCCATGCGCCACCTACGTGCCGTACTTCTGAGCCTGGCCGCAGCGGCCGCGCTGGCTCCACCATCGGCGACGGCGCAGTCCGTGGCGCTCAGCGGCGTGCTGGGCAGCAAGGCCTTGCTGGTCATAGACGGCGGCACGCCGCGCGCGCTGGCGGCGGGCGAAAGCCTGCAGGACGTGCGCGTGCTGCAGGTATCGGGTGACACGGCCGAGGTGGAAATCAAGGGCCGCCGCCAGACATTGCGCCTGGGCGAGGCGCCCATCAGCCTGGGCGGCCGGGGCGCGGCGGCGGGCGATCCCGCGCTCGGCCGGCGCGTGGTGCTCAAGGCCGACAACCGGGGGCACTTCATCGAACGCGGCCAGATCAATGGCAAGACCATGGTCTACATGGTGGACACGGGCGCCAGCTCGGTCGCCATCGGCCGGTCCGACGCCGAACGCATGGGCCTGCCCTTTCTCAAGGGCCAGCCGGTGATGATGCGCACCGCCAACGGCGATGCCCAGGGCTGGCGCCTGCGGCTGGATTCGGTGCGCGTGGGCGATGTCGAGGTCTTCGGTGTGGACGCCGTGGTCGCCCCTCTTCCCATGCCCTATGTGCTGCTGGGCAACAGCTTTCTTGCCCACGTCCAGATGACCCGCCAGGGCAGCGAGATGGTGCTGGAGCGGCGCTGATGCGGCCTGCATGCGCCCCGCTTCCCGCACCCCGCCAACGATGAGCCGACGCCCCGACGATTCCTACGAAGACCTGCTGGGCCTGTGGTCCGACCTGGAGGCCGCACTGTCCGTGCTGCTGTCCGCGCCGCTGCAGGTGCAGGGCTTCCTGGTCAAGCTGCAGCAGATCGACCTGTGGCTGCAGGAGCTGATCGCCCACGACAGCGATGCCGCGCTGTACCTGATGTTCCAGCGCGCCTGCTCGTCCACCGTGGGCTACAGCGCCTCCCATGCCCTGGTCTGCGCCTGCCTGTGCCATGTGCTGGCGCGCGAGCTGCGCCTGGACGAGTCCGAACACCGCACCCTGGTGTATGGCGCACTGACCATGAACATCGGCATGAACGCGCTGCAGGACGAACTGGCGCTGCAGCGCGAGCCGCTGACCCCCGCCCAGCAGCAGGCCGTACAGCGCCACCCGCTGCACAGCCAGGCCCTGCTGGCGCGGCTGTTCGTCAACGATGCGCTGTGGCTGGAGCTGGTGGGCCACCACCACGAGGCCGTGCCGCAGCAGCCGCTGTCCACGCTGGCGCCCGTGCAGCGGCTGGTCCGCATCCTGGGCACGGTGGACCGCTACGCCGCCCTGATCAGCCCGCGCAAGTCACGCGAAGGCCGCAGCGCCGCCGAGTCGCTGCGCGCGCTCACCCAGCAGCAGCGCTACTCCGACGAGGTGGGCTTCGCGCTGGTGCGCGCCGTGGGCCTGTGCCCGCCGGGCACCTATGTGCGGCTGGACAACGGTGACATCGCCGTGGTGCTGCGCCGTGGCGAGCCGCCGCAGCCGCCGCTGGTGGCCAGCGTGATCGGCGCCGACGGCGCGAGCCTGTATCCGCCCGTCATCCATGAAGGCGAGGACGGCCCCCGCATCCGCTCGGCACTGGCGCGCGCCGCCATCACGCTGGAGCTGGACCCGCGCACGCTGGCCCAGCTGGGCGTGCTGGCCGCACGCGGCAGCCAGTCGCTGTACCGCATGGTGCAGATGCCCGGGCCTGTCTGACCGATCTGGCGCCTGAAGCGCGCGACACCGGCGCCGCGGCCCGTGTCAGGTCCGCGCGCCAGCCCACAGGCCCGCATGGTGGCCACGCGTGAAGGCCTCCTCCAATACCGAGTAGCCGGCCCAGTCGGAATGTGCGAACCACAGGCGGCGCGTGCCCGGCGTGGGCAGCAGGGCCACGCGCTCGCCGGCGCACAGCGCGCTGCGCCCCCGGTGCAGCGACTGCAGCGCCACCTGGCTGAGCAGCTGCTGGTCACCGGGCCGGGGTATGGCCATGGCGTGGCCGTAGCGCGTGATCTCCATGCGCGTGGCCTTGTGCAGCAGGTCGGGATGGGGGACGAGCAGGCTGCCGACGATGCGGTCCCGCCAGAAGCCGAAGGGCTGGCCCAGCAGTTGGGCGCGCCCGTCAGGCCAGTCGCCCAGCGCCTGGTAGTAGCTGAGCACCGTGGGCCGGGGCGTGAGCCGGTCCAGGCCCTGGTGGCCCGCGTCCACATAGCCCAGGCCGCCCGCATTCGGATCGGCAAAGAGCACGTTGTCCCAGGCCGGATCGGCGCCGGGCCGGTCGGCCAGCGGCCGCTGCAGATGGATGTTGGCCACCAGCCAGGGCGCCCAGTCCAGCCGGCCGGCCACCGCGCGCAGGAAGTCCGGTGCATCGCGCACCACGCGTGTCGCGATGAAGCTGGGCAGGGCCACCACGCAGCGCGCGGCCAGCCAGCGCTCGTGCTGCTGGCGGCCGTGGTGGTAGACGTCGATCTCCACGCCATCGGCACTCTCGGCAATGGATAGCACGCTGCAATCCGTCTGCAGGTCGGTGGAGCCCAGCCCGGCCACCAGTTGCTGCGACAGCCAGCCATTGCCCTGGGGCCAGGTCAGCACGGCATCACCCGCGTCTTCGGGCGTGCGCTCATCCTGGCGGCGCGGGGCCGAGAAGCCGTGGCGGCTGGCGAAATAGTGCAGGCCCGCCCAGGCCGACACGCGCGCCAGGCCCGCGCCAAAGTCGTCGCGGCAGCAGTACTCCAGATACCAGATCAGTTGCGCATCATCGATGCCCTGCTGGACCAGCCAGGCCTGCATGGTCTGGCCGTCCAGCGCGGCATGGGCGGCGGGCAGCCGGCCCTGGCGCTGCCAGACACGGATGGACGGCATGGCAAAGGGCGCCCTGTCCATCTCCTGGGCCACGCTGCGCGCAAAGAGTTCGTACTGCTCCAGCGTGCGCGGCGCCACGCCATCGACGGGCAGCAGGCCCTCATGCCAGGCGCCCTGCCAGAACAGGCGCTCCTGCGGGCTGTGGCACAGATGGCGCTCGTCGTACTGCCAGCGGCCCGCGCGGCGCTGGCGCAGGCCCAGGGCCTCGAGCCAGTCCTGGACCTCGGATGCATCGTCGCCAGGCAAGGGCAGATAGTGGGCGCCCAAAGGACAGGCCAGCCCGGACATGCTGCCGCCCTGGCTGTTTCCGCCCATGGCCGGCTGCGTGTCCAGCAGTGCCACACCCTGCACCCCCGACAGCTCCAGCGCCCGCGCAGCCGCCAGGCCCGCCATGCCGCCACCGGCGATCACCACGTTGGCACGGTGCACCACGGCCGGCGCCGGCAGCGCCAGGCCCTGGCCCAATCGCTGCCAGAATGCGCGCAAGGCATGGCCGCGCTCCAGCGCCACGCCGCTGAAGCCACCAGGCAGGTCTTCCAGACGAGGCGGCGTTGGCGTGCAGCCGGCCAGGCCTGCGGCCGCACCGCCGGCCAGGCCCTGCAGCCATTGGCGCCGGCTCCACAAAGACGGGCGGTCGGGGCTCAACGCTCCACCCTGCCCCATTCGCGTTCGTAGGTATTGACCAGCACCTGGTTGGACAGGCGGTTGACCTCGGCCGGCACACGCGCCATGTCCAGCGGAAAGTCGAACATCAGCGCCATGGTCTGCGCGCTCAGAAAGCGCAGGCCCGCAGGCAGCGCATCGGGCTCGCGCCAGGGCCGGTGGCTGGCGATGACGAAGCCCCACTCGCCAAAGCTGGGCACATGGGCGTGGTAGGGCGTGGCCTGCAGGCCGATGGATTCGATGGTCTGCACCACGGTCCAGTAGCTCTTGCGCGCGATCAGGGGCGAGGTGGTCTGCACCACGGCATAGCCGCTGGCGGCCAGGCGCTTGTCCAGCAAGGCATAGAAGCTGTTGGTGAACAGCTTGCCGATGGCGAAATTGGTCGGGTCGGGGAAATCGACGATGACGACGTCGAAGGTGTCCTGGTCCTGCTGCAGCCAGTGGAAGGCATCGGTGTTGACGATGCGCACGCGCGCATCGCTGAGCGCATCGCCGTTGAGCCGGCGCAGCATGGCGTTGTCCTTGAACAGGTCGGTTATGGCCGGGTCCAGTTCCACCAGGGTGACCGACTCCACCGAGGGGTACTTGAGCACCTCGCGCACGGCCATGCCGTCGCCGCCGCCCAGCACGGCCACGCGCTTGGGCGCGCCATGCGCGGCCATCACGGGGTGGACCAGGGCCTCGTGGTAGCGGTACTCGTCGCCTTGCGCGAACTGCAGGTTGCCGTTGAGGTACAGCCGCGCGCCCTGGCGCCCCTGCGTCACCACGATGCGCTGGTAGGGCGAGCTGCTGGAGAGCACGATGCGGTCCTGGTAGAAATGGTCGTCGGCCAGGCGCGTCAGATGGTCGGCGCCCCAGATGCCCGTGCCCAGCAGGGCCAGCACGGCCGCGCAGGCCAGGGCATGGGCGCGCGGGCGCCGCAGTTCATGGCGAAACAGCAGCAGTGCCCACACCGCCACCGCCGCGTTCATGAAGCCGAACAGCAGCCCCGTGCGCACCAGGCCCAGCTTGGGCACCAGCAGCAGCGGAAATGCCAGCGACACGGCCAGCGCCCCCAGGTAGTCGAAGGTCAGCACCTGGGACACCAGGTCCTTGAGCGTCACATTGCGCTTGAGGATGCGCATCACCAGCGGAATCTCCAGCCCCACCAGCGTTCCCACCACCAGCACCATGCCGTACAGCAGGAACCGGAACGCGCCGGGCGCGTAGGCATTGGCAATGAACAGCGTGGCCGGCAACGCACCGCCGATCAGGGCCACCATCAGCTCGATGCGCAGAAAGTGCGCAGGCAGGTGGTCCTCGAAATAGCGCGACAGCCAGGAGCCTATGCCCATGGCGAACAGGTAGCTGCCGATGATGGTGGAGAACTGCAGGACCGAGTCGCCCAGCAGATAGGAAGCCAGCGCGCCCGCAGCCAACTCATAGAGCAGGCCGCAGGCCGCGATCACGAAAACGCTGACCAGCAGGGCGATGTCGATGGGGCGCGCCGGCTGCGCGCCGGCAAGAGGGGCTGAGGTTTGCACGGCCGGTATTGTGCGCGATGCGCCCCCCGTGTGCGCGAGAGGCGCCGTGCAACGGAAGAAGGCGCCGCGCGCCTCCTGGGGGTTCCGTCAGAACTGGTAGTTGGCGCTGACCAGCACGCTGCGCGGTGCGCCCGGCATGGAGCTGGAGCGCCAGTACTGCTTGTCGAACAGGTTGGACAGGGCCACGGTCACGGTCCAGGCGTCCTGGCGCCAGCCCACCAGCGCATCCCAGCGCGAGTAGCCGGGCAGGATGGCCGTGTTGGCGGCGTTGGTGAAGCGGCTGCCCGTGTAGGTCACGCCGACTTCGCCATACCAGGGTCCCTTGGGCGCATAGCGCAGGAACAGGTTGCCGTTGCGCTTGGCCGTGTCACGCAGGTACAGGCCCACGTTGGCGGGGTTTTGCGCGTCTTCAGCCACCTTGGCCTGCATGAAGGCGACGCCGCCGCGCACATACCAGGAACCGGCAACGCGGCCGGCCGCGCTGAACTCAATGCCGCGCGAACGGTCCTTGCCCCGGATGGCCCAGGTGTAGGGATCATTCTCGGGATCGGGGCGGTAGCGGATGTTGTACTTCTCCAGCTGGTAGACGGAGACCTGGGTGGACAGCGCGCCGCCCAGCCAGTCGCTCTTGACGCCGACCTCGGACTGGCGCGAGTACTGGGGCTCGTCGTCCGGCACCGCGCCCACGGCGGTTTCCACGGTCAGGATGCCGCGGCCGCCATAGGGCGAGTAGCTCTTGTTCCAGGACGCATAGAAGCTGTGCTCGCGCACCGGCTGCCACACCACGCCCACGCGCGGGCTGAAGCCGTTGCCGTCGGTCTTGCGCGTGAGGTTGGCGATCTTGTTGGTGCTCTGGAAGTCATAGCTGTCGTAGCGCAGGCCCAGCAGCAGCTTCCACTGCTCGGTCAGGCTGACCAGGTCCTGCATGTACAGCGCCTGGCCCTTGCCCTTGTGATAGTTGTCCTGGGTCGGCTTGCCCTGCACCGGACGGCTGGGCCAGACGATGGGCTGGAACGGATCGTAGGAGAAGGTGCTGCCGGGCTGGCCGACGCGCGGCGCGCGCTCTTCCTCGCTGGCCTCCAGGCCCACCAGCAGGTCGTGCTTGATGCTGCCCGTGCTGAACTTGCCCGTCAGGTCCAGCGTGTTGGACAGCGTGGTGTTGCGGGTCTGCTGCCAGGCGTAGTTGGGCGTGATCTTGCCGGTCGCGGCGCGGTAGGTACCGGCGAAATAGTGGTCGAAGTCCTGGCTGGCCTCGCGCTTGCTGGCCACCCAGCGCAGACTCCAGCGGTTGTTGAAGTCATAGGACAGGTCGGAGCGCAGCACGCGCAGGCGATCTTCCACGTAGTCGCCCGGTGCCGCGAAGCCCTTGCGGATGGAAACGCCGGCTGGCAACTGGTCATAGACCGGGCCGCGATCGGGCACGCGCCAGACGTTGTCATAGGTGTACTGGCCGGTCCAGCGCCATCCCGTGCGGGTGTCCACCAGGATGCTGGGCGAGACCATCTCGTTGCGGTTGCGTATGCCTTCGCGGAAGCTGTGGGCCTGCTCGCGGTCGGCCGTCAGGCGCACGGCCACGTTCTCGTTGAGCACGCGGTTGATGTCGATGGTGCCGCCCACGTTGTCCCAGGAGCCGCCGCGCAGCGTGATGCTGCTCTTGGCGTCGAAGCGCGCCTGCTTGCTCACCATGTTGACCACGCCGCCGCCCGCGCTGCGGCCATAGAGCACCGAGGCCGGTCCCTTGAGGACCTCGATGCGCTCCACATTGGCCGTGCTGCGGCGCACCTGGCCGCTTTCGCGCACGCCGTCGCGGTAGATGTCGCTCTCGTCGGCCTTGAAGCCGCGGATGTACACGCCCTCGCCACGCATGTCGTAGCTGGTGTTCACGCCCGGTACGCCGTCCAGCATGGTGGCCAGGTCGTTGATGCCGTAGCTCTTGTACTTGTTGACCTCCAGCGTGTCGATGGTCTGCGGGATGTCCTTGGGCGCCAGATAGGTCTTGGTCGCCGTGGTCACGCCTTCGGGGCGCACATCGTCAGGGTCGTACTGGGAGGCGTTGACCTGCAGCGTGGGCAGGGTGTGGGCCTGTTGAGGCTGCGTCTGCGTCTGCGTCTGTGTCTGCGTCTGTGCCTGGGCCGGATCGGCTGAAACGGCTGGAGCGGCCTCCTGGGCATGGACCGCGCCCGCCAGCGCGGTGGTGATGATGCCAGCGGTCACACCCGCTGAAAGCCTTGCCCTGCGGGCGGCTTGATGGTCTGTCATGGAAACCCTCTCTTCGAATGAAGGGGGCGATTCTATTTAGAATGCAAACGAATATCATTTGCAAACTCACTATCAACAAGGAATTTGTTGCGACGCAGCAACGCCGCCATGCGCAGCGCAGCCGCACCTTTTCAGGCGGGCTGCGTGTCGGCGGGAGATGGGGAGTGCAGGGGGGCCAGGCGGCCCCGTTCAGTGGATGGCGGCAGCGACGATGATGCTGATGCCCAGGCACATGGCGGCCACCACCATGGCCAGCGCCTTGTTGTGCTTCTCGACGATCTCGGCCCACATGTCCACGGGCGTGATCTTGTCGATGATGATGAAGCACAGCCAGAATACCACCACGCCCACCAGCGCATAGAGGATCGAGCCGAAGAAGGCGGCGGGGTTGAACCAGTCGAAGTTCATGATCAGTTTCTCCGTTGTTTACTTGTGGCTGCCGCCCGAGGTGTAGCCACCCCAGGAGCCGCCGCTGCTGCGGGTGTAGCTGTTGCAGTTGGGATCGGTGTTCGGGTTGCAGTTCGGGCGCGTCATGCAGCCGCGCAGCATGACGAACACCAGCCACAGGATGACCACGCCGATGACGATGGTCCAAAGGCCGAAGCGGCTGCCCGACATCACGCCGACCTGCGAGCGGTCCCGCAGCTGCTTGAGGCCGAAGGCCGTGGCCAGCGTGGTGGCCGAGACGGCGCTGCCATGCGACCAGGTGGTCTCGCCGTTCTCGGTCTCGCTGGCCAGAAAGGCCTTGTTCTGCGCGCCTGCGCTCACATAGTCCACATTGCGCGTGGTCTGGCCGCGCTGCACGGGCCAGTAGAACTCGCCCAGGGCGTAGGTGGTCTCGGCCGTGTAGCGCGATTCAAGCTGGTACTGCCGGCCCATGTACTTGGCCGTGCTGCGGTTCTTGGAGAGCTTGGGCACGCCCGTGGTCACGCGGGCCATGCTCCAGCCATCGGAGGAATCGACCAGGAATGCGAAGCCGGCCTTCTGGTTGAACAGCAGGTACTCCTCCCAGCCAAAGCTCTCGTCGTCGCCAGGCTCCTGGCCCATGCGGTGCTGAAAGCCCACTACCTGCCATTGCTGGCCTTCCAGCACACCCTTGCTGCCCAGCGGGATGGCCGGGCGCACGGGCTCGTTCTGTTCCGCATAGGCCAATTCCTTGCCAATGCCCTGGCTCAGGTCCACCAGCGACCCGCAACTGGGGCAGCTCAGGCTCTTGGTGGTGGAAAAGCGCACGGGCACCACGGCGCCGCACTTGGGGCAGTTGAAGTGCCGGCCCTGCTCACCCTTGAGCGAGGTGCCGTCGCGCAGCCCCTGCATCCTGAGGTCGTCCAGCACCACGCGTTCGCCCAGGCTCAGCGCGGGCGGCTGGACGGAGAAGTCCACGGACAGCACCTGGCCCTGCTCGCTGCGCAGCTCCACCAGCCGGTACGGCGTGCCGGGCTCGGGCAGCTGCGCCAGCTCGCCCTGGGCCGATACCAGCCGCGCGTTCTGCACGCTGCTGACCGTGAAGCTCTTGCCGCCTAGCACGCGCTGCGAGCCCAGCAGCCAGTCGGAGGCCTTGAACGGCCCGTTGCGCAGGGCCTCGGCCTCCCAGGGCCAGGACCAGACGAACTGGCCGTTGTCCTCGCTCAGAAAGCCCAGCGCACCATCGCTGAACGCGGCCACCCATTCGCTCCAGGCGCCCGCCTCGCTCTTGAGCTGCAGCCGGCCGACCAGGGTGAAGTGCTCGGGCTTGCCGTTGCGCAGCATCTGGCCCGTGGCGCCGATGCGCAGGGGGCTGTAGTCCTCGAAGACCTCGGCCATGGAGCCGCGGCGCTGCAGCACATCGCCCTGGCGCACCACGGTGCTGCGGCAGAACTCGCAGACGGCGTAGCTGGCCTGGGCGCTGGAAAATTCCACGGGCGCGCCGCAGCCGGGGCAAGGTGCGCGATAGACGCGCTGCGATGGACTCGATGCCATGTGGGAAGGTCGTCAGTGGTGAGAGGGCCTGGAGCGCGGCTGGCCGGCCACGCCATTCACGCAAGCTGCGCCCGTGGAGCGCAGCGCGGCGGCGGCGTTCAATGCGGCTTGCCTTTGGCCGTGCCGGGCTTGGCCGCGGCGGCTGCCGGGTCGGCCTTCTTGCTGCCCAGCCTGGATTCCTTGCCGGCCATCAGGCGCTGGATGTTCTCGCGGTGGCGCCAGATCAGCAGGGCCGCCATGGCGACGATGGCGGCGGCAATCGGCGTCTCGGCATACCAGACCACGCCACTGCACAGCAGGTAGTAGACGGGGGCGAACACGGAGGCCACCAGGGCCGCCAGCGAGGAATAGCGGAAGAACACGGCAATGATCAGCCAGGTCAGCGCCACCGCCAGGCCCAGCCAGACGCTGATGCCCAGCAGCACGCCCAGGGCCGTAGCCACGCCCTTGCCGCCCTTGAAGCGGAAGAACACCGGGTACAGGTGGCCCAGGAAGGCAGCCAGCGCCACCATGGCCACCGTGCCATCTCCCATGCCGAAGCGGCTGCCGAACCATTGCACCAGGGCCACGGGCAGCCAGCCCTTGGCGGCGTCCAGCAGCAGGGTGACGGCCGCTGCCGCCTTGCTGCCGGAGCGCAGCACATTGGTGGCGCCGGGGTTGCCGCTGCCATAGGTGCGCGGATCATTCAGGCCCATGGCCCGGCTGACGATGACGGCGAACGACAGCGAGCCGATCAGGTAGGCCGCCACGGTGGCGAGAAGGGGGTAGAGCGCGTTCAATTGAAGTCCTTGGCCGGTCTGTGGAGCGCCGGCGCGCGATCCGGCCGGCCCTGATGGCCCGCCCTCCCTGATCGCCGACACATGTTTTTCATCAGGACCTGCGCGAACCCGGTGGAGGCGGCGGCCGCCTTCCCGTGGGCGCAAGTCGTGTTCATTTCTTCAGGGCATCTATTCTGCCAGCGCGCAGTGCACGGGCCGTGCATCCAGCAGCTGCACGCAGACCTGCGGGTCCAGCTGCACCAGAAAGCCCCGGCGCCCGCCGTTGATGGCGATGCGCGGCAGCGCCAGGATGCTCTCTTCGATATAGACCGGCATGTCGCGGCGCGTGCCGAAGGGCGAGGTGCCGCCGACCAGGTAGCCGCTGTGGCGGTTGGCGACTTCGGGCTTGCAGGGCTCCACGCTCTTGGCGCCGATCTGCCGCGCCAGGTTCTTGGTGGAGACCTTGCAGTCGCCGTGCATGAGCACGATCAGCGGCCTGGCGTCCTGGTCCTGCATCACCAGGGTCTTGACCACCATGTGCTCGTCCAGGCCCAGGCTGGCCGCGCTGTGCTCGGTGCCGCCGTGTTCCAGGTACTCATAGGGATGCTCGGTGAACTCCACCTTGTGGGCGCGCAGCAGCTGCGTGGCCGGTGTCTCGCTGACATGAGAGTTTTTCTTGGACATGAATTTTTTATCGTTTTACAATAATTTTTTATCGATTCATCAATACAAGGCTGTGCCATGAACTATACGCCCCACGCCGCGGGCAACGCCCTGAGGCGCCACTCCCAGGCGGCGCGCATCCTGATTGCGCTCGGTGCCGTCGCGCTGCTGGCCCTGCCGGCAGCCGCCCTGCTGTCGCCGCAAGATCTTTCGGGCCAGGCGGAAGGCCTGCTGGGCATGCCGCCCGGCCAGCCGCTGGACATGGCTGCGCGCTGGCGCACCGCACTGGTCAGCCTGCTGCCCGTGGGCTGCGGCCTGTATGCGCTGCGCCAGTTGTGGACACTGTTCGGCGAGTATCTGCAGGGCCGTGTCTTCGGCCAGCAGGCGCAGCACGCCCTGATGCGCTTTGCCTGGACGGTGCTGGCGGGCGCGCTGGCCCTGCCCTTCACGCGCGCGCTGATGTCGGTGGCCGCCAGCATGGGCAATCCGCCAGGGCAGCGCTTCGTCACGCTGGGCCTGTACTGGCACGATGGCCTGCTGGTCCTGCTCGGCGTGGTGCTGGTCTCCATCGCCCATGTGATGCTGCAGGCGCGGCGCATCGCCGACGAGAACGCGGGATTCGTCTGAGCATGCCCATCATCGTCCACCTCGATGTGATGCTGGCGCGCCGCAAGATGCGCTCGCGCGAACTGGCCGAGATGGTCGGCATCACCGAACAGAATATTTCCCTGCTCAAGAGCGGCAAGGTGCGCGGCGTGCGCTTCGACACGCTGGAGCGCATCTGCGAGGCGCTCCAGTGCCAGCCCGGTGACCTGCTGGAATGGGTGGCAGGGCCCGAGGCTTGAGCAGCGGGCGGCTGCGGCTGATCGCGGGCCTGCTGCTGTCGCTGCTGCTGCATGGGGCGCTGCTGTGGCAGGGTCTGGCCCCGGACAATGCGCGGCCCGGCACCGGGCAGGCTGAGGCGCACCGCCTTCAGGTGGTCTGGGTCGAGACGCCGACTTCCACGCCGACGCCGGCCCCCTCTCCTGCTCCAGCGGCTGCCCGGCCCGGACCGGCGCCTGCGCCCGCGCCTACGCGACGGCCGGACACCGCCGCCGTCGCACCGCCATCAAGGCAAGGCGCAGGGGCTGCAAAGGCGATGGAGGAAGCCGCAACAGCCGCCGCGCCGCAAGCGCCTGTGCCCGCCGACACCGAGGCCGCTCCGGACGCCGCGCGCAGCGCCAGGGCCATGGGCCGCCTGCTGGACTCGGCCGCAGGCCGCGAGGCCGTGCAGTCGGCGGCCCGGCAGGGCCTGGTCAGGCCCCAGATTCATGCGCAGCGCGAGGACCCGCTGGCCAGCGGCATGCGCGAGGCCGCCCAGGGCGACTGCATGAAGGGCGAGTTCAAGGGCGGCGGCATGGGCCTGCTGAGCCTGCCCATGCTGGCGGCCGCTGCGCTCAAGGGCGAGTGCAGCCGCTGAAGGCGCAGAGCCGAGGCCTATTGCGCAGGGTCGCGCACTTCCCAGCGGATGGCGTCGATGGCCGACAGCAGTTCGGGCGACAGTTGCGTGCCCCAGGCGTTCAGGTCCTCATCGAGCTGGGCCACCGAGGTCACGCCGATGATGGTGCTGGCCACCTGCCACTTGGTGTAGCAAAACGCCAGCGCCAGCTGCGTGGGCGTCATGCCGTGCTCGCGCGCCAGCGCGTTGTAGCGGCGCGCGGCGGCCAGGGCTTCGGGCCGGCCCCAGCGCTGCTTGCGCACCGATTCGTAGCGCGCAATGCGTGCAGCCTGCGGCGCAGCGGGATCGGTGGGCGCATGCACGTCGAACTTGCCCGTGAGCAGGCCGAAGGCCAGCGGCGAATAGGCCAGCAGCGACACGCCCAGGCGGTGGCAGCTTTCATCCATGCCGTTTTCCCAGCTGCGGTTGAGCAGGCAGTAGGCGTTCTGCACCGAGGCCACGCGCGGCAGGCCGTGCTGCTCGGCCAGGCGCACGAATTCGTGCACGCCCCAGGGCGTTTCGTTGGACAGGCCGATGTGGCGCACCTTGCCTTCACGGACCAGGCGGCCCAGCGCCTCGAGCTGCTCGTGGATGCCGGTCTGCGAGCTTTCCTTGGCCGGGTCGTAGTACAGCTGGCCGAAGGCCGGCACGTTGCGCTCGGGCCAGTGGATCTGGTAGAGGTCGATCACGTCCGTGCCCAGGCGGCGCAGGCTGCCTTCGCAGGAGGCGGCGATGTCGGCCGCCGTCAGCCCCAAGCCCTCGCGCACCCAGGGCATGCCCCGCGAAGGACCGGCCACCTTGGTGGCCAGCACGACCTTGGCGCGCGCGCCGGGGCGCTGGGCGAACCAGCGGCCGATGATGGTTTCGGTGGCGCCGCAGGTTTCGGCGCGTGCGGGCACGGCATACATCTCGGCCGTGTCGAAGAAGTCCACGCCGCGCTCCAGCGCGCGGTCCATGATGGCAAAGGCCTCGGCCTCGCCGACCTGCTCGCCGAACGTCATGGTGCCCAGGCAGATGGGGCTGACTTGCAATGCGCTTTGACCGAGCGCCACCGGTTGCATCGAGGGGGAATTCATGGGCACCGAGTGTAGGGCCGCCCGTGTTTACCCTGACGACAGCGCGCCCACCCGGCCAGGGCCGGGCGGGCGCGTTGCGTCCGTCGGGATCAGGCGCCCTGCGGTGCCTCGGTCTGCAGCACGCCGCGGTTGATCTGGTCGCGCTCCATGGACTCGAACAGGGCCTTGAAATTGCCTTCGCCGAAGCCCTCGCGGTAGTTGCCCTTGCGCTCGATGAACTCGAAGAACACGGGCCCCAGCATGGGCTGGGAGAAGATCTGCAGCAGCAGGCGCGGCTGGCCGCCCTCGGTCGTGCCGTCCAGCAGGATGCCGCGTGCCTGCAGCTCGCCCACGGGCTGGTCGTGGCCGGGCAGGCGGCCTTCCAGGTTCTGGTAGTAGATGTCGTTGGGCGCGGTCAGCAGCGGAATGCCGGCCATCTGCAGCTGGTCGATGGAGTCCAGCAGGTTGTCCGTCAGCAGCGCGATGTGCTGGATGCCCTCGCCGTTGAACTGCATGAGGAATTCCTCGATCTGGCCGCCGCCCTGGCGCGATTCCTCGTTCAGCGGAATGCGGATCAGGCCGTCGGGCGCCGTCATGGCCTTGGAGGCCAGGCCGGTGTACTCGCCCGAGATGTCGAAGTAGCGGATCTCGCGGAAATTGAACAGCTTGCTGTAGAAGTCCGCCCAGTAGGTCATGCGGCCGCGGTAGACGTTGTGCGTCAGGTGGTCCACCACCTGGAAGCCGTGGCCCTTGGGGTTGCGGTCCACGCCGGGCAGGAACTCGAAGTCGATGTCGTAGATGGACTTGCCTTCGTCGAAGCGGTCGATCAGGTACAGCGGCGCGCCGCCGATGCCCTTGATGGCCGGCAGGCGCAGCTCCATGGGACCCGTGGGGATCTCCACCGGCTGCGCGCCCAGCTCCAGCGCGCGCTTGTAGGCCTGGTGCGCATCCTTGACGCGGAAGGCCAGGCCGCAGGCCGAGGCGCCGTGCTCGGCAGCGAAATAGGCGGCCTGCCCCGGCTCATTGTTGATGATGAAGTTGATGCCTCCCTGGCGGTACAGCAGCACGTTCTTGGAACGGTGCCTGGCCACCAGCGTGAAGCCCAGCTTCTCGAACAGCGGCTCCAGCACGCCGGGCGTGGGCGATGCGAATTCCACGAATTCGAAGCCCATCAGGCCCATCGGGTTGTCGAACAGGTCTGCCATGGTTGGTTCTCCTTGAAGGTTTCAACGGGGGATGTGCGCGGGTTCCAGTACGGATTCCAGCACAGGCGTGGGACGTTGGCGGAACACGAGGCGATAGGCCCCGTAGACCACCAGGACCCAGATCGGAATGGCCAGCGCGGAGGACCGCACCGACGGTGTCAGCAGCATCACGCCCACCACAAGGGCCATGGCGGCCAGGCAGATGGCATTGGTCAGCGGCGCGGCCGGTGCGGGAAAGCCCAGCACGGTCCCGCGTGCCGCATGGGCCCGGCGAAAGCGCCAGTGCGCCACGATGATGATGGTCCAGGTGATCACCAGGGCCGCCACGATCAGCGACATCAGCAGCTCCAGCACGCCGGCCGGCGCCACATAGTTCAGCACGATGGCCAGCGCCGTGAAGATGGCCGGATAGACGATGGCCCGCACCGGCACGCCGCGGCGGTTGACCTGCATCAGCGAGCGCGGTGCATTGCCTTCGCTGGCCATGCCGTACAGCAGGCGGCTGTTGCTGTAGACCATGCTGTTGTAGACCGACAGCGTGGCCGTGAGGATCACGAAGTTCAGCAGGTGGGCGGCCACGTTCTCGCCCAGGCCCGAGAACACCAGCACGAAGGGGCTGCTGCTGTAGGTGTCGCCGCCGGCCTTGAGCTGGCCCAGCAGGTCGGTCCAGGGCATCAGCGACATCAGCACGGCCATGGAGCCGATGTAGAACACCAGCACGCGGTAGATCAGCTGGTTCACGGCCTTGGGGATGACGGTGCGCGGCTGGTCGGTCTCGGCCGCCGCGAAGCCCAGCATCTCCACGCCGCCGAAGGCGAACATGATGAAGGCGAAGGCCATCACCAGGCCTGAGAAGCCGTTGGGGAAGAAGCCGCCGTGCGTCCACAGGTTGCGCACGGTCTGCTCGGGCCGGTCGGCGCTGAACAGCAAATACAGGCCTGCGCCGATCATGGCCATCACGGCCACGATCTTGATCAGCGCGAACCAGAACTCGAACTCGCCATAGGCCTTGACGTTGATGAAGTTCACGCCGTTGATCAGCACGAAGAACACCGCCGCCGTCACCCAGGTGGGTATGCCGGGCCACCAGAACTGGATGAACTTGCCTGCGGCCGTCAGCTCCAGCATGCCCACGAGCACATACAGCGCCACACAGTTCCAGCCCGCCAGAAAGCCCGCGAAGCGGCCCAGGTAGCGGTTGGCGAAATAGCTGAACGAGCCCGCGTTGGGCTCCTCGACCAGCATCTCGCCCAGGAAACGCATGATGAAAAAGATGATAAGCCCGCCAATGGCGTAGCCGAGCAGCACGGACGGGCCGGCCAGCTCGATGATGCCGGCCGAGCCCAGGAACAGGCCCGTGCCGATGGTGCCGCCCAGCGCGATGAGCTGGATGTGGCGGTTCTTGAGCCTGCGCTCCAGATGGCCCTGCGAAGAAGAACTGTGCATCAAGGGGGTGCTCCGGCTCTCAGCAAGGCGCGCGGCGGCGCAGGGGTTGGAACACTTCGGTGGTCTTCACGGCAATGTCTCCTCGTGGGGTGCCTGTTGGAATGCGGGGCCTTGTGCGCCCCTTGTTGATGGGTATCAACTATAAAAAACAATAAATTATTATTTCTTGTAATTTATCCCTATGGACAAGCCCAAGAAGAAGGAGTAGCGAAGGCCATCGACGCATTGCCGCCCGCCATGCCGCACTGCGGCAACGGTTGAACGCCCGCAACAAACAAAAACAATCTACTATTATTTTTTTGCCCTCTGGAGCCCAGAACATGACGACGTCCGCCACGCAGCGGCGCGCACGCACGCCGCAGACCGAGCGTGTGGAGACAACGCAACGCAAGATCATCGACTCCGCCCTGGCGCTGCTGCGCGAGGGTGGCTTCAAGAGCGCCACGCTGCAGGCCATCGCGCGCGGCGCCGACGTGTCGCTGGGCGCGCTGCAGCACCACTTCGAGAGCCGCGATGCGCTGATGGAGCGGCTGGTCATCGAGGTCATGGAGCCGCTGAGCGACCAGGGCACGGTCTGGCCCGACAAGGCCCTGCCCCTGCGCGAGCGTGCCGAGGCCTTCGTCACCCTGGCCTGGGACAACATCTTCGGCGCGGCCAACTACCAGGCGGCCTGGAGCATGTTCTTCGGCTGCAAGGCCTCCCCCTCGCTGTTCGACCGCGTGGACGCGCGCCGGGTACATGTGGACAGCGTGTTCTACACCCGCTTCCTGGACGTCTTCCCCGAGATCGCGGCCCACCATCCCCGCCCCCAGGGCTTTGCGGCCATGGCCTTCGCCATCCTGCGCGGCACCGGCGTGCTGGAGCTGTTCGAGGTGGGCGAGCAGGAACGCCAGGGCAGCCTTGATGCGCTGGTCGAGGCCATCGTCCAGGCAGGCACCCCTCAGGCCGGCGGCGGCGCCGCCGCCTGAACCTCGGTCAGCCCCCAGACCCTGCGCAGCTGCGACAGCGTGGCCACCAGGGCCGGGTCGTGCTCGGCCTCGCGCGGGTGGATGAAGCCCAGCTGCGCCGACACGCGCGCATGCGGCCAGATGGCCACGCAGCCATGCTCGGCCGCGGCCAGGGCGCGGTCCTCGCGCAGCAGCGCCAAGCCCAGGCCGGCGCGCACCAGGCTCTCGGGCGCGGCGGCGGCATCGCTTTCCACGATCTGATTGGGGCTCAGCCCCTGGCGGGCGAACAGCGCCAGCAGCAGGGCCTGCTCATGGTGCTGCGCGGGCGCGCCGATCCAGGGCAGTTGCGCCAGGTCCTTCCAGCCCGATTGCAGGACGCGCTCGCGCAGCGCGGGCGGCGCCGCCACACGGTAGTGCAGTGTCTGCAGCACCAGCGCGCCCAGGTCGCGCGGCATGTGGGCGCCGATGTAGAACGCGCCCTGCAGGCCGCCGGCCGCGACCTGCGCGCGCAGCTCCTCGGCCCAGCCCTGGCGTGTCTTGATGTCCAGCAGCGGCAGCGCCTCCACCAGGCCATGCAGCAGCGAGCCCAGGCGCAGCGCCTCGGGGTCGGCCACCGTGCCCAGCAGCAGCTGGCCGGTGACCTCGCCCTGCAGCTCGCGGGCCTGGCCCTGCAGCCGACCCGCTGCATCAAGCACCTGCCGAGCGGGCTCCATCAGGGCCTCGCCGGCCCGCGTGAGGCTGATGCGGCCCGGGCGCCGGTCGAACAGCGCCACGCCCAGCTCCTCCTCCAGCGCCTTGATCTGGGCCGTGATGGCGGGCTGGGTCAGGTGCAGGGCCTCGGCCGTGCGCGTGACGCTGCCCAGCGTGGCCGCCGTGACGTAGGCGCGCAGCTGATACATCTCCATGGGCGGCCAGCCTAGCGCAGGCGCCAGGGCCTGCGGCCCGGGCAGGCCCGGGTTTCAGGGAACATCCCTAGCCGTCTCATCGTTCACTCATCGAGGTAGCGCAGCTGCGTGGGCTCGATGCCCAGGCGCACCGGCATGCCCATGGGGAACATGGCAATGCCCGCGTAGTGCGCCTGGTCGGCGACCACGGCCACCTCTCCCACGCGCACGCGGTAGCGCGAGAACTCGCCCAGGAATTCGGCGCTCTCGATCTGCCCTTCCACCCACACACGCGAGGCATCGCCCGCATCGTCGCGCACCGCAATCTGCACCTGGTGCGGCCGGAAGGCCAGCGCCGCACGCCCCGGCACGGGCGGCTGGGCCGGGCGCGGCAGGGTCAGCGTGCCCAGGCCCGGCACCTTGAAGACCAGCGACTCGCCTATCGTCGGCAGCACCTCGCCCTCCAGCACATTGGCCGTGCCGACAAAGCCCGCCACGAAGCGGTTGGCCGGGTAGTCGTACAGCCCCGCCGCCGAGCCCACCTGCTGCAGCACGCCCTTGTCCAGCACGGCCATGCGGTCGGCCGTGGTCATGGCCTCTTCCTGGTCGTGGGTGACGAAGATGGTGGTCAGGCCCAGCTTGCGCTGCAGGCTGCGCAGTTCCTCGCGCATCTGCACGCGCAGCTGCTTGTCGAGGTTGGACAGCGGCTCGTCCAGCAGCAGCAGCTTGGGCGCGATCACCACGGTGCGCGCCAGCGCCACGCGCTGCTGCTGCCCGCCCGACAGCTGGCCCGGGCGGCGCTGCGCGTACTGCGACAGGCCCACCAGCTCCAGCACCTCGCCCACCTTGCGGCGGATGGTGTCGCGGCTTTCGCGGCGCTCGACCAGGCCGAAGGCCACGTTGTCGTACACCGTCATGTGCGGCCACAGCGCGTAGTTCTGGAACACCATGCCGATGTTGCGCGCATGCGGCGGCACCCCCGTGATGTCCTGCCCGCCCACCAGCAGCTCGCCGCGCTGGTGCCGGTTGAAGCCCGCGATCAGCCGCAGCAGCGTGGACTTGCCCGAGCCCGAAGGCCCCAGCAGCGCGAAGAACTCGCCGGGCTCGATCTTGAGGTTGACGTCGCGCAGCACTTCGTTGCTGCCATAGCTCAGGCTGATGTGCCTGCATTCGAGGGAGACAGGGTCCAGGTGCATGGCGGTTCACTCCGAAGTCGATTGCACGGTGGCGCGCGAGCGCTCCACGAAGCGGTGCGAGAAATACGTGCCCAGGCCGACCACGACCACGGCCAGCACGCCCAATGCCGCACCGGGCCCGCGCCCCGAGATGCTTTGCATGTACAGGTAGATGCCGTAGCTCATGGGCGCCTGGCTCTGGGCCGAGGCCAGCATGATGGTGGCCGACAGCTCCACCGCCGCCGTGATGAAGCTGGTGACGAAGCCGGCCAGGATGCCGCCGGCCATCAGCGGCACCATCACGCGCCGTATCACGCTGGTGCGGCCCGCGCCCAGGCTTTGCGCGGCCTCCTCCAGCGAGATGTGCACCTGCTGCAGCGCCGCCATGCACGAGCGCAGCGCATACGGCAGCCGCCGCACCGCATAGGCCAGCATGATCAGCACCCAGGTGGTGACGATGGGCGTATCGGTGAAGGGCAGGTTTACGCCCTTGAACAGCCGCAGGTAGCCGATGGCCAGCACCAGCCCCGGAATCGCCAGCGCCACCGAGGCCAGGTAGTCCAGCCACTGCCGGGCAGGCAGCCGGGTGCGCAGGATCAGGTAGGCGATGGCGGTGCCGATCACCACGTCGATGCCCGCCGCCATCAGGCAGTACAGCAGCGTGTTGCCGATCATGTAGCCCGAGTCGGTGAACACCGTGGCGTAGTGCTCCAGCGTATAGCTGTCGGGCAGCACCGAGAAGCTCCAGACCTTGGAGAACGACATCAGCAAGATGCCGATGTGCGGCGCCAGCACCACCAGCAGCACCAGGGCGATCCAGCCATAGGCCAGCAGCGCCTCCCAGGCCGACAGCCGGCGCTTTTGCAGCGCGCTGCCGCCCTTTTGCAAGGTGGCGTAGTCCTTGCCCTTCATCACCCGCGCGGCCAGCCACAGGGCGACGATGGAGAACGCGATCATGATCACGCTGATCACATAGCCCAGCGGATCATCGAGCCCCACCGAGGTGATGCGCAGATAGGCCTGGGGCGCCAACATATTGGTCACGCCCATCACCAGCGGCGTGCCCAGGTCGTCGAACACTTTCACGAACACCAGGGCCGCGCCCGCCAGGTAGCCGGGCATGGCCAGCGGAAAGATCACGCGCCGGAACAGCCGGAATCCACGCGAGCCCAGGTTCAGCGCCGACTCCTCCATGGCCCCGTCGATATTGCGCATGGCCGCCACGAGGTTGAGCAGGATGAACGGGAAGTAGTGGATGCTCTCCACGAAGATCACGCCCGTCAGCCCCTCCATGATGGGCACGGTGAAGCCGAACCAGTCGTCCAGCAGCAGGTTGACCGAGCCGCTGCGCCCGAAGATCAGCTGCAGCGCCACCGCCCCCACGAAGGGCGGCATGATCAGCGGCAGCACGCCCAGCGTCTGTATCAGCAGCGCGCCCCGGAACTCGAAGCGCACCGTCAGGTAGGCCAGCGGCACGGCGATCAGGCTGGCGAAGAACACGCTGGCCAGGGACACGCCCAGGCTGTTGAAGAACGACTCGCGGAAGACGGTCTGGCCGAAGAAATTGCCGAAGTGCCCCAGCGTGAGCCCGCCGCCTTCATTGACGAAGGCGGTGTAGACCACCATGCCCACGGGCACGATGAGAAAGGCCAGCAAAAAGGCCAGGATCAGCGCGAAGGCCAGCCACGGCCCCCAGCCCGACGGAATGCGCCGTGCGCGCGCAGCAAGGGGGGCGACGACGGGCGCCGCCATGGAATCGATGCTCATGCGAATGCTCCGCAGCGAAAGAGACTGTCAAGGGGAGTGCATGCAGGCGCCCGGTGCCGGGCCCCTGCGCCCGCCACTTACCGGGCCAGGCCGCGCGCCTCGGCGGCCAGCTTGCCTGCGCGCTCGTAGTTGGCACGCGCCTTGTCGGCCCACATCTGCTCCAGGCCCGTCAGCTCCTTGGACACGGCCACATCGCGCCGGCTCTTGCGGAACAGCTCCAGGAACTGCTCGTCCTTCACATTGGCTTCGCCCACCAGCGGCGAGTAGGCGATGTCGCGCGCCTGCGCCAGCAGCTCCTGCCCCCTGGCATTGGGCTTGGCCTGCAGGGCCTTGTGCGCCTCCTGGATGGCGCGCGTGGCGACCTGCAGCTCCTTGAGGCGGAAGGTCACCATCTGGTCGAACAGGCTGATCACCACGGCATAGCGCGACTCGGACAGATTGGCATCGAACTGCACCTTGGCGCGCTGCGCCACCTCCTGCGGCACGGGGTAGCCGGCCGGCGCTTTGAGCTGGCTGTAGGGCAGGATGGGCAGGCGGCTGATCTTGGGGTCGAACAGCAGCTGCTGGCCCTGCACCGACATGGTGAAGGCCATGAACTTGCGCGCCTCATCGGCATTCTTGGCGCCCGCGATCAGCGCGATGTTGGCCGGCACCACGGCCGTCATCGCCGGGTAGGCGAAGTCCACCGGGAAGCCCGAATACTTGCCCGCCAGCCCGAAGAAATCGATCACGATGCCTATGCCGTACTGGCCGTTGTTCACGCCATCGGGCACGGCAAAGCTGCGGTCGGTCACGGCGGCGGCGTTGCCCATCATGGACAGCAGCTGGCGCCAGCCCTTGTCCCAGCCCTCGCCCTGCAGGATGGTCTCCACCGTCAGCTGCGTGGTGCCCGAACGCGAGGGCGAGGAGATGGCGATGTGGCCGAAGTACTCGGGCCGCGTCAGGTCGCTCCACTCCTTGGGCGCCGCCAGCTTGTGCGCCTTCAGGTAGCGCGTGTTCCACATGATTCCATAGCCTGCCAGCGCCTGGCCGTAGTACAGGCCCTGCGGGTCGTTGAGCGGGTAGTTGCCGATCTTGGCGGGCGCGGCCGGATTGCGCGTCTCGGGCGCGGCGGTCAGCAGCTTGTTGCGCGCCAGCACCTCGAAGGCATCAGGGGCGCTGGCCCACATGATGTCGGGCCGCTGGCCCTCGGGCAGCTCGCGCACATAGGCCACGGCGGCCGTGGTGTTCTTGTTCAGGATCTCGATCTTGATCCCCGGATTGGCCGCCTCGAAGGCCTTCTGGTAGGCCGTGGTCAGCTCCTTGGGAAACGAGGTCAGCACCGTCACCGTGCCGGCCTGGGCCGCCATGGCGGCGCCCCACAATCCTGCGGCCATGGCGGCCGTCAGCCATCTGCGTTGCTGCATTGCTGTCTCCTTCGGGTTGTTGTGCGGTCAATCTGCAACCCACTGTAGGCAGCGCCGGCCCGGCCGGCCAATCATTGTTTCTGATGCCGTGCATCAGCGGCGGCGGCGCTCGGGTTAACCCGGCGCGAAAGCACAAGCACGGCAAAGAGCACAAAGACCATGCCAGCAGCCTCAGTCCCAATTTGGGACTAACATCCGCCCATGCACATCGTGGCCCGTTCCACCCTCGTCAATTTCTACAGCAGGCCGGAGCATGCGGATGCCAAAGGGCCGCTTGAGGCGTGGTTCGACATGGCCACCCGCGCGCAGTGGACCTGCCCCCAGGACGTGAAGGACCAGATCGGCAATGCCAGCATCGTGGGCAACAACCGGGTCGTGTTCAACGTCAAAGGCAACGACTACCGCCTGATTGCCGCCATCGCCTACAGGCAGCAGTGGCTGTACATCAAGTTCATAGGCACGCACGCGCAGTACGACAAGGTGGATGCCGCCACGGTGGACCAGAGCCTGCAATGAAAGGAATGACCATGGAAATCCGCCCCATCCGGACCGAGCAGGATTACAGGACAGCACTGACCGAGATCTCGCAACTGATCGACAAGGACCCGGCCCCGGGAACGCCCGACGGCGACAGGCTGGACATTCTCGGAACGCTGGTTGAGGCCTACGAGGCCAGGCATTACCCCATCGCTCCCCCCGACCCTATCGATGCGCTGCGCCTGCTCATGGAGTCCCGGGGCATGACGGTCAAGGACCTGGTGCCCTACATCGGGCAGACCAACCGCATCTACGAAATACTCAACCGCAGCCGCCCCCTGACGCTGAACATGCTCTACAGGCTTCATGACCTGGGCATACCGGCCGAGAGCCTGCTGTCCCGCCCGCGCACCGCCGCCCCGGAAAGCCACGGTTGATGCCCACCCCGGCCGGGAGCCGTGCTGGCGCACCGGGAAATCCCCAGCCACCGCTGTCCCGCCCCTGACTGCTGCACAGCAGCAAACCGGAATAATCGGCGGGATGCTGCAAGCCCCCTCTTCCCTCCCCGCCACGGCCGCTGAAGAAGCACCCATCTACGCTCCCACACGCCCCTGGCGCTCGCGCATGGTGCCGGTGCGCACCATGGAGTACCACGTGCGCGAGTGGGGACCTGTGGATGGCGATCCCGCGCTGGCGCCGCTGGTGCTGGTGCACGGCTGGATGGATGTGGCGGCCTCCTACCAGTTCGTGGTCGATGCCTTTGGCGAGGCCTTCATGGCGGGGCGCCGCATCATTGCGCCGGACTGGCGCGGCTTCGGCCTGAGCCGGCCGGCCTGGCCTGCCGACCGGCATGACTTTGCCGACTACCTGGGCGACCTGGACCATCTGCTGGACACCCTGGCGGGCGATATGCCCGTGGACCTGGTGGGCCACAGCATGGGCGGCAACGTGTCCATGATGTATGCGGGCGCGCGGCCTGCGCGCATACGCCGGCTGGTCAACCTCGAAGGCTTCGGCATGCCGGCCACCCGGCCAGACCAGGCGCCTGCGCGCTATGCGCAGTGGATGGACGAGCTGCGCCAGCTGCGCAGCGGCGGCATGGAACTCAAGAGCTATGACAGCGTGCAGGACGTGGCCCGCCGGCTGATGAAGACCAACCGCCGCCTGCCCGAGGACAAGGCGCTGTGGCTGGCCCACCACTGGGCGGCGCCCAATGCGCAGGGCCGCTGGGAAATCCTGGGCGACACGGCGCACAAGCTCATCAGCGCGCAGCTGTTCCGCGTGGAAGAAATCCTGGCCCTGTACCGTGCCATCACCGCGCCCGTTCTGGCCATCGAAGCCAGCGACGACAGCCTGGGCATGTGGTGGAAGGACCGCTACACGCTGGCCGAGTACCACGAGCGCATCGGGCAGATTGCCGACTGCCGCACGGCCGTGGTCCAGGACGCCGGCCACATGCTGCACCACGACCAGCCGGCGGCCGTGGCCGGGCTGATCGAGCAATTCCTCGGCACCTGAGGCCTGCGCGCGCCGCTGCTGCAGCCTGCTGCAACCTACTGGGGCCGCAGCATCATGGAATGGCGCCAGCGCGCGGGCGCCATCTGCAGCGGCCGGTAGCGGCCGTCGGCCCATTCCGCAGACATGTCCGCATAGCGGCTGGACAGGGCCACGCCGCTTTGGCCGGTCTGGTAGATGAACAGCGAGCGCTCGGGCTCGGCCAGGTCGTAGATGGCGCGCAGCGATGCCGCATGGCGGTTGGCGAACGGCGCCCTGGCATCGCCGGGCAGGTACTGGCCCACGTTGACGGTATAGCTGTCGCCACCCGAAGGCACGCTGACATTGAAGATGCCTGCCAGCAGCCCCACGCTGCCCAGCGGCCGGTGGCTGCTCAGGGCCGCATGCACCGTGCCCCAGCGCCAGCGGCCCAGGTCGCTGCCCTGCGTGGCCTGCAGACGCGCCAGCGCCCGGTCCAGCGCCTGGCTGACCTGGGCGCTGCAGCCCGCCGCTGCGCACCACCAGCCATCGCGGCGCTCCAGCATGCCTTCGATGCCCGCGCGGTAATCGCGCTTGCCATAGGTGGCCGCAAAGGTCTGGGCGCCAATGCGCGGGATCACCAGGCCGCGCGTGAGTTCGTCCACCCAGGCGGCAAAGATCAGGGGCGCGGCCTGCGCGGCATCCATGCGGCCGTCGAACTGCGCCATCACCCGGCGCGCCTGCCCGGCCAGCGGATGTGTGGCCGGCGCTTCGTCCAGGGCCTTGAGCATTTGCGGCAGCAGGGCGCGGGCGGCCAGCGAGGTCTGGTCGTTCTGGATGGAGGCCATGCTGACCACGTCGTGCCTGTCCTTCGCATCGATGAGTTCGGTGATGCGCTGGTGCCGGTACGGCAGGCTCCAGTCCTGGGTGAGGAAGTGGGCATAGCCCTCGCGCGTGATGCGCTGGTTGGCGGTGGCCAGATAGCCCTGAGCCGTTCCATCGTCCTGCGGGGCCTGGTCGTAGGGCAGCCAGCCCTGCCAGTCGTAGCGTGCCTCCCAGCCCGGCGCGGGCGCCACGCCGCGCAGGTCGTTGTCGGCCGCGCGCAGCGGCACCCGGCCTGCGGCCTTGAAGCCGATGTCGCCATGGACATCGGCCGCGACGATGCTCTGCATGGGCGAGTGGTAGTCGGCAAAGGCCTCGAACAGCTGGGCCACGCTGCGCGCCTCGTTGGCGCGCAGTCCGGCCTGCACGGTGAGGTTGTCGGTGTCCAGCGCCGCCCAGCGCAGGGCCACGGCGTAGCGGCGCTTGTCGAGCACGGCCTCGTACTGGGGCTGCACATCGCTGATCACGGGACCGTGGCGCGTGCTGCGCAGCGTGAGCTGCACATCGGCCCGGCCCTTGACCCTGATGCGCTCGCTGCGCTCGGTGAAAGGCGCCCAGCCGTCCGGCGTGCGGTAGCGGCCCGGGTTGCCTGGATCGATCTGCTCCAGGTACAGATCCTGCACATCGGGATTGGTGTTGGTAAAGCCCCAGGCCACCTCGCGCGTGCGCCCCAGCACCACGAAGGGCAGGCCCGGCAGGGTGGCCCCCACCACATCGATGGGCGCCAGCGGCGTGCCGTCCTGCGCATGGCCGGCGGGCGACTGCAGGCGCGCGTAGTACCAGATGGCGGGCGCGCTCAGGCCCAGATGGGGATCGTTGGCCAGCAGCGGCTTGCCGCTGACCGTGCGGCTACCCGACAGCACCCAGTTGTTGCTGCCCTTGCCGTCGTTGGTGCCCGCATCGCGCACCATGTCGCGGGACCAGCGGGCCCAGGCATCGCTCGCATCGCCGGCGGCAGCCACCTTGGGCGCAGACGCCGCCTGTGCCTCCTGGCGGTACACGCCCAGCCCCCGGTAAAGCGCGGCCAGATCGGTGGCGGTGGCCGGCGCCTCGCCCGGATAGGGCGGCATCAGCTGCCACAGCTGCTGTGTGTCCAGTTGCGAGAGCGCGGCCAGCCGCGCGAACTCGTTGCCCCAGTTGCCGCCCAGGTCCAGCGCCATCATCAGCGCCCAGCCCACGCTGTCCTCGGGCGCCCAGGCCGAGCTGTCGCCTCCGCCCGGCGTGGTGCCCAGCAGCATGAATTCGGGCACCTGCGGATGCTGGCGCATGGGCAGGGCCGCATAGAAGGCCGCGATGCCCTCGCTGTAGGCCTGCAGCGCCTCGCGTGCGTTGGCGGGCAGGGATGCGTACTGGCGCCGCGCCGCGCCGCGTATGTCCAGCGCACGCATGAGCTTGTCGGTGTCCAGCGTGGCCGGCCCGAGGATCTCGGACAGCGTGCCGTGCATCAGGCGGCGGTTGAACTCCAGCTGCCAGCCGCGCTCCTGCGCATGCACATGGCCCAGCGCGCGCCACAGGTCCTGCGGCGTGAAGGCGCTGATGTGGGTGATGTCGGCCTCGTCGCGCCGCACACGCACGGGCTGCTCCAGGCCGGCCAGCGTGAGCTGTCCGTCAAGCACCGGCTGCACGCGCACGGCATAGATGGCCACCGCGCTGCCGGCCAGCAAGGCCGAGCCGACCAACGCCACGGCGCCCACGCTCCACCATCGCGAGTTCAGGATTCGCATGATTCCCATTCTTCTCCCTTCCCCCTGCCTTTTTTCATATCGTAGTGTTGCAGTTTGTAGCATATGAACTGGTCCATTGCTCACATTGCTCACGACGAATCGTCAGCAAGTCTGGCCCCGCCTTCAGGCGACAATCAGCGCCCGCCCTGCGCAAATGGATGCAGGGCGCCAGACAGAAACAGGAAGTACCAGGAATGTGGCCTTTCAGCCTCTTGAAGAAGCTCAGCCAGGACCCGCCCGTGGGCCAGCCCCGTGGTGACTACATAGGCTGCTACCTGCTGGGAACCGAGGCGCCGGGCCAGGCCGGCGTCAGCTACGTCTCGCTGGCCACCACGCGCGAGCAGCTGCAGGCCGATGCCCGCGCCTACCTTGAAGGCTTCGTGCGCGACCACCCCGAAGCGGCCGACACCGACCTGTCCGCCATCCGCTCCCTGCTGGAGAACCTGCCCCAGCGCCTGGACGCCCACCTGTGCGGCGACACGCGCGCGCCGCTGGCCGAGCAAGGCGGCACCGTGCTCTTCCTGCGCACCGGCATGCGCGCCCGCCGCAAGGAAAACGGCCGCTACCTCGAATAGCAGTCAGCCCCCCGCCACCGGACAGAGCCTCAAAAACTGGCGCGGCCAAGAACAAGGGACAGCGAGCAAGGGCCTACGCCGGCCGCGCCGCGCCTCAGGGGGAGTTCTGCTTGTGCACGTCTTGCCAGCGCAGCATGTCGGTCACGCGCTCGGCCTTGTCGGCATCAAAGCCCAGGCGCTCCACCCGCTCGGCCGGATTGGCCCAGGTGCCGAACAGCAGATCCCAGACGGGCAGGCCGTAGTTCTGCGCATGGTGGCCGTACTGGTGGTGCACGGTGTGCATCTCGGGCCGCTGCACGATGTATCCCAGCCAGCGCGGCGTGCGGATGTCGGCATGCAGGAACAGGTCGAACGCCCCCGTGAGGCCGATGGCAAAGGCGGCAGCCAGCGGGCTGGCCCCCAGCACCCAGTAGCTGGACAGCGCGCTCAGCAGCACGGCGGCGGCCGTGTCCATGGGATGGGCGAAAAACGCCGTGAGCGCCTCCACGCGCGGCGCGCTGTGGTGCAGCTGGTGGAACAGGCGCCACAGCGTGTCCGACCGGTGCGTGGCGCGGTGCCACCAGTAAAAGACAAAGCTGGTGAGCACAAAGCTCAGTGCGCCCACGGCCCAGGCCGGCCATTGCCGGCCCACGTCCAGCAGCGCATGGCGGCGGATGCCGTCCGAAAACAGATGGCCTACCGCCAAGGTGGTGGCCAGCGTGCCCAGGCCCAGCAGCGTGGACAGGATCAGCCAGCGCCGGTCGCAATGGTTGCGCGAGGCCGGCGCGATCACCTCGCGCGTGAAGATGCCGACGAACATCAGCGCCAGCAGCGGGTAGGCCGCGAACTCCCACATCTGCAGCATGCCGTCTGCTCCTTGCCGCTCAGTGCACGTGGCCCCAGTAGATCAGCGCATCGCGCCCTTCGACCGACAGCGACACGGGCGCGCCCACGGGCAGCATCACCTTGGTCGGCACATGGCCGTAGGGCAGGCCCTGCAGCACGGGGCACTTGACCTGGCTGCGCAGCCAGTCGATCACGGTCTGCAGCTTGAAGCCCTTGTCATGCGAGCTGAGCTTGAACTCGCTGAACTGGCCGAACACGATGGCCTTTTGCTGGGCCAGCACGCCCGCATGCAGCAACTGGGTCAGCATGCGCTCCACGCGGTAGGGATGCTCTCCCACGTCTTCCAGGAACAGGATGCCGCCCTTGATCTGCGGGAAGTACGGCGTGCCCAGCAGGGACACCAGCACGGCCAGGTTGCCGCCCCACAGCGTGGCGCCGCCGCTGATGTAGAAGTCCTTGACGGCAGGCTTGCCGTCTTCGCGCAGGCCGATCTTCGGCATCTGCCAGCCCGCGCCCTCGCCCTGGCCGCTGAGCAGGTCGTTGAAGCAGTCCAGCATGATGTCGTCCACGCCGCCCTCGTCGTCGGGGCGGCCGAAGTCGTGCACCAGCAGCGGGCCGGCCCAGGTGGTGGCGCCGGTCTTGGCCAGCAGGGCCAGCGACAGCGCCGTGAAGTCGCTCAGGCCCACGAAGCGCGTGCCGCCTGCGATGGCCTTGGCCACGGCCTTGTACTTGATGCCCGGCAGGATGCGCGTGAGGCCGTAGCCGCCGCGCGTGGGCAGCGCCAGGTCGGCACCGCTGGCCGCCGCACGGTCGATGGCCGCCAGGCGCGTGGCGTCGTCGCCGGCAAAGCGCTGGTGGCTGCTCAGCGCATCGGCATCGATCTCCACCTGGTGGCCCATGGCCTCCAGGCGGCGCACGGCCCGCTTGAAACCGGCCTTGTCGCGCACGGCGCCGGCGGGCGAGTAGATGTAGATGTGGCGCGGACCCTGGTCATGCGCATGGTCGCAGCAGCTGCCGTCGGCGGCGTGCACATGCTCGTGGTCGTGGTCGTGGGCATCCCCATGGTCATCGGCACGCCCGTGGCCATGCGCGCAGCACTGGCCGTCGGCTGAATGCACATGCTCGTGCGAGTGATCTGCGGGAGCAGAAACGGGGGCTGAAACGGTAGCGGTAGCGGCTGCCGTTTTGCGGGGGGTGCGGGAACTGCGCGAAGTGGCCAAGGTGGTTCCATGCCGGCCCTGGCCGGCATGCTCCATATTGCAAGGGGAGTGAAGACGGGGACCTGGCGCCGCGCAGCCCCGGCAAGGGGCCGGCGGCGCTGGCCTATGGGCGGAAGTATTCCACAGCGTCGGCCACCATGCCGGCTGCGCACAGGGGAACCCAATGGCCGCACGGGGATAGGCGCAGCTGCGCCGGCGGCAGCTGTGGCAGCGCCTGCAGCCAGGCCTGTCGCCATGCGGGCGCGGGCAGCAGCACATCGTGCTCGCCGCCTTGCACCCACAGGCGCTGCTGCTGGCTCCACTGCGCCAGCAACGCCATCGGCAGCGCAGGCATTTCGGCCCGCACGCGGGGCCAGGCCTGCAGCGCGGCGCGGTGGCCGGGTTGGGAAAACGGCAGGTTCCAGGCCTGCGGCTGTGCGCCGGCCTCCTCGCCCACCTCGCGCATGGCGCGGCCCGCGGGCCATGACGGCTTGCGCGCCGCCTGCGCAAACCATTGCACGCAGGCATCGGGCGCCGGGCCTGCGGGCCAGGCATTCATGAGCCAGGCGCCGCAAAAACGTGCGGGCTCGGCCTGCGCCACGGCCAGGCCCAGGTGCACGCCATCGTCATGGCCGACCAGCACGATGTTCCGCAGGTCCAGCGCCAGCACCAGCTCAAGCAGCACTTGCACATGCCAGGCCGCGCTGTGCGCCTTGTCCTTCTTGGGCTGGTCGCTGCGGCCAAAGCCCGGCAGGTCGGGAACGACCACGCGATAGCCGGCCTGGAGCCACCCGGGCAGCATGGGCTGGAACAGCTGGCCCCATGCCGGGCTGCCGTGCAGGCACAGCCAGGTCAGCGGTGCATCGTGCGGTCCTTCATCGACAAAGGCCAGGCGCAGGCCTGCCAGCGCCGGCAGGTCGCTGCGCCACTGCGGCCGGGCAAAGCCGCCGAAGGTGGAATCCGCATGGCGCAGCGCCGTGTCCTTGAGCGGATGCGGCTGGGCCGCGCGCTGCTCGGCGCGGCGCATGCGAAAGAAGTCCGACATCAGGGCCGCGCATTCGCCGGCCAGCACGCCGCGCGTCACCTGCGTGTGGTGGTTGATCTGCGGCAGCGCAAACACGTCCAGCACCGATCCGGCCGCGCCCGTGCGCGGCTCGGCCGCGCCATAGACCACGCGGCCCAGGCGCGCATGCAGCATGGCGCCGCTGCACATGGTGCACGGCTCCAGGGTCACGTAGAGCGTGCAATCGTCCAGCCGGTAGTTGCCCAGGTGCGCGGCCGCATCGCGCAGCGCCAGCACCTCGGCATGGGCCGTGGGATCGCCGTGGGCCACGGGCGCGTTGCGGCCCCGGCCGATGATGGCGCCGTCCTTGACGATGACGGCGCCCACGGGCACCTCGCCCGCCCCGGCAGCGGCGCGTGCCAGCTCCAGGGCGGCGCGCATCCAGGCCTCGTCGTCGGCCTGCGGCAAGAAAGGGTGTTCGGCAGCCACGTTGTCAGCGCGTCAGGGCAGCGCCTTGCGCACGCCCTGCGCGTAGTGGTACAGCGTGACCACCGGCGCCTGCAGCTCGCCCTGGGGCGTGAAGGCAATCGGCGCCGTCACGCCCTCATACCGGGTCTGGCGCAGATAGGGGATATAGGCATCGGGCCGGATGGAGTCGGCCCGCACCATGGCCTGGGCCAGCACCATGGTGGCATCGTAGGCGTAGGGGCTGAAGACCTGGTACTGGTCGGCAAAGCGCTGGTCATAGCGCTGCTTCCAGGCAGCGCCGCCCGGCATGCGCTCCAGCGGGCTGCCGCCGACGGCGCAGGTCACGTTGCGCAGCGGCGCCGCGTTGCCGGCCAGCTCGGGCAGGCGCAGCGTGCACTGGCCGTCGCCGCCCAGAAAGCGCACCTTGTCCATGGCCAGCTGGGCCATCTGCCTGAGCATGGGGCCGGCCTGGGCATCCAGGCCGCCGAAGAAGATGGCGTCGGGCTTCTTGCCCTTGATGGCCGTGAGGATGGGGACGAAGTCCGTGGACTTGTCGCCGGTGTACTGCTTGTCCACGATCTCGATGCCCTGCTCGCGCGCCTGGGCCTCGAACAGCGCCACGATGCCCTGGCCGTAGGCCGAGCGGTCATCGATGATGGCCACGCGCTTGACGCCCAGCTTGCCCACGGCGTGGGACACCAGCGCATCGACCATGGCGCGGTCGTCGGCGATCACGCGGTACGTGGTGTCATAGCCCGACTGGGTGATGGCCGGGTTGCTGGCCGCCGGCGTGACCATGACGATGCCGCAGTCCTGATAGATGGACGTGGCCGGCAGCGTGGTGCCCGACTGCAGGTGGCCGACCACGGCCGCCACCTTCTTGTCGCACAGGCGCCGGGCCAGGGCCACGGCCTGGCCGGGGTCGCCGCCGTCGTCGCCGGCCTCCAGCTTCCAGTGCAGCTTGCGCCCGCCGATCTCCAGGCCCTTGGCATTGAGATCGTCCAGGGCCATGCGCACGCCGTTTTCCTCATCCTTGCCCAGGCTGGCAATGGGGCCGGACACCGGCCCGGCATGGGCAATGCGCACCACCAGGGGCGCATCGGCTGAACCCGGTGCAGCGGGCGCTGCGGGTGCAGCGGCCGTACCGGGTGCAGCCGCCGCAGCGGAAGCCCCTGCCGCCTGCCCGTTGGCCGGGCCGCTTCCCGGCAGCGCCCAGGCCAGGCCACCGCTGCCCAGCAGGGTGCACAGCAGGGCCGGGCCGGCCCACGGGAAATGGCGAATCGAGGCGTGCATGGCAACTCCTGGAAAAAACGGTCAATCAGTGAAACGGCGCCTTGGCCAGCGAAATCCGCTGCGGCGTGGCCAGTCTGGCGCTGCCCGGCCGGTCAAGGACTGGCGCAGCGAAAGCGCACCAGGCAGAGGGCGGAGCAGGCACGGGCCAGGGTGTCCGGCATGGCGGCCCGGCCCGTGCAGTGCGCATCCTAAAGGATAGGCAAAAACCGGCGCTGCGCGTCCGGGCATCGGGCGCATACCCCCTGGCGCGCGTTTTTTCGGGGCTGCGGCGATAATGCTGCGCCTCACCGCAAGCGGGCTGCGAGGTTTTCGTCGCCGGACCGCCCCAAGACAAAAAGCGGCCCCCTTGGGGGGCAGCGGACCTTGCGCAGCAAGGGTAGCGTGGGGGCCAGTTTCCCCCGCATTGCGCCCGACGCCCGGCCCCCCCACGCCGGTGCGGGTACGAACACAGAACACCACAAAGCCCCATGTCCCTCCTGCCCCACCAGCTCGAACTCCTGTCTCCCGCGCGCGATGCCGACATCGGCATCGAGGCCGTGAACCATGGCGCCGACGCCGTCTACATCGGCGGCCCGGCCTTCGGCGCGCGCGCCACGGCGGGCAACGACATCCGCGACCTGCAGCGCCTGATCAACCACGCGCACCGCTTCGGCAGCCGCATCTTCATCACGCTCAACACCATCCTGCGAGACGATGAACTGGAGGCCGCGCGCAAGATGGCCTGGCAGATCTACGAGGCCGGTGCCGACGCGCTGATCATCCAGGACATGGGCCTGCTGGAGCTGGACCTGCCGCCCATCCAGCTGCACGCCAGCACCCAGACCGACATCCGCACGCCCGAGAAGGCGCGCTTCCTGCAGGACGCCGGCCTGTCGCAGATCGTCGTTGCGCGCGAGCTGGACCTGCAGCAGATCGCCGCCGTGCGTGCGGCCACCGACCCGGCGCGCACCACCATCGAATTCTTCGTGCACGGCGCGCTGTGCGTGGCCTACTCGGGCCAGTGCTACATCACCCACGCCCACACGGGCCGCAGCGCCAACCGCGGCGACTGCAACCAGGCCTGCCGCCTGCCCTACGAGGTGCTGGACGCCAGCGGCCGCATCATTGCCCACGAAAAGCACGTGCTGTCCATGAAGGACAACAACCAGAGCGACAACCTGCGCGCCCTGATCGACGCCGGCGTGCGCAGCTTCAAGATCGAGGGCCGCTACAAGGACATGGGCTACGTGAAGAACATCACGGCCCACTACCGCAAGCTGCTGGACGAAATCATCGAGGAGCGCGAATTCTCCGATACGCCGCTGGCGCGCTCGTCCTCGGGCAGCACCACGTTCAGCTTCACGCCCGACCCCGACCAGAACTTCAACCGCGAGTTCACCGACTACTTCGTCAACGGCCGCAAGGACGACATCGGCGCCTTCGACACGCCCAAGACACCGGGCCGCGCCATCGGCTGGGTCACCAAGGTGGGCGAGAACTTCGTGGAGATCGAGACCTCGAGCCGCGACACCGAACTGCACAACGGCGACGGCCTGTGCTACTACGACCTGCAAAAGGAACTGGTGGGCCTGCAGATCAACCGCGCCGAGTCGGTGGATGCGAAGAAGTCGCTGTGGCGCCTGTTCCCCAAGGACCCCATCGCCGGCTTCAAGGATCTGCGCAAGGGCCTGGAAGTCAACCGCAACCGCGACATGGCCTGGGTGCGCACGCTGGACAAGAAGTCCAGCGACCGCCGCATCGGCCTGTGGGCCGAACTCAAGGAAACGCCCGACGGCTTTGCGCTCACGCTGACCGACGAGGACGGCTTCACCGCCACCGCCGCCATCGTGCAGGAACACCAGGCCGCCACCGACGCAGCCCGTGCCGAGGCCACGCTGCGCGAGCAGCTGGGCCGCTTCGGCGCCACCATTTTTTCCGTGCATGACATCGGCCTGCAACTGAGCCAGCCCTGGTTCGTGCCGGCCTCGGCCCTGAACCAGCTGCGCCGCGACGCCGTCGCCGCGCTGGAGGCCGCGCGCCAGGCCGGCTTCGTGCGCCTGCCGCGCGCCCTGCCCGTGGAGCCGCCCGTGCCCTTCCCCGAGGACACGCTGACCTACCTGGCCAACGTCTACAACCAGAAGGCGCACGACTTCTACATCAAGCACGGCGTCAAGGTCATCGACGCGGCCTACGAGAGCAAGGAAGAAGAAGGCGAAGTCAGCCTGATGATCACCAAGCATTGCGTGCGCTTTTCCATGAGCCTGTGCCCCAAGCAGGCCAAGGGCGTGATCGGCGTCAAGGGCACCATCAAGGCCGAGCCGCTGCAGCTGATCAACGGCAAGGAAAAACTCACGCTGCGCTTCGACTGCAAGCCCTGCGAGATGCACGTGGTGGGCAAGATGAAGCGCGCGGTGATCAACCAGCACGCCAAGGAAATGCAGGAGTTTCCGATGCAGTTCTACCGCACGCGTCCCGTGCCCTCGGCCAGCGCCTGACAGGCCTGGGCCTCCACCCACAAGCGCCCGCGCTCCGTCAGGGCCGCCAGCCACCGCCCCTCTTCCTGCTCCAGCCTGACCCAGCCCGGCCCCGGTGTGCCGGCAATGGGCGCATCGCCCATCAGCGCCAGGCAGCGCATGAGCACGCTGGCGCCCTGCCCCAGTCGCTTGCCCAGCCTGGGCAGGGACATGGGTGCGGGCTCGGTGGCCAATTCGCGCAGGATGGCGGCGGCCAGTTCTTCCATGCCTTGCACTTCAGGCCGCCATTTCTTCCAGCGCGGGAGACGGCACGGCAGGCAGCCGGTGCGCCACCAGCTGCACGGGAATGGATTTGGAGCTGGGCGTGCCGGCCACGATGGCCGTGGCCGACAGCGGCACCAGCGGATTGGTCTCCGGATAGTAGGCAGCGATGCAGCCGCGCGGAATGTCGTAGGCCACGAGCCTGAAGCGCTCGGCGCTGCGCTGCTGGCCGTCATCCCACACCGTCTGCAGGTCCACCCAGTCGCCATCCTTCATGCCCAGGGCGCGGATGTCCTCGGCATGGATGAAGACCACGCGGCGCTGTCCGAAGACGCCGCGGTAGCGGTCGTCCATGCCGTAGATGGTGGTGTTGTACTGGTCGTGCGAGCGCGTGGTGAACAGCGTGAACACCGGCGATGCGCCGGGGCTGCGCGCGGCGCGCACGCGGTGCACGGGCGTGTCGCGCGGCACGGCGTGCACGAAGAAGCCGGCCTTGCCCCGGGGCGTCTCCCAGATGCGCTCGCTCGCCGCATTGCGCAGCTTGAAGCCGCCCGGCACGGCCACGCGCGCGTTGAAGTCGTGGAAGTCGTCGAAGACCTGCTCGATCAGCTCGCGTATGCGTGCATAGTCGCCAGCCAGCTCCAGCCAGGGCACGGGCCGCTGCGCGCCCAGCGTGGCGGCAGCCAGGCGCGCGACGATGGCGATCTCGCTGAGCAGGTGCTCGGACGCAGGCGGGTTGATGCCGCTGGAGATATGGACCATGCCCATGGAGTCCTCCACCGTCACGCCCTGCGGGCCGCCGGCCTGCATGTCGATCTCGGTGCGGCCCAGGCAGGGCAGGATCAGCGCCTCGCGGCCGTGCACCAGGTGGCTGCGGTTGAGCTTGGTGGTCACATGCACGGTCAGGTCGCAGCGGCGCAGCGCCTGCCAGGTGGCATGCGTGTCGGGCGTGGCCGCCGCGAAGTTGCCGCCCAGCGCGAAGAAGACCTTGCCCCTGCCTTCGAGCATGAGGCGGATGGACTCGACCACGTCCACGCCGTGGGCGCGCGGCGGCTCGAAGCCGAAGACCTGCTGCAGCCGGTCCAGCAGCGCGGCCGGCGGCTTTTCCCAGATGCCCATGCTGCGGTCGCCCTGCACATTGCTGTGGCCGCGCACCGGGCAGGCGCCTGCGCCGGGTCGGCCGATGTTGCCGCGCAGCAGCAGCAGGTTGACCAGCATCTGCACGGCGGCCACCGAGTGCATGTGCTGCGTGATGCCCATGCCCCAGCAGACGATGGTGCTGCGGGCGGCGATGTAGACCTCGGCCGCCGTCTGCATCTGCGCGCGGCTCAGGCCGGACTCGGCCTCCAGCAGGCCCCAGTCCTCGGCCCGCAGGTCCTCGGCCAGGGCCTCGAAGCCGGTGGTGTGTTCGGCGATGAAGGCATGGTCCAGGACGCCGCCGCCCCCTTGCCCCAGTGCATCGTCCTGCGCGATCACATGCTTCATGATGCCCTTGACGGCCGCGATGTCGCCGCCCACGCGCAGCTGGAAGTAGTGCGTGCTGATGGGCGTGGCGCCCAGGGTGGCCATCTCCAGCTTGCTTTGCGGGTCCTGGAAGCGCTCCAGCCCGCGCTCGCGCAGCGGGTTGAAGCTCAGAATGCGCGTGCCGCGCTTGTGGGCTGCGCGCAGCTCGCCCAGCATGCGCGGGTGGTTGGTGCCGGGGTTCTGTCCGAAGATGAAGATGGCATCGGCCTGCTCGAAATCGGCCAGCTGCACCGTGCCCTTGCCCACGCCGATCTGCGGCTTCATGCCGCTGCCGCTGGGCTCGTGGCACATGTTGGAGCAGTCGGGGAAATTGTTGGTGCCGTAGGCGCGCACGAACAGCTGGTACAGGAAGGCCGCCTCGTTGCTGGCGCGGCCCGAGGTGTAGAAGATGGCCTGGTTCGGGTCGGGCAGCGCGTTCAGGTGGCGGGCAATCAGTGCAAAGGCGTCGTCCCAGGCGATGGGCCGGTAGCGGTCGCTGGCCGCGTCGTACACCATGGGCTCGGTGAGCCGGCCCTGGTCCTCCAGCCAGAAATCGCTTTGCGCCATGAGCTCGGCCACCGTGTGCCGGGCAAAGAATTCGGGCGTCACGCGGCGCGCCGTGGCCTCGGCCGCCACGGCCTTGGCGCCGTTCTCGCAGAACTCGAAGGTGGAATGGTGGTTGCGGTCGGGCCAGGCGCAGCCCGGGCAGTCGAAGCCGTCGGGCTGGTTGGCCGACAGCAGCGTCTTGGCGCCCTTGACGGCGATATCCTGGCGCATCAGGGCCTGGCTCACGCTGCGCAATGCGCCCCAGCCGCCAGCGGCGCCCTTGTAGAACTCGATCTTTTGTTCGGACATGGGCCGGGAGTGTTCCGCCTGTCCATGATCCAGGTCAAATCACATCTCCAAATGGAGAGATTCAGCAAAGATATGAGCACGGCATCCTTGCCCTGCGCCATGCTGGCAACCTCAGCCCCGGACCACCGATGAACTCCACAGCCATACACACCGCCATCCCCGAAGACGCCGCGCTGATCGCGCCGCTGTTCGATGCCTACCGCCAGTTCTACGAGCAACCTGCGGATGCCGACGCGGCGCTGGCCTTCATCACGGCGCGGCTGGAGCGCGGCGAATCCGTGATCCTGCTGGCCCGCCGACCGGACGGCAGCGCCCTGGGCTTTTGCCAGCTCTATCCCTCGTTCTGCTCGGTGCTGGCCGCGCCCATCTACGTGCTCTACGACCTCTTCGTGGTGCCCGAGGCGCGCCGCCTGGGCGTGGGCCGCGCCCTGCTGCTGGCGGCCGAAACCCATGCCCGCGCCACGGGCCATGCACGCATGGACCTGACCACGGCACGCAACAACCTGCGCGCCCAGGCGCTGTACGAGTCGCTGGGCTGGGTGCGTGACGAAGTGTTCCTGACCTATGCGCGCCATCTGCAGGCTTGAGCCGCCAGCGGCCTAGCGCAAAACCCGCAGCTCCCGCGCCAGCGCCACGGCCTGGGTGCGGCTGCGCGCGCCCAGCTTGAGGTTGATGCTGCGCAGGTGGGTGCGCACCGTGCTGTCAGAGACGAAGAGCTTCTCGGCCATGGCCGCATTGGAGTAGCCCGAGGCCAGCAGTTCCAGCACGCGCAGCTCCTTGCGGGTCAGGGGCTCGGCAAGCGCCGTGGCCGGCGCCGGGCCCTGGGGCGCATCCGCTGCCTGCAGCTCGGGGGGATCGGCGGGCTCGGCAGGCTCGCCCAGGGCAGACAGCAGCCGCTGCGCATGGGCGGCCGCCTCCGGCTCCGCCGCTTCCGTGCGGCGCGACAGTGAGGGCGACAGTGAAGGAGACAGTGAGGGCGACAGCACACGCTGCAGCACGGGCGCGAGCAGCGGCCCCTCATCGAGCATCAGGCGCACAAAGCCTTCGCTGGCCCCGTGGCGCAGCGGCTGGGCCAGCATGGCGGCGGCGGCGTCCAGGTCGCCGCAGCCCGCCTCGGCCAGCGCGAACAGCACCTGCAGCTTGAGGCTGCGGTGGCGGCGCCCGCGCAGTTGCGCATCGGCCAGCAAGGGGGCGATGGCATCGCGCACGGCACGGCAGTCGCCAAAGTGCAGACCCCAGCGCAGCCGGGCGATGGCGATGTCCTCCACCTCGTGCGGCGGCAGGCGCAGGCGTTCCACGCGCGGCCATACGCCAGGGTCGTCGGCACGCTCCAGCGCCTCGGACGCGGCCGCCCGGTTGCCCTGCAGCACGAAGATGCGCGCATGTTCCAGCCGCGCGCTGGCCGTCACGCGCGGCAGCTGGCGCTCGTGCCCCAGGTATTCCAGTTCGGTGAGCAGGCCCACGGCGGCATCCACGTCGCCGCGCAGGAAGGCGATGCGCGCGCGCATGCGGTAGCTGGCGATCACGTGGTCGGGCAGGCCCACATCGCGTGCCAGCGGCAGGTAGACCTGCAGCAGGTGATCGGCGCCGTCGATTTCATTGCCCTCGTAGAGCACCCCCGCGTACAGGACGCCTGCCCAGGCATTGCCGTTGGTGGGGTTGTAGGCCGCGCTGCGCGGCGTGGCAGCCAGCGCCACCCTGAAACGCGCTGCCGCCTGGCGCAGCCGGCCGGCGGACAGGTCCAGCACGCCTTCCATGGCCTCGGTGTACATGCGGCTGAACAGGCTGCCGGCCTGGGTGCTGCGTGCCGCATCCAGCAGGCGGCGGGCCTCGTCGGTATCGCCCAGCACCGATGCCACGTAGGCCATGGCATTGGTCAGCGAGCTGTCCGCAAAGGGCCGGCAGCTGGGCAGGCGCGCCAGCGCCTCGCGGCCCAGGGGCGCAGCCTCTTCCACGCGGTCCATCATGGCCAGCAGCAGCGGCCGCAGGGCGATGACCAGGGCCTGCGCGGCAGGGTCGGCGGCCATGCCGGGCTCCAGCGCATCCAGCCACAGCTGTGCCTGCACGGGACCGCGGGTGAAGCAGTCGGCATAGGCGGCGACGGCCTGCAGCAGCGGCTCGCGCGCCAGCAGCGGCACCGGCAGGGCCGTGAACCAGCGCGACAGCAGGCGCATGCGGCCCTGCTCCATAAGCGCCTCGGCATGGCGCCGCAGCAGCGCCAGCGCATGGGGCGGGTCGCCGCCCTCCAGCGCATGCTCGATGGCCGGCACCGGCCGGCCGCAGGATTCGTACCAGCCGCTGGCCGCCAGGTGCAGGCGCTGCACCTCGCCGGGGCGCTCGCGCTGCAGCTGGGCGCGAAGGAAGTCGGCAAACATGCTGTGGTAGCGCCAGCTGCGCCTGCCCTGCCCTTCGTCGGCCAGCGGCAGCAAGAACAGATGGGCCTGCTCCAGCGCCTGCAGCATGGCGGCGCCATCGGCGCGCGGCACCAGGGCCTGGCAGACCTGGGCATCCAGCGTGCGCAGGATGCTGGTGCGCAGCAAAAAATCGCGCACGGGCGCGGCCTGCTGTGCCAGCACGTCCTCGGCCAGGTAGTCGGCCACGGCACGCTCCGAGCCCGAGAAGCGCTCGATGAAATCGCTGTGCGCCCCATGCCGCTCCAGCGCCAGCGAGGCCAGCCACAGCGCACCTATCCAGCCTTCGGTCTTGTCCACCAGGCGCGCCACGGCCTCGCGCGGCAGCGCGCAGCCGCGCAGGCGAAAGAACTCCTCGGCCTCGGCCGCTGAAAAGCGCAGCAGCGCCGCATCGATCTCCAGCAGCTGGCCGCTGGTGCGCAGCCGCCCCAGCCCCAGGGCCGGCAGCGCGCGCGAGCCTATGACCAGCCGGCCGTGCACGGGCAACTGCTCCATCAGCTGGCGCACCAGGCCCAGCACGGCATCGTTGTGCAGCACCTCGAAATCGTCGATGAACAGCGCAAACGACCGGCCTTCGCCGGCCAGCGACTGCAGCGCCCGGGACAGCTCGCCCGGCCCGTCCGCCTCGCGCTCGGCCATGCCGCCCAGGCCGCGCACGGCCGCACCCAGGCATTGCAGAGAGCGCGAGACATCGTTGTCGGCGGCATCCAGCGTGAGCCAGGCCGTGGCCTGCCCTTCGGCCTGCAGGCGCTCGCGCATCTGGCGCATGGCCGTGGTCTTGCCGAAGCCGGCCGGCGCACGCACCAGCACCACGCGGGCGCGCAGCGCCTCGGGCCAGCGCGCGGCCACCGCCAGGCGCGCCACCTGGGCTGCGGCCGCGCGCGGCGGGCTCAGCTTGGCCTGGGGCACATAGCCGGAACCGGGAGCAGGAATGGGCACTGGGGACGGCATGCGGGCGAGGAGCACATGGCAGGAGTGAAGGAGCGGGCACTTTCGTCGGTTTCGACGATGGCGGCAATGCGGGGTGATTCCTAGACTGGCCTGCAGATCATAGGCAGCGCAGCGCGCCCTGTCGCGAGCCAAGGCGACAGGGCGCGCGGCAAAGACTCTCACAAAGGAGACCCACACATGAAGCTTGACGCAAGCATCAGCGCCGTCGTCACGGGCGGGGCATCGGGCCTGGGCGCGGCCACCGCGCGCCGCCTGGCCGCCAGGGGCGTGCGCGTCGCCCTGTTCGACCTCAACGAGACGGCCGGGCAGGCGCTGGCGCGCGAGACAGGCGGCCTGTTCTGCCGCGTGGACGTGACCGACGAGGCCAGCGTGGACGCGGGCTTTGCCCAGGCCCGCGCGGCCCACGGGCAGGAGCGCATCCTGGTCAACTGCGCGGGCACGGGCAATGCCGTCAAGACGGCCAGCCGCGACAAGGCCACGGGCGAGATCCGGCACCTGCCCGTGGCCAATTTCGACCGCATCATCCAGATCAACCTGGTGGGCACCTTCCGCTGCATCGCCAAGTCGGCGGCGGGCATGCTCACGCTGGAGCCGCTGGCCGACGGCGAGCGCGGCGCCATCGTCAACACGGCCTCGGTGGCGGCGCAGGACGGGCAGATGGGCCAGGCCAGCTACTCGGCCAGCAAGGCCGGCATCACGGGCATGACCCTGCCCATCGCGCGCGACCTCATGGGCGAGGGCATCCGCGTGAACACCATCCTGCCCGGCATCTTCGACACGCCGCTGCTGCAGGGCGCGCCCGACAACGTGAAGGCGGCGCTGGCCGCCTCCGTGCCCTTCCCCAAGCGACTGGGCCAGCCCGACGAATACGCCCACCTGGCCGAGACCATGATCACCAACGGCTACTTCAACGGCGAGTGCGTGCGCCTGGACGGCGCCATCCGCATGGCGCCGCGCTAGGCGCACCGCCCAGCCACTAACCGTCCCCGCGTTTTCCCTGGCCGGAATCGTCGCTTGCGACGATGCCCGGCCCGCGCCGGCCGGGCCACCATCCCCCCAGGAATACAGGAACAGGAGACATATCCATGGCACAGGCATACATCGTTGCCGCCACGCGCACGGCAGGCGGCAAGCGCGGCGGAAAGCTCTCGGGCTGGCATCCGGCCGATCTCGCGGCCCAGGTGCTGGACGAGCTGGTGCGCCGCAGCCAGGCCGACCCGGCCCAGGTCGAGGACGTGATCATGGGCTGCGTCAGCCAGGTCGGCCAGCAGGCGACGAACGTGGCGCGCAACGCGGTGCTGGCCTCGTCCCTGCCCGAGTCCGTGCCGGGCACCACGGTGGACCGGCAGTGCGGGTCGTCCCAGCAGGCCCTGCATTTCGCGGCCCAGGCCGTGATGTCGGGCAGCATGGACATGGTGATCGCCGCAGGCGTGGAGAGCATGTCGCGCGTGCCCATGGGCACGCCCAACGCCCTGCCCGCCAAGGCCGGCCTGGGCGTGTACATGAGCCCGGCCATGCAGCAGCGCTATCCGGGCGTGGAGTTCAGCCAGTTCATGGGCGCCGAGATGATGGCCGGCAAGTACGGCCTGGCCAAGGACCAGCTGGACGCCTATGCGCTGCAAAGCCATGAGCGCGCCGTGCAGGCCGCGCGCGAGGGCCGCTTCGACCGCGAGATCCTGGCCGTGCAGGCGCGCAGCGCCGAAGGCGGTACCGAGGGCGAAGGCCAGCCGCACACGGTGGATGAAGGCATACGCTTCAACGCCACGCTGGAGGGCATTGCCGGCGTCAAGACCATCCGCGAAGGCGGCTGCGTGACCGCCGCCACGGCCAGCCAGATCTGCGATGGCGCCAGCGGCGTCATGGTGGTCAGCGAGCGCGGCCTCAAGGCCCTGGGCGTGCAGCCGCTGGCGCGCATCCACCACATGAGCCTGCTCGGGCACGACCCGGTGATCATGCTGGAGGCCCCCATCCCCGCCACCCAGGCCGCGCTGAAGAAGGCCGGCATGCGCATCTCCGACATCGACCTGTACGAGGTCAACGAGGCCTTTGCCCCCGTGCCCCTGGCCTGGCTGCAGGCCACGGGCGCCGATCCGGCGCGGCTCAACGTCAACGGCGGCGCCATTGCGCTGGGCCATCCGCTGGGCGCCTCGGGCACCAAGCTCATGGCCACGCTGATCCACGCCCTGCATGCGCGCGGCGGGCGCTACGGCCTGCAGACCATGTGCGAGGGCGGCGGCATGGCCAACGTCACCATCATCGAGCGCCTGTAGGCGCCGCCATGCCACCGTGCGGCCGGCGCGGCCCGCGCCGGTCGCCCACCATCGGGGGAGGGAAAGCCATGAGCCAGGACTCGCAGCCCCTGCTGCGCATCGAAGGCGTTTCGCTGCGCTTCGGCGGCATCGTCGCGCTGGACGGCGTGAGTTTCGATGTTGCGGCAGGCCAGATCTGCGGCCTCATCGGCCCCAACGGTGCGGGCAAGAGCAGCCTGTTCAACTGCCTGTCGCGGCTGTATGCCTGGCAGGCCGGCCACATCCGCTTTCGCGGCCAGCCGCTGGCCACGCTGGCGCGCCACCGCATGGCCGCGCTGGGCATGGGCCGCACCTTCCAGAACCTGGCCCTGTTTTCCAGCATGACGGTGGCCGACAACGTGCGCCTGGGCACGCACAGCCACCAGCACGCCGGCTTTGTGCGCGACGCCCTGCGCCTGCCCGGCGTGCGCCGGCGCGAGGAAGAAGCCCGCGCCCAGGCGCAATCGCTGATGGCCCTGCTGGAGCTGACGGGCGTGGCAGAGCGCCGCGTGGCCGACCTGCCCTTCGGCACGCAAAAGCGCGTGGAGCTGGCGCGCGCCCTGGCCTGCCGCCCGCAGTTGCTGCTGCTGGACGAGCCGGCCTGCGGCCTCAACCATGAGGAGCTGGCCGGCCTGGGCGACCTGATCCTGTCGCTGCGCGACCGGCTGGGGCTGACCGTGCTGCTGGTGGAGCACCACATGGGCCTGGTCATGCGCGTGAGCGACAAGGTCGTGGCGCTGAACTTCGGCCGCAAGATCGCCGAGGGCACACCGGGCGAGGTCCGCGCCCATGCCGAAGTCATCCGCGCCTACCTGGGTTCGGACATGCAGCCGCAGGATCAGGACAGGGAGGTGGCGCATGCCGGCACTGCTTGAAATCCGCGGACTGCATGCGGCCTACGGGTCGGTGCGCGTGCTGGACGGCATCGACATGGACCTGGCCGAAGGCCGCGTCACGGCCCTGCTGGGCGCCAATGGCGCGGGCAAGACCACCACGCTGCGCGCCATCTGCCGCCACCTCGTGGACACGCGCGGCGAGGTGCGCCTGGCCGGCGAACGCATAGACCGGCACAGCACCGAGCGCATCGCGCGCCAGGGCGTGGGCCATGTGCCCGACGGGCGCGGCACCTTCGCCCAGCTCAGCGCCGAGGAGAACCTGCGCCTGGGCGCGCAGGCCCGGCCCACGCGCGCTGCCCGTGCCGACGTGGGCGGCGATATGGAGCGCATGTTCGGCTACTTCCCCCGCCTGCGCGAGCGCCGCGCCCAGCAGGCCGGCACGCTGTCGGGCGGCGAGCAGCAGATGCTGGCCATTGCCCGCGCCCTCATGGGCCGCCCGCGCCTGCTGCTGCTGGACGAGCCCTCCTTCGGCCTGGCGCCGCTGGTGGTGCGCGACATCTTCGGCATCCTGCGGCGCATCAACGCCGAGCAGGGCATGACCATCCTGCTGGTGGAGCAGAACGCGCGCCTGGCGCTGGAGCTGGCGCACAGCGCCTACCTGCTGGAGACCGGTCGCATCGTGCTGCACGGCCCCAGCGAAGCCATGCGCCGCAACGATGCGGTGCGCCAGGCCTATCTCGGGGAGTAGCGGCCATGGACGCCTTCATCCACCAGTTGCTGGCCGGCCTGGCCACGGGCGGTATCTACGCCACCGTGGCGCTGGCCCTGGTCATGATCTACCAGGCCACGCACCACATCAATTTCGCGCAGGGCGAGATGGCCATGTTCTCCACCTTCATCGCCTGGGCGCTGCTGCAGGCGGGGCTGCCGTACTGGTGGGCCTTCCTGGCCACGGTGGCGCTGTCCTTCGTGCTGGGCGCGGCCGTGGAGTTCGCCATCATCCGCCCCATGCACAAGGCGGCGGACCTGGCCCAGGTGGTGGTCTTCATCGGCCTGCTGATCGTCTTCCACAGCCTGGCCGGCTGGATCTTCGGCTACACCATCAAGGAGTTCCCCAGCCCGTTCCCGGCCGACGCCTGGTATGGCAGCGCCCTGATGTCGGCCCATGAGGTGGGCACCATCTTCGTGGCGCTGTCCATCGTGGCCCTGCTGTTTGCCTTCTTCCGGCTCACGCCGCTGGGGCTGGCCATGCGCGCGGCCGCGCAGAACCCGGCCTCCTCGCGCCTGGTGGGCATCTCCGTGGGGCGCATGCTGATGCTGGGCTGGGGCCTGGCCGGCGCCATCGGCGCGGTGGCCGGGATGATGGTGGCGCCCGTGGTTTTCCTTGATCCGCACATGATGAGCGGCGTGCTGCTGTATGCCTTTGCGGGCGCGCTGCTGGGCGGCATCGACAGCCCCGCGGGCGCCGTGCTGGGCGGCTTCATCGTGGGCGTGCTGGAAAACCTGGTGGGCAGCTACGTCGTTGGCACCGAACTCAAGCTTTCTGTGGCCCTGGTGCTGATCGTGGGCGTGCTCATCGTGCGGCCGGCCGGGCTGATGGGCCGCAAAGTCGTCAGGAGGGTTTGAACAATGCCCTCCCTGAGCGGCTACGCCGCTTCCCGTTGCACGGCGCCCCCTCTTTCGCTACGCGGGAGGGGGACGACACCCTCGCTTTTGGGCCACGCCAGTTTTGTGCCCAACGCCCTGGAGAACAATGATGTCCACACGATCCGCCTCCTCGTCTGACGCACTGGTCGACGCCACCAGCGCGCGCCGCCCCCTGCCCCTCGGAACGGTACTGATCGCGGCGCTGGCGCTGGCGGCCTGCTCGCTGGTCTTCGTGGCCAAGGGCTACCAGCTGTTCCAGGCCACCATGGTGCTGGCCTATGCCGTGGCCCTGGTGGGGCTGAACATCCTCACGGGCTACAGCGGCCAGATCTCGCTGGGCCATGGCGCCTTCTTCGCCATAGGCGCCTATGCGGCCGGCATCCTGATGGACCGCGCGGGCCTGGTCTACTGGCTGGCCGTGCCTGCAGCGGGCCTGGTGAGCCTGGCGGCGGGCTACCTGTTCGGGCGGCCCGCGCTCAGGCTGGAAGGGCTGTACCTGGCGCTGGCCACCTTTGCGCTGGGCGTGGCCATGCCCCAGCTGCTCAAGTACCGCCACCTGGAGGCCTGGACCGGCGGCGTGGGCGGCATCGTGCTGACCAAGCCCGAGGCGCCCTGGGGCCTGCCGCTGGATGCCGACCAGTGGTTCTACCTCTATGCATTGGCCGTGGCGGCCCTGCTGTTCTGGATGGCGCGCAACCTCATAGACAGCGGCAGCGGCCTGGCGCTGCGCGCCATCCGCGACCATGCCATGGCGGCCGAGGCCATGGGCGTGGACAACGCGCACTGCAAGTCCATGGCCTTTGCGATTTCGGCCGGCTACACGGGCGTGGGCGGCGCGCTGTCGGCCATTGCCGTGCAGTTCGTGGCGCCCGACTCCTTCACCATGTTCCTGTCGATTTCGCTGCTGGTGGGCGTGGTGGTGGGCGGAGTGGGAACGCTGTGGGGCGCGCTGTTCGGCGCCCTGTTCATCATGTTCATCCCGGGGCTGGCCGAGCAGGTGTCCAAGGCCGCGCCCTGGGCCGTCTACGGCACCGTGCTCATCGTCTTCATGTTCGCCATGCCCGGCGGCGTGATGGGCCTGCTGCACCGACTGGGCCGACCGGGCCGGCCGGGCCTGCACCTGCCCCGGCAGCGGCCGCGCACCTGACTTTCCATCCCCACCCACAGGAGTCCCCCATGAATTCCAGTCAGGCCGTCCGCATGGAACGCCACGGCAACAACGGCGACAGCGGCAACAACGGCGAGATCGCACTCATCGTCCTCCAGGACAGCGCCCGCATGAATCCGCTGGGCAGGCCCTTGCAGCTGCGGCTGCGCGAACTGCTGGCCGAGGTGCGCGAGGACACCTCCCTCCGCGCCCTGGTGCTCACCGCCGAGGGCCGGGGCTTTTGCGTGGGCGCGGACCTGTCGTCCATGGGCGGCTCACAAGGCGGGGCACAAGGTGGGGCACAAGGCGGGGCCCAGGCCGATGGCCGCACGCTGGGCGCGCAGACGGCCGACAACATGCAGCAGCTGTCCAACCGCCTCATCCTGGACCTGCAGCAGTTGCCCGTGCCCGTGGTCTGCGCCATCAACGGCGCGGCAGCCGGGGCCGGCGTGGGCCTGGCCCTGGCCGGCGATGTGGCGCTGGCGGCGCGCTCGGCCTACTTCTACCTGCCTTTCCTGCCGCGCCTTGGCATCGTGCCGGACCTGGGCACCACCTGGTTCATCGAACGCCGGCTGGGCCGTGCGCGCGCCATGGGCCTGTCCCTGCTGGGCGACAGGCTGGGCGCGCAGCAGGCCGCCGACTGGGGCCTGGTCTGGGCCTGCGTGGACGACGAGGCCCTGCGCGAGCAGGCCCTGGCCGCGGCCGCCCGCCTGGCGCGGCTGCCGGCCGGTGCCGTGCTGGAAGCCCGCCGCGCGCTGGACCACGCAGCCGCTTCCACGCTGGAGCAGCAGCTTCACTACGAGGCTGAACGCCAGCGCGAGCTGGTGGGCGCGCCGGCCTTCATGGAAGGCGTGCAGGCCTTCATGCAAAAGCGCGAGCCCGTGTTCGCGCCCCGCCAGCCGGGCTGAGCGCCACACCTTCCCGACGCACCTTGCTGCGCCCGCACATGCATTCGTCGGAATCGACGATGGGCGCGCGCCGGGCCGGTTCCTACCATGGACCGGCCACCACAAGAAAAGCGGGCACGGCGCCCGCAAGCCAGGAGACCACCATGCGCAACCCCTTCGCCCGCGGCCCCCGGGCCATGATCGCCTGCCTGGCGCTGGTCCTGCCGGCCGTCACCCCGGTGCCAGCCCAGGCCCAGACCCAGAAGAAGTACGACACCGGCGCCAGCGACACCGAGATCCGCATCGGCAACTTCGTGCCCTACTCGGGCCCGGTGTCGGCCTACGGAACCATCGGCAAGGCCCATGCGGCCTACTTCGCCAAGATCAACGCCGAGGGCGGCATCAACGGCCGCAAGATCACCTACCTCTCGGCCGACGACGCCTACAACCCCGCCCAGAGCGTGGAGCAGACGCGCAAGCTGGTCGAGCGCGACGGCGTGCTGCTGATGTTCGGCGCGCTGGGCACCTCGCACAACCAGGCCGTGCATCGCTACATGAACCAGCGCAAGGTGCCCCAGCTGTTCGTCTCCACGGGCGCCACGCGCTGGGGCGATCCGAAGAACTTCCCCTGGACCATGGGCTGGCAGCCCACCTACCAGCTCGAAGGCCGCACCTTCGCCCAGCACATCCTGGCCACGCGGCCCCAGGCCAAGGTGGCCGTCCTGATGCAGAACGACGACTTCGGCAAGGACTACCTCAAGGGCGTGCTCGATGGCTTCGGCGAGCAGGCCAAGCAGCGCATCGTCGTGCAGCAGACCTACGAGGTCGGCGACCCCACGGTGGACAGCCAGATGGTGGCGCTCAAGGGCTCGGGGGCGGACACCTTCATCAACATCAGCACGCCCAAGTTCGCGGCCCAGTCCATACGCAAGGCCGCCGACATCGGCTGGAAGCCTGCGCACTACCTGGTCAGCGTCTCGCTGTCCATCAGCTCGGTGCTCAAGCCCGCGGGCCTGGACAACGCGCGCGGCGTGATGACGGCCAGCTACCTGCGCGAGCCCTCGGACCCCAGCAACCAGGGCACGCCCGAGCTGGCGGGCTACCTGGCCTTCATGAAGCAGTTCTACCCGGCCGGCGACCCCAACGATTCGCTCAACGTCATCGGCTACTCCCAGGCCCAGACCCTGGTGCAGGTGCTCAGGCAGGCCGGCGACGAGCTCACGCGCGCCAACATCATGAAGCAGGCCGCCAGCCTGAAGATGGACCTGCCCATGCTCTACCCGGGCATCAGCCTGCAGACCGGTGCGGACGATTTCTTCCCCATCAAGAAGATGCAGCTCGTGCGCTTCGACGGCAGCCGCTACGCGCCCGTGCAATGACCCCGGCCTTCAGGACAACGACAGGAGACACCCCATGCCCGCCTTGCAAGGACTGATGCAGGACCGCCCGCTCATGATCTCGTCGCTGATCGAGCATGCGGCGCGCTTTCACCCGCACACCGAGATCGTCTCGCGCCTGCCGGAAACCCGGGACGGTGGCCTGCACCGCACCGACTGGGCCGGCATGCGCCGCGCCTCCTGCCAGGTGGCCAACGCCCTGCAGTCGCTGGGCGTGCAGCCTGGCGAACGCGTGGGCACGCTGGCCTGGAACAGCTGGCGCCACCTGGCGCTGTACTTCGGCGTCTCGGGCAGCGGCGCGGTGCTGCACACCATCAACCCGCGCCTGTTTCCCGAGCAGATCGAATACATCGCCAACCATGCCGAGGACCGGGTGCTGTTCTTCGACGTGACCTTCGCGCCGCTGGTGGAAAAGCTCGCACCGCATCTGAAGACCGTCACCACGTATGTCTGCATGAGTTCGCGCGAGCACATGCCCGCGCTGGACCTTCCCGGCCTGCACTGCTGGGACGAGCTGGTGGGCAACCAGAGCGAGGACTTCGAGTGGCCCGAGTTCGACGAGCGCACGGCCTCGTCGCTGTGCTACACCTCGGGCACCACGGGCCACCCCAAGGGCGTGCTGTACTCGCACCGCTCCACCGTGCTGCACACGCTGATGGAGCTGGCGCCCGACACCTTCGGCCTGAACGCGCGCGAGACCGTGATGCTCATCGTGCCCATGTTCCATGCCAACGCCTGGGGCACGCCCTATGCGGCGGCCATGGCCGGCGCACGGCTGGTGCTGCCCGGCCCCCACCTGGACGGCCAGAGCGTCTACGAGCTCATGCGCGACGAGAAGGTCACCTTCTCCCAGGGCGTGCCCACCGTGTGGCTGATGCTGTTCCAGTACCTGGATGCGCATCCTGACATCGACCCGCGCGCGCTGGGCGTCAAGAGCATAGGCATCGGCGGCGCGGCCGTGCCGCGCGCCATGCTGGAGCGCTTCGAGAACCAGTTCGGCGCCCAGGTCGTGCAGGGCTGGGGCATGACCGAGACCAGCCCCATCGGCGTGGTCAGCAAGCTGCTGCCCCGGCACGACGCGCTGTCGGGCGAGGAACTGGTCAAGGTCAAGCTCAAGCAGGGGCGCGGCGTCTGGGGCGTGGACCTCAAGATCGTGGACGACGACGGCCGGCCCCAGCCCTGGGACGGCCAGGCCCGGGGACACCTGCGCGTGCGCGGCCCCTGGATCGCCAGCGGCTACTTCAAGGGCGAAGGCGGCTCGCCCGTCGATGAGGAAGGCTTCTTCACCACGGGCGACGTGGCCACCATCGATGCCGACGGCTTCCTGCAGTTGGTGGACCGCGCCAAGGACGTGATCAAGTCGGGCGGCGAGTGGATTTCCTCCATCGACGTGGAGAACGCCGCCATGGGCCATCCCGGCGTGGCCGAGGCCGCCATCATCGGCGTGGCCCATCCCAAGTGGCAGGAGCGGCCGCTGCTGCTGGTGGTGCCGCGCGCAGGCCACAGCGTCAGCCGCGAGTCCATGCTCGACTTCCTGTCCACGCGCATCGCCAAATGGTGGCTGCCCGACGATGTCCTGCAGGTGGCCGAGCTGCCGCACACGGCCACGGGAAAACTGCTAAAGACCAAGCTGCGCGAGGAGTACAGGAATTACCCCCTGAGCCGCTGAGCGGCTTCCCCCAATGGGGGACGACACCTTCGGTGCGGGGCGGCCCTTCCTCGGTGTCTCTCGCTTGGACAACGCCAGTTCCATAGCGCTCTGCTCTATGGTTCATTGAAGAAAAGAGAACAAAGGAGACCTCCATGCCAGGACCGCTTGAAGGCGTGCGCGTGGTCGAGTTCGCGGGCCTGGGCCCGGGGCCGTTCTGCGCCATGCTGCTGGCCGACATGGGTGCCGAGGTGCTGCGCATCGCGCGGCCCGGCACGCCGGTCGATGCGCAGGACATCACCACGCGCAGCCGCAGCCAGGTCGAGATCGACCTGCGCGGCGAGGAAGGCCAGGCCTCGGCCCTGGCGCTGATCGCACGCGCCGACCTGCTGCTCGAGGGCTTTCGGCCCGGCGTGATGGAGCGCCTGGGCCTGGGGCCCGAGCCCTGCCTGGCGCGCAACCCGCGCCTGGTCTACGGCCGCATGACGGGCTGGGGCCAGCACGGGCCGCTGGCGCATGCGGCGGGGCATGACATCAACTACATCGCCATCTCCGGCGCCCTGCACGCCATCGGCCGCGCGGGCGAGGCGCCCGTGCCGCCGCTCAACTACGTGGGCGACTTCGGCGGCGGCGGCATGCTGCTGGCCGTGGGCCTGCTGGCCGCCCTGCACGAGGCCGGGCGCAGCGGCCGGGGCCAGGTCATCGATGCGGCCATGACCGATGGCACGGCCCTGCTGTCGGCCTTCATGTACGGCTTCAAGGCCAAGGGCCAGTGGAGCAACCAGCGCGGAGAGAACCTGCTGGACGGCGGCGCGCACTTCTATGACACCTATGCCTGCGCCGACGGCAAATACATCGCCATAGGCGCGATAGAGCCGCAGTTCTACGCCGAGCTGCGCCAGCGCTGCGGCATACAGGACCCGCTGTTCGACGCGCAGCTGGACGCCGCGCGCTGGCCCCTGCTCAAGCTGCGCCTGGCCGACGTGTTCCGCACGCGCACGCGCCAGCAGTGGTGCGAGCTGCTGGAAGGCAGCGATGCCTGCTTCGCGCCCGTGCTCGACTGGGACGAGGCGCCCCAGCACGCCCACAACCGCGCGCGCGCCACGTTCACCGAGGCCGGTGGCGTGCTCCAGCCCGCGCCGGCGCCGCGCTTTTCGCGCAGCGTGCCCGAGCAGCCCCGCCCCCCGCGCGCCGCCAGCCTGCAAGACACGCTGGCCGCCTGGAATGCCCGCTCCTGAGGAAACCCCATGCCCATGTATCTCACCCAGGCCATCCACAAGGGCCGCCGCGAAAGGGCCGGCGCCACGGCAGCCATCTGCGGCGCAGAGCAGGCCAGCTGGTTGCAGCTTGCGCAGCGCATCGAGCGCTGTGCCGGCCTGCTGCGGGCGCTGGACGTGGCGCCCGGCGACCGCGTCGGCATGATGGGCCTGAACTCCATCCGCTACCTTGAATACTTCTATGGCTGCTGGTGGGCAGGCGCCGCGGTCAACCCCGTCAACATCCGCTGGAGCGCGCACGAGGTGGCCTACTCGCTGGACGATTGCGACACGCGCGTGCTCTTCGTGGACGATGCCTTCGCGCCCCTGGTGCCCCGGCTGCGCGAGCTGTCCTCCAGCCTGTGCACCGTGGTGTTCTGCGGCACGGGCGCCGCGCCCGAAGGCGCGCTGCACTACGAACAATTGCTGGCCGCCGCCACGCCCTGCGCCGACGCGCTGCGCAGCGGCACCGACCTGGCCGCCGTCATGTACACAGGCGGCACCACGGGCCGGCCCAAGGGGGTGATGCTCAGCCACGACAACCTGTTCATCAACGCCCTGTCCAATGCCAGCAACGTGCCGCGCCAGCATGTGAAGGTGGGCATGGTGGTCACGCCCATGTTCCATGTGGCCGGCTGCGGCCTGGCCCTGCTCATGGCCCAGCGCCTGGTGCCCCAGGTCATCGTGCCGGCCTTCGACGAGCTGGCCATCCTCGCCGGCATCCAGCAGCACGGCGTGAACGAGCTGTTCCTGGTGCCCACCATGATCCGCCGGCTGATCGAGCATCCGCGCATGGCCGAATTCGACCTGTCCAGCCTGCGCCTCATGCTCTATGGCGCGGCGCCCATCGACGCCAGCCTGCTGGAGCGCGCCATGCAGGCATTGCCCGGCGCCGACTTCGCCCAGGCCTACGGCATGACCGAGCTGTCGCCCACCATCGTGTCCATGGGCCCGGCCGAGCACCGTCCCGGCCCGCAGCGCGAGCGCCTGCTGCGCGCGGCCGGCCGGCCCGTGACCATTGCCGAGGTGCGCATCGTCGATGGCGAGGGCCGCGAGCTGCCGCCCGGCGAGGTGGGCGAGATCACGGCGCGCGGCCCCATGGTCATGCAGGGCTACTGGAACAAACCTGCCGAGACAGCCGCCGCGCTCAAGGACGGCTGGATGCACACGGGCGACATGGGCCGGCTGGATGCCGACGGCTACCTCTTCGTCGTGGACCGGCTCAAGGACATGATCGTCAGCGGCGGCGAGAACGTGTATTCGGCCGAGGTCGAGAACGCCATCGCCCAGCTGCCCCAGGTCGCCATGTGCGCCGTCATCGGCGTGCCCGACGAACGCTGGGGCGAGCGCGTGCACGCCGTGATCGTCGCGCGCGAGGGCCAGCCGCTGACCGAGGCCGAGGTCATCGCCCACTGCCGCGAACGCATCGCGGGCTACAAGTGCCCGCGCTCGGTGGAGTTCCGCAGCGAGCTGCCGCTGTCGGCCGCCGGCAAGCTGCAGAAATTCCAGCTGCGCGAGCCCTACTGGCAGGGCCGCGAACGCCGCATCAACTGAACCCCTCAATCCACCGGTCCAAGCCATGCCACTGCAACTGACACGCTCCTGGAGCACCCCCGAACTGGAAAGCCTGCGCGCCACCGCCGTGCGCTTTCTGGAAACCGAAATGCAGCCGCAGGACGAGGCCGCACGCCAGCGCGGCAACGTGGGCCATGCCATCTGGCGCCGCGCCGGCGAGCTGGGCCTGCTGTGCACCGACATCCCCGAGGACTACGGCGGCGGCGGCGGCGACTTCCGCCACGAGGCCGTGATCCACGAGGAGATGGCGCGCCGCGCCCTCTCGGGCATGAGCAACTCCGTGCATTCCATCGTGGCCCACTACCTGCTCAACCATGGCACCGAGGCGCAAAAGCGCAAGTACCTGCCCGCCATGGCGCGCGGCGAACTGGTGGGCGCCATCGCCATGACCGAGCCCGGCGCGGGCTCGGACCTGCAGGGCGTGCGCACGCGCGCAGAACTCAGGGACGGCCGCTACCGCATCAACGGCAGCAAGACCTTCATCACCAACGGCCTGCTGGCCGGCCTGATCCTCGTGGTCTGCAAGACCGACCCGGCCCAGGGCGCGCGCGGCACCTCCATCCTCATCGTGGAGACCCGGGACTGCGCGGGCTTTCGCGTGGGCCGCGTGCTCGACAAGATGGGCATGAAGGCCCAGGACACCTCGGAGCTGTTCTTCGACGACGTGACCGTGCCGCAGGACGCGCTGCTGGGCGGGCGCGAAGGCCAGGGCTTCTACCAGCTCATGGGCGACCTGCCCTACGAACGCCTGATCATCGGCCTGGCCGCCCTGGCCTGCATGGAAGGCGCCTATGAGGCCACGCTGGCCTATGTGCGCGAGCGCCGCGCCTTCGGCCAGGCCATTGCCGACATGCAGAACACCCGGTTCAAGCTCGCCGAGGTGGCCACCACGCTGACCGTGGGCCGCGCCTTCATCGACCGCTGCGTGGAGCAGCTGGTGGCCGGCACGCTGGACACGGCCACGGCCTCCATGGCCAAGCTCTGGGGCTCGGAAGCGCAGGGCCGCGTGCTCGACGAACTCGTGCAGCTGCATGGTGGCTACGGCTACATGAACGAATACATGGTCACGCGCATGTACGCCGATGCGCGCGTGCAGCGCATCTACGGCGGCACCAGCGAAATCATGAAGGAAGTGATCTCGCGCGCGCTCTGACGCTCCGATCCCCTGGCGGCGCCAAGCGCTGCCGCAGTCCCCCTATTCCTTCCCCGGCAGCACAGGAGACAGCAGCCATGACCCTCGACGACCTCATCTACAAGCCCGGCCTGCTCCAGGGCGAACGCATCCTCGTCACCGGCGGCGGCACCGGCCTGGGCCGTGTCATGGCCGAGGCGTTTCTCATGCTGGGCGCCGACATCCACCTGTGCGGCCGGCGCGGCGCCGTGGTCGAGCAGACAGCGCAGGAGCTGGTGCAGCAGCACGGCGGCCGGGCCACGGGCCATGCCTGCGACGTGCGCCAGCCCGAGGCCGTGGAGCAGATGATCGAGGCCATCTGGGCCGACGGCGGCGCGCTCACGGGCCTGGTCAACAACGCGGCCGGCAACTTCGTGAGCCGCACCGAGGACCTGTCCATGCGCGCCTTCGACGCCGTGGCCAACATCGTCATGCGCGGCAGCTTCAACCTCACGCTGGAGTGCGGCCGCCGCTGGCTGGCCGAGGGCCGCAAGGCCAGCGTGCTGTCCATCCTCACCACCTGGGTCTGGAACGGCTCGGCCTTCACCGTGCCCTCGGCCATGGCCAAGTCGGGCGTGCATGCCATGACGCAGTCGCTGGCCGTGGAATGGGGCAACCGGGGCATACGCTTCAACGCCATCGCGCCGGGCCTGTTTCCCACCGAAGGCATGAGCGCGCGGCTGAACCCGCAGGGCGGCGAGCATGTGCGCGCCGACAACCCCATGGGCCGCAACGGCCGCATGCCCGAGCTGGCCAACCTGGCCGTCTTCCTCATGAGCCGCCAGGCCGAGTACCTGACGGGACAGACCATCGCCATAGACGGCGGACAATACCAGGCGACGGGCGGCAACTTCGCCGGGCTGGCCAGCTGGAGCGACCAGGACTGGGCGAATGCGCGCAGCGCCATCGAATCGCGCAACGCGGCCGACCGCCAGCAAAGAACCGCATAGACACAAGGAGACAAGCCATGAGCCAAGAACGCGTGCGCATATCGGTGGACCACGGCGTGGCCGAGGTGACCCTGGCCCGGCCCGACAAGATGAATGCGCTGGACCCCGCCATGTTCGACGCACTGATCGACGCATTGGCGCGGCTGCGGGACACGCCCGGGTTGCGCGCCGTGGTGCTGCATGGCGAGGGGCGCGCCTTCTGCGCGGGCCTGGACATGGGCAGCATGGCCGGCATTGCCGACGGCCAGCAGACGGCGGACATGACGGACCTGGCCGCGCGCACGCACGGCATTGCCAACCGCTTCCAGCAGATCTGCTGGGGCTGGCGCGAACTGCCCGTGCCCGTGATCGCCGCCGTGCACGGCGTGGCCTACGGCGGCGGCCTGCAGCTGGCGCTGGGCGCGGACATCCGCCTGGTGGCCGAGGATGCGCGGCTGTCCATCATGGAAATCAAGTGGGGACTGGTGCCCGACATGGCCGGCTGCGCGCTGGCCGCGCCGCTGGTGCGCGGCGACGTGCTGCGCGAGCTGGTCTACACGGGCCGCATCGTGCCCGGCCCCGAGGCCGTGGCCCTGGGCCTGGCCACGCGCGTGAGTTCCGCGCCGCTGGAGGAAGCGCGCCACCTGGCCCGCCAGATCGCGGCCAGCAGCCCGCACGCCATGCGTGCGTCCAAGCGCCTGATGCAGCTCAGCGAAACGGCATCGCCCCAGGACATCCTGCTGGCCGAGGCGCGCGAGCAGCAGGCCCTGCTGGGCAGTGCCAACCAGGCCGAAGCCGTGCGCGCAGGCCTGGAAAAACGGGCCCCGGTGTTCAGCGACCAAGGCCTTTAGACACCTCTTGAAACAACCACCGGACCCTGCCCACGGGTCCGCCGCGGCCATCCGTAATTACCCTTAATCGACGCCCTTTCGCCACTGCGCTGATTTTTTAGGCATTCCGTGGAAAGCCTTGCAGGGCGCGGATTCGGCAAGTTACACCCGGAGTTTTCCACAACTCCGTCCACATGCATCGGGGATAAAAACCCGGGGCCGAAGGGACATGCAGGAGCAGGCATACTTGACGGCTCGCCTCGGCCTCCCCCCCCCTTTCCCATGCCCCGCCTGCACGCCCCCAGCAAGGAAGACAGCCGCCTGCTGCCGCCTTTTTCCGCCCTGCCGGAACGCTGCATCCACGTGCCCGCCACCGACGCCGAATTCGCGGCCGCCCGCGCCGCGCTGATGGCCGCGCCCGTGCTCGGCTTCGATACCGAGAGCAAGCCTCTTTTCCACGCCAGCCAGACCGACACCGGCCCCCATGTGGTGCAACTGTCCACCTGCGACCAGGCCTGGCTGCTGCAGCTGCACCATGCGCAGGCACGCGCGCTTGCGGCCGACGTGCTGGCCAGCGAGGCCATCTGCAAGGCCGGCTTCGGGCTGGACCATGACCGCAGCGCGCTGCCCGCGCGCCTGGGCGTGGCGCTGAACAACGTGATCGACCTGGACCGCGTGTTCAAGCGCCATGGCTACGCCAGCTCGGTAGGCGTGCGCGCGGCCGTGGCCCTGGTGCTGGGGCAGAACTTCCAAAAGTCCAAGAAGATCTCCACCTCCAACTGGGCTGCACCGCAACTGAGCCTGGCCCAGCGCCACTATGCGGCCAACGACGCCCACGGCGCCGCCATGGTGCATGCCGCGCTGCCGGGCTGGGAGCTGCGCCAGCCGGCAGCGGCCCAGCGGCCTTCCAGGCCTGCGCTTGAACCGCGCGGGCCGCGCGAGTCCAGCGCCCCGCAGACGCCGCAGACAACGCGTCCGCCCCGCACCGCTCGCCTGCTGCAGGCTGCGGTCGCGCCGGCCAAGTCCTAGAGCGTTTCCTCTTCCTTCACCAGCCGCACCCGGTCCCGGCCTGCGCGCTTGGCCTCGTAGAGCATGGCGTCGGCACGCGCGAGCGCCTGCTCCAGCGTCTGGCCCGACGCCATCCAGGCCACGCCGAAGCTGGCGGTGATGCGCACCTCGTCGGGCAGCCCGCTGAAGCCCATCAGGCGCAGCTGGGTCTGTATGCGCCGGGTGATCGACTGCACGGCCAGAGGGTCCGCACGCGGCAGCAAGGCCACGAACTCCTCCCCGCCAAAGCGGGCCACCAGGTCCTGCTGGCGCGTGCTGCGCAGCAGCAGTCGCGCAAAGCGCTGCAGCACTTCGTCACCGGCAGCGTGGCCCCAGCCGTCGTTGACCCGCTTGAAATGGTCCAGATCACAGACCAGCACGGCGGCTGAAAGCTGAGGGTGCTCGGCCCGCCGGCGCTGCACCTCCTCCTTGAAGGCGCGCCGGTTCAGCAGCCCTGTCAGCGGATCGCGGTCGCGCTCCTCACGCAGCTCCTGCACGGTGTCGCGCACCGCCGCCGCCAGGAACACAATGGCGAACAGCAGGCCGAACACCAGCAGGCTCAGCTGCTTCGCCAGGCACGCGGAAGAAATGCCCAGCCATTCACTGGCCGCGTCGGCCGGTGGCGAGGCGCCAGGCGGTGTCAGCCACAGCGCACGAACGAAAAAGCTCAGCGCAAAGACCACGAACACCCCCAGCAGCAGCCGGTCCCAGTCCGTACCGGGATGCCTGCGCGGCAAACGCCACAACGGCAGGGCCAGTTGCAGTCCCAGGCCGAAATTGAGCACATGCTGGCGCGCCTGCGCATCGGGAACGACCCAGGCGTAGTAGCCCAGCACCGCCAGCACTGCGCTGCCAAAGACAGCCGCCAGCGGCGCATCCGGTCGCACGCCCTGGCGCATGGCCATGGCCTCGGTGATGAACCAGGCCGCACACAGCTGCAGCGCGGCCGTGGCCAGCGCATTGACGGGCACGGCCGCAGGCCGCTCCAGGACCTGCAGCAGCAGCGCCAGGCTGAATCCGGTGAAGGCGAGGGACATGCTGCGCAACTCGCGCCGGGCACGCAGATGCCGCCAGCAGACATAGAAACAGCCGGCCAGCAGCGAGGTGCACAAGGGCACCGCCAGCGCCAGAAAATGTCTTGCTGTCAACGTCACCATCAACTCCCGAATGGAGTCTAGCGATCAGGTCACGTTACAACACGTTGTTAACAAAAATACACATTCACTCACGATCCTGGCAAAGCCAGGCCGGACATATCTGCGCACGGCAGAGGAGCAACCGGTCTGCGGCGTATATGTTCGTAACCAACGCATCGTTGGGCACCGGAGGCCGGCACGCCACAATGCCAACCGTCCTCCGCTTGTAAAACCTCAGGACTTACGCAAACAGGATGCGGGAACGCGCCGCTGCCCATGGCAAATGGCCCGCCCTGCCCTTCTTGCGTAAGCCGTCACCAGAAAGGCAATCTTCCATGCGCATCGAAACCCTGGCCGTCCACGCCGGCTACTCGCCCGACCCCACCACCAAGTCGGCCGCCGTGCCCATCTACCAGACCGTGGCCTATGCCTTCGACAGTGCCCAGCATGGCGCCGACCTGTTCGACCTCAAGGTGGCCGGCAACATCTACACGCGCATCATGAACCCCACCACCGACGTGCTGGAAAAGCGCGTCGCGGCGCTGGAAGGCGGCATTGCCGCCGTGGCCGTGGCCTCGGGCATGGCCGCCATCACCTATGCCATCCAGGCCATCGCGGAGGCAGGCGACAACATCGTCTCGGCCAGCACGCTCTACGGCGGCACCTACAACCTGTTCGCCCACACCTTCCCGCAGCAGGGCATCACGGTGCGCTTTGCCGATCCGCGCGACCCGGCCAGCTTCGCCCAGCACATCGACGAGAAGACCAAGGCCATCTTCATCGAGTCCATCGGCAACCCGCTGGGCAATGTCACCGACATCCGCGCCCTGGCCGACGTGGCCCACGCCCATGGCGTGCCGCTGATCGTGGACAACACCGTGCCCAGCCCCTACCTGCTGCGCCCCATCGAGCATGGCGCCGACATCGTGGTGCACTCGCTGACCAAGTACCTGGGCGGCCACGGCAACAGCGTGGGCGGCGCCGTCGTGGACAGCGGCAAGTTCCCCTGGGCCGAGCACAAGGCCCGCTTCAAGCGCCTGAACGAGCCCGATGTCAGCTACCACGGCGTGGTCTACACCGAGGCCCTGGGCGAGGCCGCCTACATCGGCCGCGTGCGCGTGGTGCCGCTGCGCAATACCGGCGCCGCACTGTCGCCGCACAACGCCTTCCTGATCCTGCAGGGCATAGAGACGCTGGCCCTGCGCATGGACCGCATCTGCGAGAACACCCAGAAGATCGCCGAGACGCTGCAAAGGCATCCCAAGATCGAATGGGTGCGCTACGCCGGCCTGCAGGACCATCCCGACCACGCCCTGGTGAAGAAGCAGCTGGGCGGCCGCGCCTCGGGCATCCTGTCGTTCAGCCTCAGGAACGGCAACGGCGACAGCGACACCCGCGCCGCCGGTGCGCGCTTCCTGGATGCGCTGCAGCTGTTCACGCGCCTGGTCAACATCGGCGACGCCAAGTCCCTGGCCACGCACCCGGCATCGACCACGCACCGCCAGCTCGACGCCGAGGAACTGGCCAAGGCCGGCGTCACCGAAGGCATGGTGCGCCTGTCCGTGGGCATTGAGCACATCAGCGACCTGCTGGCCGACCTGGAGCAGGCGCTGGACAAGGTCTGAGACGCCCTCAGGGCCTGCGCGAGCGCTCGCGCAGTTCCTGCGAGGAATAGAAGATCAGCGGGTCCGGCGTGCGCTGCGGATTGGCGCAGGGCTCGATGGCATGGCCGCGCGGCGGGGCGCAGCGGGCCAGGTCACGCAGCTGGGCCTGGGTTCGTTCGGCGTGGCGCGCGGCGGTCTCTCCTTCGGAGGGGCGGCTGCCGGGCACGATCAGGCGCAGCTCCATCTTGCGGATGGCCGGCTCCACGGCGTAGGTGCCCTGGAACTGCAGCACCACGCGGCGCTCGGGCAAGTCCACCGTGGCCAGCACGGCACGCATGGGCACGGGAATCATCGCTCCCGACTGGTAGCGCACCAGCACGAAGGGCGCAAAGGGCTTGGGCAGCTTCAGCGCCAGCGTCTGGCCCTTGCCGTTTCCATTGCCGTTACGCGCATCGGCACGCACGCGCAGCTGTCCGCCATCGGGCAGATAGCGGTCCAGCCGCCAGCCGGTGGCCACGCGCTGCGCGCCCACACAGGGCGCGTAGTAGTACTCGGTGGGGTCGGCATCCTTGCCCGTGTACAGCATCTGGGCGCCTTCATGCTCGGTCAGCGTCTTGATGGCCGCATCGGCGCCATCCGCCTGTGCGCCGACCAGCGTGCCGCCGCGCACGAACACGCCCGTATACGGGAACCAGGTGGTGCGCTGGTTGGCCACGGCGCCATAGGGCTTGCATTCGGTGGACATGCTCTGGTCCTGCATGTCGGCATGCGGGGCCACGGGCTCGCCGCCCTGGCCGCCGCCCTGGTCGGCCAGGGTCAGGCGGCCATCGGACTCGATGGTGAAGGTGGCCTTGGCCACCATGGAGTAGTAGCGGCCGGCTGCGTCTTCGCCGATCAGCAGCAGGCTGGGCAGGGGCGTGAGATTGGCCACCTCGGGCTCGGCGCGCGGCGTGTCGGCCGGGGCCTGGGCAGGCACCTGGGGCCGGGGCTGCTCCTGTGGCTGGCTGGGCGCCGGAGCCTGGGGCGGCGCAGTGGCGCAGCCGGCAAGGACCAGGGACAGCGGCATGGCAAGAACAAGCGAACGCAACAACATGGAACTCCCTCGGATCATTGAGGCCGACGATGCTACTGCATGCACCGGCGGGCGGCGCAATGCATGGGGATGCGGCAGGGGCAGGCTCAAGCCGGATCCCGCGCCAGCCGCAGGCCGGTCATCTGCCAGCGCGCCTGCGTGGGAAAGAAATTGCGGTAGCTGGCGCGCGCATGGCCTGGCGGCGTGAGGCAGGAGCCGCCCCGCAGCACATACTGGTTGACCATGAACTTGCCGTTGTATTCACCCACGGCGCCCTCCGCGATCTGGAAGCCCGGGTAGGCGCCGTAGGCGGACTGGGTCCATTCCCAGACCTCGCCCAGCGCAAGGCTGCCGGGCTGCATGGCGCGCGGGTGCACGGGGCCGGGCGGCTCGTCGTGCTCGGGGCGCTGCGCCATGGGCGCGGCAAAGGCCGCCTCCCATTCCGCCTCGGTAGGCAAGCGCGCGCCGGCCCAGCGCGCATAGGCGTCGGCCTCGAAATACGAGATGTGGCAGACGGGGCGGCGCCCGTCCAGCGCCAGCGCGCCATGCAGGCTGAACTCCTGCCACGTGCCGTCCGATGCGCCATCCAACGCGCCGCCTGCATTGCGCCGCCAGTACCAGGGATGCTCCAGTTGCTGCGCGCAGCGCCAGTCCCAGCCTTCGGCCAGCCACCACTGCGGCTGGGCATAGCCGCCGTCCTCGACGAAGCGCAGGAACTCGGCATTGCTCACGGGCCGCTGCGCGATCTCGCAGCCTTGCACAAACACCTCGTGGCGCGGGCGCTCGTTGTCGAACGCAAAGCCCTCGCCGCCATGGCCCACGGCATGCATGCCACGCGGCACGGTCTGCCACTGCAGCGGGGCAGGCGTTCCATCTGCCGGCCCAGGCGCAGGCATGCCCTCTTCCTGCTCTCGATAGGCAGGCCACAGCGGGTGGCACGACAGCAGGTGCTTGATGTCGGTCAGCAGCAGTTCCTGGTGCTGCTGCTCATGCTGCAGGCCCAGCTCCAGCAGCGCGGCCAGCCGCGCAGGCGGCTGCGTGCCCCAGTCCTCGAACATCTGCAGCATGCGCTGGTCCACCGCCTCGCGATAGGCCAGCACCCGTGCCAGCGAGGGCCGGGTCAGCAGCCCGCGCTGGGCACGCGGATGCCGCGCACCCACCTGCTGGTAGTAGGAGTTGAACAGCACGCGGAAGTCGGGATCGAAGGGCGGCACGCCGGGCGCGTGCTCGGCCAGGACAAAGGTCTCGAAGAACCAGGTGGTATGCGCCAGATGCCATTTGGCAGGGCTGGCATCGGGCATGGACTGTACGCAGGCATCCTCGGCGGACAAGGGGGCGGCCAGCAGCACGGTGGTCTGGCGCACGGCCTCGTAGCGCTGCACCCAGCGGAAGACGGCGGGCATTTCACGCATTGGCATGGATCACGGCAAACCACTGGCGCTCATCGGTCCAGACCTGGCAGGCACCGAAGCCCGCACAGGCCAGCATGTCCAGGAAGTCGGGCAGCGGGTATTTGTAGCTGTTCTCGGTGTGTATGGTCTCGCCGGCCGCGAAGTGCCGCAGCCCCTGGGGCCAGCCCACGATCAGCGGGCGCCGCGCGCGCAGGTGCATCTCGATGCGCGAGTGCTCGGTGTTGAAGAAGGCCACATGTTCCCAGTCGCCCTCGTTGAAGTCGCTGCCCAGCAGGTGGTTCACATGGCTGAGCAGGTTGAGGTTGAAGCGCGCCGTCACGCCCTGGGCATCGTCATAGGCAGGCTCCAGCCACTGTATGGGTTTGGGCAGGTCTATGCCGATCAGCAGCCCACCGTCGTCGCTGAGCAGGGCCCGCATCTGGCCCAGCATGCGCTGGGCCTGTTCAGGGTCGAAGTTGCCTATGGACGAGCCCGGGTAGAACAGCAGCCGGCCGGCCTGCGGGATGTAGGGCGGCAGGGCCAGCGGCTCGGTGATGTCGGCCGTGACGGCATGGGCCTGCAGCTGCGGAAACTCCTCGGCCAGGCGCCGCACGGACTGGCGCAGGAAGGCGCCCGCAATGTCCACGCCCACGAAGTGCCGTGGACGCAGGCTGCGGCACAGGCCGCGCACCTTTTCGCAATTGCCGGCGCCCAGCTCGATCAGCACCTCGCTGCCGCGCAGGGCCTCGGCCATGGCCGGACCGGAGTCGGCCAGGATGGCAGCCTCGGTGCGCGTGGGGTAGTACTCGGGCAGCCGCGTGATCTGCTCGAACAGGTCGCAGCCGCGTGAGTCATAGAGAAACTTGGGCGAGACCCGGGCCTGCGGCTGCATCAGCCCGTACTGCAATTCGGCCAGGGTTGCTCGCAGGGCGCTGTCTGCCAGCTCCGGCGCAGCCTCTCTCCTGCCACCTTCGGCCGGTGGGCGCGGAGCCGAAGGCAGGGGCAGGGGCACGCGCTGGGCGCGCGAGGCCAATGGAGGGGAAGACACGGAATGATCGTGGGCATACAGCATGGTGGGGGCCTCGCGTTGTGCGCCGACCGCCTCAGCATGGTGAATGCCGCGCCCCCGCCTTGCAGCGGGGAGCGGTCGCCAAGGGGGCGGGCAGCCAGAATGAAGCCTGCAAACTGGCGTCCCGCCTCGCAAGGCGCGCGCCGACAGGCCGAGGCACCAGCCTAGGCGCCCGCCCCGGGCACGCGGGTAGGACAGTTTCCAGCGAGCGTGTCTTTTTCATGACCTGCAGATCTGGTGCGCTGCAGCATGCCGGACGAAAAAAATCCGGTATGCCGCGAACGGCATACCGGACCAAGTACCCATCCTTGCCTCACTACGCGCTGCCGGATGAAGCAGCGCGTGCCTCGCTCATGATCCGAAGATCAGAAGCGATAGCCCAGTCCCACGCCAACCAGCACGGGGTTCACCTTGAAGGTGCCCACCTTGGTGCCGCCAGCGCGCACGTCCGTCTCGATGAAGACCTTCTTCACGTCGAAATTCAGCGACCAGTTCTTGTCCAGCGCATAGTCGAAGCCGATCTGCAGCGCGCCGCCGAAACTGTTCTTCTTGATGGAGGGGTTCAGCGCGGCCTGCACGGCGGGATCGAAGTTCACGCTGGAAAAGCGCGTGAAGTTGACACCGGCGCCCACGTAGGGCTTGAACGCGCCGAAATTGGTGAAGTGGTATTGCGCCAGCAGCGTGGGCGGCAGGTGCTTGAGGCTGCCGATCTGACCCAGGCCGTTGGCACGCAGGTCATGCTTTTGCGGGTAGGTCAGCACCAGCTCGGCCGCGATGTTGGGCGTGAAGAAGTAGGACACGTCCAGCTCGGGCATCCACTTGTCATTGATCGACAGGCCCAGGCCCGTGCTGTCCTTGTTGACGCTGTCCAGGTGGACGGCGCGCACGCGCACCATCCAGGGGCCTTCGGCCTGCTGCGCAAAGGCGGCACCCGACGACAGGGCGCAAACGGCAGCAACGGCGAGCAGAGTTCTTTTCATGATGGAGAGTCTTGGAGTAGCCCGGGGCAAATCCCGTAGCTGTATTGCAGCAGGGGCAGGCAAGGCCGGTCTTGTCCTAGCTCAAATCCGAAGGTAGGCGCCGTCGCATGGCCGGATCGCGTTGGATGCATGCAACGCCATGCGCAGCAGGCCAGTTGCGGCCAGGCTGCAGCCATTGCTCAAATAGAATGCGAATCATTATCAAATCCGCTTTCCCAGGAACCCGCTCCATGGCCGCCGCGCCTTCGCACCCCGATATCGCCCTGCTCTACAGCGACCACCACGGCTGGCTGGTGGGCTGGCTCAGGCGCAGGCTGGGCAATCCCTGCGATGCGGCCGACCTGGCCCAGGACACCTTCATTCGCGTGCTGGGCAAGCCCCAGTCCCTGCATGGCGTGCGCGAGCCGCGCGCCTGGCTCACCACCATCGCCCACGGCCTGGTCGTGGACCACACACGCCGCGCCGCGCTGGAGCGCGCCTGCCTGGACGCCATCGCCAGCCTGCCCGAGCCGCTGGCGCCCTCGGCCGAGGAGCGCCATCTGCTGATCGAATCCCTGGTGCGCATGGACAACCTGCTGGCCGGCCTGCCGCCCAAGGCCCGCAGCGCCTTTCTGCTCTCCCGCCTGGAAGGCCTGAGCTACCCGGAAATCGCCCTGCAGCTGGGCGTGTGCCTGAGCTCCGTCGAGAAATACATGGCCACCGCCATACGCCACTGCCTTGCCCTGCGCAGGGAACTGACGGCGTGAGCACAGACCAGGCCCCCCAGGCGCTGGAACAGGCCATTGCCTGGGCCGTGCGGCTGGCCTCCGGCACGGCCACCGATGCCGACCGCGCCGCCTGCCAGGCATGGCGCAGCAGCCACGCCGCGCACGAACAGGCCTGGCAACAGGTCCAGGCTGTGGAGGCCCAGTTCGCCCTGCCCGCCGGCCAGGCGGGCCTGGCCCACGGCGTGCTGCGGTCCGCCGGCCCAGGGCCGGCGCGAGGCCGGCGCGCAAGCCTGCAGCGGCTGCTGTTCCTGGGCCCCGCGGCCCTGCTGCTGGGATCCATGGCATGGCGCTGGGCTGCACCGCGCGAGCAGATCGCGCTGGACACGGCCATCGGTGAGCGCCGCAGCACGCTGCTGGCCGACGGCAGCCGCCTGCACCTGGCACCGGACACGCTGGTGCAGGTGGATTTCACCTTGCTGCGCCGCGTGGTCCGCCTGGCACGCGGCGAGATCTTCATCGACACCGGCAGCGACCCGCGCTCCCTCGCGGGCCGACGCTCCTTCTGGGTGGAAACGCCGCTGGCCCGCTTCGAGGCCCTGGGCACCAGCTTCGGCGTGCGCCACGAAAAACACCCGGACACGGCCACGCGCCTGTACGTCACCGAGGGCCGCGTGGCCATCCATGTCAGGGCACTGGACGGCACTGCGCCAGGCACCCTGGACGCCATCGTCGCCACCTCCGGCGAAACCCATGTGCTGCACGCCGGCCAGCACCGCCCTGTGCGCCTGCCCGACGAAGGCCTGGTGCCCGACGCATGGACCGACGGCGTACTGGTCGCCCGCCGCATGCGCCTGGACGCCTTCGTGACCGAGCTGTCACGCCAGAGCGGCATGCCCATGGAATGCGCCGACGACGTGGCTGCCCTGCGTGTTTCAGGCGTATTCCAGCTGGACGGGCCGGATCCGGCGGGTCGTGCGCTGGCCACCATTGCCCGCACGCTGCCTGTGCGTGTGGAGCGCGGACAAGGTGCAGCCAGCGGTGCCCGCAGCGCCAGGCGCCTGGTCAAAGCCTGAGCCGGAATTTTTTCAGGCAGCCATTACGGGTTTCACACCGCCCGTTCGGCATAGGAGCAAAGACATCGCTTTTTCCTTTGCCGCTTCTCAAGGACGGCCTCCATGCCCAGCCTGCCCAGCACCCGCCGCGCCGCCCATCCACCCTCGTGCACACGCCCCACGGCGGTGGCTGCACAGGCCTTGATGCTGGGCCTGTTGATCACGCTGGGCCTGCCCGTGACCGCCCTGGCCCAAAGCCCGGGCTCCGCCCCGGATGCCAGATCCATCCGGTTCGACCTGCCGGCCGGTGAACTGGAGACCAGCCTGCACAGCCTCGCGCGCCAGGCAGGCATCACCCTCTCGTTCGATCCAGCCCTGGTCCAGGGCCGACAGTCGGCGGCGCTGAGCGGTACGCGCGGCGTGCACGAAGGGCTTGCCGCCCTGCTCGCCCCGCACCAGCTGCAGGCCACGCGCACGGCCGAAGGCGGCTGGGCCGTGCACCGTGCGCGGCCCGGGGCCGCGGCCGAGCATGCGCTGCCCACCGTGAACGTGCTGGCCGATGCCGAGCATGAAAGCGCCTGGGGCGCCGTGCCCGGCTACGGGCCGCGCCGCAGCGCCTCGGCCATGAAGATGGATGTGCCGCTGCTGGAGACGCCGCAGCAGGTCAGCATCATCGGCGAGGCCCAGATCCGCGACCAGGCCATCTCCAGCGTGGCCGAAGCCGTGCGCTACAGCGCGGGCGTGCGTCCCATGGACTACGGCATCACCGATGACGACGTGGCCGTGCGCGGTTTCTATCTGACGGGCACGGGCCTGTACAGGGACGGCATGCGCATGGTCCACAACGGCTTCATGACCAACCTGGAGCCGTATGGGCTGGTGCGGCTGGAAGTCGTGCACGGCCCGGCCTCGGTGCTGTACGGCCAGTCCGCGCCCGGCGGCCTGATCAATGCCGTCACCAAGCGCCCGCGCGCCGGCATGCAGCGCGAAGTGGGCGTGGAATTCGGCAGCCACGACCGGCGCCAGCTCACGGCCGACATCGGTGGCGCCATCAATGAACAGGGCACGGCACTGGCCCGGCTGACCGTGCTCAAGCGCGAATCGGGCACGCAGTGGAACGGCCTGCGCGCCGACCGCAGCTACATCGCCCCCTCCTTCACACTGCTGGGCGAGCGCACCAGCCTCACCGTGCTGGCGCAGTACCAGGAGGACGAAACCGGCTTCGTCATCCCCTACTACCGCCAGACGCCTGCGGGCTGGTCGGCCACGGACATCAACGTCAGCGGACCGGGATCTGGCCACCACAAGCGCAACGCCAGCGTGGGCTGGCTGCTGGAGCACCGGCTGAACGACCAGCTCACGCTGCGCAACAACCTGCGCTACCTGGACGGCCGCAACGACCGGCGCGAGATGCGCAACCGGGGCCTGACGGCCGACCAGCGCGGCATGGCACGCCTGGCCATGGTGCGGCCCGACGCCGAACAGACCTGGGTCATGGACACGCAGATCGCAGGCCGCCACCGGACGGGTGCCGTCTCGCACCAGTGGGCCGTGGGCTTCGACTACTACCGCTCCAGGCTCGACTGGCGCATCTACTCGCTCAACGGCGCCGTGGCGCCGCTGGACCTGGTCAACCCCATCCACATCGCGCCGAACTGGAATGACAACTACCTCAGCGACCGCGCGCTGGCCCGCACGCACCAGGCAGGCCTGTACGTGCAGGACCAGATCAAGTTCGGCGAGCGCTGGGTGCTCAGCGCCGGCCTGCGCCGCGACAGCGCACGCATAGACACCGACTACGACGCGCGCGCCGCAGCCACCGCGCCCTTCGCCATCACCACCGTGCGCCGCACCGACAGCGCCGTCACCGGGCGGCTGGGCCTGATCTACCTGGCACCCAGCGGCCTGGCTCCCTATGTGTCCTTCAACAACTCCTTCCAGCCGCCGCTGACCACGGTCACGGCCACCGACGCCAACGGCAGGCCCTACGAGCCCGAGACCGCGCGCCAGTTCGAGGCCGGCCTGCGCTACGCGCCGCCGTCGACCGGCTACACGCTCAGCGCCGCAGTGTTCGACCTGCGCAAGCGCAATGTGCGCACGCCATCCACACTCAACCCGCGCTTCGACGTGCAGACCGGCGAAGTGCGCAACCGGGGGCTGGAGCTGCAGGCCCAGGGCGAGATCGGCGGCGGCTTCTCGGCCATTGCGGCCTATACCTACCTCGACTCCAGGGTCACGCGCAGCAACAACGCCATCGAGATCGGCGCGCGCCCCGGCGCCACGCCGCGCCATGCCGCATCGCTGTGGGGCAAGTACCAGCGCGGCGCCCTGGAGCTGGGCCTGGGCCTGCGCCACATCAGCGCCACGCCTGGCGAGCTGCCCATGGACGGCGTGAAGACCCCCATGAACGACGCCTACACGCTGTGGGACGCCATGGCCGCCTACACCACCGGCCCGTGGCGCTTCTCGGTCAACCTCAGCAACCTCACCGACAGGCAGTACCGCACGCAATGCAACACCTTCCGTGGCGGCGCGCAATTCTGCGCGCTGGGCTTCGGGCGCGAGGTGCGTGTGGCGGCGGCCTATCGGTTCTGAGTGCCGCCATTGCTGCCCGCCAGGGGGAGCAATGCAGGCCCCCGCTCTTGGAACAACGCCCGGCGGACAGCAACAGACCGCCCACTCGGCATGCATCTGCAGCACGCTCGGTGCAGCTTGCATCCAGCACAGCGCATCGCGGACCTGCTCGTCTGGATCGGATGGCGTTGCACCGCCGCAGCTGCATTGGTTCAGCCGCGCACCACGCCATCGACTTGACATTTCGCCCAGTCCACACCGCGCTCTGCTGGCGACAATCAGGTCTTTGAAAGGCGCGCATGCACTACGGCAAATCCCAGGCCATTGGAGACAAGAGCATCTTCATCATCGACACCGCCATGAGCGTGGTCGATGGCCGGCTCTACTACGAGTACTGCAACAAGGGGGACAGCACAACGTCCTTTCTGCGCGCCGTTGATGTGGCCACCGGCAACGTGCTCTGGGACCACCGCATGCGCGAGAGCGAGGGCATGTCGTGGTTCGTGGACGAGCGGCATCTGATGCTCTGCGACCAGGTGCTTGATGCCCGCACCGGCGAATGCCTGTTCGACTTCCATGCCGTGCCGGGCATGCAGGCTAGGCATTGGCCCGTTCCCGTGGAGCTGGACGCGCATCGCTGGCTCGTCGCGATGGAGGAGAGCAGTCCCGAGGGCCGCTATCTGCTGCTGGACCGTCGCACCTGGCAGGGCAGCACGCTGGCGCTGGGCCTGCAGGGTGCGTTTGTGCTGGAGGGGGCGGTCTACGGCTGGATCGTCCACCCTGAGCGCTCGGAGCTGCGGCGCTGGCATGAAACCGACGGGCACACCGAGCATGTGCTGTGGGTGGACAGTGCCCGCGACCTGTACTCGCCCGCCATTGCAGGCGCGTGGGCCGTGTTCGGCCCCGGCAGCAGAGACCACGTGGACATCGATGCACCCTGGCTTCGCATCCATCCTTGCAGCGGCGAAGTCCTGGCCATCACACCTCCCGTTCAACCTGACGATGAGCGCCGGCATGTGCATGCCCAGCGGGCAGCGCATCGTGACGGCGTGGTCTATTTCTGCTTTGCACGCCAGGGCATGTATGGCTATGACATTCGCAGCAACCGTTTCGGACCGTGCCTGTCGCCTACCCATGTCAGCGCGCCGCAATGCCATGCCGGCGTCCTTTATGGAATACAGGACAGGCACGAGGACGGCATGGAGCGGGCCTATCTTGTCGCCGTGGACCCGGACACCGGCGCCCCGCTTTGGGAAACCCCGTGCAGCAGCCGCAACTACAGGCATCTGAGCGTGAGCGAATGCGGTGTCTTTCTAGGCATTGCGGGCGGCAAAATCCAGCACCTTCCGCCAGCGGGCCGCAGGCGCAGCACCCCAACGGCAGAGCCTGCCAAACGCGCCGAAAGCGCCAAAAGCGCCAAGGCAGCCACCGGGCCGGTACGCACCGTGCCGCCCGAGTCTCCCTATGCACACATGCTGGACGACATGCCCACGCTGCTCGATGCCCTGCAGGCGCGCGCCTGCGCGCAGAGCCCGGATAGCACCCTCACGGCCGTGGCCGTCTCCAAGCCCTGGGCCATGGTGGCCTGCATCGAATATGGCGAGGACCCCGACTTCCCCCATCTGCGCCTGCTGGATCTGCAGACCGATGCCTGGATCGCGCTCGACTGCAACGACCTGATCGACGCCCCCATGATTGAAGGCATCACGTTCGTGGATGGCCAGGACGGGAAGCTGGACCTGCTACTGCATGACGGCGGCCGCCACACCATCCACATTGACCTGCCCGCACGCACCGTGCGCTGGAATGCCGAGCAGGCATAGGACAAGACAACGATGCCGCTTGCACGACCGTGCAATACGCACTAAGTTGGAGGGCCGGTCCGGCCATCGGCGCCGACGGCAGAATCTGCCCGTATCCCACCCCTACCCGTCTCTTTCATGACCACCCTCAAGCTCTACTACGCTCCCGGCACCTGCGCCCTGGCCGCCCGCATCGCCCTGATCGAGGCCAATGCGCCCCATGAAGTCGTCAAGCTCGATTTCTCCAAGGGCGAGCAGCGCAGCCCCGAATACCTGGCCATCAATCCCAAGGGCCGCGTGCCCGCCCTGGTGACCGAGCGCGGCGTGCTCACCGAAACGCCGGCCCTGCTCGCCTATATTGCCCGGCGCTTTCCCGAAGCACGGCTTGCCCCGCTGGACGATGCCTATGCCTTCGCCCACATGCAGGAGTTCCACGGCTACCTGTCCTCCACCGTGCACGTGGCCCACGCCCACGGCCGGCGCGCAGGCCGCTGGGCCGATGACGAGCCGGCCATTGCCTCCATGCAGCGCAAGGTGGCAGCCAACATGGCCGAATGCTTTGGCGTGATAGAGCGCCATTACCTGGGCGACGCGCCCTGGGTGCTGGGCTCCGACTATTCCGTGGCCGACGCCTATCTGTTCACCATTGCCGGCTGGCTGGAGGGCGACGGCGTGGACATCGCCGGTTTCCCCAAGGTGCAGGCGCACTTCAAGCGCATGGGCGAGCGCGCTGCCGTGCGCGGGGCGCTGGGGAGCTGAGTGGGGAGGCTGCCCGCGGCCTGCGATGGCCGCGCTCAGCCAAACAGATCGCCGTGGGTTCCAAGGCGCTTGAAGATGACGATCTCCATGTCTTTGGCTTCGGGATGCGGATCAATGCGGTAGATCAGCAGGAAGTCGCCCCCCAGATGAATATCCCGATCGCCCGCGTCCCATTCATCATCGGCGATCAAGGCGTGATCGCTCCACTGCGCCGCCAGCACCTGCTGCGCCGTGTGGGCAATGAGCAGGCCGCCGACCTGGTTCACCAGTGTCATGTCGTAGCGGCCTGATGCCGCCATGCGCTGGTAGTCCTTCTTGAAGGTCTTGGTGTACGCGATGGTGCGCAGCCTGTAGCCCTTCTTGCCGGCCATCAGGCTTCATCCCTTTCCATGGCCTGCAGCATGGCTTCAACAGAGGCATGTCCAGGTTCACCGCCTCTGGCGATTTCTCTCGCCTCCAAAGTGGCCTGCCGGTTTGTCTCTCTACGCAGCCGCATCGCCTGCACCTGCTCCGCCGTCAGCCGCAGGTCAAAGGGAATCCCGTTGTGCAGCACAACGCCCTGCAGAAACATGCGCACGGCGGCGTTCACATCCATGCCCAGCGTAGAAAGTATGTCGGCAGCGCTGTCGTAGATCTTGTCATCCACAGTAGTACGGATGATGGTCATCTTTTGCTCCTTTGAAGTCACTTGCCGACCTATTCTAGGCAATCTCAAATCAACTGTTGCTGCGACCTTCCACACGCATTCACTTGCAAAAACAAAAAACCAGACAGTCATTCGTAAATTTCCCTTCGCAGTCCTCCAAGTCCCGGACCTCTACCGACGTCCGCAAGCCTTGCCTACAGTCGCCAGGACAGGCAGGGGCGTTGCACAAGGCGGCGCCTTTTCGCCATTCCAGAAACGACGGATTCAGACGACAGGGTGGAGCATGCAAAGACAAGCCAGGGTGATTGCCATCAACAACCAGACGGGGCTCATCGGCCTGCAGCCGGAGGGAGAGGACAGCTGTGTGCTGGCGCAGCAGCTCGATACCCGCCCCGTGAATACGGGCCAGATGCTGTCAGGGGAGATGGACAGCGTGGGCATGGAGACGTTTGTGAACGCGCAGACGCAGGACCGCATCGAGGTCTTTGTCGAGGCCTACGGGCTGTCTGCGGAGGCCGTGGAGCTGGCGATGCGCTGAGTGGGCCGGCCAGCGAAGGCGCGGGTGCCGGTCTCAAGGCCGCGCCCACTGCGCCAGCGTGTGCCGCGCCAGGGCCTCGACATCCAGCGGAGACCGGGGGTCCACCGCCAGCTCTCCCAGCATCACCATGGCCTCGGGAATCTGGTTGCGCTCGCGCAGCAGCAGGGCCTTGTTCAGCAGCAGAAAGCCGCGGGTCTGGGCATCGGGGCCGGCCTTCAGGCCGCTGTCCAGCAGGGCAAGGCATTGGTCGGGGTCGTCCTCCATCAGGGCCGCTGTCTTCCAGGCGGGGGCGAAGCCAGGGGTTTCGCGGGTCATGGTCAGGGCGGCCTGGCGCACCTTGCTCCTGTCGGTCTCCCACTCCAGGGCGAGGTAGCGCAGATAGGTGCCTTGCGGGAGCTTGCCATCGCGCTCCATGCGCAGGCTGTGCACGGCCGTCTTGGCCATGAAGAAACCCCTGGGAGCCATTGCATCCACGCGCCGGTAGTGGCGATAGGCCGCATCGAAGTCCTTTTGCAGCAGGTAGGTGAATGCGGCGTCGTAGACGGGATAAGGCCAGTCCGGCGCCAGCTTCGAGGCGGTCTCGAAATGCGCCAGCGCAGCCCGGTTGTCACCGCGCTGCCCTGCGGCGCGGCCCAGGGCATGGGCATCGCGCGCCGCCTGGCTGACGGGTGTGGCGCGGGGCAGTTCCCAGCTGAAACGGCCATCGGCCTTGTCCAGGTCGCTGCGCTTGAGCACTCGGCCTGCGCTGTCCTTGAAGACGATGTCGTCGGCTGCCATGGCGGGCCCTGGCGCCAGCAGCTGCAGTGCCAGGGCCATGGCGGCAAGCAAGGGGAGCTTCATGGTGTGCTGAGCTTGGTTCGGGAAAGCCGATATTAGGGCGCAGACGCAGACGCAGGAGCGGAGCCGGCAGAAGGGGATTCACCTGCAGGCCTGCCAGTTGAGGGGGCCGTGGCGGCGGCACGCCTTCCCCTGCCCCTGGCGCGCGGGCGGGCAAGGTGATTCATTTGCCATTCCAGCGATTCGGTATCGAAGTCGAAGGCATCCAGCAGGGCAATGGCTTTCCTGGCCTCCCTGAAGTCCACTTCCGTGACGGGCGGACTGTGCCGCAGCGACAGATCGTGCTTGAGCAGCCATTGCTGCAGATCGGCCAGCGCGACGATGGAGATGCCCTGGTTGATGAGCTGTGACGCGGTGACTTGCGCCAGCATGGCCGGCGTCAGTTGCCTGCAGGAGCGCAGGCCCAGGACCTGCCTGAGCTTGGCCACCAGGGGAGTGCGCAGCTCGAACTGGGGCAGGCTCTCGAAATGGGCCAGGGATTCGAGGTACAGGTCCGGCTCCGCATGTATGGCGTCCAGGTCGTTGGGCAGATTCAGCAGTTCGCAGATGCGATTGAGGGCGGTGCGTGCGCGTTCGGTGCCGAGTTTCTCGGCCTTGCCCGCTTGCGCGACCGAGCAGCCGGCGATGACGGAGCGCAGCACATTGGCCTTGGTGAGATTGGAAATCATGGAATCCCCCTGATGAAAATCCAGGGACCCGCGCGGAATCAGCTTCAGCCGCCCGGTCCCGACAATGGCTCTGGCGCGGCGATGGGCCGTTCACGGAACCTCGGAGGCCGGCAGGCGCAAGTGCATTGCGCCGCCGCCAAGGGACAGGAGGACGCCAGGCCTTGCAGAGTTCCAGGGGAAATGCACGTGCTTGCGCCCACAGTCAAATGCGATGCGCTGAGGTGCAAATTCCATGCAGATTCCATCGAAAAGGAGGCCTGACGGCCCCCCTGGTGTGCTCTGCCGGCTGCAGCCCCGGCAGGCGTTGCTTGCGGCGACTCAGCGGCGGCGCAGGCGCTTGATGCCTTCGACAGCCGCCAGCACGATGGCGCCGGCCACGATGCCGGCCACCGCGTTGAGCACATTCACCGCCAGCACGCGCCACAGGCCGCCCAGCGCGCCCTGGGCCACGGCATCGCCCAGGCCCTCCACGGCGTGGTGCAGCGCAGGCACGCCGTGTACGAGGATGCCGCCACCCACCAGGAACATGGCGGCCGTGCCCGCAACGGACAGCCCCTTCATGAGCCAGGGCGCGGCGGCGACGATGCCCCGGCCCAGCGCGCGGGCCGCAGCGCTGGCACGCTGGCCCAGCCACAGTCCCAGGTCATCGAGCTTGACGATGCCGGCCACCAGACCATAGACGCCCACGGTCATGATGAGGGCAATGCCCGCCAGCACGGCCACCTGCTGCCCGAACGGCGCCGAGGCCACGGTGCCCAGGGTAATGGCGATGATCTCGGCCGAGAGGATGAAGTCGGTGCGCACGGCGCCCTTGATCTTGTCCTTTTCCATGGCGACGAGATCGACGCTCGCATCGGCATTGGCCTGGGTCAGGCGCTCGCGCTCCACGGCATCTTCCTCGGGCGAATGCAGGAATTTGTGGGCCAGCTTCTCGCAACCCTCAAAGCAAAGAAAGGCGCCGCCCACCATGAGCAGCGGCGTGACAGCCCAGGGGATGAAGGCGCTGATCAGCAGCGCCGCAGGCACCAGGATGGCCTTGTTGATCAGCGAGCCCTTGGCCACGGCCCAGACCACGGGAATCTCGCGCTCGGCCCGCACGCCCGTGACCTGCTGGGCGTTCAGGGCCAGGTCATCGCCCAGCACGCCGGCCGTCTTCTGCGCAGCCACCTTGGTCATGACGGACACATCGTCGGCCATGGCCACGCTCTTGCGGGCCGCGACCTTGGTCATGAGGGCCACGTCGTCCAGGATCGCTGCAATATCGTCCAGCAACATCAGCAAACCAGCACCAGCCATCGCATTACTCCAGTGAATTGTTCGGGGAACTTCTTTTTGCCTGGGCGCCATCATGGGGCCTGGGCATGTCCTGCCCATGTAGGAGATGCCCGGCGGCCAGCCCGGTCACGGGGCCGACCGGCCGTCCGTCACTTGCTGGTCTTGAAGCCCTGCCCTGCCGCCCAGGCCGCCACGTCGTCGCGGCGGATGGCGGCGGCCATGAGCTGCGGGAAGGCGTCCGGCGTGCAGGCAAACGAGGGCACGCCCAGCGCGGCCAGCTTGGCGGCCAGTTGCGCATCGTAGGCAGGGGCGCCTTCGTCGCTGAGGGCCAGCAGCGTGATGAACTGCACGCCCGACTCCACCAGTTCGGAGGCGCGGCGCAGCAGGCCGCTTTCCACACCCCCTTCATAGAGGTCGGAGATGAGCACGACGATGGCATTGCGCGGCTCGCTGATCAGGCCCTGGCAGTAGCCCACGGCGCGGTTGATGTCGGTGCCGCCCCCCAGTTGCACGCCGAACAGCACGTCCACGGGGTCGGAGAGCTTGTCGGTCAGGTCCACCACCGCCGTGTCGAAGACCACCAGACGGGTAGCGACGGCCGGCAGGCTGGCCATGACGGCACCGAAGATGCTGGAGTAGACGACGGAGTTGGCCATGGAGCCGCTCTGGTCTATGCACAGGATGACTTCGCGCTGCGGGCGGCGGACCTTGCGGCCGTAGCCGACCAGGGTCTCGGGCACGATGGTGCGGTAGTCGGGCTGCCAGTGGCGCAGGTTGGCGCGGATGGTGCGGTTCCAGTCGATCTCGGAATGGCGCGGGCGGCGGTTGCGCTGGCTGCGGTCCAGCGCGCCCGAGACGGCGCTGCGCATGGGCTCTTCCAGGCGGCGCATGAGGTCGTCCACCACCTTGCGCACGACGATGCGCGCGGTCTCCTTGGTGTTCTGCGGGATGACGGAGCCCAGGGAGATGAGGTCGGCCACCATGTGCACGTCGGGCTGCACATGCTCCAGCATTTCGGGCTGGAGCATGAGTTCGCGCAGGTTCAGGCGCTCCATGGCGTCGCGCTGCATGACCTGCACGACCTGGCTGGGAAAGTACTTGCGGATGTCGCCCAGCCAGCGGGCCACGCTGGGCGAGGAATTGCCCCGGCCGCCCCGGCGCGAGAGGCTGCCGTCCTTGTTGTCTTCTTCGTAGAGCGCGGCCAGGGCCTTGTCCATCTCTTCGAGGGAGCCGCCCTTGGCGCCCAGCCCGCCGCAGCTGCCCTCGGCCGGCTGGCCCAGCACCAGGCGCCAGCGCTGCAGCCGGTTGGTGGGCTGGACGGCGGGGTCCTGCGGATCGGCGTCGGCAAGGGATGCATCGTTCACGGTGGCAGCGGTGTTCATGGCTGGGCCTCCTGCGGGCTGGACAGCAGTTGCGCGGGCAGGTTCAGGCCCAGCAGTTGATCGAGTACGGGAAGGGCAAGCACGGCGCGCGCCTCGTTCCAGGCGCCGTCGTCACCGCCGCCTGCCGCGCCTGCGGCACCTGCGGATGCAGCCGCCACGACGGCCGCACTGCCCTGCCCTCGCCGGGCCTTTTCGCCCAGGCTCTGGCGGTCATGGTTGGAGAAGGCCGAGAAGCTGCGGCGCACCAGCGGCAGGATCTGGGTGAACTGGGTCTCGCCCAGCTGGGCCAGCCAGGCATCGACGGCGCCCCAGATGGCGTCGTCGTGCAGCAGCACCAGGGCCTGGCGGTTGAGAAAGCCGTCCAGCCAGGCGGCAGCGTCCAGCGGCGGCACGCCCAGCGAGAGATTGCGGCCCAGTTGCGTGGCCACGGCCTCGCTGTCCAGGCGGTGGGCATCCAGCAGCAGGCGGCAGGACGTGCCGCGCAGCAGGGCCGCGCCGGCATCGCCCAGGGCAATGCTGCGCAGGGCGCCGAACCAGACCTCGCGCGGCTCCTCGGCATCGCGCAGGCGCAGGGCCTCGTGGGCCTGCAGCACCGTGGCCTGCATGTGCCTTGCGGCGTCTTCATCCAGCGCCATGCAGGCCAGGGGCAGGCCGATGGCGGCACGCAGCGCCATGCTGTCGATCACCGTGGCCAGCGCCTGGGTGTCGGTCTGGCGCACGCTGCCGTAGCGCAGCACATTGGCCAGCGGCGGCAGCGCCTGCATGAGCTGGGAAACGTCGCCGGTGCTGGCAGAGCGGTCGGCCAGGTCGTGCATGAGGGCATCGACCAGGTGCGGCAGGTCGGCCAGCAGGGCGTCGTCGATGGTCCTGGCCAGCTCGGGCAGCGGTGTCTCGGGCGTCAGCGCCTGGCGCACCTTGGCGGCTGCAGCCTGCACCAGGGTGCCGCCGTAGCGGCTGGCCTCGATGACGCGCACGGCCAGCTCGGGCTCCCACTGCAGTTGCCAGCTTTCGCGGAAGGTGCCCCGGTTGCGCTGCTGGTCGGTGGTGACGCTGCCCCACTCTATGCCCAGCAGGCGCAGCCGGTGCAGGAAGTGGCTGCGGTCGCGGTCCGTGTCCTTGCGCAGGTCCAGGGCCAGGACCTTGGCGGCCGCCTCGGGCTTGAGGCGCAGGCTTTTTTGCTGCTGCTCGATGTCGCGCTGCAGCGGCACCTGGGGCACGTCGGCGGGCACGCCGCCGATGCGGTCGCCCACGCTGAGTTCGCGCTCGATCAGGCGCAGCGGAGCGCGCTCGCCCATGCTGATGACGGTGACGATGGCCTCGTCCAGCTCGGGCAGGCCCGGGCTGGCGTGGCCGCGCAGGGCCGCCAGGCTTTCGGCCAGGCGCGTGGCCTCGATGATGTGGGCGCTGGAGCAGTCCAGGTCCTTGGAACGCAGCAGATGGGCCACGCGCGCCAGCCAGCCGACGGTGCGACGGGTGCTGGCGCGTGCCGGGTCGGCAGCAGGTGCGGACTGGAGCAAGGACTCGGGCGCAGGCTCGGAGCAGCGCCACAGGTGCTCATACCAGCCCGGCGAATCCACGCCCGCTCCATAGCCGCTGGACGAGCACAGGTTGCGGTAGGTCCAGGGCGCCCAGGTGGCCTGGACCTTGGCCTTGGGCAGGCCCTTGAGCGTGGCGGCATCGGCCTTGGCGGTGACCTGGGCCTGCAGGGCCGGCACATGCCATGCGCCGCAGACCACGGCAATGCGCTGGTGGCCGGCCTTGACGGCCTCGCGCATGCACTGGCGCATCCAGGCTTCGCGCAGCGCCTCGCGCCGGGCGTGGCGTTCTCCGCGCACTTCGTTGGGCAGCTCGGCGCGCACCACGGCCATGGCTTCGGCAATGCCCTCGAACAGGGTGGCGCCGTCGCCGCGCTCCTCGACCATGCGGTTCCACCAGCTTTCGCCGTCGGGGTAGCCTGCCGCCTCGGCCAGCAGGTCCAGCGGATCGCGCCAGTCCCGCCTGCCGGGGTCCGAGGGATCGACGGCGAGGTCGGCAGCCGGCACGGACTGCGTGGTGTCGTCGCGGTCCAGGGCCTCGGCGGCATTGCTCTGGAGCTGGCCGCCGTCTGCCGCAGCGACGCCGGAATCGGAGCCGGTGTCGGCATCCTGGCCTTCATCGCCCGCATCCTCGCCCGCATCACCTGCATCTGCTGCCGCCGCCTCGGCCCGGCGCCGCTCCTGCTCGGCCATGTCCAGCGCCATGCGGTGGGTCTGGGGCAGGTCGATGAAGCGCGTGGCCACGCCCTGGCGCGCCGCCCATTGCAGGGCCTGCCATTCGGGCGAGAACTCGGCGTAGGGATAGAAGGCGGCATGGGCCGGGCTGTCCTGCACATAGACCAGCATGGCCACGGGCGGCTGCAGGTCGGCATGCTGGAGCATGGGCAGCAGGGACTCGCCCTCGGGCGGGCCTTCGACCAGCAGGCAGTCGGGCTGCAGCTGCTCCAGGGCCTGCAGCAGGCTGCGCGCGCAGCCCGGGCCATGGTGGCGGATGCCGAAGAAATGAAGCGGATTGGCAGAGGTGGCCATACGGGAAGTGCACAGGAGATGCGCAGAAGATGCGGTCGGTCAGCGGAGCGGGAGTGCGGGCTTCAGAGCTGCTCGCGGCAGGCGCGGTACAGGTCCTTCCAGTCGCTGCGCTCCTTGACCACGGTCTCCAGGTATTCCTTCCAGACCACGCTGTCCTGCACCGGGTCCTTGATCACGGCGCCCAGCAGGCCCGAGGCCACATCGCCCGCGCGCAGCACGCCGTCGCCGAAATGCCCGGCCAGCGCCATGCCGCTGTTGATGACCGAGATGGCCTCGGCCGTGGACAGCGTGCTGCTGGGCGACTTCACGCGCACGGTCTTGCCGTCCTCGGTCTGGCCGTTGCGCAGCTCGCGGAAGATCTGCACCACGCGGCGCACTTCCTGCAGGGCCGGCGGCTCGGCGGGCAGTGCCAGGGCGCGGCCCTGCTCGGCCACGCGCTTGGTGACGATCTGCACTTCCTCGTCCTGCGATGCCGGCACGGGCAGGACCACGGTGTTGAAGCGGCGCTTGAGCGCGCTGGACAGCTCGTTCACGCCCTTGTCGCGGTTGTTGGCCGTGGCGATGACCGAGAAGCCCTGCACGGCCTGCACCTCGGTGCCCAGCTCGGGCACGGGCAGGGTCTTTTCGGACAGCACGGTGATCAGCGTGTCCTGCACGTCGGCCGGGATGCGGGTCAGCTCTTCGATGCGGGCGATCTTGCCCAGCTTCATGGCGTTGACCAGGGGGCTGGGAATCAGCGCCTTCTCGGACGGGCCATGGGCCAGCAGCTGCGCGTAGTTCCAGCCGTAGCGCAGCTGCTCCTCGCTGGTGCCGGCCGTGCCCTGCACCAGCATGGTGGAGTCGCCGCTGACGGCGGCCGACAGGTGCTCGGACACCCAGGACTTGGCCGTGCCCGGCACGCCGTACAGCAGCAGGGCGCGGTCGGTGGCCAGGGTGGAGACGGCGATTTCCATCAGGCGCGGATTGCCGATGTACTTGGGGCTGACCTCGAAGCCGTTGCCGAGCTTGCCGCCCATCAGGTACTGGAGCACGGCCCAGGGCGACAGCTTCCAGTTGGGCGGACGCGGACGGTCGTCCACCTTGCGCAGGGCTTCGAGTTCTTCGGCGAATTGCTGTTCGGCATGCTGGCGCAGGACTTGGCTCATGGTGTGCTTCCGGAAAGGGATGGGAATGGGATTCGGTAGGGGGTGGGTGGCAAAGCGGGCCCGGCCTCAGGCCTGGCCGCGCAGTGCGATGAAGGCCTGGTGCAGGCCCAGGCGCAGCTCGACGATGCGCTCCAGGTGGCCGCGCATGCGCTCCTCGTCCCAGGGCCGCGCGCGGCTGCGTTCGAGGCGCGCCTGCTGCTGGGGCGTGAGGGCAATGGCCGGGGCGGCTGTTGCTGCAGATGCCGAAGCGGCTGCGGTCTCTGCAACAGGCTCGGCCGGGGGCTCTGGCTCGGGCTCGACCTGCGCATCCAGCACCGAGGGCTTGCGCCACAGCTCGGCAAAGCGCTCCAGCGCGGTCACGTCCAGCATGCGCGCGCAGGACAGCAGGGCCTGGTCGGCGCGGTAGCTGTGCCAGTTGCCCGTGATCTGCTTGCCGCCCACGGCCACATGCAGTGCCTCGGTCAGCCGCGCCGACAGCGCCGGCGAGAGCAGTTCGGCACCGCCCAGCGACTGGGACATGCCCTCGATGGCGTCGATGAGCTTGTGCCTGTCGCGCTCGAACTGGGCAATCCAGCGGGACTCGCGTTCTTCGGGGGACAGCCGGGCCATGAGGGCGGGCAGCAGCGCATCGTGGCGCATGTCGCGGCCCAGGGCCTGGGCGGCATCGATCCATTCCACGTCCAGCTGGTACTGCAGGGCCCGCACCCAGCCCTGGCGCAGCGAGGATTTCCAGTCGCTGCGCCGGCTCCACTCCATCACTTCCAGGGGCGTCAGGCCCAGGGCGCGGGTCCAGAAGGACACCGGGGTGAGCTGCACCATCTGCTCCAGCAGCCAGGCCTTCTTGCCGCCACGGAAGTAGGCATCGGGCTTGAGCGTGATGCCGTCGCGCTCCCATTCCTTGAGGCCTTCCTCGGGGGGCTCCACGATCCACTGGCCCTTGTCGTCCTGCTGAAGCATGGACTGCATCCAGCCCATGACGCGCTGGCTGTGCGCGCTGTCCGGCAGGCACGAGAGCATTTGCGCGGCGTTCTCGCGGATTTCCTTGCTGCGGTCGGACAGCAGTTTTTCGAGCAGCGGCTCGTCGTCCATGCCCAGCCCCACGGTCAGTGCCTGGACCATGGGCAGGCGCTCCTTGGCGCCCAGCTCCTTCAGGCTGCCTTCCAGCCGCGCACGGGCCTGGGCGGCATCGGCCGCGCGCTCGCTGCGCAGCAGGGCCACGCGCTGCTCGACCGAGCCCTCCTGCCAGACCAGTTCGGGGTCGGCGGTTTCCTCCACGCCGCTGGCATAGCTCCATTGCGGATTGAGCGCGCCCAGCCAGCGCCCGCGCTCGCCCAGCACCGGGGCCAGCCACTGGCGCAGCTCCACGGACTGGCGGCCCTGCTCCAGCGCAGGCACCAGCAGGTCATGGGGCAGGCGCTGGCCGGCCTGGTCCAGGGTGCGCAGCATGGAGGCCTGCAGCTCGAACGGTCCGTCCTTGAGCACGTCGCCCATCAGGGTCTGCAGGCGAGCATCGGCAGGCGCGGGGCGCGATTCTGCAGGTGCCGCGGCCGGCACGGCCAGCGGTGCCGGCAGGCGCACCTGCGCGCCGGGCTGCCAGCCTGCGCGCTCGAACACGGCCGCCACGGCGCTGGCGCGCAGCAGTTGCTGGGCGGGCGAGTCGCCGGGCAGGTCCGCCCGGGGCAGCAGCGCGGCCTGCACGGCCTGCTGCGACCACGGGGCAGACGGATCAACGCCCGAAGCCAGCGCAGGCGGCACGGCCAGCCGGTCCGAGCCGACCATGGCCGATTGCTGCAGCGCAGTCCAAAGTTGTGTGTTGCTCATACCGGTTCACCCTGGTTCTGCCAGATACATTGCCGGGCACTTTCGCCCTCGCGGGCCTGCCAGGCGCTCAGCAGGCGCCAGCGGCCCACGGCCGGGCCGGGCTCCCATTCGCCAAACAGCTGCATGGGCGCGCCGCCGCTGAGCGCCAGCAGGCGCCAGGCTTCGGCATCGTCAATGGCCACGGGAACGGGTTGCACAGACGCGGCAGTGCCGTCAGCAGACACGCCGGGCGCAGCCGCCGATGCGCCCGGCGCATCGGGCCAGGCCGCAAACCATTGGCCCTGGGCAGGCACCAGGCGCAACCCGTCCTGGCACAGCGGCTGCGTGGCCTGCAGCGGGTTGGCGGCAATGCGCCGGCCCATCTGCTGCAGGACGTCGCCCACGGCCGAGGTGTCCAGCGGGCTGGCGCCCTCGGCAGGCAGCGCAGGCCCGTTGCCGTTGGCGGCAATGGCGCGCAGCGGCGCATGGCCCGGGTAGAAATTCAGCGCGCATCCGTAGCGATGGCCAGGCACCCAGGCCGATTCGAAGCCGCGCCCGCCCTGCGCGTAGTCCAGCACCAGGGCCATGCGCCCCGTGCGCTGGCCCTGCAGCCAGACGCGCCGCTCCATGAGCCGGCCTTCGCGCTCGATCATGCGCAGGCCGGCCACCAGCCACTCGTCCTCGACCAGCTGGCCCCTGGCCTGCACCTCGGCCTTGTCCATGGGCCAGCCCAGCGCGGCCATCACGTCGGCCTTGACCTCGGGGCTCAGCGATTCGCGGCGGCGCACGGCGTCAATGATCAGCTGCCAGTGGCCCAGCTGCACCAGCATGTCGCGCGGCCAGTCGCGGTGGCTGTCCACCAGATCCCGGCAGTCCTTGATGCGTGCCGCCATGCCCGTGGCCTGCGCATCGACCATGCGCGCGGCCATGGTGTTCCAGCGCTGGCGCATCTGGGAGTCGCCGGCCTGGTTGGCCAGGCCCGCGCGCACCATGTCCTGCATCCACAGCGACAGTTCCTGCAGGCCCGCCTCGACCTTGTCCCAGCGCTTGTCTTCGCGCCTGGCCTGCTGCCCGGCCGCAACCTCGGGATCGGGTGGCGGCTCGGCCGCCGCAGCGGCAGCCTTGGCCTCCTTCTTCTCGGCCTTTTCCTGGCGGCTGTCCAGCCAGGTCTGCACCCAGGCCGGTGGATCGCCGCCCTCGGTGACCTGGCCGCCCGCACGCATCAGCATCAGCGCCAGCCCATGCTTGCAGGGGAACTTGCGGCTGGGGCAAGAGCATTTGAAGGAGGGTCCCGACAGGTCCACCTGGGTCTGGTAGGGCTTGCTGCCGCTGCCCTGGCACTCGCCCCACACCGCCACATCGTTGGCGCCCATGGCGGGCCATTTGGCGGGCGATTGCAGTCCCTTGGCGGCCTTGCTGGAGGAAGCGTCCGGCGATAGCGCCAGCACTTCGCTCTCTGTTCCTAATACACGCGACACCGAAGCTCCCTCTCCAAGTGTTTGTCATCGCCAGGCGCATTGAATGAAGAAAAAACGACCGCGCCCGGCAAGCCCGAAAGCCTATCAGCAATAGTTATCGGCAATTTGAAACAAATCACAACAACGTCAAACCTCTCTCCCATGAACCGGGAACCCCATGGCGCGCAGCCAGCTGCGCTATATCAGCGCATGCATTGATGGCACCAAGCCGTACCAGCCTTCAGGCATTAAAAAAAGACGCAGGAAACACGCATTCACCATTTCCTGCGATGCACATCGCCACCCATTGAAAGCAAGCACTCATTCCGCACTGAAAACGGTTTCATTCCATTGCACTGGCAACCATTGCAATCCGCTGGCCATTGCGATAGCCGACAGTGCGTTCAAACCGGAGCCAGGCAAGGCCGGACCAGACCCTGGCTGGGGGATGGGCTCTCGAAAAACCGGATGTGCCAGGCAAATATACTGTATATTCATACAGCCATGGAGCTGCAACGCAAACTTTTCATCCTCGCCGACGCCGCCAAGTACGACGCCAGCTGCGCCTCCAGCGGATCGCAGGGGCGCGACTCGCTGGACGGCAAGGGCATGGGCTCGGTCACCGGCATGGGCATCTGCCACAGCTATGCGCCCGACGGGCGCTGCATCTCGCTGCTCAAGATCCTGCTGACCAATGTCTGCATCTTCGACTGCCGCTACTGCATCAACCGCAAGAGCTCCAACGTGCAGCGCGCCCGCTTCACGGTGGCCGAGGTGGTGCAGCTGACGCTGGACTTCTACCGGCGCAACTGCATCGAGGGGCTGTTCCTGTCCAGCGGCATCATCCGTTCCAGCGACTACACCATGGAGCAGTTGGTGGAAGTGGCCCGCCGCCTGCGCGAGGAGCATGACTTTCGCGGCTACATCCATCTGAAGACCATCCCGGATGCCGCCCCTGAATTGCTGGCCCAGGCAGGCCGCCATGCCGACCGCCTGAGCATCAATGTGGAACTGCCCACGGCCAGCGGCCTGGCGCAGTTCGCGCCTGAAAAGGACGGCCGGCGCATACGCCAGGCCATGCAGGGCGTGGACCGGCATGTGCAGGCCTGGCGCGCGGCCACGCGCGAGCAGCGCCAGGCGCAGTCCCTGCCCGGCGCGCCCGCGCAGCGCGCCGCCGTGCCGCGCTTTGCGCCGGGCGGGCAGAGCACGCAGATGATCGTGGGCGCCGACCGCGCAACCGATGCCGACATCCTCGAATCCAGCCACACGCTGTATGCGGGCTACGGCCTGCGCCGCGTGTACTACTCGGCCTTCAGCCCCATTCCCGATGCCTCGCGCGATCTGCCGCCGCAGGCGCCGCCCCTCATGCGCGAGCACCGGCTCTACCAGGCCGACTGGCTCATGCGCTTTTACGGCTACGGGGCGGGCGAGATCGCGGCGGCCAGCCGCCACGGCATGCTGGACTTGGAGATCGACCCCAAGCTGGCCTGGGCACTGGCCAACCGACAGCAGTTCCCCGTGGACCTCAACCGTGCGCCGCGCAGCCTGCTGCTGCGCGTGCCGGGCCTGGGCACGCAGACGGTGGACCGCCTGCTGGCGGCGCGCCGCGTGCGCCGGCTGCGGCTGGACGACCTGCTGCGGCTGCGCGCCCCCGTGCAAAAGGCCCTGCCCTTCGTGCTGATCGACGGCCACCGCCCCCTGCTGGGCGAGACCGACTCGGCCGCGCTGCGCACGCGGCTGATCGCGCAGTCGCAGGCCAGCCAGGCCCAGGCGCGGCACAGCGGCATGCGCGTGCAAAGCGCACTGCAGGCCAGCCTGTTCTAGAACCTGGAGCACGCCATGCACGGACAGGCCCTCACCATCGAACTCGACAGCCCCGACGACTGGCCCGGCTTTCGCGCAGCCTGCAGGGCGCTGCTGGCCCATGGCGCCGACCCCGCCCTGGTGCGCTGGCGGTGGCCCGACACGCCGAGTGCGCAGCCACTCGGCGCGGGGGTGGACCTGTTTTCCAGCGCGCCGCAGCAGGCCATGCCCGCCTCGGCACTCGCCGGGCTGGCCGGCCCCGGCGAGGCAGGGCTGTCCCTGTCGGACACCCAGATGTCCGCCCTGCGCCATGCCTGCATGCACCGCGCGGCAGGCCGCTTCGAGCTGTGCCACCGCTGGCTGGCGCGCATGCAGGCCCGGCCCGAACTGCGGCTGGATGCGCTGGATGCGGACTGGCGCGCCATCGAGGCCCTGGCCCGCCCCGTCTCGCGCGAGATCCACAAGATGCACGCCTTTGTGCGCTTTCGGACCACGCAGCGGCAGAACCTGCCCGAGCTGCACATCGCCTGGTTCGAGCCCGAGCACCACATCGTGCGCGCGGCGGCACCCTTCTTCTGCAAGCGCTTTGCCAACATGCACTGGGCCATCCTCACGCCGCAGTGCAGCGTGCACTGGGACGGCCATGCGCTGCGCCTGGCGCCCGGCGCGCGCCGCAGCGATGCCCCGCCAGCCGACGCGGGCGAGGCCCTGTGGCTGACCTACTACGCCAGCACCTTCAACCCCGCGCGCCTGAAGGAGCAGGCCATGCTGCGCGAGATGCCGCGCCGCTACTGGCACAACCTGCCCGAGACGGTGCTGATCTCCACCCTGGTCCAGCAGGCCCGCGCGCGCACGGCGCAGATGCTGGCGCCGTAACGGCAGCCGCCAAAAAGAAACAGAAAAAAGAAAAGGCCCCGAAGGGCCTTTGTCTGCTTTGCAGCGTCGCTCAGTGCATCAGCCCAGCCACTTGCGGGCGTTGCGCCACACGCGCATCCAGGGGCTGAATTCCGACTTGTCGCCGTTGGTCCAGCTCATCTGCACGTTGCGGAACACGCGCTCGGGGTGGGGCATCATGGCCGTGAAGCGGCCATCGGCCGTGGTCACTGCCGTCAGGCCGCCGGCCGATCCGTTGGGGTTGAACGGGTACTGCTCGGTGGCCTTGCCGTGGTTGTCCACATAGCGCATGGAGGCGATGGCCTTGTCCGCATTGCCGCGGAAGCGGAAATTGGCAAAGCCTTCGCCGTGGGCCACGGCGATGGGCAGGCGGCTGCCGGCCATGCCCTGCAGGAACAGGCTGGGGGACTCCAGCACTTCCACCATGGACAGGCGCGCCTCGAAGCGGTTGCTCTGGTTCTGCGTGAAACGCGGCCAGTCCTGGGCACCGGGAATGATGTCGGCCAGCTCGGCAAACATCTGGCAGCCATTGCACACGCCCAGGCCGAAGGTGTCGCTGCGGCCGAAGAACTGCTGGAACTGTGCGGACAGGCTGTCGTTGAAGGTGACGGAGCGCGCCCAGCCGATGCCGGCGCCCAGCGTGTCGCCGTAGCTGAAGCCGCCGCAGGCCACCACGCCCGCAAAATCCTGCAGCTGCGCGCGGCCGCTTTGCAGGTCGGTCATGTGCACGTCCACCGCGTCGAAGCCGGCCTCGGTGAAGGCATAGGCCATTTCCACATGGGAGTTCACGCCCTGCTCGCGCAGCACGGCCACGCGGGGCCGCGCGCCCAGGTTCAGGAAGGGTGCGGCCGGGTTCTCGGCCGGGTCGAACGTCAGGTGCAGGTGCATGCCGGGGTCGGCAGGCTCGCCGGCTGCGGCGTGCTCGCTGTCGGCGCAGGCCGGGTTGTCGCGCTGCTGGGCGATCTTCCAGCTGACGGCATCCCAGACCTGGTGCAGGTCGCTGAGCGAGGCGCCGAAGACGGACTTGGCATCGCGCCAGACCTGCAGCTCGCCCTTGCCCGCATCGACCTTGGACGAGACGGGGCGCGTCTTGCCGATGATGTGGCTGCAGGTGGACAGGCCATGCTCGCGCAGGGTCTGCAGCACGGCGGCGCGGTCGGCCGTGCGGATCTGCAGCACGGCGCCCAGCTCTTCGTTGAACAGCGCGCGCAGCGTCATGTCGTCGCGGCGGCCGCTGATCTGGGAGGCCCAGTTCTTGCCTTCGCCCGAGTCCATGCGGCTGTCGCTGATGCCGTCGCCTTCGGTGACCAGCATGTCCACGTTGATGGCCACGCCCACATGGCCGGCAAAGGCCATCTCGGCCACGGTGGCCAGCAGGCCGCCGTCGCCCTTGTCGTGGTAGGCCAGGATCTGGCCCTTGGCGCGCAGGTCGTTGACGGCATCGACCAGGGCAATCAGGTCCTTGGCGTCATCGAGGTCGGGCGTCTCGTTGCCGGTCTGGCCCAGCACCTGGCCCAGGATGGAGCCGCCCATGCGCATCTTGCCGCGGCCCAGGTCCACCAGCACCAGGGTGCTGTCGTCTTCCGAGGCGTCCAGCTGGGGCGTGAGCGTGCCGCGCACATCGTCGATGGAGGCAAAGCCCGTGATGATCAGGCTGACCGGCGAGGTCACCTTCTTGACCTGGCCGCCCTCGTTCCACTGGGTGCGCATGGACAGGCTGTCCTTGCCCACGGGGATCGAGATGTCCAGCTGCGGGCACAGCTCCATGCCCACGGCCTTGACGGTGGCGTAGAGCGCCGCGTCTTCGCCGGGCTCGCCGCAGGCCGCCATCCAGTTGGCCGACATCTTGACCCTGGACAGTTCGATGGGCGCGGCCAGCATGTTGGTGATGGCCTCGGCCACGGCCATGCGGCCCGACGCCGGCGCGTTGATGGCCGCCAGCGGCGTGCGCTCGCCCATGGCCATGGCCTCGCCCTTGAAGCCCTGGAAATCGGCCAGCGTGACGGCCACGTCGGCCACGGGCACCTGCCAGGGGCCGACCATCTGGTCGCGGTGGGTCAGGCCGCCCACGGCGCGGTCGCCGATGGTGATCAGGAAGCGCTTGGAGGCCACGGTGGGGTGGGCCAGCACGTCGATCACGGCCTTTTCCAGGGGCACGCCGGTCAGGTCCATGGGCGGCAGCTCGCGCTGCACGGTGGCCACGTCGCGGTGCATCTTGGGCGGCTTGCCCAGCAGCACGTTCATGGGCATGTCCACGGGGAACTTCTGGTCGCCCGAGGCCACGGCCGTGTCCTCCAGCACCAGCTGGCGCTCCTCGGTGGCCGTGCCGATCACGGCAAACGGGCAGCGCTCGCGCTCGCAGAAGGCCGTGAATTCGGCCAGCGATTCGGGCGCGATGGCCAGTACATAGCGCTCCTGGCTTTCGTTGGACCAGATTTCCTTGGGCGCCAGGCCGGATTCCTCCAGGTTGACGGCGCGCAGGTCGAAGCGCGCGCCACGGCCCGCATCGTTGGTCAGCTCGGGGAAGGCATTGGACAGGCCGCCGGCACCCACGTCGTGGATGGCCAGGATGGGGTTCTTGTCACCCTGGGCCCAGCAGTGGTTGATGACTTCCTGGGCGCGGCGCTCGATCTCGGGGTTGCCGCGCTGCACGGAGTCGAAGTCCAGCTCGGCCGCGTTCGTGCCGCTGGCCATGGAGCTGGCAGCGCCGCCGCCCATGCCGATGCGCATGCCGGGGCCGCCCAGCTGGATCAGCAGGGTGCCGGCGGGGAACTCGATCTTGCGCGTCAGCTCGGAGTCGATCACGCCCAGGCCGCCCGCGATCATGATGGGCTTGTGGTAGCCGCGCATCACGGCATCGGCCCCCACGCCGACCTGCTGCTCGTACTCGCGGAAATAGCCGGTCAGGTTGGGACGGCCGAACTCGTTGTTGAAGGCCGCGCCACCGAGCGGGCCCTCGATCATGATCTGCAGCGGGCTCGCGATGTGCTCGGGCTTGCCCACTTCGCTGCCCCACAGCTTGGAGACCGTAAAGCCCGACAGGCCGGCCTTGGGCTTGGAGCCGCGGCCCGTGGCGCCCTCGTCGCGGATCTCGCCGCCCGCGCCGGTCGATGCGCCGGGGAAGGGAGAGATGGCCGTGGGGTGGTTGTGCGTCTCCACCTTCATGAGGACGTGGTTGACGGCCTTCTTCTTCTGGTAGCTGGGCGCCTTGATCTTGTCCAGGGCCGCCTCGAAGGTGGCGACGAAGCGCTCGACCTCATGGCCTTCCATGATGGAGGCGTTGTCCGAGTACGCGACCACCGTGTGCTGGGGCGAGACCTGGTGCGTGTGGCGGATCATGCCGAACAGGCTCTTGTCCTGGGCCACGCCGTCAATGGTGAACTGGGCGTTGAAGATCTTGTGGCGGCAGTGCTCGCTGTTGGCCTGCGCGAACATCATCAGCTCCACGTCCGTGGGATTGCGCTGCAGGCCCTTGAAGGCGTCGACCAGGTAGTCGATCTCGTCGTCGGCCAGTGCCAGGCCCCATTGGCGGTTGGCAGTCTCCAGCGCCGCGCGGCCGCCGCCCAGCACATCGACGAACTCCATGGGAGCGGCTTCCAGGGCGGAGAACAGCTGCTCGGCCTCGGCGCGCGTGGCGAAGACCGATTCGGTCATGCGGTCGTGCAGCAGGGCCGCGATCTGCGCGGTCTGCTCGGCCGACAGCTCGGGCTTGCCACCGAGCAGGCCGCTCTTGAGGACCACGCGGTACTCGGTGATGCGCTCGACGCGGAAGACTTCAAGGCCGCAGTTGCGCGCGATATCGGTGGCCTTGGAGGCCCAGGGCGAGATCGTGCCCAGGCGCGGGGTGACCACCAGGGCGGTGCCATCGGCCGGGCCTTGCGGGCCTTCGTAGGGATCTCCATAGGTCAAGAGCGCCTGGAGGCGCTCTTGCAATGCGGGCGTGGGTGCGGCGTCCGTGGCCACCAGGTGCACGAAGCGCGCGGCAATGCCGGTGATTTTGGGATGGATGGCGACCAGGTCGGTCAGAAGCTGCTGGGCGCGGAACGAGCTGAGAGCGTTTCCACCCTCGAACTGTGTCAGATGCAAGGTCACGTGGCGGCCTGTTGGGTGAGGAGGCTTGTGAAAAGCGCCCTGCGGCCCCGCCCGGCTGGGGGCAGGCCGCAAGGCGCTGAATCGGTGAGGCCGCCATTTTACCGGGCTGCGCCGTCCCGGTGGCGACAGCCGCCCCTTACCCCTGCACGTCCAAAGGCGCAATGGGATAATTGCGGGCATGAGCATCACCATCAAGAGCGCCGAAGACATCGCAGCCATGCGCGTGGCATGCCGCCTGGCTTCGGAAGTGCTGGACTACATCACCCCCCACATCAAGCCCGGCATCACCACGGCCGAGATCGACCGGCTGGGCGCCGAATGCATGGCGCAGCAGGGCACGGTCTCCGCCACCATCGGCTACCAGCCGCCTGGCTACCCGCCCTATCCCGGGCACCTGTGCACCTCGGTCAACCATGTGGTCTGCCACGGCATCCCCAATGACAAGCCGCTCAAGAAGGGCGACATCGTCAATGTGGATGTCACGGTCATCACCAAGGACGGCTGGTACGGCGACAACAGCCGCATGTTCCTGATCGGCGAGTGCTCCATCGCGGCCAAGCGCCTGTCGGCGCTGACCTTCGACGCCATGTGGCTGGGCATCCAGCAGGTCAGGCCCGGCGCCACGCTGGGCGACATCGGCAACGCCATCCAGACCTTTGCCGAAGGCCACGGCCTGTCGGTGGTGCGCGAGTTCTGCGGCCACGGCATCGGCCAGAAGTTCCACGAAGAGCCGCAGATCCTGCACTATGGCCGCCCCGGCACGGGCACCGTTCTCGAAGAGGGCATGGTCTTCACCGTCGAGCCCATGCTCAACCTGGGCAGGCGCGAGATCAAGGAACTGGGCAAGGACGGCTGGACCATCGTGACCAAGGACCACAGCCTCTCGGCCCAGTGGGAACACACCCTGGTGGTGACCAAGACGGGCTACGAAGTCATGACCCTGTCGGCTGGCTCGCCCGCGCTCCCGCCCTTTGTGACCGCCACGAGCTGCTGAGGCTCGGCATGTTTCTTGCGTGATGCGCAGGCAAAATGGCACTGCGCCCGGGGCACCCGCTCCAGGCGCCTCCCCTGCCCTGGCCGCGCATGAAACAGATCACTGACCACACTCCTTCCAACTCTGCGCCCGCAGCCCCGGATTCGCTGGAGCAGTTGCGCGCGCAGTACGCCCTCGATCGCGGACGCTGGATAGGCTCGCTGCTGGCGCCCACCATGGGCCGGCGCGGCGTGCGCCTGGTGCTGCAGCACCTGAGCGATCTGGCCGACACGCTGCTGCGCGCGCTGTGGCACCGCGCCGGCATGCCTGCCGAGGCCTGCCTGGCCGCCGTGGGAGGCTATGGCCGCGCCCAGTTGTTTCCCTACTCCGACATCGACGTGCTGGTGCTGCTGCCGGCCACCGGCACGGCAGACCCGGAGCTGACCTCGCGCATAGAAAAGTTCATCGGCAGCTGCTGGGACGCGGGCCTGGAGATCGGCTCCAGCGTGCGCACGCTGGCCGAATGCCTGCAAGAGTCCGGGCGCGACCTCACAGTGCAGACCGCCTTGCTGGAGTCGCGCCGCATCTGCGGAAACGAGCCGCTGTTCGGCGAGTTCCAGCAGCGCTACCAGGCACAGATGAATGCGCGCGCCTTTCTGTCCGGCAAGCTGCTGGAAATGCGCCAGCGCCACAACAAGTACGAGAGCACGCCCTACTCGCTGGAGCCCAACTGCAAGGAATCGCCCGGCGGCCTGCGCGATCTGCACACCATGATCTGGCTGGCCCGCGCCGCAGGCCTGGGCCACAGCTGGCAGGCCCTGGCGGAAAAGGGACTGATCACCGATTTCGAGCGCCAGCAGCTCGAAGACAACGAGGCCATGCTCAGCCTGATACGCGCGCGCTTGCACGCCGTGGCGGGCCGGCACGAGGACCGCCTGGTCTTCGACCAGCAGACCGCCGTGGCCGAGGCCTTTGGCTACCGCTCCACCTCGGCCGAGGGCCGCAAGCTGGCCATGCGCGCCAGCGAGACGCTGATGCGCCACTACTACTGGGCAGCCAAGGCCGTGACCCAGCTGTGCCAGATCCTGCGCCTGAACATCGAGGAGCGCCTGAACCCACGCCCCACGCCGCGGATCCGGCTGAACTCGCGCTTCTACGAGAAGGCCGGCACCATCGAAGTGGCCAGCGACGATCTGTACGAGCGCGAGCCGCATGCCATCCTCGAAACCTTCCTGATGTACGAGACCCATGTGGGCCTCACCGACCTGTCGGCACGCACGCTGCGCGCGCTGTACGGCGCGCGTGACCTGATGGATGCGGCCTTCCGGCGCGACCCGGTCAACCGCGCCACGTTCATGAAGATCCTGCAGCAGCCCAGCGGCATCACGCATGCCATGCGGCTGATGAACCAGACCTCGGTGCTGGGGCGCTACCTGTGGCCCTTCCGGCGCATCGTGGGCCAGATGCAGCACGACCTGTTCCACGTCTACACGGTGGACCAGCACATTCTCATGGTGCTGCGCAATGTGCGGCGCTTTTTCATGGCCGAGCATGCGCATGAGTACCCGTTCTGCTCCCAGCTGGCCAGCGGCTGGGACAAGCCCTGGCTGCTGTACGTGGCCGCGCTGTTCCACGACATCGGCAAGGGCCGCGGCGGCGACCACTCCATCATCGGCGCCGTGGAGGCCAAGCGCTTTTGCCGTGCCCACGGCATTGCGCGCGCCGACGCCGAGCTGATCGAGTTCCTCGTGCGCGAGCACCTGACCATGAGCCAGGTCGCGCAAAAGCAGGATCTGTCGGATCCCGAAGTGATCCAGGCCTTTGCCGAGCGCGTGGGCAACGAACGCAACCTCACGGCGCTGTACCTGCTCACCGTGGCCGACATCCGTGGCACCAGCCCCAAGGTGTGGAGCGCCTGGAAGGGCAAGCTGCTGGAGGACACCTATCGCCTGACTCTGCGCGTGATGGGCGGCCGCGCGCCCGACGCGGCCGCCGAGATCGAGGCGCGCCGGCGCGAGGCGCTGGTGCAGCTGGCGCTGACGGCCCAGCCCTTCGAGTCCCACAAGAAGCTCTGGGACACGCTGGGCGTGGACTACTTCATGCGCCATGAGGCGGCCGACATCGCCTGGCACACACGCCACCTGTCGCGCCACGTGGGCACCACCCGCCCCGTGGTGCGTGCGCGCCGCTCACTGGCGGGCGAGGGACTGCAGGTGCTGGTCTACGCACCCGACCAGCCCGATCTGTTCGCGCGCATCTGCGGCTACTTCGACCGCGCAGCGTTTTCCATCCTGGATGCGCGCGTGCACACGGCCCACAACAGCTATGCGCTGGACACCTTCCAGGTGGTGGCGCCCGCCATGCAGGAGCAGTACCGCGAACTCATGCACATGGTCGAGAACGACCTGGTCGCCGCGCTGATGGAGGGCGGGCCGCTGCGCGAGCCCTCGCCCCGGCGCCTGTCGCGCCGCGTCAAGAGCTTCCCCTTCGCGCCGCGCGTCACGCTGCGACCCGACGACAAGGCCCAGCACTGGCTGCTGTCCATCTCGGCCACGGACCGCGCCGGCCTGCTCTACACCGTGGCGCGCATCCTGGCCCAGCACCACCTGAGCGTGCAGTTGGCCAAGGTCAGCACGCTGGGCGAGCGAGTGGAGGACAGCTTCCTCATCGAGGGTGCCGAGCTGCAGAACAACCAGCACCAGCTGCTCATAGAGACCGAGCTTTTGCAGGCCCTGGCAGTCTGAGCCGATTGCGCAAAAAAAGCCCGCCCTGTTGTGCAGGGCGGGCTCGTCGGGTTCATGCGCTGGCAGGCGGGGATGCAGCCATCAGTGCATGGCGGACGCAGGCGCCGACACCGTGGCCACTTGCTTGCCCTCGCGGTCATAGAGCTTGCCATCGACCACCCGGTCGCCATCGGCGAGGGCAGACAGCACGGCCTCGCTGAGCACGCGCTCCGATCCGGCGCCGAACACCGATGGCTCTTCGGGGTTGCCCTGCTTGAAGTGGTTGAAGACCAGGTTCAGCAGCAGCACGGTCACCGCAGTGGAGCTGATGCCCGAATGGAACATGGTGGCGAACCAGTCCGGGAAGTGGTGATAGAAGTCCGGCTTGACCATGGGCAGCACGCCCATGCCGATGGACGCCGCCACGATGATCAGGTTCATGTTGTTGTGATAGTCCACCTTGGCCAGCGTGCGGATGCCGCTGGCTGCCACCGTGCCAAAGAGCACCAGGCCCGCGCCTCCCAGCACCGAGGGCGGCACGCAGGCCACGATGCGCCCCATGATGGGCAGCAGTCCGAAGGCGATCAGGATCAGCCCGCTGAAGGCCACCACATAGCGGCTCTTGATGCCCGTGACCGCGACCAGACCCACGTTCTGGGCAAAGGCGCTCTGCGTGAACGAACCGAAGAACGGGGCCACCACGCTGGACAGCATGTCGGCACGCAGGCCGTCGGCCAGGCGGCGCGAATCCACGCGGGTGCCCACGATGTCGCCCACGGCCAGGATGTCGGCCGAGGTCTCCACCAAGGTCACCAGGATCACGATGGACATGGAAAGCGTCGCCGCCAGGCTGAAGGTCGGCCAGCCGAAGTGCAGCGGCATGGGCACGGCGAACCACGCACCGCTGCCCACCTCGGAAAAGTCGGACTTGCCGATCATGGCCGCCACCGCCGTGCCGATGACGATGGCCAGCAGGATGGACAGGCGCGAGATCATGGCGTTGCCCAGCTTGCTCAGCGCCAGCACGATGACCAGGGACAGCCCGGCCAGGCCGATGTTGCCCATACTTCCGTAGTCGGCCGCCTGGGGATTGCCGCCCATGGCCCAGTGGGCCGCCACCGGCATCAGCGACAGGCCGATGATGGTGATCACGCAGCCATTGACCAGCGGCGGGAAAAACCGGGTGAGTTTGGAAAAAATGGGCGCAATGATCAGGCCGAACACCGAGGCAAAGAGCACGGCGCCCAGCACGCCCTGCATGCCGCCGCCCGTGTGCAGGATGCTGACCATGGTGGCCACGCCCGAGAAGGACACGCCCTGCACCAGCGGCAGGCGCGAGCCGAAGAACGGAATGCCCAGCGTCTGCAGCAGCGTGGCCAGCCCGCCCATGAAAAGGCAGGCCGTGATCAGCAGGCCCGTGTCGGCCGCCGACATGCCGGCCGCATTGGCCATGACCAGGGGCACGGCCACGATGCCTCCGTACATGGTCAGCACATGCTGCAAACCATAGAGGGTGTTGGCCGTGAGGCCGAGTTGCTCGTCCTCCGGGCGGATGTCTGCGCCCAGGGCCGGCGCATTGCCAGAACTTTTTTCCATCGCTGTCTCCTTGTCCTCTTGTTCACAGAACGCCGGACAAGTACGCGGCAGCCGGATGGCGGCAGGCGCGCCCCCGCGCACCCTTTGCCGCCGACCCGATAGGCCGCGCTCTCCTGCATCCTGCATCGCGAAGCCCGGTGGCTGCTTGGCAGCTCTTGGCGGGCGCACGCACACAATCCCCGCCTTCGCGGGAAGTGCCACTGTACGGCGCCAGCATGGAAAAATTGTCTACCGATTTGTATACAAAGACCTGACCGCAGATCTTGAAATTACAGCGGCAAGCAAGTCCGCTCAGTCATCCTCGGCAGCGCTGATGCCGGGGAACAGCACATCGGTGAAGCCGAACTGGCGGAAGTCGCGCATGCGCATGGGATAGAGCTTTCCCCAGAGGTGGTCGCACTCATGCTGGACCACCCGCGCATGAAAGCCATCGACCGTGCGATCGATCGCATCGCCAAAGACATCGAAGCCCGTGTAGCGGATACGGCTCCAGCGCGGCACCATGCCACGCATGCCGGGTACGGACAGGCAGCCTTCCCAGTCCATCTGTTCGTCTTCGCCGATGGGCGTGATGACCGGGTTGATGAGCACGGTGCGCGGCACCACCGGTGCATCGGGGTAGCGCGGATTGGGCAGGCCGGAGCCGAACACCACCATCTGCAGGTCCACGCCAATCTGCGGCGCGGCCAGCCCCGCGCCATTGGCGGCATGCATGGTGTCCAGCAGGTCGCTGAGCAGCAGGTGCAGTTCGTCGGTGTCGAATTCGGTCACGGGCTGGGCGACGCGCAGCAGGCGCGGATCACCCATTTTCAATATGGTGCGTACAGTCATGGCAGTGCACGGTGATGCAGGAAATGCGGGTCGCCAAGCATAGCGGGCGACCGCGCACCGTGACCACACCCACCTGCTTCGCCCCCCGATCCCCCCCTCTCGCCCCCCTCTCGCCCCCCTTGGCCGCCATGGCCACACCGCGCTGGCACAATCGCAGCATGCCCAGCACCGCCAGAGAGTCATCCGCCGCGTCCTCAGAGGACCGTGACACAGGCGCGCAGCAAACACCCGCGGCACAGGCCAGGCAGCCGGATGCCACTGCGCAGGCAAGCATGGCGCAGGCGCAGGCCTTCAATGATGATGATCCCCCTCCCCTGCACCGCATGCCGGCCGCGCCGTTGCGCTGGGCGCTGCAGCTGTTTGCCTGCCTGAGCCTGGCGACGGGCATTGCCGGCATCTTCATTCCAGGATTGCCCACCACGGTGTTCGTGCTCATGGCCGGATGGGCCGCGGCGCGCAGCTCGCAGCGCATGCACACCTGGCTGTGGCGCCATCGCCTGTTCGGACCCATGCTGCGCAATTGGGCGCGAGGTGGCTGCGTGAGCCGGCGCGCCAAATGGAGCGCCAGCGCCATGATGAGCCTGTGCGCCGTCCTCCTGCTGTGGACACGCCCGCCCGCCTGGGTACAGGCCGTGGCGCTGACGTCCATGGGCTGCGTGCTGGTGTGGCTGTGGTTCAGGCCAGAGCCCTGAGAATGAAGGCCTGCGGCAGGCCTGCTGAAAAAAATTCCCCGAGTTTTCTGCGACGTGTTTTTTACGTCATATAATCTAGGTCTTGTTCCTCAATAGCTCAGTTGGTAGAGCGCCGGACTGTTAATCCGTAGGTCCCTGGTTCGAGCCCAGGTTGAGGAGCCAAATTTCAAGACCCTGCAATCGCACAGGATCTTTGTCGACAGACACGTATTCCTCAATAGCTCAGTTGGTAGAGCGCCGGACTGTTAATCCGTAGGTCCCTGGTTCGAGCCCAGGTTGAGGAGCCAAATTTCAGCGGCCTTGCAATCGCACAGGGCCCAGCACCAACATATTCCTCAATAGCTCAGTTGGTAGAGCGCCGGACTGTTAATCCGTAGGTCCCTGGTTCGAGCCCAGGTTGAGGAGCCAGATGAAAAGCCCGCATGCCAGCGCATGCGGGCTTTTTTGTTTGCTCAGGCTGCGCGCACCATGCCGACAGTCGGCGTGCTCGGCGCTGCGGCAGGGGCGGCCGACTCCACGGTGACAGGCTTGCCGTGCTTGGCATGTGCGCGACGCGCACCGTGCGCAGCACGCGCTTGCTCCACACCCTCTTCCCATGCACGCAGCTCTTCCTCCAGCCGCGCAGCCCGCTCCGCATACATGTCCGCAGAGGACTTGTAGTATTCGGCAGCAATGGTGTGCTCCAGCATCGCCATGCGTGCCTCCTGCAGGTAGGCCCGGGTGCGACGGATATAGCGCGGCTCGGCAAGGCTTGCGCCAAAGATTTTGCTGAAAAACATCGCTCATCCTCCTTCGATGTCTTCGCAGCGAAAGCCATGCATCCGCAAGAAGACAAGCCCAGGATAGCCAACCCGGCCTGGCGGCGCTGTCCCCTGGCGGGACAAGGCCGCGTAGGAGGTTCACTTACCCCGGCCAGGCGATGCTCTCGCATCCACGCAACCCTCTTCACCATGGTTTGTGCAAGACTGCGGCTGCAGAGAAGCACGAATCCATTATTTTTCAGTCCGCACCCGATCATGTCCCACCCCCTCCCATGGCTCATTCCCCACCAGGCCTTCCCTCCTGTGGAAACGGCATGGGGCCCCAACGACCCGATTCCGGGCCTGCTGGCCGCAGGCGGCACGCTGGATGCGGCGCACCTGCGCATCGCCTACAGCCAGGGCATTTTTCCCTGGTTCAGCGAAGCCCAGCCCACGCTATGGTGGTCGCCCGATCCACGCATGGTGCTGCAGACATCGCAGTTCCGGCTGCACCGCAGCCTGCGCAAGACATTGCAGCGCTTTCGCTCCACCGCCGGCTGCGAGATCCGCATCGACAGCGCTTTCGAGGCCGTGATGCAGCACTGTGCCCAAACGGTGCGCCGTGATCAGGATGGCACCTGGATCGTGCAGGAAATTCTCGACGCCTATACCGAACTGCACCGCCAGGGTGCAGCCCACAGCGTGGAAACCTGGATCGACGGGCGCCTGGTGGGCGGCCTGTACTGCGTGGCGCTGGGCCGCGCCGTATTCGGCGAGTCCATGTTCGCGCATGCCACAGACGCATCCAAGATCGCACTGTCGGCACTGGTGGCGCTGTGCCGGCACCAAGGCGCCGCGCAAATCGATTGCCAGCAGGCCACGCAGCACCTGGCTTCGCTGGGCGCGCGCGAGATGCCCCGCTCCCAGTTCCTGCGCACCGTGGCAGAGCAAAGCCAGTTGCCGCCCATGCACTGGCAATTCGAAAACGTATACTGGAACGAGTTGCTGCCGCCGTCCGGTGACGCCGGCAGCACATCACCGGCTGCCGCCAGCACACCATGACGCACCCGAACGATCTTCCGCTGCAGGCCCTGCAGTTCTACGCCACAGCCGCCTATCCCTGCAGCTACCTGGATGGCCGGCTGGCGCGTTCGCAAGTGGCCACGCCCAGCCACCTGATCCAGAACAGCGCCTATTCGGAGCTGGTCTCCCTGGGGTTTCGCCGCAGCGGAATGTTCACCTACCGGCCGTATTGCGATGGTTGCCGGGCCTGCGTGCCCATGCGCATCCTGGTCCACGATTTCCGCCCGGACCGCAGCCAGCGCCGCGCCGCCATGCGCCACGCCGATCTCACGGCATCGATCCAGCGCCTGCATTACTCGAACGAGCATTACCAGCTGTACCTGCGCTACCAGCAAAGCCGTCACAGCGGCGGCGGCATGGACCACGACAGCGTGGACCAGTACACGCAGTTCCTGCTGCAAAGCCGCGTCAACTCACGGCTTGTGGAGTTCCGCGCACCGGCGGCCGACGGCGCAGTCGGCAGGCTGAAGATGGTCTCCATCCTCGATGTGCTGGAAGACGGGCTGTCCGCCGTCTACACCTTCTACGAGCCCAATGACCAGGCCAGCTACGGCACGTTCAACGTGCTGTGGCAGATCGATCAGGCACGCTCCATGAGCCTGCCCTATGTCTACCTGGGCTACTGGATCGCCGACAGCCAGAAGATGAATTACAAGGCGCGCTTTCTTCCCCATGAAGTGCGCGTGGACGAGCGCTGGCAGCGCGTGGATCAGCTGCCACGCTGATATGGCGCCACCGCGCCCCTTTCAGCGACATTTCTTATGCACATGGCCGCTGTTTGCAGGCGGCACATATGCCGCCAAGCCATGCCCGCCGCTAGAATGACCGAATCCCGAAATCCCCTTGCGCCTCATGAAAAAAGACGATAACGCGGCCTCGCCCAAGCCCAGCGTCCAGGTCCTGGAACGCATGTTCACGTTGATCGACGTGTTGGCCTCGCGTGAGGAAGCGGTATCGCTCAAGGAGATCAGCGAGCGCACCGGCCTGCACCCCTCCACCACGCACCGCATTCTCAACGACCTGGCCATCGGCCGCTTTGTCGACCGCCCCGAATCGGGCAGCTACCGGCTGGGCATGCGTTTCCTGGAGCTGGGCAACCTGGTCAAGGCCCGCCTGAGCGTGCGCGAAGCGGCCCTGATTCCCATGCGCCAGCTGCACAAGCAGATTCAGCAGCCGGTCAGCCTCAGCGTGCGCCAGGGCGATGAAATCGTCTATGTGGAACGCGCCTACAGCGAGCGCTCGGGCATGCAGGTGGTGCGCGCCATTGGCGGCCATGCGCCGCTGCACCTCACATCCAATGGCAAGCTGTTTCTCGCGGCCGATGATGCGCAGCAGGTGCGCGCCTACGCCACACGCACCGGCCTTCCCGGCAAGACGCACTTCAGCATCACGCGGCTTGCCGACATGGAAAACGAGCTGGACAAGGTACGCCACCATGGCGTCGCCCGCGACAACGAGGAGCTGGAGCTGGGCGTGCGCTGCATGGCCGCCGGCATCTATGACGACCAGGGCAAGCTGGTGGCCGGCCTGTCCATCTCCGCTCCCGCCGACCGGCTGGACGAAAGCTGGTTGTCCAAGCTCCAGGCCACCGCGCAGGAGATCTCGGGCGCCCTGGGCTTCAATGCGGTCCGCCCTGCAGCCCCGCCCCCCAATCCCTACGCGCGCAGCAGCCACTGATCTGCAAGCAGCCATCCGCAAGCAGCAAGACCGGTCATCAAAAACAACAAAGGCGCCCAGGGCGCCTTTGTTGTTGAGGGGAAGAAACTCAGCCCTTGACCTTGTGGATCATGGAATCGCCGGCCACCTGCCCCATGGATTCCACCCAGTGGCGTACGCGCTCGGCATCGCCCAGGCGGCTGAACTTTCCGGCGGAGTCCAGGAAGACCATGATGATCTTGCGGCCAGCCACCTGCGCCTGCATGACCAGGCAACGACCCGCTTCGGAGATGTAGCCGGTCTTTTGCAGGCCGATATCCCAGGTCGGGCTCAGCACCAGGCGGTTGGTGTTGTTGTACTGCAGCGTGCGGCGGCCCACGGCCACTTCATAGCCGGGCGAAGTGGTGTACTCGCGCACCAGCGGATCACTGTGCGCCACATTCACGAGCACGGCCAGATCACGGGCGCTGGACTGGTTGCGGCTGGACAGCCCGGTGGGCTCCACGTAACGGGTATCGGTCATGCCCAGCAGGCGCGCCTTGGCATTCATCTGCTGGACGAAGGCATCCAGGCCACCTGGGAAGGTGCGACCCAGCGCATGGGCAGCACGGTTTTCGCTGGACATCAGGGCCAGGTGCAGCATTTCGGCACGGGTGAGCGTGGTGCCCACGGCCAGGCGCGAACTGCTGCCCTTTTCGGTATCCACATCATCCTGCGTGATGGTGATGGATTCATCCATGGGCAGATGGGCCTGGGAAATCAGCAGACCCGTCATCAGCTTGGTCAGCGAGGCGATGGGCAACACGGCATGGTCGTTCTTGCTGAGCAGCACTTCGTGGGTGTCCTGGTCCATGACCAGGGCCACGCTGCTCTTGAGATCAAGAGGATCGGCCACTGCATGCAGCCCGGCCATCTGCCCGAACGACAGGCGTGGCTCGTAGGCAACGGCACGAATGGGGCTGGCAGCGCTGCGGGCGGCCACGCGGCTGGGCTGGCGTGCGCTCTTGGCAACGCGCTTGCCCTGGGGAGCCGCCGTGGCGCGCTCCTTCACGGCCTTCTTCTTGACAGGGGCCACGGCCACCTGTTTCTTGGCAGCTTTCTTGGCCGGTGCGGCATGCGCGCCCGGGGCAGTGAGAGCACAACTCAGGGCCAGCAACGAGAGAACCTGAGCAAATCGACCGAGGCGGGCACGGCGTAGGGTGGGCATGAGAAATGCTCCAAGCAGCAAGAATTTGTGACTAGACCTTACATTAATCGAAAAAGTCGCACTGTGACAATAACTTGTGCGACTTTTCGATAATTTAAATGAAATTATAAGGCGAGTGCTCACCCCTGCGCAGCCACGACCTCTGCATTGCTGTGTAATTTGTTCAACGCGCTCAGATAGGCCTTGGCCGAGGCCACGACGATGTCCGGGTCCGCGCCCACGCCGTTGACCACGCGCCCGCTGCGCTGCAGGCGAACGGTCACTTCGCCCTGGCTCTCGGTGGAGCCGCTGATGGCGTTGACCGAGTACAGCAGCATCTCGGCACCGCTCTTCACCTCGGACTCGATGGCCTTGAACGAGGCATCGACCGGGCCATTGCCGTCGGACTGAGCCTTGATCTCACGGCCATCGCGGCTGAACACCACCGACGCGTGTGGGCGCTCACCCGTTTCGCTTTGCTGGGCCAGCGAGATGAACTGGAAGGGATCGGCCTGCTGATGCGCATCCTGCTCGGTCACCAGGGCCAGGATGTCCTCGTCGAAGATTTCACTCTTGCGGTCGGCCAGTTCCTTGAAGGCCGCAAAGGCAGTGTTGATCGCGGCTTCGCTGTCGAGTTCCACGCCCAGCTCCTGCAGGCGCTGCTTGAAGGCATTGCGGCCGCTGAGCTTGCCCAGCACGATCTTGTTGGCGCTCCAGCCCACATCCTCGGCACGCATGATTTCGTAGGTGTCGCGCGCCTTGAGCACGCCATCCTGATGGATGCCCGAGGCGTGGGCGAAGGCGTTGGCGCCCACGACGGCCTTGTTGGGCTGCACCACGAAGCCCGTGGTCTGGCTGACCATGCGGCTGGCGGCCACGATGTGCTGGGCGTCGATGTTGACGTCAAGGCCGAAGTAGTCCTTGCGCGTCTTGATGGCCATCACCACCTCCTCGAGCGAGCAGTTGCCCGCGCGTTCGCCCAGGCCGTTGATGGTGCACTCGATCTGGCGCGCCCCGCCGAGCTTGACGCCGGCCAGCGAGTTGGCCACGGCCATGCCCAGGTCGTTGTGGCAATGCACGCTCCAGACGGCCTTGTCGCTGTTGGGCACGCGCTCGCGCAAGTTCTTGATGAAGGCGCCGTACAGCTCCGGAATGGCGTAGCCCACGGTGTCGGGCACGTTGATGGTGGTCGCGCCTTCGGCAATCACTGTCTCGATGACGCGGCACAGAAAGTCCGGGTCGCTGCGGTAGCCGTCTTCGGGGCTGAACTCGATGTCGGCGATCAGGTTGCGCGCAAATCGCACCGACTGGCGCGCCTGCTCCAGCACCTGCTCGGGCGTCATGCGCAGCTTTTTCTCCATGTGCAGCGCACTGGTGGCAATGAAAGTGTGGATGCGCGCGCGGCTGGCGTCCTTCAGAGCCTCGGCCGCACGGGCGATGTCGCGGTCATTGGCACGGGCCAGCGAGCAGATGGTGGAGTCCTTGATGGCACGCGCAATGGCCTGCACCGACTCGAAGTCGCCATTGGAACTCGCCGCAAAACCGGCCTCGATCACATCGACCTTCAGCCGCTCGAGCTGGCGCGCGATGCGCAGCTTTTCGTCGCGGGTCATGGAGGCACCGGGCGACTGCTCGCCGTCACGCAAGGTGGTGTCGAAAATGATCAATTGGTCGGTCATGGGAGTCTCGTCTTTCTTGTGGATGCGAATCTCCTGCCCACGGGCAGGTGACGAAAAAAGCCGGTGCGCTTGTGGCTGCACCGGCTAGGCAATGGAATTTAAGCGGCAACCGCCTCCTGCACCGTCACCTTCTCGGCAGAGGGCACGCGCTGCAAGCCCGACATGATGGCCCGGAACGAAGCGGAGACGATATTCGCATCAACCCCGACGCCGTAGCACACGTGCAACTCGTCCACGCGCAGTTCCACGTAGGCAATGGCCTTGGCATTGGCACCCTCGCCGATGGCATGCTCGTTGTAGTCCAGCACGCGCACGGCCCGGCCGCTGTGCTCGCTCAGCGCCTGCACGAAGGCATCGATGGGCCCCGTGCCTTGCGCCTCGACCGTGCGCTTGCCGCCGTCAACGGACAGATCGGCCGACAGGCTGACCACGCCGTCGTTCTCGCTGAGGCGGTAATGCGGTGCCTGCACGGATTGCAGGCCGTACTCGCGCTGGAACAGCGACCACAGGTCGGCCGCGGCCAGCTCCTTGCCGCTGGCATCCATCTCGCGCTGGACCACCTGGCTGAACTCGATCTGCAGGCGACGCGGCAATTGGAGGCCATACTCGCTTTCAAGCAGATAGGCGATGCCGCCCTTGCCGGACTGGCTGTTGACGCGGATCACGGCCTCGTAGCTGCGGCCCAGGTCCTTGGGGTCGATGGGCAGATAGGGCATGTCCCAGATGTCGCCGTCCTTGCGATCGGCGAAGGCCTTCTTGATGGCATCCTGGTGCGAGCCCGAGAACGAGGTGTAGACCAGATCGCCCACATAGGGATGGCGCGGATGCACGGGCAGCTGGTTGCAATGCTCGACCGTGCTGCGGATGCCGTCGATATCGGAGAAATCCAGGCCAGGCGACACGCCCTGGATGTACATGTTCAACGCCACGTTGACCACATCGAGGTTGCCCGTGCGCTCGCCATTGCCGAACAGGCAGCCTTCAAGGCGGTCCGCACCGGCCATCAACGCCAGCTCGGCCGTGGCCGTGCCCGTGCCGCGGTCATTGTGCGGATGCACGGACAGCACGATGGAGTCGCGGCGCTGGATGTGGCGATGCGTCCACTCCACCATGTCGGCGAAGATGTTGGGCGTGGAGTGCTCCACGGTGGTGGGCAGGTTGATGATGCACTTGCGCTCGGGCGTGGGCTGCCATACATCGGTGACGGCATCGATGACGCGCTTGGAAAACTCCAGCTCGGTGTCCGAATACATCTCGGGCGAGTACTGGAAGGTCCACTGCGTCTGGGGATAGCCGGCAGCGATCTCGTTGAACATGCGGGCATTGGTGGTGGCCAGCTCGACGATCTCGTCCTCGCTCATGTTCAATACCACGCGGCGCATCACGGGCGCGGTGGCGTTGTAGAGGTGGACGATGGCCCGGGGCACGCCTTCGAGCGCCTCGAAGGTACGGCGGATGAGGTGCTCGCGCGCCTGGGTCAGCACCTGGACGGTCACGTCATCGGGAATGCGGTTTTCCTCGATGAGCTTGCGCATGAAGTCGAACTCGACCTGGGACGCGGAAGGAAAGCCGACCTCGATTTCCTTGAAGCCGATCTTCACCAGTTGCTCGAACATGCGCATCTTGCGATCGATGTCCATGGGCTCGATCAGCGCCTGGTTGCCATCGCGCAGGTCCACGCTGCACCAGACCGGGGCCTGAGTGATCACCGCATCGGGCCAGCGACGGTCTTGCAGGCGGACCGGAGCGAACGGACGGTACTTGGTCGAAGGGTTTTGCAACATGGCTGAAGTGCTTTCTATCGTCTAGGTAAAAACAAGACCCACCTGCTCCAGCGACCCCACAAACGCAAAACGGCCCGTCGCTGGTGCAAACGGGCCGTGAAAGTAGGAATGTACGCGCGCGCTACTGTCTCTGCCCGTGGGACATCAGTAGTAGAGCTAGCGACAGGTATTGCATGCAGGTCACTTTAGCACAGGTTCTCAGGCGCTGTGAAGATGCTGCGGCGCATCATTTGTGCAGGCCGCGCTCTTCAGGCTCATCGGTCGAGGTGCTGATGACGCTGGTGCGCTGGCCCTTGGCCTTGCGCCATGCATAGACGCCGTAGCCAGAGAAACCGTAGAGCAGGAACACGCCGAACAGCACGATGGGCGGATGGATATTGATGATGGCGATGCCCAGGGCGATCAGCACGATGGCCGCAAAGGGCACGCTCTTCTTGAAATGCACGTCCTTGAAGCTGTAGAAAGGCACGTTGGTGACCATGGTCAGGCCCGCGTACAGCGTCAGGAAGAACATGATCCAGGTGATCTGCGTCCAGCTCAGCCAGGCATCCTGGCCGCGCAGCAGGCCCGCCTCGTCCAGCAGCCAGATGAAGCCCGTGACCAGCGCCGCCGCCGCAGGCGAAGGCAGGCCCTGGAACCAGCGCTTGTCCACCGTGCCGGTATTCACGTTGAAACGCGCCAGCCGCAGGGCGGCGCAGGCGCAATAGACAAAGGCGGCAATCCAGCCCCAGCGACCAATGCCCTTAAGCGCCCACTCATAGGCGATCAAGGCGGGAGCGGCCCCGAAGGACACCATGTCCGACAGCGAGTCCATCTGTTCGCCAAAGGCGCTTTGCGTATTGGTCATGCGTGCCACGCGGCCGTCAAGACTGTCCAGCACCATGGCGCAGAACACGCCTGCGGCAGCCAGTTCAAAGCGGCCATTCATGGCCATCACGATGGCGTAGAAGCCACCGAACAGCGCAGCCAGCGTGAACAGGTTGGGCAGGATGTAGATACCCTTGCGGCGCTTGCGCACCACCACGCCTTCGATTTCGTTGGACTCATTGTGGTTTTGCATCAATCCGGCCTCCAGCACAGCGCACGCAAGCGTGAGCAGCTATTAAAACGATAGTATTCTAAGGGAGCGGACAGTGCCGCCCCGAAAGGGTCAGTGTACCTGCGCGCTGCCCCCCTTCTCTGCACGAAAAAGGCCACCCGTCGGGGTGGCCTTGTCCTGCACCTTGCGTAGGCCGCATGCGCGACCCATGCAAGATGGAATGCAGCAATCTCAGTTGCGGCTCTGGTCAACCAGCTTGTTCTTGGAGATCCAGGGCATCATGGCGCGCAGCTGGCCGCCCACCTTTTCGATGGCGTGTTCGGCGTTCATGCGGCGGCGGGCCGTCATGCTCGGGTAGTTGGTGCGGCCTTCCTGGATGAACATCTTGGCGTATTCGCCGGTCTGGATGCGCTTGAGGGCAGCACGCATGGCTTCGCGCGACTTGTCGTTGATGACTTCTGTACCCGTCACGTACTCGCCGTATTCGGCGTTGTTCGAGATCGAGTAGTTCATGTTGGCGATGCCGCCTTCGTACATCAGGTCCACAATGAGCTTGAGCTCATGCAGGCACTCGAAGTAGGCCATTTCGGGAGCGTAGCCGGCTTCGGTCAGGGTCTCGAAGCCCATCTTCACCAGTTCCACCGCGCCGCCGCACAGAACGGCCTGCTCGCCGAACAGGTCGGTCTCGGTTTCTTCCTTGAAGTTGGTTTCGATGATGCCACCCTTGCCGCCACCGTTGGCCATGGCATAGGACAGGGCCAGGTCACGGGCCTTGCCGGACTTGTCCTGGTACACGGCGATCAGCGAAGGCACGCCGCCGCCCTTGAGGTATTCGGAGCGCACGGTGTGGCCAGGGCCCTTGGGGGCGACCATGATCACGTCCAGATCGGCGCGCGGCACAACCTGGTTGTAGTGGATGTTGAAGCCGTGGGCAAAGGCCAGCGTGGCGCCTTGCTTGATGTTGGGGGCCACGTTGTTGGTGTAGACCTCGGGGATGTTCTCATCCGGCAGCAGGATCATGACCAGATCGGCGGCCTTCACGGCGTCGTCGACTTCAGCGACGGTCAGGCCAGCCTTGGCGACCTTGTCCCAGGAAGCGCCGCCCTTGCGCAGGCCGACCACGACCTTCACGCCGCTTTCGTTCAGGTTTTGAGCGTGTGCGTGGCCCTGGCTGCCGTAGCCGATGATGGCAACGGTCTTGCCCTTGATCAGGCTCAGGTCACAGTCCTTGTCGTAGAAAACTTTCATGTTGGCTCCAGGCTTCGTGTGTGTAGGGGTTGAAAGGGGAAGGGGACAGGTTTCAGGTTCAGACGCTTGGCAGCGCATCAAACGCGCAGGATGCGCTCACCGCGGCCGATGCCGCAGGAGCCGGTACGCACGGTTTCCAGAATGGCCGTGCGGTCCAACGCCTGCAGGAAGGCGTCGTTCTTGGATTGGTCGCCGGTCAGCTCGACCGTGTAGCTCTTTTCGGTCACGTCGATGATGCGGCCGCGGAAGATGTCGGCCATGCGCTTCATCTCCTCGCGTTCCTTGCCCACGGCGCGGACCTTGACCATCATGAGCTCGCGCTCGGTATAGGAGCCTTCCGTCAGGTCCACGACCTTGACGACCTCGATCAGGCGGTTCAGGTGCTTGGTGATCTGCTCGATCACGTCTTCGGAGCCATTCGTCTGAATGGTCATGCGCGACAGCGATGCGTCTTCCGTGGGAGCCACGGTCAGCGATTCGATGTTGTAGCCGCGGGCCGAGAACAGGCCCACCACGCGCGACAAGGCTCCCGGCTCGTTTTCGAGCAGCACGGCAATGATGTGTTTCATGAAAGAAAGATTCCTCTTTTCGCTGCCCTCCCCCGGCGCCGGTAAACGTCGGGCTTGGCAGGCAATAGATTCGTCAAGGGGTTGCCGCCTTGAGGGCGGCTACTGAAGAAGATGCGGCAGGAACAGGCCCTGGCGAACCCGGCCAAGGGCTCGCTCAGAGGTCGTCAGCTCCCAGCAGCATCTCGGTGATCCCACGGCCGGCCTGCACCATGGGGAACACATTCTCGGTGGGATCGGTGCGGAAGTCCATGAACACCGTCCGATCCTTGAGCTTGCGGGCCTCGCGCAGGGCGGGCTCCACGTCCTCGGGGCGCTCGATCAGCATGCCCACGTGGCCATAGGCCTCGGCCAGCTTCACGAAGTTGGGCAGCGAGTCCATGTAGCTGCTGCTATAGCGGCCCGAGTACTCGATCTCCTGCCACTGGCGCACCATGCCCAGGTAGCGGTTGTTCAGCGACACCACCTTGACCGGCGTGTTGTACTGCAGGCAGGTGGCCAGCTCCTGGATGTTCATCTGGATAGAGCCTTCGCCCGTGATGCAGAACACCTCGGATTCAGGCTTGGCCAGCTTGATGCCCATGGCGTAGGGCAGGCCCACGCCCATGGTGCCCAGGCCGCCGGAGTTGATCCAGCGGCGCGGCTCGTCGAAGCGGTAGTACTGCGCGGCCCACATCTGGTGCTGGCCCACGTCGGACGTGATGTAGGCATCGGCGTCGCGGGTCATGTTCCACAGCGTCTCCACCACGTACTGGGGCTTGATGACCGAGCCGTCGCCACGGCTGTACTGCAGGCAGTCGCGGCTGCGCCAGCCTTCGATGGTCTCCCACCACTGGCCCAGGGCCGCAGCGTCGGGGCGGGCGCTGGCCTCGCGGATCATTGAGATCAGCTCGGTCAGCACTTCCTTGACGTCGCCCACGATGGGCACGTCCACCTTCACGCGCTTGGAGATGGAGGAGGGATCGATGTCGATATGGATGATCTTGCGCTCCACCGACATGAAATGCTTGGGGTTGCCGATCACCCGGTCGTCGAAGCGCGCACCCACGGCCAGCAGCACATCGCAGTTCTGCATGGCGTTGTTGGCTTCGATGGTGCCGTGCATGCCCAGCATGCCGAGGAACTTGCGGTCGCTGGCCGGATAGGCACCCAGGCCCAGCAGCGTATGCGTGACCGGGTAGCCCAGCATGTCCACCAGGGTGCGCAGCTCGTTGCAGGCATTGCCCAGCAGCACGCCGCCACCCGTGTAGATATAGGGACGCTTGGCAGCCAGCAGCAACTGCAGCGCCTTGCGGATCTGGCCGGCATGGCCCTTGCGCACCGGGTTGTAGGAGCGCATCTCCACCTTTTCGGGGTAACCGGTGTAGAGAGCCTTCTTGAAGGACACATCCTTGGGGATGTCCACCACCACGGGGCCGGGGCGGCCGGTGCGCGCGATGTGGAAGGCCTTCTTCATGGTGTCCGCCAGCTCGCGCACATCCTTGACCAGGAAGTTGTGCTTGACGATGGGGCGGGTAATGCCGACGGTGTCGCACTCCTGGAATGCATCGGTGCCGATGTAGGCCGTCGAGGTCTGGCCGCTGATCACGACCAGGGGAATGGAATCGGTGTAGGCGGTGGCAATGCCGGTGACGGCGTTGGTCAGGCCGGGACCCGAGGTCACCAGGGCCACGCCGACTTCACCCGTGGCACGGGCAAAACCGTCTGCCGCATGCACAGCCGCCTGCTCGTGGCGCACCAGCACATGCTGAATGGTGTCTTGCTTGTAGAGGGCGTCGTAGATGTACAGGACCGCACCGCCCGGATAGCCCCAAAGCTGCTTGACGCCTTCGGCCTGCAGGGACTTGACGAGGATCTCGGAGCCCATCAGCTCCTGGGATGCATGGGACTGCGACGCCGCTGCTGCCGCGCTGGAGTACTCGGCTTTGGAAATTTCCATGATCAACCTTTGTGAATTTCTCTAACGAAAAACCTTGGGTGCCCCTTGCCTGAAGCCCTTGTGAGGCCGGTGCGGGACTTAGGACCAACAGACATGGGCGAGTGAGTAAACGCCGGACCGTGACCCGTTTGCCTTTTTGAATTGCAGCAGACATTATCGCACTGCAACAAGCCTGTGCGCCATCGTGCGAAAAAAATTGACACTGCGGTGCGATAATCGGGTCCCGCGTCCGTTCAGCCCCCTCAACGAGCCCCTCATCCGGGCCTGCGTTCCTTTTGGCAACCGAGCAAGAACTATCCGACTTCCTCAAAAGCGTAGAAAAGCGTGCCTTCAAGCGCAGCTTTTTCCACGTCCGGGACGAGGAGGCGGCGCTGGACATCGTGCAGGACAGCATGCTCAAGCTGGCGCAGCACTATGGCGACAAGCCCATCACCGAGCTGCCCATGCTCTTCCAGCGCATCCTGTCCAACAGCACCCTGGACTGGTTTCGCAGGCAAAAGACGCAGAACGCCCTCTTCACCCGCATGAGCGATCTGGAGGCCTCGGCCGGCGACGATGCGGACTTCGACTGGCTCGAGACCTACGCCGACTCCGCACAGAACGGCGAAACCGCCCGCAGCGCCGAGGATCTGACCGAGCGGGCGCAGATTTTGCAAAGCATTGAAAAAGAGATACAGGAGCTGCCGGCGCGTCAACGCGAAGCATTCCTGATGCGTTATTGGGAAGAGATGGACGTTGCGGAGACCGCTGCCGCGATGGGGTGTTCCGAAGGAAGTGTAAAAACACATTGTTTCCGCGCCATCCAGACATTGAGCAAGGCACTGAAGGCCAAAGGAATCGAGCTATGAAGACTGCGCCCACTCTCACTCTCCACAGCGAAATGGCGGCCGACCGCATCGCACGCCGGATCACCGCGCGCCTGGGTGACGGCGAGGCGTTGCTGCCATACGACATCACCGAGCGGCTGCGCGCTGGGCGCGAGCGCGCCCTGTCCGTTCGCCGGCGCGAACTGCGCGCTGCGACCGTGCAGGCTGCCAGCGCAACCCAGGCTCAGGGTGCCACCATGACGCTGGGCTCTGGCGACGAAGGCGGCACCTGGTGGCGCGCGCTGATCTCGGCCGTGCCGGTGCTGGCCCTCATCATTGGCCTGGTGGTCGTCAACGTGCAGACCGATCAGATTGGCCTGACCGAGGTTGCCGAGGTCGATACGGCCCTGCTGACCGATGACCTGCCCCCTGCCGCCTATGCCGACCCCGGTTTCATCCAGTACCTGAAGACTTCGGCCACCAACACGGAACGCTGATACCCGCCTTGCCTGCCTGCATGCCCACTGATTCACGCGCTGCGTTCCACCGATCACCCGCCGCCATCCTGGCGGCGGTGCTGTTGATGGCGCTGGCCTGGACCGGCTGGCGCGTCGTGCAACAGGTGCGGCTGGCGCCCAGCACGGTGTCGCCGGCCACCATTGCGGCCTCCAAGACCCTGCATGGCGACGCAGCCACGCGCCAGCGCGCCACGGCCCTGGCCTCCGGCCCACGCTGGGCCGAGCTGACGCCTGCGCAAAGCAGGGTGCTCGAGCCCCTTTCCGAGCGCTGGTCCATGATGGACGCGCTGCAAAAGCGCCGCTGGATGGCATTGGCCGAAGGCTGGGACAAGCTCAGCGAAAAGGAGCAGGAAAAGCTGCGCGACCGCATGCAGACCTGGTCCAGCCTCAGCGCCCAGCAGCGCAGCCAGGCCCGCCTGAATTTCGCCCTGACCAACCGCCTTGCCACGGACAAGCGAGCCCAGTGGGAGGCCTACCAGGCGCTCAGCGACGAAGAAAAACGCCTTCTGGCTGCACGCGCCGCGCCCAAGGTCAAGGGCGCCGCCAACGCCATACAGCCCGTGGCGCCCAAGCGTCTGGCGCGGATTCCTGCGGCCTCGGTGGCACCGGCCACCATTCCGAATCCCCCAAAGATTCCACCAGCCACCATCTACAATCCGCCGCCTCCGGTTCCACCGGTCGCGTCGCCTTCGGCCGTGGAAACCCATCCCGTGCGCCCGCCTGCGCTGGTGGAGACAGCCCCGGTGGAAGTGCCTTCGGCCACACCCATGCCCTTGCCGCCCATGGAACTGCATGACGGCGCCGAGGCCACCCCACAGCCCTCGCACGGCGAAGCAGCCCCTTCGCATTGATGCAGCGCCCCGACACGCCCGCATGACGAACGCCACCTCCCCCGCCTCCACGGCAGCCGGCTCCGCCGCCGATCCACGGATGGCCCCGCGCCTGGCCCGGCGCATGGCCTGCTGGCTATATGAGGGCATGCTGCTGTTCGGCGTGGTCTTCATCGCCGGATATCTGTTTGGCACCTTGTCTCAGACGCGCAACGCCATGGACAACCGCCATGCGCTGCAGGCCTTCATGTTCGTGGTGCTGGGCATCTATTTCGTCTGGTTCTGGTCCAAGGGGCAGACATTGGCCATGAAGACCTGGCACATCCGCCTGGTGGATGCTGCAGGCCAGCCCGTCAGCCAGCTGCGCGCCCTGCGGCGCTATGTGCTGAGCTGGATCTGGCTGCTGCCACCGCTGGCGGCCTACTCCACCGGCGTGCCGGCCTTGACCACCTTGGTGCTGCTGGTGCTGTGGGTGGCACTCTGGGCCCTGCTCAGCCGCCTTCATCCGCGCCGCCAGTTCTGGCATGACGCCTGGGCCGGCACACAGCTGATCCACCAGGCCCCGCCGCCCAGGAAAAAACGCTGAGCGGCAAAGGCAGCATCGCATCTCCTACACTCCCCAGCATGCCCGCCGCTTCACCCAAGTCCAACGACAGCACGCCTGTCAATCCCCAGAAAAGCCGCACGGGCCTGAACCGTGTCTGGCACGCTGCGGGTTATTCGCTGTCCGGCCTTCGTGCCGGATGGAATGAGAAAGCCTTCCGCCAGGAAGCGCTGGCCGCCATCGTGCTGATCCCTGCCGCTTTCTGGCTGGGACGCAGCTGGATCGAGGTCTCGCTGCTGGCGGGCACGGTCTTGCTGGTGCTGATCGTGGAATTGCTCAACAGCGGCATCGAGGCCGTGGTCGATCGCATAGGCCCCGAATGGCACGCCCTGTCCAAGCAAGCCAAGGACATGGGCAGCGCCGCCGTGCTGCTGGCGCTGCTGCTGTGCACGGGCGTCTGGCTGGCGGCTCTCTATCAACGGTTCATTGCATGACAAATCCCACGTTTTCCATTTGTGTGTATTGCGGCTCGCGCCCCGGCGACCAGCCCGGTTTCATCGAGGCCGCCCGCGCCACCGGCCGCTGGATTGGCGAGCACGGCGGCCAGTTGGTCTACGGCGGCGGGCGCAGCGGCCTGATGGGCGAGGTGGCCGAGGCCACGCGGCAGGCCGGTGGCCGCGTCGTGGGAGTGATCCCGCAGGCGCTGGTGGACAAGGAGCTGGCCAACCATGCCTGCGACGAACTGCACATCGTCCAGACCATGCACGAGCGCAAGGCCATGATGGCCGAGCGCAGCGATGCCTTCGTCGCCCTGCCCGGCGGCATAGGCACCTTCGAGGAATTGTTCGAGGTCTGGACCTGGCGCCAGCTGCGCTACCACGACAAGCCCATCGGCCTGCTCAATGTGGACGGCTACTACGACAGCATGCTGCAGTTCCTGCAGACCTGCGTGGGCCATGGCTTCATGGGCGAGTGGCAGATGGGACTGATAGAAAGCGGCAGCGACATCCCCGCACTGCTGCAATCCCTGGTGCAGAACGCGGGCACGGGCCTGGAAACGGCCCCCTTGCGCGCCGTGATCTGAAACGGAAACGGCCACCCGTTCAGGGGTGGCCGCTGGAATCCGGATGTCGAGCCCAGGGCGCCGCGTGCGCCCTGCACTGCTGCCGGGTTCAGATGGCTCCGTCGTCGAGTTCGCCGGTACGGATGCGCACCACGCGCTCCACGGCGGTGACGAAGATCTTCCCGTCACCGATCTTGCCCGTGCGGGCCACGTTGACGATGGCATCCACGCAGCGGTCCACGTCTTCCGTGCGGACCACCACCTCGATCTTCACCTTGGGCAGGAAGTCCACCACGTACTCGGCGCCACGGTAGAGCTCGGTATGGCCCTTCTGGCGACCAAAGCCCTTGACCTCGGTGACGGTCAGGCCATTTACGCCGCAGTCGGCCAGTGCCTCGCGGACCTCTTCCAGCTTGAACGGCTTGATGATGGCGGTGATCATTTTCATGGGGTGAACTCCTCAGTGCATGCAATACGGGGCAAGACGGCTGGCCAGGAAACCCCGCCGCCTCAGGTGCTTCAAGCGCGAAAGCGGTTGGTGATCGGGTAGCGCCAGTCCTTGCCGAAGCTGCGGCGCGTCAGCCGCGGCCCCACGGGCGCCTGGCGGCGTTTGTATTCGTTGATCTGGATGAGGCGCGTCACTCGCTCCACATCGGCGCCGGCATATCCGTCGGCCACGATGGAGGCGATGCTTTCGTTATTTTCCATGTATCGGCGCACGATGGCGTCGAGCACCTCATAAGCGGGCAGGCTGTCCTGGTCTTTCTGGTCCGGGCGCAGTTCGGCGCTGGGCGGGCGCGTGATGATGCGATCCGGAATGGGGTCCAGCCCCGTGCCGAACGGATCGTTGGCATTGCGCCAGCGCGCCAGCGCAAAAACCTCGGTCTTGAGCACGTCCTTGATCACGGCAAAGCCGCCGGCCATGTCGCCATAGAGCGTGCAGTAGCCGGTGGACATCTCGCTCTTGTTGCCGGTGGTCAGCACCACGGAGCCGAACTTGTTGGACAGGCCCATCAGCAAGGTGCCGCGGATGCGGGCCTGCAGGTTCTCTTCGGTCGTGTCCTCGGCGCGGCCCGCGAAGGCCGGAGCCAGGGCGGCCTTGAAGGCCTCGAACTGGGGCGCGATGGAGATTTCGTCATAGCGCACGCCCACACGCTCGGCCATGTCGCGCGCATCGATCCAGCTGATGTCCGCCGTATAGGGCGAAGGCATCATCACCGTGTGCACCTTGTCCGCGCCCAGCGCATCGACCGCAATCGCCAGCACCAGGGCCGAGTCGATCCCGCCCGACAGGCCCAGCAGCGCGCCGGGGAAACGGTTCTTGCCCACGTAGTCGCGCACGGCCAGCACCAGGGCGGACCACAGAGCCGGCAGGTGCTCCACCGGTGGCTGCACATCGGCGGCCAGCGTCAATTCCTGCGCGCCGGCACGCACTTCCACCAACGGCAGCGCCTCGGCAAAGGCCGCCGCGCGTGCGGCAATGCTGCCGTCGGCGTGCACGGCAAAGGAGCTGCCATCGAAGACAATTTCATCCTGGCCACCGACCAGATGTGCGTAGACCAGGGGCAGGCCGGTCTCACGCGCACGTGCAGCCAGCGTGGCTTCACGTTCGGCCTGCTTGCCCTCATGAAAGGGCGAAGCATTGATCACGGCCAGCAATTGCGCACCCGCCGCGGCAGACGCGCTTGCCGGCCCGGGATGCCAGGCGTCCTCGCAGATCAGCAAGCCCACGCGAACTGCCTGGACCTCGACCACGCAAGGCGACTGGCCGGCCACAAAGTAGCGCTGCTCGTCGAACACGCCGTAGTTGGGCAGGCATTGCTTGGCGTAGCTGCATTCCACGCGCCCGTCGCGCAGCACGCTGGCTGCATTGCGCAACGCGCCACCAGCGCCGGGGTCGCGCCAGGGATGGCCCAGCACCAGCGCCAGGCCCGGCCATTGCGCGGTCTCCAGCGCCAGCTGCTGCACGGCCTGATCGCAGGCGTCCAGAAAGGCGGGACGCAGATAGAGGTCTTCGGCCGCATAGCCGCACAGGGCAAGCTCGGGAGTCAGCAGCAAGCGCGCTCCCGTGGCATAAGCTTCACGGGCTGCGGCAATGATTTTCTGGACATTGCCGGGCAGATCGCCCACGACAAAGTTGAGCTGGGCAGTGCAGATGGAGAGCGTCATGGAATGCAATGGAGCCAACAGGGCCGACAAGGCCACCCCACAGCGCAAGGCGGCAGCGCGCGTCACACGGGCCTGCAAGGAATGGCATGGCTGAAACCGCAATTATCACCCGCGTGCTGGACAGCGTGCAGCAGCTCGATGCCCAGGCCTGGAATGCGCTGCTGGCATCGCAGGCTGCGCCCACCCCCTTCATGCGCCACGAGTACCTGAGCGCGCTGGAATCCAGCGGCAGCGCCGTGCCGCAAACCGGCTGGGCCGCCCGCGTGGTCACGCTCTGGCAGGGCGGCGAGCTGGTCGCCGCCTGCCCGGTCTACGCCAAGGCGCATTCCTATGGCGAGTACGTGTTCGACTTTGCCTGGGCGCGCGCCTACGCCCAGCATGGGCTGGATTACTACCCCAAGGGCGTGCTCGCCGTGCCTTTCACGCCTGTGCCGGGCAGCCGGCTGCTGGCACGCACGCCGCTGCTGCGTGCGGCCCTGGTGCGCGCCGTGCGCGAATGGGCCCAGGCGCAGCAGCTGTCTTCCCTGCATTTGCTGTTCAGCGATGCCGAGGATCTGGCAGCCTGCGACGCCGACGGCTGGATGCAGCGCAGCACCGTGCAGTTCCACTGGAGCAACCAGAACGCCGGGGGTGCGGGCCACCGGGACTTCGACCACTTTCTGTCCACGCTGAACCAGGAAAAGCGCAAGAAGATTCGCCAGGAACGGCGCAAGGTGCACGAGGCCGGCGTGCGCTTTCGAGCAGTGCACGGCCCCGACATGAGCGCCCAGGACTGGGCCTTCTTCTACCGCTGCCACGAACGCACCTATCTGGAACACGGCAACGCCCCGTACCTCCAGCCGGCCTTCTTCGAGGCCATGGCGCACCAGATGCCCGAGAACTGGCTGATGTTCGTCGCCGAGCGCGACGGCCAACCCATGGCCTGCAGCCTGATCGCACTCGATGCGGCAGCCGCACGGCTTTCAGCCGGCAGTTGCGACCGCGACACGCCGCAGATCCCGCACATCCCGCACATTCCGCAGGGCACGGCCTACGGCCGCTACTGGGGCGCGCTGGAGCGCGTGGACTGCCTGCATTTCGAGGCCTGCTACTACCAGCCTATCGCCTGGTGCATAGAACGCGGGATTGCGCACTTCGAGGGAGGCGCCCAGGGCGAACACAAGATGGCGCGGGCGCTGCTGCCCGTGGTGACGCCCAGCGCCCACTGGATTGCCCACCCGTCCTTCGCCGACGCCATCTCGCGCTTTCTGGACCGCGAGGGCGAAGGCATGGCCGGCTACCTGCAGGAGCTGCAGGCGCACAGCCCGCTGCGCCAGGAATGAGGCTCAGAAGGTTTCCCAGTCGTCATCGCCCTGACCGGGCTGGCGCGGAGCCGGCTTGCCTGTTGCTGCGGGCCCAGGGCGTGGCTGGATGGGAGGCGTGGCCTCGCGCTCAAGCCGGCGGGCCAGTGTCTCGCCACCCGCTGCAGCACCGCCGCCCCCCAAGGCCGCAGGCCGTGCGGGGCTGGCCGGCGGAGCCGGCCGGACAGGCTGCGCTGCGGCGCGTGGCGCGGCGCCGGCCTGCGCCACCATCCTGTTGGGCACATGCGCATGGCTGTCCATGGCACCGCGCGGCAGCTGGAACACGGCCACGGCCTCGACCAGGTCCTGCGCCTGCTTGCGCAGCGAGGCAGCGGCGGCCGCGCTTTCCTCGACCAGGGCAGCGTTTTGCTGCGTGGTCTGGTCCATTTGCGTGACGGCTTCGCTGACCTGGGCGACGCCGGAGCTCTGCTCGGTACTGGCCGCGCTGATCTCGCCCATGATGTCGGTGACCTGGCCGATGGCAGCCACCACTTCGGTCATGGTCGTGCCTGCGCGGTCCACCAGTTGCGAGCCCTGCTCCACACGCTCCACGCTGGCAGTGATCAGCGCCTTGATTTCCTTGGCCGCCTCGGCGCTGCGCTGCGCCAGCGAGCGCACCTCGCCCGCGACCACGGCAAAGCCCCGGCCCTGCTCACCGGCACGCGCAGCCTCCACCGCGGCATTGAGCGCGAGGATGTTGGTCTGAAAGGCAATGCCGTCGATCACGCCGATGATGTCGCCGATGCGCCGGCTGCTGTCATTGATGCCCTTCATGGTTTCCACGGCCTCGGCCACCACGTCGCCGCCGCGGCGCGCAACGCTCGATGCATTGAGCGCCAGCTGATTGGCCTGGCGTGCGTTGTCGGCGTTCTGGCGCACGGTGGAGCCCAGCTCTTCCATGGATGCCGCCGTCTGCTCCAGCGCGCTGGCCTGCTCTTCCGTGCGGCTGGACAGGTCGGCATTGCCGGAGGCAATCTGCGCACTGGCCGAGGCCACGCCTTCGGCGTTCTGGCGCACGCTGCGCACGGTCTGCACCAGGCTCGATTGCATGCGCTGCAGCGCGCCCAGCAGCAGGCCGGTTTCGTCATGGCGGTCGATGTGAATGGTCCCGCCCAGATCGCCATTGGCCACGCGGTCAGCGGCATCGACCGCATGGGCCAGCGGCGTGCGGATGGAGCGCGTCAGCCACAGCCCGGCCAGCACGGCCAGCAGCACGGCGGCCAGCGCCGCCACGCTGAGGACGACGACCGAGCGCCCATAGACAGCCTCGGCATTGCGGCTTTCCTGCACGGCCGCATCGCTGTTGAGCTTGACCAGCAGGTCCAGCGTGTTCGACGAATCGTTGTAGAGCTTCAGCGACTCGCCGCCCAGCACGGCCTGGGCCTTTTCCTTTTCGCCCTGGCGTGACAGCGCCAGCACCTGCTGGCTCAGTTGCTGGTAGCGCTCGCGTTCCTGGAGCAGTTGGGCGTAGAGCCTTCGCTCTTCGTCGGAGGACAGCAGCGGCTCGTAGGCCTTCTTGCGCTCGGCCAGACGGCGCTGCAGTTGCTCCAGCTGCTTTTCCGAATCGGTCTTGTAGGCGACATCATCATTGTTGACGTGGCGCACCTCCAGCAAACGGGTACGCACGACATCGGTGCCTATCTGGTTGATCACTTCCACGCTGGGCATGGCATTGCCGGTGATGACTTCCATGCTGGTGCGCATGGAGCGCAGTTGCACCAGGGCCGCGGCCACCACGGCCAGCAGCAGCAGCACCAGCAGGCCGAAGGTGCCCAGCATGCGCGTTGAAATCTTGAGGTTTTTCACATTCATCTCTCTTGTAGAGGTCCCGTCATCTTGTTGCGTCTTGCTCTGTCTCGCGCCATGGGCAGGCTATCAGCCAGGCCCGGCGCGAACCTTGCAGAAACAGGCCAGCCGCACCGGCCGATGGCAGCTGGCAGGCAAGGCTTGGAGAGGGGGAGGACGGGACCCCGCGGGAGCGCGGTCTGCTGGATGGCCGATGGCCGCCAGGCCAGGCGGCCATGAGAACAAGGTAATCATGGGATATCCCTTCGTTCCGAGCGAACGAGGCCAGGAGCGGCCGTTCCTCAATCTGTAAGAATAGGACTACATCTATTTACATTCTGCCAGTATCCAAGCATTGTTCAGGACAAGTTCAGGTACTTGCAGTAGGCAGAAACCTTCACTGGAGGATTTGCGCCACAGCCTCCTGCCACCCGGCGTGCGCAAGCTCAACGCAGCACGCAAAAAGAAAGCGGCCCCATGCAGGGCATGGGGCCGCCAGAGGATGGGGCACAGCTGCGGGCAAGGCCTCAGAACGCGGCCCACTCCTCGTCGTCGGCGGTCGCGGTCCTGCTGACCTGGGCTGGCGTGGCATGTTTCGCTGGCCGGGCTGCGATGGGCGCCAGGACCGGCGGTGATGCCAAAGGGGCGGCCGCCGTTGCGCGCGGCACCGCCACGGCCGCCTTGGCGGTCTCAGCCACCTCGGGGACCGCTGTCGAGTCTTCCGGCGCCGTGCGAAACACCGATACCGATGCCACCATGGCCCGCGCCTGCTGCTGCAGCGACTGGGCAGCGGCCGCACTTTGCTCGACCAGGGCGGCGTTCTGCTGGGTGGCCTGGTCCATTTGCGTGATGGCATCGCCCACCTGGGCCACGCCCGCGCTCTGCTCGCTGCTGGCGGCGCTGATCTCGCCCATGATGTCGGTCACGCGCCGGATGGCGGCGACGATTTCGGACATGGTCTCGCCGGCCTTGTCCACCAGCTGCGTGCCCTGCTCCACACGCTGCTCGCTGGCCTGGATCAAGGCCTTGATCTCCTTGGCCGCCTCGGCACTGCGCTGGGCCAGCGTGCGCACCTCGCCGGCCACCACGGCAAAGCCCCGGCCCTGCTCGCCAGCGCGGGCCGCCTCCACGGCGGCGTTCAGCGCCAGGATATTGGTCTGGAAGGCAATGCCGTCGATCACGCCGATGATGTCGGCGATCTGGCGGCTGCTGTCGTTGATGCCCTTCATGGTGTCCACCACCTGGGCCACAACCTCGCCGCCACGCGCGGCAATGCCCGAGGCGGAGGCGGCCATCTGGTTGGCCTGGCGCGCGTTGTCCGCGTTCTGGCGCACGGTGGCGCCCAGCTGCTCCATGGAGGCTGCGGTTTCCTCCAGAGCACTGGCCTGGCTTTCGGTGCGCGCCGACAGGTCCGCATTGCCCTGGGCGATCTCGCCAGCGGCCAGCGCCACGCCGTGCGCATTGCCGCGCACATCGCCCACCAGCTCGGCGAGCTTGCGGCGCATGTCCTCCTGTGCGTTGATGAGCTGGCCCATTTCATCCAGGCGCCGGCTGGTGACCGGCTTTTCCAGATGGCCGGCCGCCACATTGCGCGCCACGGCCACGGCCTGGGCCACCGGGCCGGTGACCGCACGCGTGATGGCCCAGCCCACCAGGGCCGCAATCGCCACCACCGCGGCCAGCGTGCCCAGCACCCAGATGCGGGCCAGGTCAAAGCCTGCCTGCGCCTGCTGCCGCGCCTGCTCGCCCGCTTCGCGCTGCAGGGTCAGCAGGCGGCCGGCGCTTTCGGCCAGCTTGCCGAACTGCGCCTCGGACTCGCCGGCGAACATCAACCCCATCTCGTCGGCCATGAAGGCCTGCTCCTCGGTGGTGGAATAGTTGCCGGCGCGCGCACGCTCCAGCAATCGCGCATGCATGGCCAGGAACTGTTGCTTGAAGCCGAGGTAGTCGTCGAAGGCCGCGCGCAAGGCCTGCTGGTCGATCAGCGAACGCAGGGCCGTCTCATGCTCGCCAATGGTCTGCAGCCGGTCCTGCACCTGCTTGGCAAAGCCATCGACCTCGGCCAGGCTGCGCGCGGAGGCAATGCCGGCCTCGTGGCGGCGCAGGCGGTTGTATTCGGATCGCATGGCGCCCGCATGGAACATGCTGGGCAGGGCCACATCCGACAAATGCAATGCGTTGCGGTGCATCTGCGCCAGTTGCAACCAGGCTACCGCCCCCAGAACCGCCGAGAACAGGACCATGATGAGGAATCCCATGCCCAGCTTCGTGCCCATGCGCCAATCTGCCACCTTCATTTGCTCGCTCCCGGGCCGATGTCCCCATCAGCGCCTGATTGATCTGTCCAAACCCTGATCCATGACAAAACAAAAAACGCACCCGGCGCCTAGGCACCGGGTGCGTTTCAAATTGTATCAACTGCGAAGCGGGCATTTACCTCAGCGCAGTTGAGACTCCCTCGACGGGAGTGAAAGGGATCAGCCCTTGTAGTTGGCGATGCCGTCCACGACTTCCTTCTTGGCCTCGTCCACTCCCTTCCAGCCCAGAACCTTGACCCACTTGCCCTTTTCCAGGTCCTTGTAGTGCTCGAAGAAATGCTGGATCTGCTTGAGGGTGATCTCGTGGATGTCTTCCAGCGTGTTGATCTTGTCGTAGGCGGGCAGCAGCTTTTGCGTGGGCACGGCCAGGACCTTGCCATCCACGCCGGACTCGTCTTCCATGAGCAGGATGCCGATGGGGCGGCAGGCCACGACCACGCCCGGGGGCAGCGGGAAGGGCGTCATCACCAGCACGTCCACCGGATCGCCGTCGCCGGACAGCGTCTGGGGCACATAGCCGTAGTTGGCCGGGTAGTGCATGGCCGTGCCCATGAAGCGGTCCACGAAGACGGCGCCGCTTTCCTTGTCCACTTCGTACTTGATGGGATCGGAGTTGGCCGAGATCTCGATCACGACGTTGAAGGATTCAGGAGCGTTCTTGCCCGGTGTGACTTTGTCGAAAGACATGATGGATAAGCAGAGTTGAAACGAAAGAGCCCCCGCAGGGGATAGCAGCGTGATTTTAGGCGCAGGCACACGCCCCCACGGATGGCTCCGCAGGAACGCCCGCCATGCTAAGGGCGCAAGCCTGCGCCAAGCTTGCAGCGCCCGGTCTCAGGCGTGTGCCCCGCCCGCGCGCCGGCGCACGGGGCCGCTGCGCTGCTCCACCGCATGCTGCACTTCGCGGCGCAGGCCCAGTGCAAAGCCCAGCTCGGCCAGCACGAACAGGGGTCCGATGACCAGGCCCAGGATGTCGTCCAGGAAGGCTGGCTTGCGGCCCTCGTAGTAGTGACCCACGAACTGGATCACCCAGCCCACGGCAAAGATGCCCAGCCCCCATCCCAGCCAAGCCCCCAACGGCAGCATGGCGATGGGCTGTGCCAAGGCCAGCATCAGGGCAAGCACCACAGCCATGGCAATGCCGTAGCGCAGGTCCAGCAAACAGTAGTAGATGCCTGCCGCCAGCGCCGCCAGCAAGGCCAGGCTCAGCGGCAGGGCAGGCAGGCCGTCGCCCAATGGCATCGCCCATTGCAGACGTGCCAGCAGGATCACCACGGCCCACATGATCAGCGGCACGCCAAAGAAGTGCGTGAGGATGTTGCGTGGATCACGGTGATAGTCCGCGTACTGGGACAGTTGGTCGATGAGGGTTTTCATAGGCTGCACCGGCAGTGGATGTTGCGCAACCATGGTGGTGTCATCAAGGATTGGCGTCTGTCATGGATCCGACACAAGCCTCATCGCACACCTCGGGCTTACCCGCACCGGCAGCTCCGGCAGCCACGGCAACTGTCGCCGCCACGCGCGGCGTACGGCGCCGCTCAGTGGCCGGTCCACCGGGCATGGCCGATCTCTGGGCCACCGTCGAGGCAGGCCGCTGGTTCCACGCCCTGCCGCCAGAGCTGGCCGCGCAGCTCAAGGCACTGGCCCAGCCCCGCACGCTGGCAGCAGGCGACTGGCTGTTTCGCCGGGGCGACCCGCCCTGCGGGCTGTACGCGGTGGCGCGTGGCGCCCTCAGCATCTCGGGCACGGCCGCCTGCGGCGAGCAGGCCCGCACGGCGCTGCTGGCCCTGGTGGAGCCGCCGATGTGGCTGGGAGAGATTGCCCTGTTCGATGGCGCACAACGCACGCACGACGCCCAGGCCGCCACGGCCTGCATCGTGCTTCACGTGCCCCAGGCACCGCTGATGGAGTGGCTGGCCGCCCACCCCGGACACTGGCAAGCGCTGGCGTTGCTGCTGACGGACAAGCTGCGCGTGTGCCTGGTGGCGCTGGAAGAGCACACGCTGCTGCCGGCCCCCCAGCGCCTGGCGCGGCGCCTGGTGCGCATGGCCGAAGGCTTTGACCAGTGGCAGCCCGACGGCCAGGGCCGCCAGCGCTGGCGGCGCGAGCTGGATGTGTCCCAGGAGCAGCTGGCGCGCATGCTGGGCCTGTCACGCCAGACCACCAACCAGATCCTGCAGGAGCTGCAACTGGCCGGCTGCCTGCAGTTGCGGCGCGGCAAGATGGAGGTGCTGGACCGCCAAGGCCTGCGCGACGCGGGCTGGCCTGCGCAGTAGGCAGGCGCGCTGCAACGCCCGGGACTGGACAAGCGTCCCGGGCGCCCCACAATCGGGCTCCATGCAATACCACCACATCGGCAATGCGTCCGTGCCTACGGAATCGGGACGCACGATCCCCGTGCTGGACCCGTCGGACGGGCAGGCTTTCGACGAGCTCCAACGCGGCTCGCCCCAGGACATCGACCTGGCCGTGCGCTCTGCGCGCGAATGCCAGGACAGCGTCTGGAGCAAGCTCTCGGCCGCCGAACGCGGGCGCCTGCTGATGCGCCTGTCGGGCAGCGTGCTGCAGCATGCCGATGAACTCACGGCCATCGAGCAGCGCGACTGCGGCAAGCCCACGCGCCAGGCCCGCGCCGATGCGCTGGCGCTGGCGCGCTACTTCGAGTTCTATGCAGGCGCCTGCGACAAGCTGCACGGCGAGACCCTGCCCTACCAGCAAGGCTACAGCGCCCTGACCTGGCGCGAACCCCACGGAGTGACCGGCCATATCGTCCCCTGGAACTATCCCATGCAAATCCTGGGCCGCAGCGTGGGCGCGGCGCTGGCCGCGGGCAATACCTGCGTGGTCAAGCCCTCGGAAGACGCCTGCCTGTCCGTGCTTCGCGTGGCGCGGCTGGCCACCGAGGTCGGCTTTCCGGCAGGCGCCTTCAACGTGGTCACCGGCCTGGGGCACGAGGTGGGCGAGGCCCTGGCGCGCCATCCCGGCGTAGACCACCTGAGCTTCACGGGCAGCCCCGGCGTGGGCACGCTGATACAGCAGGCGGCTGCCGAGCGCCATTGCCCCGTCACGCTGGAGCTGGGCGGCAAGAGCCCGCAGATCGTGTTCGCGGATGCGGATCTGGACGCCGCCGTGCCGGCCATCGTCAACGCCATCGTGCAGAACGCCGGCCAGACCTGCTCGGCAGGCTCGCGCGTGCTGATCGACTCGCTGATCTACGAGCCGCTGCTCGAACGCCTGGGCCAGGCCTTCGAGGCGCTGCGCGTGGGTCCGGCCGCCATGGACCTGGACCTGGGTCCGCTGATCCGCGCCAGCCAGCAGCAGCGTGTCTGGGATTTCCTGTCCGACGCCCAGGTGGCAGGCATTGCCGTGGTGGCGCAGGGCCAGATCGTGGAGCATGCGCCCGACAGCGGCTTCTACCAGGCGCCCACCCTGCTGCGCGACGTGCCACCCGAGCACCGGCTGGCGCAGGAAGAGATCTTCGGCCCCGTGCTCTGCGCCATGCCCTTCCATGACGAGGACCATGCCGTGCAACTGGCCAACGGCACGGCCTACGGCCTGGTGGCCGGCCTGTGGACCCGTGACGGCGCGCGCCAGCTGCGCCTGGCGCGGCGCCTGCGCTGCGGCCAGGTCTTCGTCAACAACTACGGGGCGGGTGGCGGCGTGGAGCTGCCCTTCGGCGGCGTCAAGTCCAGCGGCCATGGCCGCGAAAAGGGCTTCGAGGCGCTCTATGGCTTCACCACGCTGAAGACCGTCGCCATACGGCATGGCTGATCCTGGCGCATGACGGAAAATCGCAAGGTGCCCGGCGCCAGCCGGCCGCACGCGACAGAAAGAAGAATTCCCCATGCCCTTGTCTCCCGTTCCCGACCGCACGCCCCAGCATGAACGCGACGTGCGCTACCGCAGCTACGCCCGCGCCGATGGCCTCTGGGACATCGAAGGCGAGCTGCGCGACAGCAAGACCCATGACATCGAACTGAGCGGCGGCCGCCACATGCCGGCCGGCACGGCCATACACCACATGTGGATACGCACCACGGTCGATGCCCGCCTGGCGGTGCAGGCCATCGAGGTCGTCATGGACTCCCATCCGCTGGGCCACTGCCCCGAGGCCACGCGGGCCCTGCAGAAAATGGTCGGCTGCAGCATGGCGCGCGGATGGCGCAAGGCCATCAACGAGAACCTGGGCGGCGTGGCCAGCTGCACGCATCTGCGCGAGCTGCTGTTCAACATGGCCACGGCCGCCTTCCAGTCCGTACCCGGCGTCTTTGGCGATGCCGACCCCAGCCAGCCACCACGCCACCTGGGCCAGTGCCTGGGCTGGGACTTCAATGGCCCCGGCGTGGCGCGCTATTACCCGCAGTTCGTGGGCTGGCAGCCCGGCACAGGCGGCGTGGCCCCGACCCCGGCGACCACCGCCACCACCGAAACCCAGGGGGCCTGACCCCCGACCGAGGAGCAAAGCCCGATGCGTGTCCAGGACAAATCCATCATCGTCACAGGCGCCGGCAGCGGCATAGGAGCCGGCATCGCCATGCGGCTGGCCGCCGAAGGCGCGCATATCGTCGTCAACGACATCGACCGCGAGGCCGGCACGCGCGTGGCACAGGCCATCAACGCCGTGGGCGGCCGCGCGCTCTATGTGCAGGCGGACATGACGCAGGGCGAACAGGTCAAGGCCCTGGTGGCCGCCACGCTGCAGGCCCACGGCCGGCTCGATGTCTTCGTCAACAACGCGGGCTGGACGCACCGCAACCGTCCCATGCTCGAAGTCAGCGAGGCCGAGTTCGACCGGGTCTATGCCATCAACGTCAAGAGCATTTATCTCTCGGCCATCCACGGCGTGCCGGCCATGCGCGCCAATCCGCCGATGGCCGATGGCCGCCCCGGCGGCGGCAGCTTCATCAACATCGCCTCCACGGCAGGCCTGCGCCCGCGCCCGGGGCTGACCTGGTACAACGGCTCCAAGGGCGCCGTCATCGTGACCAGCAAGTCCATGGCTGCGGAACTGGGCCCGGAGAACATCCGCGTCAACTGCATCAACCCCGTCTTCAACCCCGACACCGGCCTGGCCGCCGAGTTTGCCGGCGGCCCCGTGGACGAGGAGCGCCGCGCGCGCTTTCGGGCGACGATTCCGCTGGGCCGCTTTTCCACGGCGCTGGACGTGGCCAATGCCGCGCTGTATCTGGCCAGCGACGAGGCGGCCTTCATCAGCGGCACCTGCATCGAGGTGGATGGAGCGCGCTGCGTCTAGACGCAGATCAAGATCTGCAGGCTTGCGCAGAGCCTGGACATAGGCATTCGGGCAAAATCGCGGGCATGGCAGAACGAGTGATCCCCCTGGTCGACGAGCGCGCCCCCACGCGCCCGGCCACCGTGCCAAGACTGCTGCAGGCGCCCACCGGCGATCTGCGTGACAGGCTTGGCCGGCCGCTGCGCGACCTGCGCATCAGCATCACCGACCGCTGCAACTTCCGCTGCAGCTACTGCATGCCCAAGGAAGTCTTCGACAAGAACTACCGCTACCTGCCGCACGGCTCGCTGCTGAGCTTCGAGGAGATCACGCGCACGGCCCGCCTGTTCGTGCAGCATGGCGTGCGCAAGATCCGCCTGACCGGCGGCGAGCCGCTGCTGCGCAAGAACGTGGAAACGCTGGTGGAGCAGCTGTCTGCCCTGCGCACGCCCGACGGCCATCCGCTGGACCTGACGCTGACCACCAACGGCTCGCTGCTGGCGCGCAAGGCCCGGGCGCTCAAGGCGGCCGGCCTGAACCGCGTCACCGTCAGCCTGGACGGGCTGGACGACGCGGTGTTCCGCAGCATGAACGACGTGGACTTCCCGGTCTCCGACGTGCTGGCCGGCATCGAGGCGGCCCAGGCGGCAGGCCTGGGCAACATCAAGGTCAACATGGTGGTCAAGCGCGGCACCAACGAGGACCAGATCCTGCCCATGGCGCGCCACTTCCAGGGCACGGGCGTGACCTTGCGCTTCATCGAATACATGGACGTGGGCGCGACCAACGGCTGGCGCATGAACGAGGTCCTGCCCTCCGACGAAGTCATCGCCCGGCTGCGCGCCGAGCTGCCCCTGGTGCCGCTGCAGGCCAGCAGCCTGGGCGAGACCGCCGTGCGCTGGGGATATGCCGATGCGCAGGGCCTGCACGATCCCTCGCTGGGCGAGGTCGGCGTGATCAGCAGCGTCACCCACGCCTTTTGCGGCGACTGCAACCGTGCGCGCCTGTCCACCGAGGGCCGGCTGTACCTGTGCCTGTTCGCCTCCGAAGGCTGGGACCTGCGCAGCCTGCTGCGCAGCGGCGCCAGCGACGAGGAAGTGGCAGCCGCGCTGGCCCCCATCTGGCAGCAGCGCACCGACCGCTATTCCGAACTGCGCGCCAGCCTGCCGTCCAGCACGGACACGCAGCGCAGGCGCATAGAGATGAGCTACATCGGCGGCTGAGCCCGCGCGTCGCGCGCGGCTCCCTTTCCCTTTCCCCTCGGTTTCTCCATCACAAGCCACACATGCCCGTTTCCTCCCTGCCCGACACCCTGCCCTTGAGCGACATCACGGGCTGCGTGCTGGCAGGCGGGCGCGGCATGCGCATGGGCGGCATCGACAAGGGCCTGCAGCCCTTTCTGGGCCAGCCGCTGGCGGGCCACGCGCTGGACCGCCTTGCGCCCCAGGTCGGGCATCTGATGCTCAACGCCAATCGCCATGCCGAGGCCTATGCGCAACTGGGCGCCCCCTATGGCGCCCCGGTCTGGCCCGATGCCGAACCCGACTACCCCGGCCCGCTGGCCGGCTTTCTGAGCGGCCTCACCCATTGCCAGACACCCTGGCTGGTCTGCGTGCCCTGCGACACGCCGCTGTTCCCCCTGGACCTTGTACAGCGGCTCGCGCAGGCTGCGCTGGCGCAGCAGCCTGCGGCCGACATCGTCGTCGCCCATGGCTGGGAACGCTCGCTTGATACAGATCAATCCAGGCTGCGTGCCCAGCCCGTGTTCTGCCTGATGCGGTCATCGCTGCGTGATAGCCTGCAGTCCTTCATACGTTCGGGCGGCCGCAAGATCGATGCCTGGACGGGCCAGCACCGCTGCGCCACCGCCCTCTTCGATCGCGCGGACGACAGCCCGCTGGCCTTTGCCAACGCCAACACGCAGCAGGAGCTGCAGGCCCTGGCGCAGGCCGCGGCCTGTGTGCCCGTGACGCCGCCGTGACCGGCCTTGCCCCACCGGATTCCGTTCTGATGACCGCCACCTTCCAGCCCGCCTCCGCCCCCATCGCCTCCGCCCAGGACCTGAGCGTTGATCAGGCACTGTCCCAACTGGCCAGCCTGCTGCAGCCCCTGGGCCCGGTGGCGGATGTGGAAACACTGGCGCTGGCCGACGCGCTGGACCGCATGCTGGCCGAAGACATCGTCTCCCCCATCGACGTGCCCGCACATGACAACGCCGCCATGGATGGCTATGCCTTCGACGGCAGCCAGCTGCAGGCCGGCGCCCCGCTGGTGCTGCGCGTGGTCGGCCAGGCCCTGGCCGGCAAGCCCTGGCATGGCACGGTGCGGGCGGGCGAGTGCATCAAGATCATGACGGGCGCCGTGCTGCCGCCCGGTCTGGACACGGTGATCGCGCACGAACGCACCGAGCCCGCCGATGCGGCCTCGCCCGACCATGTACGCATCCCCGCCGGCAGCGTGCGCACCGGAGACAACCGCCGCAGGCGCGGCGAGGATCTGAGCCAGGGCTGCGTGGCGCTGGCGGCGGGCCAGCGCCTGCATCCGGCGGCCCTGGGCCTGATCGCCAGCCTGGGCCAGTCTCAGGTGCATGTTCGCAGGCGGCTGCGCGTGGCCTATTTCTCCACGGGCGATGAAATCCTGCACCCCGGCACGGCGCTGCGCGAAGGGGCGGTCTACGACAGCAACCGCTTCAGCCTCATCGGCCTGCTGCAGCGCATGGGCGTCAAGGTGCTGGACCTGGGCGTGGTGGCCGACCAGCCCGAAGCCTTGCAGGAGCGCCTGCGCGAAGCCGCCTCCCTGGCCGACGTGGTGCTGACCAGCGGCGGCATCAGTGCGGGCGAGGCCGACCATACGCGCGCCATGCTGCAACGCATGGGCAGCGTTCATTTCTGGCGACTGGCCATGCGGCCCGGCCGGCCGCTGGCCGTGGGCCTGTTGCAGCCCGATGCGGGCACGCCATTTGCCGCCAGCCGGCCACCGGCACGCACCACGGTACTGATCGGCCTGCCCGGCAATCCCGTGGCTGCCATGGTGAGCTTTCTGGTCTTTGTACGGCCGGCGCTGCTGCAACTCATGGGCGCCGCCGCCGTGGACGGTGAATCGGCCGCCCTGCCCCAGGCTGTGGCTGCGCAGGCCCTGTCCAAGCGGCCCGGCCGCACCGAGTACCAGCGCGGCATTCTGTCCAAGGGCGCCGATGGCCGCTGCATGGTGCGCACCACGGGGCCGCAGGGCTCGGGCGTACTCAGTTCCATGGCCGAGGCCGACTGCCTCATCGTGCTCGAACATGAGCGCGCTGCCGTGCAAGCCGGCGAAACCGTGTCCATCCTGCCGCTGCAGGCCTTTCCCTGACAGGAGATTGCCCCATGCCCTTCCAGTCCAAGCACCTGACCGACGCCCCCGATCGCAGCACCGTCGATACGCTGCCCGGCGCTACCTTGCTGGAGTTCGGCACCGCCTGGTGCGGCCACTGCCAGCGCGCGCAACCGCTGATTGCCCAGGCGCTGGATGCCGCCCCGCAGGTGGCCCACATCAAGGTGGAAGACGGCCCCGGCAGGGCCCTGGGACGCAGCTACCGCGTCAAGCTCTGGCCCACCCTGGTCTTTCTGCGTGACGGGCAGGAGGTGCAAAGGCTGGTGCGGCCCCAGCAGGCCCGCGAGATCGAGGACGCGCTGGCCCGCATCACCGCCCAACCCTGACACTTGCGGCGCAGCCGCTGCCTGTGTATCGCCGACAATGGCCCGCATGCCGTCCCAAAAGAAGCCTGCCGATTCCGCGCCCAAGAAGCCCCGCCGCACCAGCGGCCGCCCGCTGGCTGACGATGCCGTCGGCCGGGACATCATCCTGCAGACCACGGTCAACCTGCTCAAGACCCGCACGCCGGAGCAACTGAGCATTCTGGAAATCGCGGCGGCGGCTGGCGTCACGCGAGCGCTGGTGCGCTACTACTTCAGCAGCCTCAAGGGACTGCTGCAGGAAGTGACGGAGTCCCTGATGCGCGAGTTGCAAAACCGCATGGAAGTGGCGCTCAGGACGCAGGGCACGGTGGAAGAGCGCGTCTACCAGCGCCTGCTGCTGCGGCTGGATTTCATGCGCGAGCACCCGCAGTTCGAGCGGCTGGCGCTGTCCGAGATCTACCACTATGAAAGCGAAGAAGATCCGCCGCCCTCGGGCACGCCGCTGCAGCGCATCACGCGGCGCGGGCTGGAGCTGACCTCGACCATGCTGATGGACGGAGCGCAGGCCAGCCACCCGGCACAGGTGGACCCGCGCTTCATCCACCTGGCCATCCTCAGCATTTCGGCCTTCCTGCCCACGGCACGGCCGCTGCTGGCCGAACTGTTCGGGGAAGGGCCGCAGGCAGACCAGCAGGTCGAGCACTATCTGCGCTTCATGTCCCACCTGCTGGCCGAGCGCATCAGGCAGGATGCGCCGGCGCAAGACCACCCACCACACCCGGGCCACCACCCGGATTGACTTGCGCCGGCGCCCGCTGCTCCCTCCTTTCGTCCGGTGCGCTGCCCTCAGTCGGACTGTATGCCCAGCTCCTTGACCAGCCGCCCGAAGCGCTCGAAGTCGCTGGCGTTGGTCTTGCCCAGGCGCTGCGGCGGGCCGCCCACAGGGACGGTTCCCAGCGTGGCCATGCGTGCCACCACGTCGGGCATCTTGAGGACCTCGTTCAGGTGCGTATTCAGCAGCCTGACCACGTCGGCAGGCATGTTCCTGGGGCCGAACAGGCCGTACCAGGCGGTCAGCTCCACGTCCTTGTAGCCCAGCTCGGCCAGCGTGGGCACGTCGGGCGCCAGCGGCGAGCGCTGGGCGTCGGCCACGGCCAGCGCCACGAGCTTGCCGCCGGGCAGGTAGGGCGCGATGGAGCCCAGCGTGCTGTAGGTGAAGGGCACATGGCCGCCCACCACGTCCGTGACCGCAGGCGCCACCCCCTTGTAGGGGATGGACTCGAAGCGGGCGCCCGTGGCGCGCCGGACCATCTCGCCCAGAAAGTGCATGGGCGAGCCATTGCCCGGGGTGGCGTAGCCCAGCGAACGGCCCTGGCTCGCGGATACGGCCTCCTTGAGCGTGCGCACGCCCGCGCCGGGTCCGGCGACAAGGAACAGCGATGTGGAGCCGACCTCGATCACGGGCGTGAATCCGTTGAGCACGTCATATCCGTGGCCTGCGCCCAGCTTGAGCACCAGCTGGGCCATGGCAAAGGTATTGGGCGCCAGCAGCAGCGTATAGCCATCGGCCGGCGCCTTGGCCACATAGCTGCTGCCGATGGTGCCGCTGGCGCCTGCGCGGTTGTCCACAAGCACCGACTGTCCGATGCGGGCCGACAGCTTCTCGCCCAGCAGGCGCGCCAGCGCATCGGTGTCACCGCCTGCGGGATAGGCCACGACGATGGTGACGGGCTTGTGGGGATAGGCCTGCGCCTGGGCAGGACCGGCCAGCAGGGCCATGGCCAGGGCCATGCCTAGGGCAAGCGTTTTGCGTTTCGCTTTCATGGGATGGGCTTTCATCGTGGGTTTTGTCATTTTCAGCAAAGGCCGGGGCCGGGCTCACGCCTGGCGTATCGCCACGCGGTGCATGCGCCGCGCCGCGGGGTGGTAGTCGTTGACCGCGTAATGCTGGGTGGCCAGGTTGTCCCAGATGGCCACCGAGCCCTTGCGCCAGCGAAAGCGCACCTGCCATTCAGGCACCTTGGCCAGGCCGCTGAGCATGGCGATCAGCGCCGCGCTCTCGTCGCTGGTCACACCCTCGATGTGCGTGGTGTAGAGCGAGTTCACAAAGGCCACGGGCAGGCAGGTCACCGGGTGCACCAGGACCACGGGCTGCTCCAGCGGCGGATGCTTGAGGCGCGTGGCCCGATAGGCCTCGCCCGAGGGATCGCGGCGCATCAGGCTTTGCCTCAGGGCCGGCGCCTCCCAGTTGTGGGTGGCGCGCAGCGTGCGCAGATAGGCCTGCAGCTCGGGCGCCAGCGAGGCGAAGGCCGTGGTCATGCTGGCCCACATGGTGTCGCCGCCCGTGGGCGGCACGTCCACGGCGTAGAGGCAGGCACCGGCGGGCGGCTTGGTCTGCCAGGTCAGGTCGGCATGCCAGATGTCGGTGCCGGTGCGCGTGCCCTGGCTGATCAGCAGCTCGACATGCGGATCGTCCGGGTGCGAGGGAAAGGTGGAGGACACGGGCTCGACCTTGCCGAACACCTGGGCCACGCGCACCTGCTGCGCAGGGTCTAGCGTCTGGTCGCGGAAGAAGATGACCTGGCGCTCGGCCAGCAGCTTGCGCAGCGCGTCCGCATGGTCATGCACCTGCGCCGGGTCCGAGAGATCGATGCCGTATATCTCCGATCCTATGCACGGGGTGATGTGTTCGACTTGCATGAAATTCCTTTTCTCAAAAAAAGCCGGGGTTGGGGTGGTGATCAGGTGGACGCGATGTCCTGCGGCAGCGGCATGGAGCGGAACCGGCGGCCCGTGGCATGGAACATGGCCGTGGCCACGGCAGGCGCCGTGGGGCCCAGGGCCACTTCGCCGCAGCCCTGGGGCGGCCGGTCGCTTTCGACCAGGACCACCTCCACGCGGGGCATTTCGGACAGTTGCAGCAGCGGGTAGTCGTGGAAGTTGCTTTGCTGTACCGCGCCCTTGTCGAAGTCCAGCCGGCTCTTGAAGGTGTTGGTCAGCGCAAAGCCGATGCCGCCTTCCACATTGGCCTTGACCAGGCCCGGATTGACCACTCGGCCTGCATCAATGGCGCAGATGGCACGCTCCAGCCGCACGCGGCCTTGCACAACACGCAATTCCATGACCAGTGCGACGAAGGTCTGGAAGCTCTCGCCCCGCCCCGTGTAGACGTTGAAGGTCATGGCGCGGTGCAGGCCTGCCGGCGCGGGCTGCTCCCAGCGCGCGGCCCGCGCCGCCGCATCCAGCACGCCCAGCGCCAGCGGCTGGCCGGCCAGCAGGCGGCGCCGGTACTGGTAGTCGTCCACGCCTGCGGTGTGGGCCAGCTCGCTGATGAAGCTTTCCAGGAAGAACACGCTGGACGTGGTGCCCACGCTGCGCAGGTAGCTCAGCGGTATGGGCTGCTGCACGTCCACGGCATCCACCAGCAGGTTGGGCACGCCGTAGATCAGGTCGTAGATGGACTCGACCATGGTCTCGTCCCAGCCGCCGGCATCGGCCATCTTCTTGGGGTTGATGGCCCCGTACAGCGACTGTCCCGAGATGCGCGCATGCAGCGCGGCCGGCAGGCCGTCGGCGCCGAGCACGGCGCTCAAGCGCCCCGATGCGCCGGGCCGGTAGTAGGAATGCCGTATATCGTCCTCGCGCGAGCGGATGACCTTGACGGGCCGGCCCACGGCCTTGGACGCCGCCGCCGCATGCAGGGCGAAGTCGGGCATGTACTTGCGCCCGAAGCTGCCGCCCAGGAACGTGGTGTGCACGATCACCTTGTCTGCAGGCACGCCGCAGGCCTTGCCGAGTTCGCCGCGCAGGAAGTCCTGGCCCTGGTAGGGCCCCCAGGTCTCGACCTCGCCGTCGCGCACATGCACGGTGGCGGCCAGCGGCTCCATGGTGGCGTGCGTGATGTAGGGCGAGTGGTAGTCGGCCGTGATGGTCTTGCCGGCCGCCAGCACTTCACGCGGCTTGCCCAGACTGCGGGCCACGACGGCCTTGTCGTTCGACAAGCCTGCGACGAACTGCGCATGGATGCGCTCGCTGTCCACGCCGGCCGCCGCGCCGGCGTCGAATTCGATGTCCAGCGCATCGGCAGCCTGCTTGGCAATCCAGTACGAGTCGGCCACCACGACCACGGTGCTGGGCTCGGGGTCGGGCCACTGCGTGGTGCGCACGACGGCATGCACGCCGGGGCGCGCGCGCACCTCTGCCTCGTTGCGGATGCGCACGATGCGCCCCGTCACGCTGGGCGCCATGCGCACGGCGCCGATCAGCATGCCGGGCACCTCGACATCGATGCCGAACACCGCGCTGCCGTCGACCTTGGAAGGCGTATCCACACGGCGCAGGTTGCGGCCGATCAGGCCCTGCTCGGAAGCCGACTTCATGCGCGGCCGCGCGGCCAGGGGCAGCCTGGAGGCATCGGCCACGATCTCGCCATAGCCCACGCTGCGGCCCGTCGCGGGGTGCAGCACGCGGCCGGCACGCGTCATGCACTGGGAGGCACGCACACCCAGGCGGCTTGCGCCGGCGCGCAGCAGCACATCGCGCGCCTGGGCGCCGGCCAGGCGCATGCGTTCATAGAAATAGTTCATGGACATGGAGGCACCCACGAACTGCTGGAACGGCATCTCGCCCGCATCGTTGCGATAGGCGTCGCGCCCCGTGACGAAGCGCACGGTCACGCTGGCCCAGTCGGCATCCAGTTCATCGGCCATCACCTGGGGCAGGCCTGTGTAGATGCCCTGGCCGACCTCGCACTGCGAAACGCCGATCACCACCTGGCCCGAAGGCTCGATCCAGACCCAGTCGCCGATGGCTGCTGCCGCCGCCGCACCGGCTGCCGGCGGCGCGGCCTGCGCCAGCGGAATCAGCAGGCTGCCTGCAGCAGGCGCCACCAGCAGCGCAGCGGCGCTCTGGAGCAGGTGCCTGCGCCGCAGCGAGATGGCCGAATCGGCCACGCGGCCCCGTTCATTGCTTGGACGCTGCGGCATGGATGGCCTCCCGGATGCGGTGGTAGGTGGCGCAGCGGCACAGATTGGTCATGGCCTCGTCGATCTGCGCATCGGTGGGCTGTGGATGGGCCTTGAGCAGTGCGGCAGCGGCCATGACCATGCCGGACTGGCAGTAGCCGCACTGCGGCACGTCCTTGTCCATCCAGGCCTTCTGGATGGGGTGGGAACGGTTGCTGGACAGTCCTTCGATGGTCGTGACCGCCTTGCCGCCCACCGTCGAGACGGGCAGCACGCAGGAACGCACGGGCTCGCCATCGACATGGACCGTGCAGGCCCCGCACATGCTGATGCCGCAGCCGAACTTGGTGCCCGGCAGCTTGAAGTGGTCGCGCAGCACCCACAGCAAGGGGGTCTGCCCGTCGCCGTCAAAGGCCACGCTTCGGGAATTGAGGGTGAATTTCATCGTGGGGTCTCCAATGCGCCCGCATCGACCGGGCTGCATGTCTCATGCCTCTCAGAACGAGTGGTGTATGCCTGCTGCAATCACGGTCTGCGTGCGCCCGCTGGCAACGCCCACGGAATTCATCGCCGCCACGCCATCGGAGGCGCGCTGGTGCGTGACCGAGGCATGCAACTGCGTGCGCTTGGAGAAGGCGTAGCGCGCGCCCAGGTGGACCTGGTTCCACTTCGTCTGCTCGAAACGGCTGAAGGAGTAGCCGGTGTTGATGGTCACCGCCTGGCTGGTCTGCCAGGCCAGTCCCAGGTCTAGCGCGCTCATGTGGCTGGAGGCTGCGCCGTACTTGAGCGTGGAGCGCGTGAGCAGCGCGTTGAGCCGGACCGGAAGCGCATCGAGCTGGTAGCCGCCGCCGATGCCCAGCACCTGGAAGGTATCGAGCACCAGCGGCCGGCCCGCCACCAGGTCCTGGCCCAGCGCGTTCGCCAGGCCCGTGCGCCCGGCGATATCGAAGGCACGGCCACGCGCATCGGTGTAGGCCACGGCCAGATTGAGCTTGGCACTGGAATAGCTGCCCATGACGCTGTAGGTGCGGTTGGCCTGCGAGCGGCCCGGCACCTCGCCAAATCCATACTGCGCGCCGAACTGCATCCCGCCCATGCGCGGCGTCAGGTAGACCACGGAGTTGTCCACGGGGAACTGGCTGGACAGGCCGTCCAGGTTGCCCGGGTGGTACAGATAGAAGTTGTAGAGCTGGTAGCCATTGCCCCATTGGCTCAGCGTGCCGGCCGTGAAATCGACCTGGCGTCCCAGCCGCAGCGTGCCCAGCGAAGCGCTGTCCAGGCCCACCCAGGAAGCCCGGTTGAAGTAGCTGGTGGGCGAGATCGGCGAGCCGATGTCCGTGAGGAATCCGTTTTCCAGCTGGAACGAGGCCTTCAGGCCGCCCCCCAGGTCCTCGGAACCGCGCAGGCCCCAGAGGTCAGGCTGGGAGATGGCCGAATCCATGCGCGTGAGCCGGCTCCCGCGCACATCGCTGATCCAGGGCATGGTCAGGTCCATGCTGCCGTACAGCGTCACCGAACTCTGGGCCAGCGCCGCTCCCGCGCCGCCCAGCATCGCCAATGCGGCAATTGCTTTGTATTTCATCGCAAGGCTCTTTCATCGTGAGATGGTTTAAAAATTCCACAAGTGGCAATTTCAAACACCACGCCACGGAAGATGCCTGGCAGGGCGCGCATTAATTTCCACTTATGGAAATATTAGCTGCACCCATCGAGTCCTGTGTCTGGGGTTTTCATCTACCGCGTTTGAGGTAGTCCTCGGGAAGAGGAGCAAGGGACAGGCATTGCACCTGTCCCGCACAAGGCGTTCAGCGTCCCAGCGCCTGATCCACGCCCATGTTGGCCAGCGCGTCGGCGCGCTCGTTGCCGGGATCGCCCGCATGGCCCTTGACCCAGCGCCAGTCGATGCGGTGCCCGCCACCCTGCACCAGGGCGTCCAGCCGCTGCCACAGCTCCACGTTCTTGACGGGCTCCTTGGAGGCCGTCTTCCAGCCCTTGGCCTTCCAGCCGTGGATCCACTCGGTGATGCCCTTGAGCACGTACTGGCTGTCGATGTAGAGCACCACGTCGCAGGGCCGCCTGAGCGCAGACAGCGCCTCGATCACGGCCATCATCTCCATGCGATTGTTGGTGGTGTTCAGCTCGCCGCCGAACAGCTCCTTCCTGGCGCTGCCAGCCTCCAGCACCACGCCCCAGCCGCCAGGACCCGGATTGCCCTTGCAGGCACCGTCCGTATAGATAACAACTTGATTCAAAAAAAATCCTTGATATGAATGGCCCGGCCGCCAGGCCGGTTGGAATGCAGATCACCGTCCGGCGCGGCCTGTGCCGGCATGCGACGGGCGACCGGCACCGTGGCGCCCGACACGACCGCGCGGCCGCGCCAGGCAGGCTCCAGCATGCGCGCACCCGGCACACGCTTGACGGCCACCACGCAGTACACACCGCCCAGCATGGGCCAGCCCAGCCGTCCCACGCGGTCCATGAACTGCCAACGGCGCAGCCAGCGATCCGTCTGCACGGCGGGACGATAACAGCCGAATTGCACGGCCTCGATCTCGAAGGCCAGCAATCGCAGCCAGTCGCGCAGCCGCCAGTAACCCACGCCCCAGCCCACATCGGGCAGGTACACGCCACGCTCGGCACGCCGCTGCACGCCCAGCAAACTGGCAGGGTTGAGTCCGCACACCACGATGCGGCCTTCAGGCATCAGCACCCTGGCCGCCTCGCGCAGCACGGCATGCGGGTCCGGCGAGGTCTCCAGCGTATGGGGCATCACGACCAGGTCAAGGCTGGCCTCGGGAAATGGCAGCGCGGCGGGATCGGCCAGCAGCGCCACGGGAACCTCCAGCGGGGCAGCGCCGTCCGCTGGCGCTGCATCCTGCGTGGAATCCAGCGCCAGCCAGCGGTGCGGCATGCGGTTGGCACGCAGCCCCTGGAGCATGGGCATGCCCAGCTGCAGGCTGTGATAGCCGAAAATATCGGCCACCGCCTCGTCGCAGCGCTGCTGCTCCCATTCCAGCAGGTAGTGGCCGAGGGCAGATTGCGTCCAGTGATGCATCCCTATAATTTTGCTGCTCATGAACCTGTTGCCCATTCCTGCTTTTTCCGACAACTACATCTGGCTGCTGCATGACGCCGGGCAGGCCCTGGTCGTCGATCCCGGCGATGCAGCGCCCGTGCTCGCCACGTTGCACCGGCTGGGCCTGCAGCTGCAGGGCATTTTAGTCACCCACCACCATGCCGATCATGTCGGTGGCGTGGCCCAGCTGCACCAGGCCACGGGCGCCCAGGTCTGGGGTCCTGCCTACGAGCAGTTGCCCGAACCCGTTCAGCGCGTGCAGGGAGGCGATGCCGTGCAGGCACTGGGCGGCCCCTGGCAGGTCATCGATGTACCAGGCCATACCAGCGGCCACATTGCCTTCTACAGCACGGCGGCACAGGCACAGCCCGTGCTGTTTTGCGGCGACACGCTGTTTTCCGGGGGATGCGGCCGCCTGTTCGAGGGCACTGCGCAGCAGATGCAGCAATCGCTGGACGATCTGGCCTCGCTGCCGGGCAATACACTGGTGTGCTGCGCACATGAGTACACAATGTCCAACCTGCGCTTTGCCCAGGCCGTGGAACCAAACAACGAAACCCTGGCTCACTACCAGCGGCATTGTCAGGCGTTGCGCGAGGCCGGTCGGCCCACGCTGCCATCCCTGATGGAGACCGAGCGCTCCATCAATCCCTTTCTGAGAACGCGCGAATCCGCGGTGGCCGCGGCCGCCGCAGGCTTCGACGCACAGGTGAGACAGCAGGACCCAGCCAGCGTGCTGGCCGGCCTGCGCCAATGGAAAAACGTCTTCTGATGAAACTGCTACACACCCTGCTGCTGGGCAGCCTGCTGGTTCTTGCCGGCTGCGCCACCACCAGCGGCCCGGACTTGGCCGGCACGACGGATACCTCCCCCAGCCCCGCACCCCACTCCCCCATGTATCCCAAAGGGCCGCTGAGCCCGCTGGGCACAGGCAGTGCCAGCAACGGCGACGTGGCCTCGCTGGAGACCACGGGCGATCTGTGGGTACGCATCCGCCAGGGCTTTGTCATGCCCGACCTGGACCAGGATCTGGTCAAGGACCGCGAGCAGTGGTACGCCAGCCGTCCCGACTACATACAGCGCATGACCGAGCGCTCCAGCAAATACCTGTTCCACATCGTCGAGGAACTGGAGCGGCGCAACATGCCCACCGAGCTTGCGCTGCTGCCCTATATCGAGAGTGCCTTCAACCCGCAGGCCGTCTCCACCGCCAAGGCGGCCGGCATGTGGCAGTTCATGCCGGCCACCGGCACCTATTTCGACCTCAAGCAGAACGCCTTCCGCGACGACCGCCGCGACGTGCTGGCCTCCACGCGCGCCGCGCTGGACTACCTGCAAAAGCTCTATGACATGTTCGGCGACTGGCACCTGGCCCTGGCCGCCTACAACTGGGGCGAAGGCAGCGTGGGCCGCGCCATCAAGCGCAACGAGAAGCTGGGGCTGCCCACGGGCTACACCGACCTGCAGATGCCGGCCGAGACCCGCATGTACGTGCCCAAGCTGCAGGCCGTCAAGAACATCGTGGCCAACCCCGATGCGTTCAACACCGAGCTGCCGGTGATCGAAAACCACCCCTACTTCCAGACCGTCACCATCACCCGCGACATCGACGTGGAACTGGTGGCCAAGCTGGCCGACGTATCGACCGAGGACTTCAAGGCGCTGAATCCCAGCTTTCGCAAGCCGGTGATCTTTGCGGCCGGCACGCCGGAGATCCTGCTGCCCTGGGACAACGCCAAGGTGTTTCGCCGCAACATGCAGGCCTTCGACGAAGGCCAGTACGCGAGCTGGACCGTCTGGACCGTGCCCTCCACCATCAGCGTGGCCGAGGCGGCCCAGCGCGTGGGCCTGGGCGAGTCCGACCTGCGCGCCCTCAACAACATTCCGCCGCGCATGCTGATCAAGGCCGGCTCCGCGCTCATGGTGCCGCGCGGCGCCAACGTGCGTGCCGACGTGGCCGGCCACGTGGCCGACAACGGCCAGATCAGCTTTGCCCCCGAGATCATCACGCGCCGCACCACCATCAAGGCACGCAAGCGCGACACGCTGATCAGCGTGGCCAACCGCTACGGCGTCAGCGTGTCCAACCTGGCGGACTGGAATGACCTGAAGTCCTCGGCCACGCTGCATGCAGGCCAGTCGCTGGTGGCCTATCTGCCGGTACGCGCCAGCAGCGGCGGCAACGCCCGCGCAGCCAAGTCCACGGGAACCGCACGCAAGGTGGCCGTTCAGCCGCAAAGCCGCAACGCCAAGACGGCCGTCACCACGGCACAGCGCGGAGGCAAGCCATCCAAGGTGAAAAAGCGCTGAGGAATCCCTCTGGCACCCGCGTCACGGAGCCCGCTTTCGCGGGCTTTTTTGCGTGCGGCCGCCGGGCTCAGGTGTGAAAGCGCTGGCGGGACTGGCGCACGAATTCGTTGGTGTACGAGCGCTCCAGGTCAATGCCGCCGCGCGCCAGCGCAGGGTCGAGCCGGACCAGCGCACGCAGGGCCGTGGCGGGCCCGTCATCGGGCATCATCCCATCGGGCGAAATCGTGGTGCGCATGTGCTCGAAGGCCGACAGATAGGCGCGCCGGGAGCCCAGCAGATAGGGCGCAGGCACGGCCCGCAGCACATCCATGGGCGCGGCAGTCTGCAGCCACTTGAGCGAGCGCACCATGGCGTTGCTGAGCGCCTGGGCCTTGGCCGGGTTCCTGCGCAAGAAGGCCTGTGTCGCATACAGCGTGCCCGAGGGCATGGAGCCGCCGTACAACTGCGCGCTGCTGCGCAGATCACGCAGGTCCCGCACGATGCGCACGGCGCCCTTGTCCTCCAGCACGCTCATCAGCGGGTCCGCATGGCACAGCGCATGCACACGCCCGGTGCGCAGCGCCTCCATGGCATCGGGCCCAGAGCCCACGCCCACCAGTTGCACCGCAGCGGGATCCAGGCCATCGCCCAGCAGCATCAGTTGCATGGCCCGGGCCGTGGATGCGCCCAGCGAGGAAACACCCACGCGCCGCCCGCGCAGATCGGCCAGCGTCTGGTAGCGCGGCATCCAGCGCGCAGCCACGCCCAGCGCGATCTGGGGTGCACGCCCCTGCACGACGAAGGCCCGCAGCTGGCTGCCGCGCTGCTGGGCAAGAAGCGTGTGTTCATAGGCGCCCGCGCAGACATCGGCGGCGCCCGACTCCAGGGCCTGCAGCGACTGCGATCCGCCTGGATAGTCCTCAATGCGCACGGCCAGGCCTTCGGCCTCGAAATAACCCAGCTGCTGCGCAATCACCAGCGGCAGGTAGTACAGCAGGCCCTGGCCGCCCACGGCAATCGTCAGCAGCTCGGCCGAGCCGAGCACAGGGAGCGACCAAAGAGGAGCCAGCCCCAGAAGGCTCAACAAGGTTCGGCGATCAAGCACGTGGGAAGACATGATGGTTATTTTGCTGCAGTGCAACACGATCATGCCCAGAGCCCGCATACGCAGCATCGGTGCTTGCCCGTACGTGAAACACCGCAGGGCCTGTGGTGCAGGCCCTGCGCGGGACGAGGGCGCCGGATGCGGCCGCAGGCCTCAGCGGTAGCCTGCGAAAAACAGCAGCAGATTCACCACCAGGGCCAGGGCCCAGGCCAGACTGCGCAGCGTGGCGCGGTCCATCACATAGAAGGCGATGTAGGCGATGCGCAACACCACGAAGGCCACGGCAAGGCCATCGACCCGCGCCGCTGGCGCGCCCAGTTGCCAGGCAACCAGCAAGGCGCCAATGAAGAACGGCAGGCACTCGAAACTGTTGGCCTGCGCCGCATTCGCCCGCGCCTGGTAGCCGGTCTGCTGGGCGAGCCAGGCGCGGGGGTCGTGGTTGTCGAAGCCGCGCTGCCCCGGCCGGTGCTTCATTCCGGGCGCCTTGGCGATGTAGGCGCAGGCCAGCGGCAGCAGGGCCGCCACCAGCAGGCACCAATGGGCAAGGGAAAAACCGCCGGGCGGCAGGACGACAGAGGTCGGCATACGGGCTCCTGATGAAAAGACAAGGAATGCTGGCCGCCTCCACCACTACCGGCGATCCACCAGCGCATGGGCGATCGTACCCAGGTCCACGTACTCGAGTTCGCTGCCGATGGGCACGCCGCGCGCCAGCCGCGTCACATGGATGCCGCGCGCTTTCAGCGCCTCGCTGATCGCATGGGCCGTGGCCTCGCCCTCGGCCGTGAAACTGGTGGCCAGGATCACCTCCTGCACCTTGCCGTCGCCGGCGCGCTCCAGCAGGGATGACAGATTCAGGTCGCGCGGACCTATGCCGTCGAGCGGAGACAGCCGCCCCATCAGCACGTAGTAGTAGCCGTTGTAAGCCCCCGTGCGTTCCATGGCCCCCATGTCGGCAGGCGCCTCCACCACGCACAGCCGGGCCGCGTCGCGCCCTTCGTCCTGGCAGATGGAGCAGATGCGGCCTTCGGTGAAGGTATGGCAGCGCTCGCAGTGGCTTACCGACTCCACGGCCGTGGTCAGGGCACGGGCCAGCTGCCGCGCGCCGTCCTGGTCGCGCTGCAGCAGGTGAAAGGCCATGCGCTGCGCAGACTTGATGCCCACGCCCGGGAGCCTGCGCAGGGCTTCGATCAGACCATCGAGCGATTGCACATCCGACATGGCGGCTTCCTTTCAATGAAGAAGATTCTCAGAAAAAAAGCGACCTGCAAGGGCAGATCGCTCGATGGCCGCTCAACGCAATTGAGTGGCTGGGGAAACCGTCACGGCCTCTCCCGGCTGTTCGGCACAACCTCTCGGGGCCAGCCTCAGAAAGGGAACTTCATGCCGCCCGGCAGGCCGGGCATGCCGGCCGTGAGCTTGCCCATCTTTTCGTTGGAGGTTTCTTCTGCCTTGCGCACGGCAGCGTTGAAGGCGGCAGCCACCAGGTCTTCCAGCATGTCCTTGTCTTCGGCCAGCAGGCTGGGGTCGATGGTGATGCGCTTGACGTCGTGCTTGCAGGTCATGACCACCTTCACCAGGCCCGCGCCGGACTCGCCTTCCACCTCGATGTTGCCCAGTTCATCCTGGGCCTTCTTGAGGTTGTCCTGCATGGCCTGGGCTTGCTTCATCAGGCCGGCCAGTTGTCCTTTGTTGAACATGTGAGTTCCTTCTTCTGTAGGGTAAAAACGAAACGCTCTAGAGCGTGTCAGGGCTGAATGGATACGGGCTTGATACTGCCAGGCACGATTTTCGCGCCATGGCTGCGGATCAGGGTCTGCACCAAAGAATGATTCATCACGATGTCTTCGGCAATGCGCTGGCGCTCATGGCTGGCCACCGCATTGCGCCGCGCGGGGCTGTCCACCACGGCGCCCTGCTCGACATGCAGCTGCCGGGCCAGGCCGGCAGCCTCCAGCGCCACACGCAGGCGCTCGCGCGTGGCGGGCTGGGCCAGCGAGCTGCTTTCCACACGCAGCGTCCAAGTATCGCCCTCGCGCGCCACCAGCTGCGACTGCAGCGCCAGCTGGCGCGCCAGCGCAGTGACGGCCTCGGCCTGCACCAGTTGCTGGACGGCAGCGTGCCAGACATCGCCCTCGGCCGTGCGCTCCACGGTCGGCGCGGGTGGCGCATCCGGGGACTGGCGGCCACGTTCAGGAGCGAAATCCTGCACATCGATCTGAGTGTCGATCTGCGGTTCGGACTGCCGTGCCACGGCAGCGGCAGGCGGCTCCAGGGCCAGATCTCCGTCATCGCTCCAGCGGCCTTCGTCGGCCCAGCCCTCATCGGGCATCCCGGCCCAGGCACCCTCGTCCGGCGCACCCTCGTCCGGCGCATCGGCATCCTGCGCCTGCGGCGCCTCATCGGCAGAAGAGTCTGCGTCTTCCTGCACATCGTCCACGGGCTCATCCACAGGCTCGTCCAGGAGCTCTTGGGCGACACCGGCGGCCGGCTTCAGCTCTGGAGCAGCGGAAGGCCTGGCCTCCTGGACAGGCGCAAGCACAGGTTCCGGCCTGGCAACTGCGGCCACGGCCACGGGCGCCTGAACAGGCGCTGGAGCCGCAACGGCTTGCACCACGGGAGCGACCACGGCGGGCGCAGCGGTCACGGGAGATGCGACAGGCGCGACGGGAGCAGGAGGCGCGACCGGGACGGGCATGGCCGCCTTGGCTGGGGCAGCGGGAGCCTCGGGCACAGCGGGCTGTGCGGGCCGCGTCTGCGCAACGGGCGCGGGAGATTCAGGCTTCGCCGTGGAGGGGGTCAGCGCTGGAGTTTTTTTTTCAGCCGCGCCCGTGGCGGGCTCTGCAGATTGCGGCTTGAACGCCAGCAGCCGCAGCAGCGCCATGGTCAGCGCCGCGTACTCGTCGGGCGCCAGGCCCAGTTCGGCCCGGCCGTGCAGGCAGATGCTGTAGAGCAACTGGGTTTCATCACGCGGCATCAGCAGCGCAAGACGGGCAATTTCAGCGGCCTCCGGATCGCTGGCGTCGGCGGCCATCTGTGGCACAGCCTGCGCCACAGCCATGCGTTGCAGCACGGCGCACATTTCCTCCAGCGTGGAGGCTGCAGACAGGCCATTGCGGCGCAGCGCCTCGGAGGTTTCCACCACCACCTGGCCATCGGCCTGGGCGAGTGCCTCGATCAGGCGGAACACATGGCTGCGGTCCACGCTGCCCAGCATCTGGCGCACCATGGACTCCTGCAGCTGGCCGCTGCCAAAGGCAATGGCCTGGTCGGTCAGCGACAGCGCATCGCGCATGGAGCCGCGCGCGGCGCGAGACAGCAGGCGCAGGGCCTGGGGTTCGGAAGCCACGCCTTCCTGGCCAAGCACCTGGCCCAGATGCTCCAGCACGGTCTCGGGCGCCATGGGCCGCAGGTTGAACTGCAGGCAGCGGCTGAGCACGGTCACGGGCACCTTCTGCGGATCGGTGGTGGCCAGCACGAACTTCAGGTACTCGGGTGGCTCCTCCAGCGTCTTGAGCATGGCGTTGAAGGCCGTGTTCGTGAGCATGTGCACTTCGTCGATCATGAAGACCTTGAAGCGTCCCTGCACCGGCTTGTAGACGGCCTGCTCCAGCAGGCTTTGCACCTCGTCCACCCCGCGGTTGGAGGCGGCGTCCAGCTCGGTGTAATCGGGAAAGCGGCCGCTGTCGATTTCGGTACAGGCCGCACAGACGCCGCAGGGCGTTGCCGTGATGCCGCCCTGGCCATCAGCGCCCTGGCAGTTGAGCGACTTGGCCAGAATGCGCGAGACCGTGGTCTTGCCCACGCCGCGCGTGCCGGTGAACAGATAGGCATGGTGCAGGCGCTGCTGCGTCAGGGCATTGGTGAGCGCCTGAACGACATGCTCCTGCCCCACCATTTCAGAGAAATTGCGGGGGCGGTATTTGCGGGCCAGCACAAGATAAGACATCCCGCGATTCTACGGGGCTGAGCACCCTCGCCCGGTGCGCCCCGGGTTTGGCCGGCCTTGTCGCCCGGGCAGCCCGGTGTTTGCCCCTATAATCGAGAGTGACGGGCCTCCTCGCATGGGGAAGCGGCCAACCGGGTCAGGTGGGGAACCAAGCAGCCCTAACCGTGAAACCAGTGCCGAGGGCAAGGCTCGTCACCTTCCATTGAACAGCAGGCCCTGCGGGCGCCTGCCCCGTCCACGCCCGCAGCGGCCCCTTCTCTCCTCAACGCGTCTCGCCATCCACCTTCAGATAGCGGGCAACGCCCTGTGCCGCGTGCACGCCGCTGGCCATGCATGCCGTCAGCAGGTAGCCACCCGTGGGAGCCTCCCAGTCCAGCATTTCGCCGGCACAGAAAACGCCGGGCGCAGCCACGCACATGCCATTGGCATCCAGCGCCTGCAGCCGCACGCCACCTGCGGTGCTGATGGCCTCATCGATGGGCCGGGCCGCCACCAAGGTGATGGGCAGGGCCTTGATGGCCTGGGCCAGCCGCGCGGGATCGGCCACGCCGTCCTTGCCCAGCACCTCATGCAGCACGGCGGCCTTGATGCCGTCCAGGCCCAGGCGCCCCTTCAGATGGCTGGCCAGGCTGCGTGAGCCACGCGGATGGCGCACCTCCGCCAGCACGCGCTCGGGTGTCAACTGGGGCAGCAGGTCGAGATGGACGGTGGCATGCCCGTCGCGCGCAATGGCTTCGCGCAGCGCGGCAGAGACGGCATAGATCAGGCTGCCCTCCACGCCCGTGGTCGTGGCCACGAATTCGCCCTTGCGCGAGAAAACGTTGCCCCGGCCATCATCAAAGGACAGCGCCACCGACTTGAAAGGCTGGCCGGCAAAGCGCTCGGTGAAATAGGGGCTCCAGCCGCGCGCAGGCTGGGGGCTGGCCCCCAGCAGCTCGGCCATGAATTCCCTGCGATCGATCTGCCCGCCCGGCGCCGCACCGCCCAGGCCCACATCGAACCCGCAGTTGGAGGGCTTCAACGCAGCGACTTCCACGCCGCGCTGCTCCAGCCAGGGCATCCAGGCGCCATCCGAGCCCAGCCGCGCCCAGCTGCCGCCGCCCAGCGCCAGCACCACGGCCTTCGCGTGCACCTGCAGCCGCCCTTCGGGGGTATCAAAGCCCAGCGCATCGCCATCCTCCCAACCCAGCCAGCGGTGGCGCGTGTGCAGGACCACGCCCTGGGTCTGCAGACGCACCAGCCAGGCACGCAGCAAGGGCGCAGCCTTCATGTCCTTGGGGAATACGCGGCCCGAACTGCCCACAAAGGTTTCCACGCCCAGCTCGCCGGCCCAGGCACGCAGCTGATCCGGGGGCAGCAGCTCCAGCCAGCGCGAGACCTCGGCACTGCGCTCGCCATAGCGGGAGACAAAGGCGGGCAGGTTTTCGGAATGGGTCAGGTTGAGCCCGCCCTTGCCGGCCATGAGGAACTTGCGTCCTGCGGAGGACTTGGCCTCGAACACATGGACAGTCAGCCCCTTGCTAGCCAGCCCTTCGGCCGCCATCAGGCCCGCAGGCCCCGCGCCGATCACCGCCACATCGCAGTCCATCGTGCGCGCCGCCGCGCTGTGTTCAAAAGCATCCATCACATCAGTTCCCATTCCAAGCTCGCATTCAACTTTGCGCTGCCGGCAGACTCATATGCCTGCAGCGCGGGCGCGCAGAATACCCTGCCGCAGGCCGTCCTGCGCGCAGGCGCCACTAATTCCCGATGACCCCGCAGCCCTGCTGCCGCCCCGTAAACAGCTATGACAGTCATAGCATCCAGCTACCGCCCATACGGTGCAGCAGGTGATAGGTTTCTGTCACAATCATTTCGCGGTGCGGATTTTCCTGCGCCTTCCTCATTGCGAAAAATCAAGGACATCACCCATGGCCAGCGAACTGATCAAACACATCTCCGACGCAAGCTTTGAAGCTGACGTCTTGCAACCCGGCTCCACGGTGCTGGTCGATTACTGGGCCGAATGGTGCGGTCCCTGCAAGATGATCGCCCCCATCCTCGACGAAGCAGCCCAGACCTACAAGGACAAGCTGTCCATCGCCAAGATGAATGTGGACGAGAACCGCGAGATCCCGGCCAAGTTCGGCATCCGCGGCATCCCCACGCTGATGCTGTTCAAGGACGGCCAGCTGGCTGCCACCAAGGTCGGCGCCCTCAACAAGGCACAGCTGTCTGCTTTCCTGGACCAGCACCTGGCCTGATTCTCCTGGCTGCCCCCTACACCGGGGCAGCCAAACATGCGGCCCGGCGCCGACCGCTGCACCGCATCGCACTGGCGCACAAACCCTGCGCCAGCGCAAATTTCCCTATGACCTGCGGATTTTTTCCTGTCATAATGCCCTTCATCACCGGCCTTATGCATCGAAGGCCGCGCTGAGACCCTCAGGCAAGCCAGCCCACTTCCACAGTGTTTCGCTTGGCTCAACGCCTCCCCCTGGTTTCTTTCCACTCCGTTCTGGAGTCTCTCCATGCACCTTAATGAACTCAAGGCACTGCACGTGTCTGAAGTCCTGAAGCAGGCCGAAGCGCTTGAGATCGAAAACGTCGGTCGCATGCGCAAGCAAGAGTTGATGTTCGCCATCATCAAAAAGCGCGCCAAGGCCGGGGAACAAGTGTTCGCCGACGGCGTGCTGGAAATCCTGCCGGATGGTTTCGGCTTCCTGCGCAGCCCCGACACCAGCTACACGGCCAGCACCGACGACATCTACATCTCGCCCAGCCAGGTCCGCCGCTTCAACCTGCACACCGGCGACATGATCGAAGGCGAAGTGCGCACGCCCAAGGATGGCGAGCGCTACTTTGCCCTGACCAAGCTCGACTCCGTCAATGGCGGCTCGCCCGAGCAGAACAAGCACAAGGTGCTGTTCGAGAATCTGACCCCCCTGTTCCCCACCCAGCAGCTGCGCCTGGAGCGCGAGATCAAGGGCGAGGAGAACATCACCGGCCGCATCATCGACATCATCGCCCCCATCGGCCGCGGCCAGCGCGCGCTGATCGTCGCGCCGCCCAAGAGCGGCAAGACCATGATGATGCAGAGCATCGCCCACGCCATCACGGCCAACCATCCCGACGTTCACCTGATGGTGCTGCTGGTCGATGAGCGCCCCGAGGAAGTGACCGAGATGCAGCGTTCGGTCAAGGGCGAGATCATCGCCTCCACCTTCGACGAGCCCGCCACGCGCCACGTGCACGTGGCCGAGATGGTGATCGAGCGCGCCAAGCGCCTGGTCGAACTCAAGAAGGACGTGGTCATCCTGCTGGACTCCATCACCCGCCTGGCCCGCGCCTACAACAACGTCGTGCCCTCGTCGGGCAAGGTGCTGTCGGGCGGCGTGGACTCCAACGCGCTGCAGCGCCCCAAGCGCTTTTTCGGCGCGGCGCGCAATGTGGAAGAAGGCGGCTCGCTGACCATCATCGCCACGGCCCTGGTCGATACCGGCAGCCGCATGGACGAAGTGATCTTCGAAGAGTTCAAGGGCACGGGCAACAGCGAACTGGCCCTGAACCGCCGCCTCTACGAAAAGCGCGTGTTCCCCGCCATCGAACTCAACAAGAGCGGCACGCGCCGCGAAGAACTGCTGCTGGCTCCCGAGATCCTGCAAAAGACCCGCATCCTGCGCCAGTTCATGTACAACATGGACGAGATCGAGGCCATGGAGCTGATGATCAAGAACATGCGGGCCACCAAGACCAACGTGGACTTCTTCGACATGATGCGCCGCGGCGGCTGATCTCAGAGATCCAGCCCACGGCACCTGCGAACGCCTCGCTCACGCGGGGCGTTTTGCATTCAGCTCACCATGCAGCGGCAGCCGTACCCAGGGCGCAAGCCGCACGCTCCCAGTGCATGGGGGCGCCCGCCACCTCCACCGGCGCCCGCAGGCGCCGCGCGGGCCCCCAGGAAGTGGCCTCGACGGCCGCGCCGAAATCCGCACAACCGTCCACCGGCGCCAGCGTGCAGGGGTCCGGATCACCGACGCCCTGCCCCGCCAGGAGATGGGCCGTGCGCGCCAACGAGGCGCGCACCGTGCTGCCGCCCTGCCCCTGCATGCGCCGCACCAGCGCCATCACCACGGCGGCAGCCATCAGATAGCCGGTGGCGTGGTCCAGTGCCTGCAGCGGCAGGGGCGTGGGCCGGTCACGGCCCAGCCGGTGCATGCCCGCATCGGCAATGCCAGCGCTCATCTGCACCAGACTGTCGAAACCGCGCCGCTGCTGCCAGGGCCCGCTCCAGCCATAGGCATTGAGCGACACGTCGATGAGCGAAGGATTCACCTGCCGACACCACGCGGCACCGAATCCCAGGCATTCCAGCGCGCCGTCCCGGTAGCCATGGACCAGCACATCGGCCCCGGCCAGCAGTTGCTCGAACACGGCACGATGCTGTGGCGCCCGCAGGTCCAGCCGGGCACAGCGCTTGCCCAGCGTGACCTCGGGCACCGTGCCGGGCTCCTCCCAGCCCGGCGGATCGATGCGCAACACCTCGGCGCCGTGACCCGCCAGCCATCGCGTGGCAGCGGGGCCGGCCAGAATGCGCGTCAGGTCCAGCACGCGCAGCCCCTGCAGCGGCCGTCTGGCCGATGGCTGCCAGGCACCCGCATGCCGGCTCGATTGCGGATGCGGATGTGGATGCATCTGCCACGCCAGCAAGGGCTCCCGCTGCACTGCGCGACCCTGCGGGTGCGCGGCCCATTCAGACAGCCCGCGCATGGCTGCGGCACAGCCGCCTTGCGCCACAACGGCCGACTCCAGTTCTTGTGCTGCCCAGCGCTCGACCGCGGCAGCCACGGCCTCGCGTTCGGCGGGCGCATCCAGAACGGCCAGTGCCGCTGCACGGTGATGGGGCGCATTGGTATGCAGGCGAATCCAGCCGTCCGCCGTGCGGTAGTCGCCGGCCACGGAATCCCACAGCGCGGGCATCTCCCAGCCCTGCGGATGCAGGCTATGGCCAAACCACAAGGAGGCAAGCCTGCGATCCACCACCACACGCGGCGCTGCAGCGTCGAGCTGCGCGATCAACTCGGATAGGCAAAGGCCTGCCACGCCCAGGCTGGCGGCCGCCAGATCGGAGACCGGGAACACGGAGGCCAAGGACCCACGACCTCGCTGCTCCAGACGTTGGAGCGCCACCGGATCACCATCCAGCGCCTCCCAGATCTGGCCGGTGCAATGGTCGAAAGCGCAGGGAAAAGGGAGACGGGACATGGAGCACTCCTGGCAGCTGAAACAAGGCTTGGAGTTCGCACCATAGGTTCCTGGTAAATATTGTCAATATTGATTCAATTAATCAACATATGATCGACCCATGCCCGACTACCTGAACTCCACGGAGGCCACCGCGCTGCTGGGCGTGAGCCGTGCCACGCTGTACGCCTATGTCAGCCGAGGCCTGCTGCAGGCCCACGCCGCAGACACGCCGCGCCAAAGCCGCTACCTGCGCGAAGAGGTCGAGCAGCTCGCACGCCAGCGCGGCCAGGGCCGCAAGCCGCGCGAAGTGGCGCAGGCCGCGCTCAGCTGGGGCCTGCCGGTACTGGAGTCCACGATCACATTGATAGAAAAGGGCCGCCTGTACTACCGGGGCGAGGACGCCGTGCATTGGGCGCGAACCCGCACGCTGGAGGAGACAGCCGCCCTCCTGTGGCAATGCCCGACCCAGGCAGCCTTCGCTGCAAACGCCGTGGAGGCCGCGCCTTTGCTGTCCGACCTGCAGCAGCGCATGGCAGGCCAACCGTGCGAAAACACATTGCTGCCCCTGTTCACCGTCGCCAGCGATGACACGGCCACCGCTGCCTGGCAGCAATCACCCGAACGGCTGGCGGCAGGCTGCGGTGCGCTGTTGCGCCTGCTGGCTGCCTGCCTGCTGGACACCGCGCCGGACAAGGCCGCCATCCATCTGCAATGCGCACGGGCCTGGAAGCTGGACGCGCCAGGCGCGGACCTCGTGCGCATGGCCCTGGTGCTGTGCGCCGACCATGAACTCAACGCATCAGGCTTCACGGCGCGCTGCGTGGCCTCCACGGGCGCAAGCCTGCGCGCTGCCGTGGTGGGAGGCCTTGCCGCTTTGACAGGCGGGCGCCACGGCGGCACGACCGCGCGCGTGGAAGCGCTGTGGGACGAGGTGGGCGAGCAGCAGATCGCCACCCGCCTGCGCCAGCGTCTGGCGCGCGGCGAATCCCTGCCCGGCTTCGGCCACCACCTCTACCCTGATGGCGACGTGCGTGCCGCCCTGCTGCTTGACATGCTGCCGGCGCATGGCCCGGCAACGATGCTGGCCAAGGAGGTGATGGCGCTGACGGGGCAGGCGCCTTCGGTCGATTTCGCGCTGGTGGCCCTGCGACGGCATCTGCAGCTGCCGCCGGGCAGCGCCTTCGGCCTGTTCGCGCTGGGCCGCTGCGCCGGCTGGCTGGCGCAGGCGCTGGAGCAGCGCGCCACCCGGCAAATCATCCGTCCGCGCGCGGCGTACACGGGCCCCAGGCCTGCGGGTTTGGCACGGAACTGAGCACTATGCGATAATGCAGGGCTTTTTCTTGCGGAAAGTACGCTTGATTTGAACCGCTACAAAGGTTGCAGCGGGTCAGGCACGGCTACCGCACTTGCATCAGAAGGAAAGATCATGAAAGAAGGCATCCACCCCAACTACCGCGAAGTGCTGTTCGTGGACCTGTCCAACGGCTTCAAGTTCGTGACCCGCTCCTGCGTGAACACGAAGGAAACCGAAACCTTCGAAGGCAAGGACTACCCCCTGTTCAAGCTGGACACCTCGTCCGAGTCGCACCCCTTCTACACCGGCACGCAAAAGTCGGTGGACAACATGGGCGGCCGTGTGGAGCGCTTCCGCAACCGTTTCGGCAAGAAGTAAATCCTGCTTCTCCGGCCAGAAGGGCAGCACGGGCAACCGCGCTGCCCTTTTGTTTTTCGCAGTCCGGCCAATCCATGCCGGCCAGGCATGCCCCATTCTTTTCGAGGCCCTTGCTTCGCGTATTCTTGCGCCCTCCGTTGCAGAAAGTCCTGTGAGTGAACCAGCCCACCCCTGCCATCGTTGCCCAAAGCGCCGTGCGCCGCCTGCCGCGCTGGTCGCTGCTGCTGCTGTGCCTGGCCTATGTCGTGCCCGGATATGTGGGGCGCAGCCCCTGGCGCATGGCCGACATGGAGGCCTTCGGCTACATGCGGGAGCTGGCCCTGGGCCATACCTCCTGGCTGGCACCGCGCATGGCGGGGCTGCTGCCCGAATCCGAAGGCCTGCTCTCGTACTGGCTCGGTGCGCTGGCCATGCAGGGAGCACCTTCCTGGCTGCACCCGGAGATGGCGGCACGCCTGCCCTTTATCGCCATGCTGGTGATCACGCTGGCGGCCACTTGGTGGGGCGTGTACTACCTGGCGCGCACACCGGGGGCACGCCCCGTGGCCTTTGCCTTTGGTGGTGAGGCCCAGCCTACCGACTATGCGCGCGCCATGGCCGACGGAGGGTTGCTGGCCCTGGTGGCCTGCCTGGGCCTGGCCCAGCTCTCCCACGAAACCACCAGCTACATGACCCAGCTGGGCTGCGCGGCCCTGCTGTTCTTTGCCGCCGCCGCCATGCCCTACCACGGCCGCACGGCCACGCTGGCATTGCTGCTGGGCCTGCCCGGCCTGGCACTGAGCGGCGCGCCGACCGTGGCCACGCTGTTCGGCCTGGGCGGTACCGCCATGGCTTTCTTCTCGCGCACCTGGGGCGACGAAGCCACGCCCGCCCCACGCGCATCACGCCTGTGGACCGTGCTGTGGCTGGCGGTGACGATCTTGGCGGCCGCACTGTCCTGGTGGCTGGACCAGTGGGCCTGGCGCGTGGTGGACAGCGGCACTGCAAAGGAATGGCAAAGCCTGGTCAGGCTGCTGCTGTGGTTCAGCTGGCCCGCCTGGCCGCTGGCACTGTGGACGCTGTGGGTTTGGCGTCGCCAGATCGCCACGCCCCGGCGCTATCCCCATCTGGCGCTGCCGCTGTGGTTTGCCATCATTCCGGTGATCGCTTCGTTGAGCACGCTGCCAGCAGACCGCGCCCTGCTGCTGGGCCTGCCCGCCATCGCCACGCTGGCGGCCTTTGCCCTGCCCACGCTGCGCCGCAGCATCAGCGCCCTGATCGACTGGTTCACCCTGCTGTTCTTCAGCGCCGCGGCCATTGCCATCTGGGTGATCTGGCTTTCGCTGCAGACCGGCATTCCCGCCAAGCCCGCCGCCAATGTGGCAAGGCTGGCCCCGCAGTTCACGCCGGAATTCTCGGTGCTGTCCTTCGCCGTGGCGGTGGCCGCCACCCTGGCCTGGTGTGTGCTCGTGGCCTGGCGCACCTCGCGCAACCGTGCGGCCATCTGGAAGAGCCTGGTGCTGCCCGCCAGTGGCGCCACGCTGGCCTGGCTGCTGCTGATGACGCTGTGGCTGCCGCTGATGGACCATGCGCGCAGCTTCGAGCCACAGATGCGCCTGGTACTGGCCGAACTGCCCAGGGACGGCAGCTGCGTTCAAACCTATGGCCTGCCGCGCGCCCACATTGCCGCGCTGCGCTACTACGGTGACATCGATACCCAGCGCCTGAGCATGGCCGGTGCCGCGCGCTGCGACTGGATGGTGGCCGAGGAAGAAACCTGGCTGGATCCTCACAGCGCACGCCTGCAGGCCACCTGGGAGACCGTGGCCCGCGTGGTACGCCCCACCGACCGCAAGGACTTCCTTCTGGTCTTGAAACGCAGGCCTGAGGCGAGGCCCGTCCAGGTCAAGCCATGAACCTGCCAGCGCACGCCCCCCTGAGCGCAGAGCGACGCACCATTGCCCAGCATGCCCTGACCGTGCTGGCCGGGCAGTTGGCCGTGATGGCCTTCGGCGTGACCGACACCATCGTGGCGGGCCGCTATTCAGAGGAGGCGCTGGCGGCGCTGTCCGTGGGATCAGCCATCTTCGTGAGCGTCTACGTCTCGCTGATGGGCATTTTCCAGGCCCTGCTGCCGCTGTGGGCCGAGCACCGCGGCGCCGGACAGCCCCAGGACATAGGCCGCACGCTGCGGCAGGCCATGTACATGCTGCTGGCGGCCTGCGCCGTGGGCATGGGCGTGCTGCTGTTTCCCGATGCACTGCTGCGCTGGGCCGATGTTCCGCTGCCGCTGCAGGTGCAGGTGCGGGCCTATCTCTCGGTGCTGGCCTGGAGCCTGCCGGCCGCCCTGCTGTTTCGCATCTACAGCACGCTCAACCAGGCGCTGGGCCACCCCTTGCTGGTGACCTGGCTGCAGCTGGTGTCGCTGCTGATCAAGATCCCTTTGTCCATCTGGCTGGCCTTTGGCGGAGCCGGCCTGCCGGCCTTGGGCGCCGAAGGCTGCGCCTGGGCCACGCTGATCGTGAACTACGCCATGGTCGCGCTGGCCTTGTCTTTGATGCGCAGCCAACGCCTGTACGCACCGCTGGCGCTGTGGCAGCGCATGGAGCCGCCGGACTGGCCCCAGCTGGCGCAGTTCGCGCGCCTGGGCATTCCGGCGGGACTGGCGATTTTGGTGGAGGTGACATCGTTCACGCTGATGGCCTTGTTCGTGGCGCGCCAGGGCACGCTGGCCTCGGCCAGCCACCAGATCGCCGCCAACCTTGCGGCGCTGTGCTACATGGTGCCTCTGTCACTGGCCATTGCCACCAGCGCACGGGTCAGCTACTGGCGCGGCGCCGGCGACGAGGTCACGGCGCGGCGCCTGGTCGCCATGGGCTGGCGACTGGCGGCAATGGGCGGGTTGGTGCTGGCCTCTGCGCTGTTCCTTTCCCGCGAGGGCCTGGCCCGCATCTACAGCGGCAACCCCGAGGTGGTGGCCGTCACCGCCAGCCTGCTGGCCTGGGTGGCTGCCTACCATGTGGCGGACGCCATCCAGACTTTCTGCATCTTCGTGCTGCGCTGCTACCGCATCACCGTGGCGCCGCTGGTCATCTATTGCCTGCTGCTATGGGGTGGCGGTCTGGCCGGCGGATACTGGCTGGCCTATGGCACGGACAGCGTCCTGCCCGCCTGGCTGCACCCGGGCACGCCCGCCCCCTTCTGGGCCGGCAGCGCCTGTGCGCTGCTGGTGACCGCCGTGGTGTTCAGCGCGGTCGTACGCAAGGCCACAAACCGCTGAGCGGGCAGCGGCCATCCGTCAGAGCGCGCTATGCGGCGCGGCTGCCCCGGCTGTCGCTGCTGTCACGGGCCTCGGGCGCAGGAATGCGCACCCGGCTGGCCGGAAAGGTCACCGAAAACTCCGATCCCTGGCCCGGCGCGCTGGTGATGCCCAGCTTGGCACCATGGCGCTGCAGCACATGCTTGACGATGGCCAGGCCCAGGCCCGTGCCGCCGGTATCGCGCGAACGGCTGCGGTCCACGCGGTAAAAGCGTTCCGTCAGGCGCGCCAGGTGCTTGGGCTCGATCCCTGGCCCGGAGTCCTGCACGGCAAAGCGTGCCGATCCATCGGGCAAGGTCTCCCAGGTGACGTCGATGCGCCCGCCTGCCGGTGTGTAGCGCATGGCGTTGGCCAGCAGGTTGGAGAAGGCGCTTTGCAGCTCGGCGCTGGCGCCGGCCACCTCGCCGGCCTGCGCCAGCATCTCGGCCGACGGAAAGCTCAGCGCATGCGGCAGGGATTGCTTGCGCGTCAGCATGGACGACAGGCCGCGTGCCTCGTTTTCGCAGCGCTGCATGAGCTGGGCCACGGGCACCCATTCGTTGCTGCTGGGCAGCGGACTGCCCTCCAGGCGCGACAGCGCCAGCAGGTCTTCCACCAGATGCTGCATGCGCTCGGCCTGCTGGGCCATCAGGCCCAGGTAGCGGTTGCGTTCCTCGGGCTCCAGCGGCAGGTTCTGCAGCGTCTCGACAAAGCCCACGAGCACGGTCAGCGGCGTGCGGATTTCATGCGAGACGTTGGCCACGAAGTCACGGCGCATGGCCTCGGCCTGCTCCACCGCGGTCACATCGCGCGCCAGCAGCAGCTTGCGCCCTTCGCCATAGCCGTACAGTTGCACCGACAGCTTGACGGGGCGCGAGGCCGTGCTTTCGCGGCCCTGCATGACCAGATCGCGCGAGAAATCCTGGGTGGCGAAATAGGCGCTGAACTCGGGGTCACGCACCAGGTTGCCAATGCTTTGCAGCAGGTCGCGTTCGGCATCGAAGCCGAACTGGCGCGCCGCGATCTGGTTGCACCATTCGATGCGGCCGTCGGCATCCAGCAGGACCACGCCGTTGGGACTGGCCTGCAGGGCAGAAAGAATGTCATTGAGCCGCTGGTCGCCCTGCTGCACCTGCTGCACGCTCTGGCGCAGCCAGCGGCGCATGCGCACGCTGGCTTCTCCCCAGATGCCGCTGAGTTCAGGCGCCTCCCGCAGCTCCGACTGGCGCAGCCAGGACAGCAGGCGCATGGCGTTCCAGCTGTCCACCAGCCACCAGATCCAGCCCGCGCACAACGCACCCGCCAGGGCCGCCACGGCCTGTGACGCCATGCCGGGGCTGGAGGCCGCCATGGCGCCCCACAGCCACCATCCCAGCAATGCGCCCGCGATCTGGGACGCCAACAAGCGAAAACCTCGCCAACCCATACTTGCGCCTTCTTTGCGTTGTATTCGCTGCCTGGGGCAGCGGCGCCCGGGCATGGCCTGCGGGGGCCATGCGTGGATTCATTGGAACGCAGGACCGCCTCAGGCCAGCGCCTGCGCGCTGAGCCGGTAGCCGGCGCCCCGCACCGTTTCGATCAATGCACCGGCCATGCCCAGCGCCTCGCGCAGCCGCTTGACGTGGACGTCCACCGTGCGCTCCTCGATGAAGACGTGATCGCCCCAGACTTTGTCCAGCAACTGGGCACGGCTGTGCACACGCTCGGGGTGCTTCATTAGATAGTGCAGCAGCTTGAACTCGGTGGGGCCCACCTTGATCATGTCGCCCTGCCAGCTCACGCGGTGCGCGGCGGCGTCGAGCACCAGCTCGCCGATGCTGACCTTGTCCTGGATCTGCTCGGGCGCGCGGCGCCGCAGCACGGCACGGATGCGCGCCAGCAGCTCCTGGGTCGAGAAGGGCTTGGTGATGTAGTCATCGGCACCCGCATCGAGCCCCGCCACCTTGTCCGGCTCATCGCCGCGCGCCGTGAGCATCAGGATGGGTACGGCCTTGGTGCGGCTGTCGGCGCGCCACTTGCGCGCCAGGGCCAGACCGCTGGCACCGGGCAGCATCCAGTCGAGCAGGATCACGTCGGGCAGCACGGCATCGAGCTCGCGCTGCGCGGTCACGCCGTCCTCGGCCCAGACCGGCTGGAAGCCGTTGTGCCGCAGGTTGACAGCGATCAGCTCCGCGATGGCGGGCTCGTCCTCGACGATAAGGACCATGGGCATCTTCTTCATCCGTTGTTCGCCTCCGGCACTTACAGCACTGCCGACTCGATGGCATCCATGGTCTGGTGGCGGACATCCTTGCCCTCCACCAGATAGATGATCAGCTCGGCCACATTCTTGGAGTGGTCACCGATGCGCTCAATGGCCTTGGCCAGGAACAGCAGGTCCAGGCTGGCCGAGATGGTGCGCGGGTCTTCCATCATGTAGGTGATGAGCTTTCGCACAAAGCCGTCGAACTCCTGGTCGATCAGGTCATCTTCCTTGAGGATGGCCACGGCCGCCTTGGTGTCCAGCCGCGCAAAGGCGTCCAGCGTCTTGCGCAGCAGGCCCGAGGCCATCTCGGCCGCAGTGCGCAGGTCGCCCGTGGGCAGGGAGCGTGCGGCGCCGCTTTCGATGATGGACTTGACCATGCGCGCCATCTTGTGCGCTTCGTCGCCCATGCGCTCCAGGTTGGCCGTGGCCTTGGAGAAGGCGATCAGCAGGCGCAGATCGCGCGCCGTGGGCTGGCGTCGGGCAATGATGGACGACAGTTCGTGGTCGATCTCCACTTCCATGGCATTGACGCGCTTTTCTGCGGCATCGACCTGCTCCACGGCCTCGATGCTGAAGCGCGACAGCGCATAGACGGCTTGGCGGATCTGGGACTCGACCAGGCCGCCGAGTTCCATTACGCGCGCCGAGACGCGGTTGAGTTCGCTGTCGAACTGGCTGGAAAGGTGTTTTTCGGTCATCGATGGCTCCTGCTCAGCCGAAGCGGCCGGTGATGTAGTCTTCCGTTTCCTTGCGCTGGGGCTTGAAGAACATCTGCTCGGTGTCTCCGAATTCCACCAGGTCGCCCAGGTACATGTAGGCCGTGTAGTCGCTGCAGCGGGCCGCCTGCTGCATGTTGTGCGTGACGATGACGACGGTGTAGTCGTTCTTCAGTTCGGCAATCAGCTCCTCGATCTTGGCCGTGGAGATCGGGTCCAGGGCCGAGCAGGGCTCGTCGAGCAGCAGCACTTCGGGCTTGATGGCAATGCCGCGTGCAATGCACAGGCGCTGCTGCTGGCCACCGGACAGGCCCGAGCCGCTTTGCTGCAGCTTGTCCTTGACCTCGCCCCACAGGGCCGCCTTGCGCAGTGCCCATTCCACACGGTCGTCCATGTCGGAGGAGCTGAGGTTTTCAAACAGCTTCACGCCGAAGGCGATGTTGTCATAGATGGACATGGGAAACGGCGTGGGCTTCTGGAACACCATGCCGACCTTGGCGCGGATCAGCGCCACGTCCTGCTTGCTGGTCAGCAGGTTCTCGCCGTCCAGCAAGATCTGGCCTTCGGCGCGCTGCTCGGGATACAGCTCGAACATGCGGTTGAAGGTGCGCAGCAGCGTGGACTTGCCGCAGCCCGACGGGCCGATGAAAGCCGTGACCTTCTTTTCGGGAATGTCCAGGTTGATGCCCTTCAAGGCGTGGAACTTGCCGTAGTAGAAGTTCAGGTCGCGCACCGTCAGCTTGGAAGAGGTCAGCGCGCTGGAAGAGGTCGCAGTCATTGCGGAATCCTTGTCCTGGTTGATTGCTTGTTGCTGCATTACTTCTGGCGGGTCAGGAACCGCGCCAGGATATTGAGACCGAGCACCGCCACGGTGATCAGGAACACACCGGCCCAGGCCAGTTGCTGCCAATTCTCGTAAGGGCTCATCGCGAACTTGAAGATGGTCACCGGCAGGCTGGCCATGGGCTTGGACAGGTCGGCATTCCAGAACTGGTTGTTCAGCGCCGTGAACAGCAGCGGGGCGGTCTCGCCGGCAATGCGGGCCACGGCCAGCAGCACGCCGGTGATCACGCCGGCGCGCGCTGCACGCAGCGTCACCATGATGATGACCTTCCACTTGGGCGTGCCCAGCGCGTAGGCGGCTTCGCGCAGGCTGGCAGGCACCAGCACCAGCATGTTCTCGGTGGTGCGGATGACCACGGGAATCACGATCAGCGCCAGCGCCACCACGCCCGCATAGCCGGAAAAGCTCTTGAAGCGCGCCACGACCACGGTGTAGACGAACAGGCCGATCACGATGGACGGCGCCGACAGCAGGATGTCGTTGACGAAGCGTGTGGTATTGGCCAGCCAGCCACGCGCATCGTATTCAGCCAGGTAGACACCGGCCATCACGCCGATGGGCGTGCCCACGAACGTGGCCAGCGCCACCATGATCAGCGAGCCGAAGATGGCGTTCGCAATGCCACCGGCCTCATTGGGCGGAGGCGTCATCTCGCTGAACAGTGCCAGGCTCAGGCCGCCGATGCCCAGGGTGATGGTCTCCCACAGAATCCAGATCAGCCAGAACACGCCGAAGGCCATGGCAGCCAGGGACAGGGTCAGCGCCACCTGGTTCACACGCTTGCGCTGGGCATACTTGGCCTGGCGCACGCGCGACAGCTCGGCGGCATTGATCATCTTGGTGGAGGTGCTGCTCACGAGCGTGCTCCTTCATTCTTTTGCAGGCGGTTGAGCAGGACCTTGGAGCAAGCCAGCACCACGAAGGTGATGAAGAACAGCACCAGACCCAGATAGATCAGCGAAGCCTGGTGCAGGCCCTCGCCCGCTTCGGCGAACTCGTTGGCCAGGGCCGAGGTGATGCTGTTGGCAGCCTCGAAGACCGACAGCGAGTTGAGCTGGTTCATGTTGCCGATCACGAAGGTCACGGCCATGGTCTCGCCCAATGCACGGCCCAGGCCCAGCATCACGCCGCCGAGCACGCCGGTCTTGGTGTAGGGCAGAACCACCTTCCAGACCACTTCCCAGGTCGTGGAACCCAGGCCATAGGCAGACTCCTTGAGCAGGGCCGGAGTGACCTCGAACACATCGCGCATCACGGAGGCGATGAAGGGAATGATCATGATGGCCAGGATGATGCCGGCCGACAGGATGCCGATGCCCACCGGCGGGCCGGACACGAAGGCCTCCAGATAGGGAACGCCCTGGAACAGCTTTTGCAGGGGCTGCTGCACATAGGTGGACAGCACGGGGCCGAACACCATCAGGCCCCACATGCCGTAGACGATGGAAGGCACGGCGGCCAGCAGCTCCACGGCCGTGCCCAGCGGGCGCTTGAGCCAGGCCGGCGACAGCTCGGTGAGGAACAGCGCGATGCCGAAGCTCACGGGCACCGCAATCAGCAAAGCGATGGCCGAGGTGGCCAGCGTGCCGTAGATCATGACCAGGCCGCCGAATTCGTTGCGAACGGGGTCCCAGACACTGCGGCCGAGGAAACTCAGGCCGTATTCATAGATGGCGGGCCAGGCACCGACCAGCAGCGAGGCCAGGATGGCCAGCAGCAGGCCCAGCGTCAGCAGCGCGGCCAGACGCGCGAGAGCGCCAAACAAGCGATCCGCCACGCGCCCCGACAGCATCGGGGGGCGTAGCGGAGAAGGTGTGCGTCGCTGGGAAGCCTGTGCAGAGGCGGCCAGCGAGTTCGAGGGCGACGTTGTGGACACGTGAGGCGCCTTTATTCGCGGTTTGTGAAGAGATCAGGGGAGCCATGATGCACCTGCCGGCGGTGCGCCATGGCCCCCTTTTCAGGGTTTACTTCAGGGAAATGGCAGTGCCGGAGGTGTCCTTGATCTGGCCCCAGGATTGGAAGATCACGTTCTTGACGGCGTCAGGCATGGGCACGTAGTCCAGGTCGGTGGCGGTCTTGTCGCCGGACTTGTAGGCCCACTCGAAGAACTTCAGCGAGGCAGCGGCCTGTGCAGGCTTGTCCTGGGCCTTGTGCATGATGATGAAGGTGGCCGAGGTGATGGGCCATGCCTCCTTGCCAGGCTGGTTGGTCAGGATCTGGTAGAAGCTCTTGGCCCAGTCGGCACCGGCAGCAGCGGCCTTGAAGGTGGCGTCATCAGGGGACACGAAGGTGCCGCCTGCGGTCTGCAGCTGGGTGTAGGTCAGCTTGTTTTGCTTGACGTAGGCGTACTCGACGTAGCCGATGGAGTTGGGCAGGCGACCCACGAAGGCGGCCACGCCTTCGTTGCCCTTGCCGCCTGCGCCCGTGGGCCAGTTCACAGCCTTGCCTTCGCCAACCTTTTCCTTCCACTCGGCATTGACCTTGGACAGGTAGTTGGTGAAGCCGAAGGTGGTGCCCGAGCCGTCAGCGCGGCGCACGGGAGCGATGGTGGCGTCAGGCAGGTTCACGCCCGGGTTCAGGGCCTTGATGGCCTCGTCATTCCACTTGCTGATCTTGCCCAGGTAGATGTCGCCCAGCACCTGGCCGGTCAGCTTGAGCTGGCCGGGCTGGATGCCCTTGATGTTGACCACGGGCACGATGCCGCCGATCACGGTGGGAAATTGCACCAGACCCTTCTTAGCCAGTTCTTCATCCTTGAGCGGCTCGTCGGAGGCGCCGAAGTCCACGGTCTTGGCTTCGATCTGCTTGATGCCGGCGCTGGAGCCCACGGACTGGTAGTTGATCTTCACGCCGGTGGCCTTGTTGTAGTCCGCAGCCCACTTGGAGTACAGCGGAGCCGGGAAGCTGGCGCCTGCGCCGGTGGCTTCCTGCTGAGCCAGGGCCTGGCCCACGCCGCCCGCAGACAGAGCACCAGCCACCAGAATGTGAATCACAGACAACTTCATGTACAGACCTCTTAGGGGTTGAAAGATGCGATGGCTGGACTGTAAGAAGGCTTTGTGACATTGATGTGACATGGAAAAAAGGCGTCACAAACAGCAGGCCTTCCCATGTAAGAACCCGGTCATCGCGATGTCACAATTCCGTCTTAGTCTTGTGTGTCGCACGAGCAGGCACCAGACAGGTGCAGCCCTGCCCGCTCGGACATCGCTGTGCAATCGTGCTCGACGAATCTTGATTGGCGTTTCTTTCATGGCACCAGAATCCCTGCTCGCTGCCGTTGACCTCGGGTCCAACAGCTTTCGCCTCGAAATAGGCCGCGTCGGCAGCCACCAGCGCATAGAGCGCGTGGAATACCTCAAGGAAACCGTGCGCCAGGGCAATGGGCTCAACGAGCGCCATGAACTGACTGACGAAGCCATGCAACGCGGCTGGGACTGCCTGGCACGCTTTGGCGAACGGCTGGCCGGCTTTGCGGCCGACCAGGTCCGCGCCGTGGCCACACAGACCCTGCGCGAGGCCCGCAACCGCGATGTCTTCATCGCGCGAGGCAGCACCCTGCTGGGCTTTCCCATCGAAGTCATCTCGGGCGAGGAAGAGGCCCGGCTGATCTATCGCGGCGTCTCCAGCCTGCTGCCGCCATCGTCTCAACGGCGTCTGGTGGTGGACATTGGCGGGCGCTCTACCGAAGTCATCATCGGCCAGCATGGCGAAGCGCGCCAGGTGGCCTCCTACCCCATAGGCAGCGTGGCCTGGAGCACGCAGTTCTTTGGCGAGGGCACGCTGTCGCGCGCGCACTTCTCGGCCGCCATCAAGGCGGCGCAGGCAGCCCTCACCCAAACCGTATCGGCCTATCCAGCCACCGCCTGGGACTGCGCCTATGCATCGTCAGGCACGGCCAACGCCGTGGGCGACATCCTGGCTGCCAACGGATATTCCGGCGGGCTGATCACGCCCGACAGCCTGCGCTGGCTGCATGAGCAGCTGATGGAGGCCGGCCATGTGGACCGCATCCGCCTGGCCGGACTCAAGGAAGACCGGCGAGCCGTCATCGCCGGCGGCCTGAGCATTCTGATGGCCGCCCTGGGCCTGCTGGGCATCGACGAACTGGAGGTTGCACAGGGCGCGCTGCGCCAGGGCGTGCTGCATGATCTGCTGGAACACGAGCCGCCTGCCGATCGCGAAGCCGCCGAGATCGCGGCGCTGCAACAGGACTTCGGCATTGACACATCCCACGCTCTGCGTGTTCGCAAGGTGGCACGCTGGGCCTGGCAATCGCTGCAGGCGCAGCAGCCGCCCGATGCACTGGCCACGCACGCACTGGACACGGCTGCCAGCCTGCATGAGATCGGCATGCGCATCTCTCTGAGCGCCTACCACCGCCACGGCGCCTACATCACCGAACACTGCAGTGCTGCCACCTGGCCCGTGGAGCTGCGCGAACGCATCACCCAGCTGGTGCTTGGCCACCAGGGCAAGCTGCGCAAGCTCGAGGCTGCCATCGAGGACCGGGCTGTGGCCTGGCCATTGCTGGCGCTGCGCCTGGCCGTGCAGCTGTGCCACGCCCGGCGCGATCCCGATCTGCAGGGCATGCGCCTGCACCGCTCGGACAGCGTCTTTCACCTGACCGTGCCGGAAGGCTGGACCAGGAGCTACCCCCAGTCCGCCCAGTTGCTGCGCACCGAAGCCGTGGCCTGGCAGAAGACGCCTTGGACGCTGCAGTTGCATCTGCACTGAACGCCGAACATCTCCGGCTGCCGCAGCGACAAGCAAAAAGCCCTGCCAGCGCAATGCGTTGGCGGGGCTTTTTCGATTGCACAGGGCAGGCGCGCGGCGCCCTGACAGGATATGCGGCTCAGGCCCGAGGGCCGTAACGCTCCATCAAGGCGTTCTGCGCCCCCAGGCCCGTGGTCGGATAGGGTGCGCGCTGGTAGGCGCCATTGGCTTCCAGCGTCCAGGCGTCGCGGTTGTCATGCAGGCTGGCGACAAGACATTCGTCTATCACCTGCTGGCGCAACGCCGGATCGCGCACAGGCCAGGCCAGCTCCACCCGGCGCATCATGTTGCGGTTCATCCAGTCCGCACTGGACAGCAGCAACTCCTGCTGATTGCCCCAGGCGAAGTAGAAGACGCGCGAATGCTCCAGGAAGCGGCCGATGATGGAGCGCACGCGGATGTTGTCCGTCCAGCCCTTGCGCTGCGGCGGCAGCATGCAGGCGCTGCGCACGATGAGATCGATGCGTGCGCCCTGCTGACCGGCACGCACCAGGGCCTGCATGAGCAACTCGTCAGTCAGCGCATTCATCTTCAGCACAATCCGCGCCTCTTCGCCGCGCTGTGCGGCCTCGCCCACCTGGGCAATCAGCGCCAGCATGCGATCGTGCAGCTGGAACGGTGCAATCACAAGCTGGTGCAGCTTGGGCAAGCGGTTGTGGCTGGACAGGTGGCTGAACACGGCATCCATGTCGGCCGTGATCTGCGCATCGCAGGTCAGCTGGCTGATGTCGGTGTACAGGCGCGCCGTGCGCACGTTGTAGTTGCCGGTGGACAGGTGGCCGTAGCGCTTGAGCTGGCCGCTGCGCTTTTCGCGCCGGGTAATCAGCAGCATCTTGGCGTGCGTCTTCAGGCCCAGCACGCCGTAGACCACCTGGGCGCCCAAGGCCTCCAGCTTTTCGGCGGAGTTGATGTTGGCCTCTTCGTCAAAGCGGGCCTTGAGTTCCAGCACGGCCAGCACTTCCTTGCCGCGGCGAACCGCCTCGGCCAGCAGCTGCATGATCTCGGAGTCCGATCCCGTGCGGTAGATGGTCTGCTTGATGGCCAGCACCTCAGGGTCATTGACGGCTTCGCGCAGCAGCTCCAGCACGCCGTCGAAGCTCTCGAAGGGCTGGTGGATCAGCACATCACGCTTGCGTATCTGGGCCATCACCGAGCGGCCCGGCTGCAGCTGGCGCGGCCATGCCGGACGCCAAGGCGGAAACAGCAGCGCGGGGTCATCGACCAGATCCACCAGCTGCGACTGGCGCACCAGGTTCACGGGCCCCTTGACTCGGAACAGTGCCTCGGTCGGCAGGCCGAACTGGCCCAGCAGCAGGTCGGACAGCATGGGCGAGCAGGCAAAGGACACCTCCAGCCTCACCGCCTGGCCGTAGTGGCGATGGTGCAGACCCTGGCGCAGGGCCGTGCGCAGGTCGCTGACGTCTTCCTCATCCACTGCCAGGTCCGAATGGCGCGTGACACGGAATTGCGCAAACTCCGCCACCTCACGCCCCGGGAACAACTCGACGAGATGGGCGCGCACGATGCTGGAGATGCTCACGAACAGGCGCTGCTTGCCCGCGATCTTCTCGGGCAGGCGCACCAGGCGCGGCAAGACACGCGGCACCTTGACGATGGCCACCTCGTTGGCACGGCCAAAGGCATCGACACCTTTGAGGCGCACGATGAAGTTCAGCGCCTTGTTGGCCACCTGGGGGAATGGATGGGATGGGTCCAGGCCCACGGGCATGAGCAGCGGCTGGACTTCGCGCAGGAAGTACTCGCGCACCCATTTGCGCTGGGCGCTGCTGCGCTCGCCATGGGATACCACGCGTATGCCCTGCCCCGCAAAGGCGGGAATCAGTGACTGGTTGTACAGCGTGTATTGGCGCAATACCAGCTCATGCGCCTTGTCCATCAGCGAGCGGAAGCTCTGCAGGGTGTACAGGCCCTTGGCGTCGCCGGCCTTGGCGGCCGTCACATGCGGGGCGCAACGCACCTCGAACCATTCGTCGAGATTCGAGGAGACGATGCACAGATAGCGCAAACGCTCCAGCAGCGGCACATCTTCACGCACGGCCCAGTCCAGCACGCGCTCATTGAAGGCCAGGATGCAATGGTCACGGTCAAGAAACTGTTGCTGCTGCTCTTGCACTTCACCGCTTTCGGCTGTGGCGTGCAGTCCAGTGTATTCGGGGGCGGGAAGCCTTGCAGAAGAAGCAGAGGCAGAAGCCGCAATGGCCTGGCCCTGCAGCTCCGACAAGGCGGTGGAGAGGCTTTTCGCCAGAGGCATCATCGGGACATTCAGGGGTGCAGAGACGGGTATGGGAGCTGTCTGGCGGGCCATGCCCAGCGAAGCCGGCCCTGCGGGCACGGCACGCGCTCCCTGTTCATGTTCTGGTTCGGCAGGTGCGGCAGAGGCGCCACCGGGAATCGGCGTGAATGTCTGGGGCATGGATGCAGGGGCCCGGCCTGGGCAGGACCCGGTAGTCACCCCGCTAGCCGGGGATTCGGGCAGTCTGCCCCGGATTTGTGACATGTTCATGACATGCATTCCTCTGTTCATGACATCTGTCATACAAGCCAAGTCAGGCGCAAGCAACGGCGCAGAAACCGTCACGCAAAAGTCATGACCCAGTCACACCGGCACGAGAGCGACGCGAGATCGCCGGGGTGCTAAGCTAGCTGCCTTCCCCTGGATGCCGTTGGCTGCTGCAAACCTGCCGCAGCCGTGCCGTCGTCCGCCTTTCGCGCATGCCCTCTTCCAATCCCCCCGAAAGCCGCCTGGCCGCCATCGACATTGGCTCCAACAGCTGCCTGCTGGCCATGGCCCGCAGCGACGGCGCAAAGGTACAGCTGCTCAGCCATCGCAAGGAAGCCATACGCCTGGGCAGCGCCCTCGACGCCCAGGGCGCCTTGAGCCTGGAGGCCATGCAGCGCGGCTGGGCCTGCCTGGAGCGCTATGCGCAGGTGCTGGGTGATTTGCCCCGCCACCGCGTACGTGCAGTGGCCACGCAGACGCTGAGAGAGGCATCGAATCGCCAGATCTTCCTGGACGAAGGCCAGCGCATCCTGGGCTGCCCCATCGAGGTCATTGACGGCGAGGAGGAAGCACGCCTGATCTATCGCGGCGTCGCCCAGTTGCTGCCGCCCGGCGCCCAGCGGAGGCTGGTGGTGGACATCGGCGGCCGCTCGACCGAGCTGTGCCTGGGTCAGCAGCGACAAGTACTGCAGGCACGCTCCTTCGCCTTCGGCAGCGTGACCTGGGCCTTGCGCCACTTCCCCGATGGCGAGCTGTCGGCCCAGGCCCTGTCCCAGGCCGAAGCAGCCGTGGCCGACATCATTGCGCCCGAAGCAGGACTTTTCGCTGCCGGGCAATGGAGCCATGCCTATGGCTCCTCGGGCACGGCCGGTGCCATTGTCAAGGTCCTGGCCCATGCGCCCGGCGGCACGGCCGGCTGGATCACGCGGCAGGGACTGGACTGGCTGCATGCGCAGTTGCTGCGCGCAGGCCATGTCGACCGTGTGAACATGGACGGACTCAAGGAAGAGCTGCGCCCCATGATCGGCGGCGGCATGAGCGTGATGCGGGGCATCTTCTCCAGCCTGGGCATCGAGCGCATGCGCGTCACGCACGGCGCCCTGCGCCATGGCGTGCTCTATGAATTGGCCCACAAGCTCGATGCGCAGGCCAAGGGCCGGCAACGACAGTCCACCGGCACCTGAAAACCAAGGCCCTGCCCTCGCCAGGGAACGACAAAATGCTGTTTTGCGCGCAAGTGCTACACTTTGTAAGTTCCCCCTCATCCCTTTACCACCGCCCTAACGCTTCGCCATGTCCGCGCCGACGATTGCGTACGACCCTGTACTCGAACGTCCGTCTTCGATGATGGCGGCGTCGCTGCAGCGCAGCCTGCGCGAGCAGCAGGCACTGCTCGACAATGCCGGCGTGGGCATCGTCTTCATCCGCCAGCGCGTCATCGTCCGATGCAACCAGTGCTATGCCGACATCTTCGGCTACGCGGGCGAACACGCGCTGGTCGGCATCAACAGCGAGCACCTGCACCCCAGCCGCGACGAGCTGCGCAGCCTGGGGCGCGAGGCCTATCGCACGCTGAGCGCGGGCCTGTCCTTTCGCACGCAGCGCCGCCTGCGCCGCAAGGATGGCAGCCTGTTCTGGGGTGAACTGACGGGCCGGCTCATCAATCCGGGCGATGCACGCGAAGGCTCCATCTGGATCGTCAGCGACATCGACGACCGTCTGCGCGCCCAGCAGGCCCTGAGCCAGGCCCACGAACTGCTGGAGCAGCAGGTGCGCGACCGTACACGCGAACTCAGCGCCACGGTGGAGAACCTGCACCGCGAGATCGCCGACCGCAAGCTGGACCAGGAACGCATCTACTGGATGGCGCACTACGACGCGCTCACCGGCCTGCCCAATCGCACGCTGCTGGCCGAGCGCAGCGCCCGCGCCATCGAGCTGGCCAAGGTCAACGACACGCCACTGGCCGTGATGTTCCTGGACCTGGACCATTTCAAGCATGTCAATGATTCGCTGGGCCATCGCGTGGGCGATGCCCTGCTGGTGGAGATTGCCCGCCGCCTGCGTGCCGTCGTGCGCGACCGCGATACGGTGGCCCGCATCGGCGGCGACGAATTCGTGCTGCTGCTGCCCGGCGCCAATGCCCAGGGTGCGGCTCGCGTGGCAGGCAAGCTGCAGGAGGCGTCGCGCCAGGCCTACCAGATCGACCGCCACGAACTGACCATTGCGCCGTCCATGGGCATCGCGCTGTACCCGCGCGACGGCCACGACATCGACTCGCTGACACAGGCCGCCGACGCGGCCATGTACCACGCCAAGCAGGCCGGCCGCAACACCTACCGCTTCTTCACTCCGCAGATGCAGGCCCAGTCCCTGCGCGCCCTGCAGTTGGAGAACGCCTTGCGGCGGGCGCTGGAGCGCAATCAGCTGTATCTGCACTACCAGCCGCAGATCACCCTGAGCACCGGGCGCGTGCGCAGCGTGGAGGCACTGCTGCGATGGGAGCACCCCGAGCTGGGCTCGGTCTCGCCCGCGGAGTTCATCCCCGTCGCCGAGGACAGCGGCCAGATCCTGCAGATCGGCGAATGGGTGCTGCGCAGCGCCATGCAGCAACTGCAGGCCTGGCGCAATGCGGGGCTGCGGGACCTGAAGGTGGCCGTGAACCTGTCGGCCATCCAGTTCCACCAGCAGCAACTGCCCGAAATCATCAACCGCATCCTGCTCGACAGCGACCTGCCGGCCGATTCTCTGGAGCTGGAGCTGACCGAGGGCGTGGCCATCCATGATCCGCGCCAGGCCACGGCGACCATGGACCGGCTGCGCGAGCATGGCGTGCGCCTGGCCATGGATGACTTCGGCACCGGCTATTCATCCCTGAGCCAGCTCAAGCGCTTTCAGATCTACAAACTCAAGATCGACCAGTCCTTCATCCAGGACCTGGACCACGACAGCAATGACCGCGCCATAGTCAGCGCCATCATCCGCATGGCCCAGGCCCTGGGCATGCAGACCACGGCCGAAGGCGTGGAAACGGAGGCGCAGCTGCAGTTCCTGCGCGAGCAGGGCTGCGATGAAGCCCAGGGCTACCATTTCAGCCGCCCGCTGCCGCCCCAGGCGCTGGAGGCCTTTCTGCGCAGCCAGGGCTGAACAGCTCACCGCGCCACGGTCTGCAGACGAAAAAGCCGAAGACTGCAGCTTCGGCTTTCCATGGCCGGGCACGTGCCGCCCGCCGCTCAGGGCATGGGTGAATTCTTCGCCACGCTGGCCAGGCGCTCGGCGCAGCGGCTGGCCTGGTCGCCATCGCGTGCCTCCACCATCACGCGCAGCAAAGGCTCGGTGCCGCTGGCGCGGATAAGCACGCGCCCCGTATCGCCCAATTCGGCCTTGACGGCCTCGGTGGCTTCCTCCAGCTGGGTGTTGCGCTTCCAGTCCTGGCCCGGCTGCAGCCGCACGTTGAGCAATACCTGGGGAAACAGCTGGACCGAAGACAGCCACTGCGACAGGCTCTTGCCCGAACGCACGCAGGCCTGCAGCACCTGCAGCGCGCTGACCAGGCCATCGCCAGTGGTGTGCTTGTCCAGCGCCAGCAGATGGCCCGAGCCCTCGCCCCCCAGTGTCCAGCCCTGGCGGTGCAGCTCCTCCAGCACATAGCGGTCGCCGACCTTGGCGCGCACAAAGCCCACCCCCTGGGACTTCAGCGCCACCTCCACGGCCATATTGGTCATCAGTGTGCCCACGGCACCCGGCACGGCCTCGCCACGCGCCAGCCGATCGGCCGCCATCAGGTACAGCAGTTCGTCGCCGTTGTAGAGCCGGCCAGCCGCATCGACCAGCAGCAGCCGGTCGGCATCACCATCCAGCGCCACACCGAAGTCGGCCTTGTTCGCTCGCACGGCCAGCACCAGGGCCTCGGGATGGGTGGCACCCACGCCTTCGTTGATGTTCAGTCCATCGGGCGCACAGCCAATGGCCACCACATCGGCCCCCAGTTCATGGAAGACCTTGGGGGCGATCTGGTAGGCCGCGCCATGGGCTGCATCGACCACGATCTTCACACCCTTGAGCGTGAGCGCATGGTCGAAGGTGCTCTTGCAGAACTCGATGTAGCGCCCTGCCGCGTCTTCAAGGCGCCGGGCCTTTCCCAGAGCGGCAGAGTCGACCCATACGGGATCTTCGGTCAAGGCCTGCTCGACCTCTTCCTCCCAGGCATCGGGCAGCTTGGTGCCCTGTGCGCTGAAGAACTTGATGCCGTTGTCGTAATAAGGGTTGTGGCTGGCGCTGATGACCACGCCCAGGCTGGCGCGCTGGGCGCGCGTCAGATAGGCCACGCCCGGCGTGGGCAGGGGGCCCAGCAGCATCACGTCCACGCCGGCAGAGTTGAACCCGGACTCCAGCGCGCTCTCCAGCATGTAGCCCGAGATCCGCGTGTCCTTGCCGATCAGCACCATGGGACGGGCTTCCTTGCGCCGCAGCACACGGCCCACGGCATGCGCCAGACGCAGCGCGAAGTCGGGGGTGATGGGCGAACGGCCCACCAGGCCGCGAATTCCATCGGTACCAAAATATGTGCGTGCCATAGTGCTCCTTTGTTGTTCAGTCGTTGTCGTGCATGGTCTGCCAGACCGTCAATGCCGCCACCGTATCGGCCACGTCGTGCACGCGCACCACGCGCGCGCCACGCTCCACCGCCAGCAGTGCCGCCGCCACGCTGGGCACCATGCGCTGGCCCTGTGGACGGCCACTGACCTGCCCGAGCGAGCCCTTGCGCGACCAGCCGGCCAGCAGCGGGAAGTCTAGGCCCAGCAATTCATGCTGGCGTGCAAGCAGGGAAAAATTCTGTGCCACGCTTTTGCCGAAGCCGATGCCATAGTCCCAGACGATGCGCTCCCGCGCCACGCCCCGGGCCAGCAGGGCATCGCTGTGCAACTGCAGGAAATCGCGCACGGCGGGCACGGCATCGCCTTGCATGGGCGTGGTCTGCATGTCCTGCGGCGTGCCATGCATGTGCATGAGACAGATGCCGCAGCTCGGGTGCGCGGCCACCACCTGCTGCGCGCCCGGCTGGCGCAGCGCCCAGATGTCGTTGACGATGTCGGCCCCCAGATCCAGCACGGCCTGCATGACCTCGGGCTTGTAGGTATCGACGGAGACAGGCACGCCCAATTGCACCGCGCCCTGCACAACAGGCAGCACGCGCCGCAACTCCTCATCCAGCGGAACAGCCGGTGAGCCGGGCCTGGTGGACTCGCCGCCAATATCGAGGATGTGCGCGCCCTCACTGACCAGTTGCTCTGCATGCCACAAGGCCTGCTCCACCGTGTTGTGCCGCCCGCCGTCGGAAAACGAGTCGGGCGTCACATTGACGATGCCCATGACCAGTGGACGCTGAAGGTCTAGAACAAAGCGCGAAGTCTGCCATTGATGCGGCATGGGATTTCCTGAAGGTAGGCGCCCGCCGGACCGGGTTCATCGCTGGCCGTTGCGGGCGATTGAGCACATCCTGCAAGCAAAGCAAAAGGGCCCCTCAGGGCCCTTTGCATAGGATTGGCCGATTCTGCGGCAAGCAGCTCAGGCCGTGGTGGGCGCAGGGTCGGCATCCACTGCCGGCGTGCCGCCGGACGAGTTGCCACCGTCGGACGACGGAGGGTTGCGCGGCACCCAGTCCTTGGGAGGACGCGGCTCACGGCCGGCCATGATGTCATCGAGTTGCTCGGCGTCGATGGTTTCCCAGTCGAGCATGGCCTTGGCCATGGCATGCATCTTGTCGGAGTTGTCCTCGATCAGCTTGCGCGCCAGTCCGTACTGCTCGTCGATGATGCGGCGAACCTCCTGGTCCACCTTCTGCATCGTCTGCTCGCTCATGCTGTTGGTCTTGCTCATCGAGCGGCCCAGGAAAGGCTCGCCTTCCTGCTCCGCATAGACCATGGGACCCAGCGCGTCGGTCATGCCGTAGCGGGTGACCATGTCGCGTGCGATCTGCGTGGCCCGCTCGAAGTCGTTGCTCGCGCCCGTGGTCATCTGGTTCATGAACACTTCTTCGGCAATGCGTCCACCGAACAGCATGGCGATCTGGTTGAGCATGAACTCCTTGTCGTAGGAGTAGCGGTCCTTCTCGGGCAGGCTCATGGTCACGCCCAGCGCACGGCCGCGCGGGATGATGGTGACCTTGTGCACGGGATCGCACTTGGGCAGCAGCTTGCCGATCAGTGCGTGGCCTGCCTCGTGGTAGGCCGTGTTGCGGCGCTCTTCCTCGGGCATGACCATGCTCTTGCGCTCGGGGCCCATGATGATCTTGTCCTTGGCCTTCTCGAAATCCTGCATCTCGACGGTGCGCGCATTGCGGCGCGCGGCCATCAGGGCTGCTTCGTTGCAGAGGTTGGCCAGATCGGCGCCCGACATGCCAGGCGTGCCGCGCGCGATCACGCCCGGGTTCACGTCCTGGCCTACAGGGATCTTGCGCATGTGCACATTGAGGATCTGCTCGCGGCCACGGATGTCGGGCAGCGTCACATACACCTGACGGTCGAAACGGCCGGGGCGCAGCAGCGCCGCATCCAGGATGTCGGGACGGTTGGTTGCAGCCACGACGATCACGCCGAGGTTGGTCTCGAAGCCGTCCATCTCGACCAGCATCTGGTTCAGGGTCTGTTCACGCTCATCGTTACCACCGCCCAGGCCTGCGCCACGCTGGCGGCCCACGGCATCGATTTCATCGATGAAGATGATGCAGGGTGCATTCTTCTTGGCGTTCTCGAACATGTCGCGCACGCGGGCCGCGCCCACGCCGACGAACATTTCAACGAAGTCGGAGCCCGAGATGCTGAAAAACGGAACCTTGGCTTCACCAGCGATGGACTTGGCCAGCAGCGTCTTGCCGGTACCCGGAGGACCGACCAGCAGCAGGCCGCGCGGAATGCGCCCGCCGAGCTTCTGGAACTTGTTGGGGTCCTTGAGGAAGTCCACGACTTCCTTGACCTCTTCCTTGGCTTCGTCGCAGCCTGCAACGTCGGCAAAGGTCACGGTGTTGTTGTTCTCGTCCAGCATGCGCGCCTTGCTCTTGCCGAAGCTGAAAGCACCGCCCTTGCCGCCGCCCTGCATCTGGCGCATGAAGTACACCCACACGCCGATCAACAGCAGCATGGGCCCCCAACTGACGAGCAGGGTCATGAGGACCGAGCCTTCTTCGCGGGGCTTGACGTCGAACTTGACGTTGTTGTTGATCAGGTCACCCACGAGCCCGCGATCCAGGTAGGTGGCGGTGGTGCGCACCTTGCGGTCATCGTTGGTCGTGGCCACGATCTCGGTGCCGCCGGGGCTTTCCTGGATGGTGGCGCTCTTGATGCGATTGCTTCGCACCTCTTCCAGGAACTCGGAGTAACCGACATGGGACGCGCCAGCGCCGCCACGGGTGTCAAATTGCTTGAACACCGTAAACAGCACCATGGCGATGACCAGCCAGACGGCAATTTTTGAAAACCACTGATTGTTCAAGCGGGGCTCCAATGGGGGATACAGATAAAACGACTTCCAGCGTGCTCGAAGCGTATTTGCGGTCCATTTTAGGTGTTTCAAGCTGGCTGGTCGCCTATATCCCTCTATAGCAGCCATAGCTTGAATACGGTCTTGACCCGGGTCAGGGCAGCGCCGGGCGGCTGCACAGAGCTACTTGAGCCCCATGCCCACCAAAAACGTCTCCGAAGACTTGTCACGCGAGGACTTGGGCTTGATCGGCTTGACCACCTTGAAGGTCTGCCGGAACAGCGCAACCAGGTCATCGTAGGCCCCGCCGTGGAAGAGCTTCACCACCAAGGCGCCTTCAGGTTTCATATGGTGGATGGAAAAATCAACCGCCAGTTCGACCAGCAGCGCAATGCGCGCCGCATCCGTCGTGCCGTTGCCCGACAGGTTGGGCGCCATGTCGGAGACCACCACGTCGGCCTTGCCCCCGCCCAGGGCCTCCTGGAGCTGGGCCAGAACCGGCTCCTCGCGGAAATCGCCCTGGATGTACTGCACGCCCTCAATGGGCTCCATGGGCAGCAGATCCAGCGAGATGATGCGGCCGTTGAGAGCGCCGACGGCCGCCCCGTTGGGCGACAGGCAACGGCGCACATACTGGCTCCAAGCCCCGGGTGCGCAGCCCAGGTCCACCACCGTGGCACCCGGCCGGATGAGCTTGAGCTGCTCGTCGATCTCCTTGAGTTTGTAGGCCGCGCGCGCGCGGTAGCCGTCCTTCTGGGCGGCCTTGACGTAAGGATCGTTGACGTGGCTGTTGAGCCAAGCCTTGTTGACCTTCTTGCTTTTTGTGTTGACTTTCATGCTGGATTCTTTCAGCCTCGATAATACGGCCATGCCCCAAATTCAATTGACTCCCGCCGAGCGCCGGGAACACCGCGCCAACGCACACCACCTGGACCCCGTGGTCCTCATCGGGGGTGACGGCCTGACGGCTGCCGTGCAAAAGGAGGTCAACGCCGGCCTTAACGCACATGGCCTGATCAAGGTCCGTGTCTTCAACGACGACCGCGCCGCACGCGAGCAGATGTATCTGCAGCTGTGCGACGAGCTTGGCGCTGCACCCATTCAGCACATCGGCAAGCTGCTGGTGCTCTGGCGCCCCATGCCGGAAAAGGAAAAAGCCATCGACGAGAACCGCATGCCCGGCCCTCGCGATGTCAAGCTGCTCAAGTTCAGCAAGCGCTCCGGCCAGAAGCCCGAGGTCAAGCAGATCCGCGTGCTGGGCAACCAGCGCCTGACGGCAGGTGGCCAGGTCAAGCGCGCCAAGCCCAAGCAGAAGTCGGTCAAGAAGCGTCAGGCAGACTGAGTCCGCCGCATCCATGACCGTAGCATCCCATGCCGCCAGCGTGGCCCAGGCCGCGCAACCGCCCTCCGCCTCCCCCTCTGCGCAGCAGCGCTTCGTGATCTGCATGAAGTGGGGCAAGAAGTACGGTCCGGAGTATGTCAACAGGCTCTACGCCATGGTGCGCCGGCATCTGAAGGGCGATTTTCGCCTTGTCTGCCTGACCGATGACGGCGTGGGGATTCGCGACGAGGTCGAATGCCTGCCGATTCCTCCGCTGAACCTGCCCGCGGGCATTCCGGAGCGTGGTTGGAACAAGCTGGCCACCTTCAGTGCCGACCTGCACGGCCTGCGCGGCACGGCGCTGTTTCTTGACGTGGACGTGGTCATCACCGGGCCGCTGGACGATTTTTTCACCGAGCCCGGCGAGTTCCTGATCATCCACGACTACAAGCGTCCGTGGCGCATCACGGGCAATTCCTCGGTGTACCGCTTCGAGCTGGGTGCCCACCCCGAGGTGCTGGACTACTTCCGCACGCATTTCGAAGAAATACGCCGCAACTTTCGCAATGAGCAGGCCTATCTGTCCGATATGCTGCACAAGCAGGGCAAGCTCAAGTACTGGCCACAGGCCTGGTGCCCAAGCTTCAAGTACCACTGCATTCCGGCCTGGCCGACGAACTACTGGAAGCCGCCCTTCGTGCCCGAGGGTGCACGCGTGGTGATCTTCCACGGCGAATGCAACCCGCCCGACGCGTTGGCCGGCCGGCGCAATCGGCGCTTTCGCTATATCCGGCCTGCCACCTGGGTGGCCGAGCACTGGCACGAGTGAGCAGCTCGACCCACAAAAAAACGCCCGCGCTGAACTGACCCCAAGAAGTTGGACGGTTGGAAGCTAGCGGCTCAAGGCCTGAGTTCGGTACTGTACCGGGCTCAGGCCTTTTAGTTTGAGCTTGATGCGTTGGTGGTTGTAGTAATGAATGTAGCGGCGCAGGCCGCGCTG
>NZ_JAQOTI010000014.1:0-176753 GCF_028401915.1 Delftia sp. DT-2
CTACGGTTCCAGGGACAGTACTTTGACGGCGAGACGGGGCTGCATTACAACCGGTTCAGGTATTACGATCCTGTGGTTGGGAGGTTTGTGCATCAGGATCCGATTGGGTTGTTTGGTGGTGAAAATTTCTATTTATATGGGGTCAATCCAATTGAATGGATTGATCCTGCTGGTCTATCAACCCATCGAAATAGAATGGATCGGGTAGCAGGTAAATCTCCAGATCATCAAACACATCACAAAGTACCACAAGATATTTTTAACAAAAGACCTATTCTCAACTGCATAGACAGACACGCTTTAGAGAATCTTATCAATTTACCCAAGAAAACAGGGCAATTTGGAGGAAAGAAGGGAAAATGGTTTGGAAAATCCACCCACAATACTAATCACAATGACTATTCCGACGCCATATTATCTGCAATAGATAGAGAAATAGCATCATCGGGCGGATGTCCCAAGCAACTCTCAAAAAGAGTAAATGAAATGCAGGATTTCTTACACAAAGAGTTAAAAAAAGGAACGCCAATAATGAAAAGTGAAGGATCTACATTCAAACTTTGGGACGATCTCTTGAAAAAAGGAGGATTCTAATGACGACCATAACTGACTTTCCGGCAGATGTGCAGGAGATTTTAATTTTCATGAGGGATAATAAATTTCTCAGCACTATATATAAAGGCAGTGATAAAAATACAGAGATTGTCACAAATATACATAGAGCCTTAGAAATATATACAGATCAGGATATCAAAAAACCCTATTATTTTTTACAAGATATATTTTCCTCCGCACAAAAGAAAATTGAAATCCCGCCTCCACCCAATTATTTGGAAAAATTTGCAATACATCGAGATTCGGAAAATTATTACGAAAAAATAATAAATAACAACAAACATCTTATTATGGAATTAGGTATAGATGACGATGACTATGAATTTCTAATGAATATATTTTATGAAGATTTGGTGTTTTGCGCAAAATCCAGATTATTCTCCGAGGAAAAAATAGATTTCTTTGAAAGAGTATTTAAAATATATAAGTCATCGGGATTTCCTTGTGGTTGGAAAGGCAGTAGCAATCCGAACAAAGGTAGTTTTGTGGTTTATTCCAAGAATTAGACTCTTGGCCAATTGAAAATTGATTCGCAAAAAACTGTTTTCAAACGATCATCACCCGTGAAATTTAATTTCATTTGGTTGAAATCACGGAAAAATAGATTTTGCAGAACTCCTCTCAAGAAGCCTGTGCGTACGTAGGCTACCGACAGCCACGACGCACTGGGCCGGCGAATCGACAAGCACGATGCCTTCGGGCGCCCCCCTCCTCTACGCCGGCGACCTGCTCGCCGGGGAAATCCGTGGCTCACGAAAGACCATGGATGCTTGAAGAGTATATGCAATCAGTGGAAGAGCTAAAGGATTTTGATTTTGATAAATATGTCGAAGACATGGCGTTATCTCATAAAGCCGTGAAACCAAAATTACCATCAACATAAGAAATATGATGAATACCGAAAGATTGCTATCCTTCCTAGGTCATACTTCGACAAGTGATGATTTTGAGTCATTTCTTCTCGAGAATGACATAAAAAAGATGCCAAAGGGAGATTCAACAACAAGAATAAAAACCAAAGACAAATTGATTTCCATGGAATTTGACCCCACAGATTCATACAAGGAAAAATATCTTTCCCCACCTATTGGGGATGGCTGGTTCACTTTTGAATCATTCGATATCAATAAAGGCTTTGAAAAAGAAAATCCATTCAACCTCGCTTTTGCAATGGACAAATCACAGGTTGAAGAAAAATTGGGAAAATCAGTCAGCAAGAATCAGGAAGACCTTGTCCAAGCGTATCAAAAGGACAACCACATAATTATCATATTCTATAAAAACAAGTGGAAAGGCATAGAAACCATAAGAATAAGAAAGATTAACAAATTCGACGCAAAGAATCTCAACCTTAAATAGAATCTCATATTCTATGGATGGAAAAATTCTCGTTTCATTCATTGGAAAATCTCCCAATGATCCTTCTTTCGATGCTTGGCTTCAGGAGCATCGAATCTTTGAACGACCTCATCTTGCAGAGCAAGACGAAGAATACGAAGAGGATACTGAAGCAGCAGCTATAAATGCAAGAAATAGCTAGATTGAAGAAAACGAGAAGCATAGCATTGCGTTGATCTATGAAAATCAAGACAACTATAATCGAATCTTCAAAGATAACTCCATCCATATGGGCGGCGATTTTATTCTCAAACAGGTAGCGTTCTATGCTCAAGGAGTATCGAGCTATCGTGGTTTTCAGGGGACTCTACCTTTTGGCCTTGTTTTTTCAGATACCCAAACCTTAGTACATCAAAAACTAAGCAAACCCATTGCCTCCAGGTTTATTCATAACCTATCTGCCGATCTTTGGGCAACCCCAGATTGACACATAAATATAAGCTACGTGCATCTCACTGGAACCATTGCCATAATTCATATCCGCAGACCTAGTATGCCGCCTGTGCTTATACCAGGGCCTCCACTTTGAATACGACGTGCGCGGCAACGTCACCCGCCGCACCCGTGGCAACCAAAAGACCGACACTCAGGAAGTGCTGGACCTGACCTGGAACGCAGACCACCAGCTCATCGAATCGAACACCACGCGCCACGGAGTCACCCAGGCCACCCGCTACGCCTACGACCCCACGGGCCGATGTGTCGCCAAAAGCGATGTCTTCTGCAGCACCCACTACCTGTGGGATGGCGACCTCATGGTGCACAGCCAACGCGGTGCAAGGCAGGCGCTCTATCTATATCTACGAGCCAAGCAGCTTTGTACCGCTGGCCACCATTCAGGGAGCGGGCGAGGAACACAGCACCTACTGGTACCAGTGCGACCAGATCGGCGCGCCACTGGATCACCGCCGAACATGGCCAAGGGGCCTGGGCCGCACCACGGCCTACTCTTGAGCTACTGGTCGTGGCATCTCACTGTGGGACTGAACATCTTAAGAATCAGAGCCGATTGCCTGACTTTCTTTTCTGCCACACGATTCCCTTTGCAAAAGGCAAATGTATTATTGAAGCCCATACAGTTGGATACATAGCCCCTACATTATGACAATCGATTACCCAGATATAAGCATTATTTTAATAAAATATCTATTTGGAGAAATATGTCTGAATGTTGAAACATCAGCAACGGTGCCAGAAAGCATAGAAGACCTGGCATGCACGGGATTTTCCAGAGAGGGAGATCCGCATGATCATGAATTATTCGAGAAATATTATTCCATAGTGAATAAAAACCAGGGAATCAACTTCAAGATATACACGCTCAAAGGGAAAATATGGGGCAGCGGCCTTGATTTCCATGGATTCAGGTTATCCACCATCCTTAAGATGATCAATAAGCCAGCCAACATGAGATTGTTCCTTGACAGCAAAAACTCCGATGGCGCACTCATCATTAATGATCTATGCGTTTGTAGATTTTCATACCACAAGGAAAACCCTCTAGCCCTCACATTTGAAACCAATGCCGCAATAATCGATGATATGAAAAACAGAAAAATCTCCTCCAAGGCTGTTGAAAATGACTTCGCTGAAATATCTGCAGTACTGGCGAGAAGGAGTAACAGGAAGCTTAGAAAAATAAAACAAATATTGGTAGCCACGGGTCATATATTGAAATAATTACCACCAATAATCCTTCAATCTTTATTTAACATCCAGACATGGCAGCTGCCCACTCATATGAATACACCCCAAAATCTTCACACACTCAACCTGGAGACCGCAGAGAAATCCATCCGCTTGCTGGCGACCGCATTCTTTCACCAAGATCTGAAAACCCTTGAAGCCCACTTCGGCATCAGCCCACTGCAAGTGGATGAGGCTTTTGAAGCATTGGAAAATTATCTCGGCAAAGACGATTTCACCTCGCTTGCACCTCCTCCAATAGGTAGCCAGATCATTCTGGAAGAAGATGAAATTTGTGCCGACGATGAAAATTCTTCAATCAGGGTCTATCGATTGAATTACGGAGGCTGGGGCTACGAGATGGATGTTTTCATGCAAGACAAGAAGTGCGATCTGACCATGCGTGGCGAGCTGTCTGGAGATTTCGGCAAGAATCCGCACGGCGTCAAATTTCATCTGTTTGAAGTCATGTGATTTTTGTCCCGACCATGCACACCATACCCGAGCTTGCCAGCCCCCAATCCTGGCAATCCACCCTGCCCTCCCGCCGCGAAGAGATTTGCCAAGCCATTCTGGAGGGGCTGCCGCGCGGCTTCGAGTTCGCCAAACCATTCGTCTCTACAGAACCTGCTGAGGGCGCAACATGGGAGGTTCCCTGCTTTTACGATGCGCAGCATGAGACCACGCTGACCCTGGTCCTGGGCGGCGATTTCACCTACGAGGCAACGGCGCAGCGGTTGGATAAGCTGCGCGATTCGATCCCTGCGGAGGACTGGTCCTTGATTGCGCCGGTGGTCCATGCAGCGCAGGAGGCCGATCCCGTGCATGTGCCCGCATTTCTGATGGGCCGCTTTCCCACGTTCGAGTGGGTGATTGAAGAGCATGTGGATTTGTGCGATGGGCTGGAGCGGCCTGATTTCTCCAGCGAGGACGGGCCGTTTCCCGCCTATGTCACGCAAGAGGAAGCGCAGCGCTTTTTGGCCGCCACGGGCTATCGCCTGCCTTGGGACCATGAGTGGGAGTACGTTGCGAAGGCGGGCGCGGAGCGGCTGTATGTGTGCGGGGACGCAGTTCCCCAGCGCGATCTGTCCGGGGATGTGTGCCTGACACAGTTTGGCGATGGGCAGCTCAACCGCGCGGCCGCCAATCCCTGGGGAATGGCGGCGTTGGCGGTGGCCACGTTCACCCGGCTGCAGGCCAGTCCGCACGAGTGGCGCATCCGTGGCGGTGCGGCGGCGTTCTATCCGTTCCAGCATCCCATGCAGCAGGCCATGCTGCTGACGGAGCTTCAGCTGCCGCTGGCCAACATGCCCGGCCAGATGGCGGGTCTGCGTCTGTGCCTGGATGTGCCGGCCATATAAGGGCAAGGACATATACGGCCACATGGGCCAGTCCGTGCACAGCCGTTGTTGTGGCGCTCCTGGCACAGCAATGTTCTGATGGCGTCATTTTTCGGCTTTAGGATGGCGGGCCATGCGCAATCCCCACTCCCTTTGGACGGCAGCAGCCCTGGGCCTGGCAGCCTGTCTCGGCACCAGCCCGGCCCATGCAGCCCGGCCCATGATCACGGACGATGCCCGCATCGTCGATGCCAAGTCCTGCCAGCTGGAAAGCTGGGCCAAGTCCAAAAAGGACAGCACGGAATTCTGGGCGCAGCCGGCCTGCAATTTCACGGGCAATCTGGAGCTGACGCTGGGCGCGGCACGCACGCGCGAGGACGGCAGCAGCCGGACCACGGACGTGGTGATCCAGGGCAAGACCCTGTTCAAGGAACTGCAGCCCAATGGCTGGGGCTGGGGCCTGGCCGTGGGCAATGCCCGGCATCCGAATGACGAGGGCCAGGGCCGGGGAGATCTGTACGCCTATGTGCCCGTCACGTTCTCGCTGCGCGATGACCGGCTGTTCTTCCACACCAACGTGGGCTGGCTGCGCACGGCGCAGACACATCGCAACCTCATGACCTGGGGCCTGGCAACCGAGGCCCAATTGAGCCAGAGCACCTGGCTGATTGCCGAGACATTCGGCCAGAACCAGGGCAAGCCCTTCTACCAGATGGGCCTGCGCTACTGGTTGGTGCCTGGACATGTGCAGGTCGATGCCACCTACGGCAACCGCGCGGGCAGCAGCACGCAGGAGCGGTGGTTTTCCATCGGCTTGCGGCTGCTGTCGTCACCGTTCCTGCCCTGAGCACTGCCTGGTGGCTGGCGTCGCGCCCGTATGCCTGCAGGCCCGGACGCCATGGAAACCGGTGCCCCGCACCGGCCGGTGCGGGGTGGTGCGGACCGTGCAGGACCGCAGTGCCTATTTGTTGGGCTTGGCTGCAGGGCCGGCCGGGATGGCGGCGACGCCATCAGGCTTGACGTAGGTGACCGAGGTCACGTAGTGCACGCCGTCGTATTTTTCTGCGCCGTTCGGGCCGGTACGCTCGCCGCCGCTGCGCTCGTCGTGCGTGGCTTCGGCCACGTAGGTGCCCTTCCAGGGCATGTCGAACTGCACCAGGCCCTGCTCGTCGGCATGGGCTTCCTTGCTCCAGCCCGATTGCACGGTCAGCACCACCTTGGCCTTGGGCAGCGGCTGGCCCTTGTAGATGACCTTGAACTCGCCGGCCTTGCCCAAGGGCACCACATCCAGCGTCAGGCGCGGGGCCTGGGCGGCAAAGCCGGTGATCAGGCGCGCGGCCGGGTGGTACCAGTTGCGCAGTTCCTGCTCGCCCTTCTTGCTGGTGTACAGCGGGTAGCCGGCATCCTCGGCCACGATGCTGTCGCCCTGGCCGGCCTTGAAGGGCAGCGCAAAGCCGGTGCCGGTCTTTCGGCCATCGGCCGCCTTCTCGCCCTGGGCAGACACCAGGGTGGCCACGGGCTTGCCGAACTTGTCGAGCAGGCCCGGCGATGTCTCGCGCAGGTTGTCGCCGAATTCGCCAAAGCGGATCACGGCGGTTTCGCCGGCCGGCTGTTCCAGCCAGATCTGGTGGGCCTGGCTGGCGCCGCTGGCGGCCAGGAGTGCGGAGACAAGAATCCAGTGTTTCTTCATTGCAGCTTCCTCAAAGGACAAAAAAACAGCCATCGGCGCCACAACGGGCCGACGGCATGAACGTGCTTGGGCAGTGGGGTGCGGCCGCATGGCGCCGCATTGGTTATTGAATGCGAATGGTTTGCATTCTATGTGCATTGCACACCGCCCCGGCGCAGTTCACCAGGTGGCTGCAATGGGGTTCGGCCCAGCGCTCAGGCGGCATCCTCGATGCGCACCGGCTCGCCCGTGAAGGCCAGCGCCTCGGCGGCCTGCTCCCAAGGGCGCCTGTCGTGCGCCTTGGCCGGGCGTAGCACAAAGCCCTCGCCTTCCGCATGCGTGGTGCTGGCCGCGGGCGGCAGCGGCAGGCCCATGCGCTCATGCGCCTGGGCCACCAGGGTGCGGGCGTAGATTTCCGCAGCCATGCTGCGTAGGCGCGGCTTGTAGACCTTGCCCACGTTGGTGGTGGGGAGCGCATCGATGATGCGCACATAGCGCGGGCGCGCAGGCGCTTCGTCCACGCCGGCTGCGGCAAAGGCCAGCAGTTCGGTCTCATCGGCCTGGGCGCCGGGGTGGAGCGCGACAAAGGCCACAGGCACCTCGCCCGCATAGGCATCGGGTGCGCCCACGGCGGCGCAGGCCTTGACGGCGGGATGGCGCTCCAGCGCCTGCTCTATCACCTGCGGATCGATGTTGTGCCCGCTGCGGATGATGACGTCCTTGGAACGCCCGCGCAGCCGCAGCAGGCCGTCGTCGCCGACCGAGCCCAGGTCGCCCGTGATCAGCCAGCCGTCATCAGTGAGGTAGCTGGACGGCTCGATGCCGCCCAGGTAGCCGGAAAACAGGTTGGGCGACTGGAACACCACCATCCCGGTTTCGCCGGGCGCGGCTTCCTGGTCCGATGGCCTGCCGTCCGGCCCCATGCGGCGCACGGCCAGGCGCGCAAACGGCAGGCGCAGGCCCACATGGCCGGCCGCCGCGTGCAGGCCGGGCGGCGTGATGGTGGAGATGCCCGTCATCTCGGTCATGCCCAGGCTCTCGTGCACATGGAAGCCGCTGTGCGCCTTGAAGCGCGCCGCCACCTCGGGCGACAGCGGCGCGGCGCCCGTGCGGAAGTAGCGGATGGAGGACACATCGGCCCCCTGCAGCGGCACCTCCACCAGCGCGGCCAGCACCGTGGGCACGGCCGACATCAGCGTGGGCTTCCACTGTGCCGCCATGCGCCAGAAGCCGGCAATCACGGCCTTGTTGCGAAACAGCCCCGTGGTCGGAATGATGACGTGGGCCCCGGCCGAAAAGCAGGCCAGCGAGCCCGGCAGCACGCCCGCCACATGGAACAGCGGGTAGCCGTTGATGGTGCGGTCGGCCGTGTTCAGGCCCTGCATCTGCACACTGGCCCAGGCGGTGTAGACCTGGGCGCCATGCGTTTGCACGGCGATCTTGGGCGCACCCGTGGTGCCCCCGGTATGGAAGTAGGCCGCCACGTCGCCAGCCTGGGGCTGGCGCCCGCTCACCAGCCGGTCGGAGGGCTGGGCGGCCAGGGCGGCGTTCAGATCGCTGGCGGGCCAGCGCTGTCCATCCCCCAGGGGAGTCCGGCCTTCATGCGAGACCCAGAGCACATGCGCCAGATCCGCATCCAGCGCCGTGGCTTTCTCGCGGATGCCGGCATCGTCCTCGTCCGCCCAGGCAATCAGAAAGCGCGCGCCCGTGGTCCGCATCAGGGCAGAGATCTTCTCGGCACTCAGCAGCGGATTGATGGGCTGCACGATGCCCGCCGCCTCACCGCCCCACAGCGCAAAGTGGTACTCCATGCAGCCGGGCAGCAGGATGGCCACCGTGTCGCTGGCGCCCATGCCCAGCGCATGCAGGGCGTTGGCCGTCTGGTGGATCTTGCCCAGCAGTTCGGCATAGCTCAGGTGCCGGGCATCATCCACGCTGCCGGCCTGGGGCAGAAAGCTCAGCGCCCTGCCCTGGCCGTGCTCACGCGCGGAGTTGCAAAAGAGGTCGTAGACCGTTTGCGCCGTGATCAGCCCGGCCATGGGCTGGCTTTCGATGGCCTCCACATCGGCCAGGGAACGCACGGCCCGCAGGGGCCGGAACATGGATTGCGCAGGAATAGGACTCATGGCCATGGGCTCACTCCGCGCCCAGGCCGTTGGTGCGCACCACCTCGCCCCAGCGCGTGTAGTCGCTGCGGATCAGGCCCTCGGTGTCCTGGGGGTTGAGGTAGGCGGCCGTCACGCCGATCTTCTCGAAGCGGTCGCGCACCTCGTCGGTGGCCAGCAGCTGGCGCGAGGTGGCGCTGAGTTTGTCGATGATGGCGCGCGGCGTGTCCCTGGGTGCCACCAGGCCGCCCCAGGACGATGCCTCATAGCCGCCAAAGCCCTGCTCGGCCATGGTCTGCACGCCGTCCAGCGCCTTCACGCGCTGCGGCGTGCCCACCGCCAACGCCCTCAGCCGGCCACTGCGGATATGGGGCAGCGCAGACACCATGTCCGCATAGATCACCGGCACCACGCCGCCCAACGTGTCGTTCATGGCGGGCGCGCTGCCCTTGTAGGCCACGTGCTGCATGGTGTGCAGCCTGGCGGATTTCATCAGCTCCATGCTCAGGTGGCCCGAGCTGCCCGCGCCGGAGCTGGTGTAGTCCAGCGTGGAGGGCTGCGCCTTGGCGTACTGGAACAGCGATTTGAGGTCCGTCACCTTGGGCAAGGACTGCGCATTGACCGCAATCACATTGGGCAAGTCATAGATCTTGGTGACCGGGGCGAAATCCGTGGCCGGGTGGAACTTGACGTTCTTGAAGAAATGCGGCGCCATGATGGTGGGTGTGACCATCATCATCAGCGTATAGCCGTCAGGCGCAGCCGTGCGGAACTGGCCTGCCGCCACCGCGCCCGATGCGCCGGGCTTGTTCTCTATCACCACAGGCTGGCCCAGCTGGCGCGCCAGCGCCTCGGCGTAGACGCGCGCCGCGCCATCGGTGGGCCCGCCCGGCGGGAAGGGAACGACCAGGCGAATCGGCCTGTCGGGCCAGGCGCCGGTATCGGTATTGGCCTGCGCCGCGCCGCACAGCGATGCGAACGCAGCCACGCCGATGGCGCCCAGCGCCATGCCCTTGGCCAACGCCTGTCTTTTTGTGATGCCTGCCATCTTGTCTCCTTGAATGTTTATGTGTTCTGGCTGGCCCATTCTGCCCAGCGCACCCTCTTTGACAATGGCGGCGGCGGTTGACATCATGTCAAACAATATTGACACCCCCTTGGACTGCAGCGCATGGATCTCCTGGCATTCAACATCCTTGTCCAGATCATCGAACACGGAAACCTGAGCCAGGCGGCAAAGTTCTTGAACATGTCGCGGGCCAACGTGAGCTACCACCTGGCCCGGCTGGAGAAGTCCCTGGGCGCATCGCTGCTGCGCAGAACGCCCCAGGGCGTGGAGGCCACCGAGGTCGGCCAGCGCATCTACCGCCATGCACGCAATATCCTCAACGAGACCGAGCTGGTGCGCGAGCTGGCCCAAAGCAGCACGGACGACATCTCGGGAAAGATCGGGCTGAGCGTGCCCACCGGCTACGGCCACCTGGTCATGGCGCCGTGGCTGATCGAGTTCAAGCGCGCCCATCCGCAGGTGGTGCTGGACATCCGCCTGGAGAACTTCATCGACAACCTGCTCAAGGACAGCGTGGACATCGCCATCCGCGTCATGTCCGACCCGCCGCCCATGCTGGTGGCGCGCGACATGGGGCCGGTGCGCTACAGCCTGTGCGCCTCCAGCGACTGGCTGCGCAGCCACCGCCTGCCGGAAACACCGTCCGAGCTGTCGCGCACGCCGCTCATCACATCGGGCGGAGAAAGCGGCAAGGTGCGCCTGCAGATCGCACGGAACGGCCAGCCGCTGGAGGAGCTGGACATCACGCCCACGCTGATGTCGCGCAGCTACCCTTTCCTGTGTGACTGCATCACCGGCGGCCTGGGCGTGGGGCTGGTGCCCGACTACATGGTGCGCCGCGAGGTGGAAGATGGCCGCGTCGTGCTGGCCATGCAGGACTACGAATTCAGCATCAACCAGGGCCGCATGTTCATGCTGTACATGCCCAACCGCTTCCAGTCCGGCGCCGCCCGCGCCTTGATCGACTTTCTGAGCGACAGGATGGGCCTTGCGCGCATCATCCGGCCGGGTGACTTGCCCGACACGGCGCAGGCCTTGCAACCGTCGGAATGACGCTGGAACAAAGTTTGTAGACGACTGGTCGGTTTTTACGTTAGACTTCGATCCCATGAAGAAACCCGCACAGGAAACACGCCAGCACATCCTTGATGTGGCCAAGGCGTTGATGACCCAGAAAGGCTATACGGCCGTCGGCCTGGCCGAGGTCGTCGCGGCCGCGGGCGTGCCCAAGGGCTCCTTCTACTACTACTTCAAGTCCAAGGAAGAGTTCGGCCAGGCCCTGCTGCAGGAGTACTTCGACGAGTACCTGGCCAAGATCGATGCGCTCATGGAGACGCCCGACCCGGCCATCTCCCGGCTGATGACCTACTTCCGCCATTGGACACAGAAACAATGCTCGGCCCATGCAGGAGGCCAGTGCCTGGTGGTCAAGCTGGGCCCCGAGGTCTGCGACCTGTCCGACGACATGCGCTCGGTGCTGCGCACCGGCACCGACGCCATCATCACCCGGCTGACCGACTGCGTGCGCGCCGGCCAGGCCGATGGCTCCATCACATCCGACCTGGACGCGCCTGCGCTGGCCGAATCGCTGTACCAGCTGTGGCTGGGCGCCTCCCTGCTGTCCAAGCTGGGCCGGCATGAGGAGCCATTTGCCGCAGCCCTTGTGTCCACGAAGCGGCTGCTGGGCTGAGCCGGCCTGGCCGCCGCTTTTTATTTGCCTTGTTTGTAGACGACTGGTCAACTTTAAACCCTTCACCTCTTACCTATCCCTCTTCCTTTTGTTCAACCACCACCACTGCACACCATGACCGACCATAGCCTTCACACCGATCTGTTCTCCCCCACCCAACTGGGCGGCCTGTCGCTCGCCAACCGCTTCGTCATGGCCCCGCTGACCCGCAGCCGCGCCGGTGACGACGGCGTGCCCACCGAACTGCACGCCGCCTACTACGCCCAGCGCGCCAGCGCGGGCCTGTTGATCAGCGAAGCCGTCAACATCTCGGCCCAGGGCCGCGGCTACAACCTGACCCCCGGCATCTGGACCGAGGAACAGGTCGCCGGCTGGAAGAAGGTCACCGACGCCGTACATGCGGCCGGCGGCAAGATCGTGGCCCAGCTGTGGCACGTGGGCCGCTACTCGCACGTGGACCTGCAGCCCGGTGGCGTGGCCCCTGTCGCCCCCTCTGCCATCAAGGCCGAAGGCGTCACCTTCACGCCCAACGGCGTGGCCGAGGTATCCATGCCCCGCGCCCTGGAAACCAGCGAAATCCCCGGCATCGTCGAGCAATACCGCCATGCGGCCGAATGCGCCAAGCGTGCAGGCTTTGACGGCGTGGAAGTGCATTCGGCCAACGGCTACCTGCTCGACCAGTTCCTGCGCGACTCCACCAACCACCGCAGCGACGCCTATGGCGGCAGCATCGAAAACCGCGCCCGCCTGACGCTGGAAGTCACCGACACCGTGGCCAAGGTCTGGGGAGCCGACCGCGTGGGCATCCGCCTGTCGCCCGTCACACCCAACGCCGGCAACACGCCGCTGGACAGCGATGTGATGGCCCTCTACGGCTACCTCATCCCCCAGCTCAACCGCTTCGGCCTGGCCTACCTGCACGTCGTGGAAGGCGCCACCGGCGGCTCGCGCGAACTGCCGCCCGGCGTGGACCTGGACGCGCTGCGCAAGCTTTTTGACGGCGCCTACATGGGCAACAACGGCTATGACCTGGAACTGGCCATGGACCGCCGCGCCAAGGGCCTGATCGACACCGTGGCCATCGGCCGCCCCTTCATCGCCAACCCCGACCTGGTGGCACGCCTGCGCCATGGCAAGGAACTGGCCGTGGCCCCGCACGAGGCCTACTACGGCGGCGGCGCAAAGGGCTACATCGACTGGCCTGTGGCAGCCTGAGCACAGGACTGGCGCCCCGCGATCTGCGGCACACTGGCTGACCTGCGTCCTCATCGAATGACCAATCGAAAGACCAAGCCATGCAACTGCTGATCGTGGGCGCCACGGGGCTGGTGGGCAGCCAGGTGCTGCAACAGGCCCTGGCCGACAGCCGCATCACCCGCGTCGTGGCCCCGGTACGCCGGGCGCTGCCGGCGCATCCCAGGCTGCTCGCCCCCCTCGTCGATTTCGAGCACCTGCCCGAAGACGCCGACTGGTGGCGGGCCGATGCCCTGGTCTGCACCCTGGGCACCACCATCAAGACAGCCGGCAGCCGGCCTGCTTTTCGGCGTGTGGACCATGACTATCCGCTGCTGGCCGCACAGCTGGCGCGGCGCCATGACACAGCCACCTATGTGCTGAACTCGGCCATGGGCGCCGATGCCGGCTCGCGCATCTTCTACAACCGCGTCAAGGGTGAGCTCGAACGCGACCTGCGGGCGCAAGGCTTTGCCTCCCTCACCTTCGTGCGCCCCGGCCTGATCAGCGGCCCGCGCACCGAACACCGGGCGGGCGAGCGCTTCATGGTCAGCCTTCTTGGCGCCCTGGGCCCGCTGCTGCCCCGGCGCTGGCGGCTCAACCCCGCGCACCGCATTGCCCAGGCCTTGATAGAGGCTGCTGTCAACGCCAGGCCCGGCGTCCATATCGTGGGTTCCGAGGCGCTGGCCGAATGAACCCGGCGCCTGCACGCGCAAAAACAGAACCCTTCAGGAACCCCTGCATGAACCCGCATATCGCCCCGGTCGATCTCGCCAAGTCCTACCGGCTGATCAACCACGGCCCCACCGTCCTGGTCTCGGCCCGCCATGGCGGCGTGGACAACGTCATGGCCGCAGCCTGGTGCTGCGCGCTGGACTTCGCGCCCCCGAAGCTCACCGTGGTGCTGGACAAGGCCACGGCCACGCGCGCCCTGGTCGAGCAAAGCGGCATGTTCGTGATCCAGGTGCCCACGGCTGCCCAGTTGCAGCTCACGCACCAGGTCGGCACGCTCAGCCTGTCCACCGATGCCGGCAAGCTCGCCACCAGCGGCGTTCAGCTGTTCGGCATGCAAGGGTTCGACCTGCCCTTCGTGGACGGCTGCGCCGGCTGGCTGGCCTGCAGGCTGATCCCCGAACCCCACAACCAGCAGGCCTACGACCTGTTCATCGGCGAGATCGTGGGCGCCTGGTCCGACACCCGCGTGTTCAGCGACGGCCACTGGCACTTCGAGAACGCCGACCCCGCGCTGCGCAGCCTGCACTACGTGGCGGGTGGGCAGTTCTATGCGATTGGGCAGGCGTTGAACGTGCAGGACGAGGTGCAGGACGGACCGCCCTGAAACTCGCCAATGGCGCCATGGCTGTATTGCACAATCCAGCCATGCTCTCGGCCACTGCCTCTTCCCTTGCCTCTTCCCTTGCCTCTTCGCGCGCAGTCCCCACGCGCGAAACCTATTCCGAGTTGCAGCAGGCCTACGAGCACTTCAACCAGCGCCTGTTCGACGATGCCCTGCCCCATTGCCTGATCACGCTGCAGCGCGAAAAGCGCACCTGCGGTTACTTCTCTGCGGCGCGTTTTGCGTCGCTGGATGGCAGCACCACGGACGAGATTGCGCTCAACCCCGCCTACTTCGCGGCCGTGCCCATCATCGAGACGCTGCAGACCCTGGTGCATGAGATGACCCACCTGTGGCAGCACCACTTCGGCAAGCCGGGCCGCGCGCGGTATCACAACGAGGAATGGGCGGACAAGCTGGAATCGCTGGGCCTCATGCCCTCGTCCACGGGCCGGCCGGGCGGGCGGCGCACGGGCGACATGATGGCCGACTACGCGATCGCAGGCGGCCCTTTCCTGGCCGCCTGCGATGCCTTGCTGACCACGCGCTTCCAGCTCAGCTGGTACGACCGCTTTCCCGCCATCGAGCATGTGGTCACGGGCCAGTGGAGCATGGCCACGCAGATCCAGGGCATGCAGGGCACGCAGCCGCCCATGTCCTCCGTGCCCGCCCTGGCCGAAGCCGTGCGGCCCGTGGGCACCTCGGTGGCGGTGCCGGGCTCCACCACCGGCGAGACCATGGTGCAGCCCGTCAACAAGTCCCTGCGCGTCAAGTACCGCTGCGGCGGCTGCGCGGCGCCCGTCAATGTCTGGGGCAAGCCCGGGCTGAACCTGGTCTGCGGCGATTGCGGCAAAGGCTTCACGGCCCAGGATTGATCAGCGGGCAGCAGTCTGGCGCGGCAGCTCCAGCGCAGCCTCGAGCCCGCCCCCCTCCCGGTTGGCCAGCACGATGCGCCCGCCGTGTGCCTTGGCCACGGCATCCGCAATGGACAGGCCCAGGCCAAACCCGCCAGAGCCCGTGTTGCGCGAGGCCTCCATGCGGTAGAACGGCTCCAGCACCTGGGCCAGTTGCTCCTGGGCAATGCCCGGCCCCCGGTCCAGCACGCCGATGCGCAGCAAATCGTCGCTGTCGCTGATGCGCAGTTCGGCGTCGCGGCCATAGCGCAGCGCGTTCTCCAGCAGGTTCTGCAGGCAGCGGCGCAGGCTGTGCGGATAGCAATCGAGCGGGCGCAGCGCGCGGCCCGTGATGGGGATGTGCACTCCATGCGCCTCGCCCAGGTCCTGGGCCACGCCCTGCACCAGGGCGTTGATGTCCAGCGCCTGGTGCTCGCCGCGCGCGTCGGCGCCGGTGAGCATGTCCAGCGTGGCGGTGACCATGGCTTCCATCTCCTGCAGATCGCGGCGGAATTTGTCGCGCAGGGCTTCGGGCTCCAGCATTTCCGAGCGCAGGCGCAGCCGCGTGATGGGCGTGCGCAGGTCGTGCGAGACGGCTGCAAAGAAACGCGTGCGCTCGGCCACGCCATCGGCAATGCGCTGCTGCATGGCATTGAAGGCCTGGGCCGCCTGGCGCACCTCGCGCGGGCCGTCCAGCGGCAGGGGCGGGCTTTTGAGGTCCTTGCCCAGCGCGTCGGCCGCGCTGGCCATGCGCGCCAGCGGGCGCATGGCCAGGCGCACGGCCAGCAGAGCCACCACCACCACCACGATGATGCGCAGCAGGTAGATACGCAGCACATAGTCAGCCAGCGCCCAGTAGGGCCTGACGGGGTAGCCGGCCTCTCCCTCCACGGCCTGCACCTGCAGCCACTGGCCGTTGCCCAGGCCCAGCAGCATGCGCACATGGGCTTCGGGCTCATGGGCGGTGAGCAGAGTTTCCGCGCCGCCGTGCAGCTCCAGCGCCAGGAGGTGGAACGGCACGGCCGCGCCCACGCGCCGCGCCAGCACATCGGCCAGCAGATCGCCGGCCATGGCGTCGGCCGCATCGGCGGGATGGGACGCCAGGTCCTCCATCAGGCGCCGTGCGCGGGCCGCATCGATCAGGGTCAGCTGGTAGCCCTGCGTGCTCAGCGTGCCCACGGCGGCGGCCCGCGCCTCGGGCGGCAGGGAGGACAGCAGCAGCAGCGAATCGGCGGCGCGCGCGCCCAGCAGGCGCAGCGGCACCTCCAGCAGCTGGCCGCGCCGGCTTTCCCACCAGATGGTGCCCGTCAGCGCCTGGGCCGCCAGCATGCCGGCCACCAGGATCAGGGCCACGCGCCCGGACAGCGTCTGCGGCCACAGGCGCCGCAGCAGCGCGCCGGCCTGCATCCAAGCCATCACGATGCCTGCGGCACCACGTCGCAGGTCAGCACGTAGCCGGCGTTGCGCACGGTGCGGATCAGGCTGGCCTGGCGCGCGGGGTCTTCCAGGTGCTGGCGCAGTCGGCTGACGCAGACGTCGATGGCGCGGTCCTGGGCCTGGCGCTCGCGACCGAACACATGGTCGGCCAGGTAGTCGCGGCTCAGCGTGCGGTGCGGGTTGCTGGCCAGGGCGCAGAGCACGCGGTAGTCGGACTGGGCCAGCGGCACCAGCACGGCCTGGGGCGAGCGCAGCTCGCGCGCGCGCATGTCCAGCGTCCAGCCGGCAAAGCGCAGCACGGGCAGATGCTCCGGCTCGCTGGCCGGCGCCGGTGCCTGGGCCACGCGGCGCAGCACCACCTTGATGCGTGCCAGCAGCTCGCGCGGATCGAAGGGCTTGGGCAGGTAGTCGTCGGCCCCCATCTCCAGGCCCAGGATGCGGTCCAGCAAGGCGCCGCGCGCCGTGAGCATGACCACGGGAATGTGGGTGCGTTCGCGCAGGCTGCGGCACAGGGCCAGGCCGTCGGTGCCGGGCAGCATCAGGTCCAGCACGATGAGGTCGGCCGCATGCCGGCCCAGCCAGTCCCACATGGCCTGGCCGTCACCCACGGCGGCCGGGCGCATGCCCGAGGCGCGCAGGTAGTCGCACAGCAGCTCGCGGATGTCGGGGTCGTCGTCCACCACCAGGATGCGCGGCCCCTGGGCGGCCGGGGATGCGGCGGCTGGTGCGCTCATGGATTGCATTGGCGCACGGCGTTTTGTAATGGAATGTTGTGGCGGCGGCCTGTGCAATGGAGCATTGCATTTGCCCGGCGGCCGCTGGCCTGTCTGCGCTGTCGCGTCACTAGAGTCCTGCTCGTCAATAAGAACGATTTTCATTCTAGTGATTCGCTGCCATGTCTTCCCAGCACTCCAACAGTTTCCCTCCCGCCCTGTCCACCAGCCTTGCGCTGACGCTGGGCGCCCTCTCTTCCCTGGCTGCGCCCACCCTGGCCGTGGCCCAGACTGCAGCCGCTGCGGCATCGCCCCTGGGCACGGTCGAGGTCCGCTCCACGCGTGAGGCCCCGGCCTACCAGCCGCAGGCCGTGCAGTCGCCCAAGCTCACCCAGCCGCTGCGCGACACGCCGCAAAGCATCAGCGTGGTGCCGGCCGAGCTGATCCGCGAGCAAAACGCCCAGAGCCTGCAGGAGGTGCTTCAGAACGTGCCCGGCATCACCTTCACCTCGGGCGAGGGCAATCTGGGCTGGGGTGACTTCTTCACCATCCGCGGCTTCTCGGCCGAGCAGGCCATCACCATCGACGGCGTGCGCGACGGCGGCATGGCCAGCCGCACCGACACCTTCAACCTGGAGCAGGCCGAGGTCTACAAGGGCACGGGCTCGGTGGAGTCGGGCGTGTCCGCCGTGGGCGGCAGCGTCAACCTGGTCAGCAAGGAAGCCAAGCGCGACACGTTCTACAACAGCTCGGTGGGCGTGGGCAGCGACGGCTACCGCCGCATCACGGCCGACCTGAACCGCAGCGTGGGCGAGACCGGCGCCGTGCGCCTGAACCTCATGAAGCACCAGAACGACGTGGCCGGCCGCAACGTGGTGGACTACGACCGCTACGGCGTGGCAGCCTCGTTCGCCCACGGCCTGGGCACGTCCACGCGCACCGTGGTCAACGTCTTCCACCAAGTGGACGACAATACGCCCGATGGCGGCCTGCCCATTCAGCGCGGCACGGGTGGCCAGGTGATGCCGGGCGTGCCGCGCAATGCCTGGTACGGCGCCTCCGACCTCTACACCCAGCAGTCGCGCACGGATATGGTGACGGCCCGCGTGGAGCATGACCTCTCGCCCGTGACCACGGTGCGCAACCAGTTCCGCTACGAGCGTGCCGACAACTGGAGCGTGCTGGCGCCCGCGCGCTTCAACAGCGGCAGCAGCAAGAACTCCCTGGGCTATGTGGGCCTGGGCGGGCTGGTGACGGCGCCGGGCGGCATCCTGTCCTATGGCGACTACGGCCTGGTGGACACGGCGGGCGCCAATGCCTCGCTGCGCCTGGCCTCGGTAGCCGTGTCCAAGCGCTACACCATCGCCAACAACCAGACCGATGTGCGCACCCGTTTCGAGACGGCAGGTTTCAAGCACGACCTCACGGCAGGGCTGGAGCTGTACCGCGAAACCTATGGCGACCGCGAGCGCAGCATGAACCTGCCCACCGGGACGCTGGGCTTCGACATGGCCAACCCGGCCACCATCTTCCCGGGCACGCCCACGGTGGTGGGCGCGGGCAGCGCGCGCGCCACGGTGCAGAACGCGGGCGTGTATGTGAACGACACCATCACCTTCTCGCCGCGCTGGCAGGCCCAGACGGCGCTGCGCTACGACCGCTGGCAGGCCAGCAACGGCGGCGCCAGCCGCACGGACGGCGCACTCAGCGGCCGCCTGGGCCTGGTCTACAAGCCGGCCAGCGAGGGCTCCATCTATGTCTCCTACAGCCGCGCGGCCCAGCCCTCGGCCATGGGCGTGACCACGAACAACGGCGTCTACGGCACGGCCGCCCAGCTGGCCTATGCGCCAGCCCTGTCGCGCACCTGGGAGGCCGGCAGCAAGTGGGACGTGCTGGGCGGTCGCCTGTCGCTGACCGGCGCCGTGTTCCGCACCGAGCTGAGTGAATCGTGGGAGTACAGCCCCGACAGCGTCTCGCCTGTTCGTGCCCTGCCCGCCAAGCGAGTGCAGGGTTTCGAGCTGGGCGCCCAGGGCGAGATCACGCCGCGCTGGTCGGTGTATGCCGGCCTGTCCCACTTGAAGAGCCGCCTCACCAAGGGCGCGAACGCAGGCGCCGAGGCCAGGAACGTGCCCGACTGGAGCGGCAGCGTCTGGACCTCCTTCCTGGTCACGCCCGCCGTCACCCTGAGCTGGGGCGCGCAGTACGTGGGCGAGCGCCGCTATACGGACAACGTCATGGTGGGCGGCCAGAACAATACGTCCAGCACCGTCAACGGTCCCAACGGCGTGCACCCCATCTATGTGGCCGACCACGAGAAAGCGCCCAGCTACTTCGTGCAGAACCTGGCGCTGAGCTGGCGCATCAACCGCCAGCTCACGGCCCGCTTCAACATCAACAACCTCACCAACCGCTTCTACTGGAGCCGCATCGGCGCCTCGCTGGACGGCTTCCAGCTCTACGGCGTGCCGGGCGCGGGCCGCACCTACACGGCGGGCCTGGACCTGTCCTTCTGAGCAGGGGCCACACCATGACATCCATCCAACGTCTCACCACACGCCGCGCACTGCTGGCGCTGGCCGCAGCCTGCGCCGCCGCCCTGCTGTCCGCCTCCGCGCTTGCGGCCTCGCCTGCCGGCACCGCTGCCAATGCACCGGCCGCCACCGTGGTCGACATCGTCGGCCGCACGGTCGAAATCCCCGCCAAGGTGGAGCGCATCCTGCTGGGCGAGGGCCGCTTCCTCTACGCCCTGGCCCTGATCGAGGGTGACCAGCCCCTGGCCCGCATCGCCGGGTGGCAGGGCGAGCTGCCCTTCGCCGACCCCAACGGCTATGCCGACTACCGGCGCCGCTTCCCGGCCATAGACCGCATCCCGGTCATCGGCCGTACCTCGGAAGACAGCGTCAGCGTCGAGCAATCGGTATCGACGCGGCCCGACATCGCCATCTTCGGCCTGGGCGGACATGGGCCGGGGCGCCAGAGCGGCCTGGTCAACGATCTCAAGAAGGCCGGCGTGCCCGTGGTCTTCATCGACTTTCGCGCCCAGCCCGTGCGCAACACCCTGGCCAGCATGCGCATCCTGGGCAAGGCCGTGCACCGCGAGGAACAGGCCGAGGCCTATGCGCGCTTCTACGAGCAGCACCTGCAGCAGGTGCGCCAGCGGGTGGAGGGCATTCCCACCAGCCAGCGCCCGCGCGTCTTCGCCGAGCTGCTGGCAGGCGTCTGGGACGGGTGCTGCCACACCGTGGGCAAGGGCAACATGGGCGAATTCATCGAGGCGGCCGGCGGCATCAACGTCGCGGCCGGCAAGGTGCCCGGCGCCATAGGCGACATGCACCAGGAAGCCCTGATCGCCGCCGACCCCGAGGTCTACATCGCCACCGGCAGCCGCCCGCAGAGCAACCGCCTCATGCTCAAGGCCGGCAGCGGCGTGGCACCGGCCGACCTCTCGGCCAGCCTGCAGGCGCTGACCGCGCGCCCCGGTTTCGAGGTGCTGGGCGCCGTTCGCCAGGGCCGCGCCCACGGCCTGTGGCACAACTTCTACGACGCGCCCACCAACATCCTGGCCATCGAGGCCATGGCCAAGTGGTTCTACCCAGAACGCTTTGGCGACATCGACCCCCAGGCCACACTGGACGAGATCAACCGCCGCTTCCTGCCCGCCCTGCCCATGCACGGCGCCTTCTGGGGCGATGCGCCTGCCAAGGCAGCGGCCACAGCGGCCAGCGGAGCCGTGCGATGAACATGGCCGCCGACCTGCCCGTGGAGCTCGCCAGCCCGGCCGCCAGCGCCACGCCGCTGGCCAGGGGCTACCGGCGCCTGACCGCACTGCGCGTGCTGGTGCTTGCCCTGCTGGCTGCGGCCATCGTGGGCGCGCTGCTGCTGGACTTCACCACCGGCCCCTCCGGGCTGGCGCTGGACCAGTTGATCGCCACCCTGGGCCATGCCGACCAGGCGCCGCCTGCGCTGCGCGTCATCGTCTGGGACATTCGCCTGCCCTACGCCTTGATGGCCGTGGCCGTGGGCCTGTCCCTGGGCCTGGCCGGCGCCGAGATGCAGACCGTGCTGGCCAACCCGCTGGCCAGCCCTTTCACGCTGGGCCTGTCCTCGGCGGCCGCCTTTGGCGCGGCCCTGGCCATCGTGCTGGACTGGAGCGTGCCCGGCGTGCCAACGGCCTGGGCCGTGCCTGCCAACGCCTTCCTGTTCGCCATGGCCTCGGCCCTGCTGCTGGACCTGGTGGCGCGCTGGGGCGGCATGAGCGCATCAGGCGTGGTGCTGTTCGGCATTGCCCTGGTGTTCAGCTTCAACGCACTGGTCTCGCTGCTGCAGTTCGTGGCCACGGCCGAGGCGCTGCAGGGCCTGGTCTTCTGGACCATGGGCAGCCTCTCGCGCGCCACCTGGCCCAAGGTGGCCGGTCTGGCCGCCGCGCTGGCCCTGGTGCTGCCGTTCTCGCTGCTCAACGCCTGGCGCCTCACCGCCTTGCGCCTGGGCGAAGACCGTGCCGCCAGCTTTGGCGTGGACGTGCGCCGCCTGCGCCTGGGTGCCCTGCTGCGCATCAGCCTGCTGGCCGCACTGTCCGTGGCCTTTGTGGGCAGCATCGGCTTCATCGGCCTGGTGGCACCGCACATCGCGCGCCGCATGGTGGGGGATGACCACCGCTTCTACCTGCCCGCCGCCGCCCTGGTCGGCGCGCTGGTGCTGTCGCTGGCCTCGGTGGCGTCCAAGACGCTGATCCCGGGCGTGATCATCCCGGTGGGCATCGTCACCTCGCTGGTGGGCATTCCCTTCTTCCTGGCCATCGTGCTGCGCACGCGGGGGCGGACATGAGCACCACCCTGAACACCTCCCTGAATACCCCGCACTTCGCACCCACCAACCTGCCACCTCTCACGCAAGATGGTCTGCAGATCGAGGGTCTCAGCGTCTCCTACGGGCGCCGACGCGTCATCGAATCGCTGGACATCGCCCCGCTGCGCACCGGCACGCTCACCGTGGTGCTGGGGCCCAACGGCAGCGGCAAATCCACCCTGCTGCGTGCCCTGGCCGGCCTGGTGCGCGCCCAGGGCAACGTCACGCTGGAAGGCCAGGAGCTGCAGCACGCCAGCCTGGCCGAGCGCGCCCGCCGCATCGTCTACCTGCCCCAGGCCCTGCCGGCCGCCGTGCACCTGCGCGTCATCGAATCACTGCTGGCCGCGCGCAGGGCCTCGCCACACACCACGCGCCCGCAGCAGGCCGGCTCCCCGGATGCGGTCACCCAGGCTGCCGCCCTGCTTGAGCACCTGGGCATCGCCCACCTGGCCATGCGCCACCTCGATGAGCTGTCTGGCGGCCAGTCCCAGCTTGCAGGCCTGGCCCAGGCCCTGATCCGCGAACCGCGCGTGCTGCTGCTGGACGAACCCCTGTCTGCCCTGGACCTCAACCACCAGTTCCACGTCATGCAGCTGGTGCGCGAGCAAACGCGCCGCCACGGCATGACCACCCTGGTCGTGCTGCACGACCTGGGCGCCGCCCTGCGCCACGCCGACCGCGTCATCGTGCTCAAGCAAGGCCAGCTGCTGGCCGACGGCCCGCCCGCCCAGGCCATCACCCCCGCCCTGCTGGCCCACGTCTACGGCGTGCAGGCCCGGGTGGAGCCCTGCTCCCAGGGCCTGCCCCAGGTCATCGTGGACGGGCTGACGGCTGCGGCCTGAGCCCGGTCCCCGATTCCAGATCCATCCGCTTTTTTGGAGATTCCGAATGCATACCCGCATCACCGCCGCCGCTGCCTTGCTGGCCGCCTTCTGCCTGAACGCCCAGGCCCAGCATGCCCACCCCACGCCCGCATCCAGCGTGGCCCATCCCGCCTGCGAAACCACCATTGAAGGCCAGCCCGGCAAACGCTTCAGCCTGGCGGAAATCCGCGTCAGCGCGCGCTGCGAGAACTTCACCGTCCACCTGGTCCACACCGGCAGGAAGCCCTGGCAGGAAGCCGGGCACAACTGGGTGCTGGCCCGCAGCGCCGACATCCACGCCGTCATCGCCGACGGCCTGCGCGCCGGTCCCGACCGGGCCTGGGTGGACCACGCCGACGCACGCGTCATCGCCGCCACGCAAATGCTGTCGGGCGGCGAGCACGCCTCGGTCACCTTCCCCGTGGCGCGCCTGCAAAAGGGCGAGAGCTATACCTACTTTTGCTCGTATCCCTCGCATGCGTTGCCCATGCGGGGAAGGCTGGTACTGGAGGATTGAAGCCGCGTCACCACGCGGCAAAGGCCCAAAGGGCCTGCGCGTTCAATGCAGCAGCGTGGCCACCAGGGTCACCTCGGGCACGCCTGCCAGCGCCTTAGACAGCGGGCACTGGGACTTGGCCTCCTGGGCGATTTTCTGAAACTGCGCATCGTCGATGCCGGGCACCTTGGCCTGCAGCGTGAGCGCGATGCGGTCGATCTTGAAGCCCTCGCCATCCTTGGCAAGCCGGACCTTGGCCGTGGTGTCCAGCATCTCGGTGGCGATGCCCGCCTTCTCGCAGGCAAAGGCAAAGGCCATCGTGAAACACGCCGCATGCGCGGCGCCCACGATCTCCTCGGGATTCGTTCCCTTGCGGTCATCCCCGAAGCGGCTGCCGAAGCCATACGGATGGTCCTTGAGCGCGCCGGTTTCGGTGCTGATGCGGCCCTGGCCGGTCTTGCCTGCACCTTCCCAATGGACGGAAGCGGTTTTCTCGGACATGTGTTTCTCCTGTGCGTTGGTTGGACAAGCCGCCATCACAGCACAGGCGCCACAGGGCAAGGCGTGGTCCCGGGGCGCGCCAGCCACTCGGAGCAAGTCCTACAGCGAATGAGTCAACGGACCCGTCCCGCGCGTCCACCCCTATCGCGGTCTCCGCTCTTGATTCCCGGCTGATACGCTACGCGCCATGAGCACCAAAAGCCCAGCGCGTCGCAGCACGCCTCTTTGCATCTACCAGCTCCGGATCGAGCTGCAGCACATCAAGCCCACCATCCGCCGGTGCATCCTCGTGCCCGGCTCCATCACTCTGGCCAAACTGGACCGGGTTATCCAGGCCGCAATGGGCTGAGAAAACAGCCACCTCCATGAATTCAGGATCGAGGAAAAGCGCTACGGCACACCCGACCCGGAATGGACCGAACCCGATGTGCTCAACGAACGCAAGTACAAACTTGGAGACCTGCTGGGCGAAACCGTCCAGCAATTCAGCTACAGCTATGACTTCGGCGATGGTTGGGAGCACAGCGTGGTGGTCGAACAGCGCCTGGCCGCCATCGAGGACAAGAACACCTGGCCCATGTGCATCAGCGGCCAGAACGCCTGCCCGCCCGAGGACGTGGGTGGCCCAGATGGCTACATGGATTTCCTGGAAGCCATCCGCAACCCGGACCACGAACGGCACGAAGACTTGTGGATGTGGTGGGGCGGCCCCTTCGATGCTCAAGGCTTCAGCCTGAACGACACGAACAAGGCCATCTTCAAATTGCGGTGAGGAGATGGGACGGGTGGATGCGGCATCTGCCCGACACCTGCAACCCCAAGTGCGGTTGAGATCAAGGGGAGCCTTCCCCCGGAGCCTTCCCCCCAAGCACCTCTTACCGCTCAATCACACGCCAATACTGGCCAGAAGAGCGGCTGGTGGCCGGCAGCATGACGGCAATGCCATTGTCATTGGCCGTGTCCAGCACGATGGCATCCGACAGGAAGCGGTTGTAGAGATGGAACTGGCCCGGCAGGTCGCTGGGCGCACAGCGCCATTGCTGGCCCCTGAAGCGTGGGGCGTCTCCCGCTGACGCCGTCATCTTCAGTTCAAGATGCGGTTTCCCGGCCACGCTGGTGACATCGAGCGCCATGGTGCCCGGTCCGAACGCCGCATTCTGGACAAGCCAGTAGCCCTTGCCGGTGCGCAGGAACCTCCATCTGTCGGCGCCCACAATCATGGCCGGGAAGGAAATCTGCCATGGCTCGAAGTTGTACAGCCCGGGGGGAGACACAAGGCCCGTGCCCTGCAGCAGCGCTACCGCATTGCGCTTTTCGCTCCAATACAGGTTCTGCAGCCCGACCCATTGGCGGTCCTTGAGCATGGGGCATTGGTCGTACAGGTAGTCGCCCGTCTCGTAGCGTCGAAAATCCGCATCGCTGAGCCGCTGGGCCGAGAGTGCGTGCGCCTCGGCGGAGATCCGTGCCAGTTCCCGCATGGCGGCCGTCATGGCGATCAAGGGCGCAGACGAGCCGCGCACCGGCCTCACCGGCAAGATGCGGCGAGCATTTGCAAGGTCGGAGGCCACGGCCCGCCAGCGCAACGCCAGGGTGCTGAATTCCGTTGCCATCGCCTGCGGCGCGGGCCCAAGGCGGACCACCGCGTTTGCCGGTGGCGGCTGCCTGGCATGGTGCGCGGCGGCCACGCGAAGCAGCGTGGCATGACTTTCCAGCTGCGCCACGACGGGTGCAGCCGCCGCAATGGCCGCATCCATCTCCGTCTCGACGGCTGCGACACCCGCATTCCATCGGGCCTCGTCCAGCGGTGCGTCGGGAGCCAGCGAAACGGCATCCAGCTGGTCGCACAGCTGCTGCAAACGCCCGACGGCCTGCCCCAGCTTTTGCACCGTATCGGCCAGCCCGTCGATACAGGCACGCAGCGTGCCCCAAGCGGCCGATGCTGCCTTCAGCGCAGGGAACGACTGCATGCTCTCCAGGCTCCTTACCAGCGTCATGCGGCCGCTGGCATCGTCCAGATCCAGCCCGGTCAGGAACGAGAACTCGGCGATATCGGTCCATACCTGCCGTGCGACTGGCTCACGCGCGGGCTCGGCTTCGACGCGGCAGCTCGCTGCCAGGGCGCCACCGCAGCACAGCGCCGTGGCAGCGGCGGTCAGCCACAGAAGCCGGGTCATTTGGCTGCAGTGCCGGCCATCAACAGGCGCAGGGCCCGAGGCGCTGCCGGCATCTGTCGGGGCTCCAGCACTTCGATCAGCCAGGTCGTGAACGGCGTCGGGCAGACATCTCCCAGGTGCTGCGAGAACTCGATCTGGTCGCCAGCGTAGGTGAAGTTGATCTTCAGCGGCGAGCAGAAAAGCCTCTCGTCCCCGTTGCCCGTGCTGTCGTGAAAGTCGCTGCCGGTCACCATGTCGATATTGATGCGCTGGGCCGAGGCATCGGCAAACTCCAGCCAGGCCTGCACCGACGAAAGGCGGATGCGGCGGTAGCTGGCCAGTGCCGGATGGCTGGTGGCAATGGACAGGCTGATGGGCTGCCCATGCGCCAGCTGCTGCAGCAGCGCGGCGTCAGTGATCCGCAATTCCCGCCGCAGATCCCCTTTGGTCCTCGCATTGGCCGCCTGCGCGCTGGCGTGGTCTGCCAGCAGGGTGGCGTGTGCATCTGCCATGGCAGCGGCCATGCCCGGCATCGAAAGACGGTGGCCAGGCTGCTTGCCGGTTTCGTAGGCCTGTGCGGCGCGGACCCCGAAGCAGTCCACGAAGAAACCGCGGCGCGCACTTTCTGCCCTGAGGGTGATTTCCCCCTGCAACCGCGCGCTGCGCTCCAGCTCTGTCAGCGCCTGCTGCTCCAGCGCCTGCAGGCGCTTGCGCTTGCCGATCACCGCAACGTACTCCAGCTTGAGCGTGGCAAGCTCACGGGCAATGGCATTCTTGGATGCGCTTTGCTCAGCCAGCAGGCGGCCATAGACGGCCACTTTCTGCACCTGTGTCTTGAGGGTGTTGGCAGCGTTGCGCACGGCCGCCTCGGTGCCTTCCGTGGCAAGCACCAGATCCAGCCGGTTGACGGCATCGTTCTCCAGCACCGTCCAGGCGGCCTTGGCTTCATTGGCATCCGGCATGAGCGCAAGTGCACGCATGGTGTCGCCCAGCTCCCGGGAAATCCCCTCGACATCCAGCCCGCCCAGCGGCCCACGGATCACCGGCAGCACCGCATTCAATGCGCCCTTGGCGGGATCCACCAGATTCTTGAGCGTGCTGGAGTTGTGCCTGGCCCATTGCAGCGGAATGGCAAACGACTGGCCCAGGGCCTTCAGCGCCTTGAGCGGGCCGTCTATGCTGCCGCCAAGCGTCTTGGCCTGCCCGTACAAGTCCTTCAGGCCGAGCACGCCTTTCTGACCGGTCTCGGTCAGCGCCTTCGGGTCGGGCGGCACGCCCACGCACAGGGCCGCCACGCTGCCCGCGACTGCGATGACGCCAAAGGCGATTTCCAGGCTCATCTTCACGGTGCGCACGATCTGGGCAACGTCGCTTTCAAGCTTGAGCCGCATGGCGGCAAGTTCCGCTTCAAGCTCCTCCTGGCGCACCGTGCGTGCGGCGCGGTCAAGGGCATCGATCTGCTGAATCAGCCGCTGCTCCAGCCCGGTGCAACGTGCCTCCAGCGTCTTGAGGTCCAAGGTATCCCGGTCGGCAAACGCCTGCGCGACGCTGCCCACGGCACCTGCCAGCTCGCCGCTGGCGCGCAGGCTGCGCAGGTGGGCCTCCATGGCTGCCATCACCTCCTGCCGGGCCTTGGCCAGCGACAGATAGCTGCCGGCGCTCAGATCAGGAATCGGCCTGGCCAGCCCGTCAACGCCCATGACAGGCAGCAGACGCTGCAGCGAACCCGCCGCCTGGATCAACTCGCCAAACCCGGACTCGACCCCTGACCAGCGCGTGATCCAGGCCAGCGCCTCATGGCACAACGCCAGTTCGGCCGCGCTGTGGTCGCTATGGCCGGGCCTGCCCGCCATGCCGGCGCTCAGGGCAAACAGCGCGGCCAGCACCCTGTGCATCGGCTCGCCATGCTCCAGCAGGCCGGGCGGCACGGGGGTGTGCTTCACCACAGCCCGGTTGTCCTGCCACAGGAAATTGCTGAACTGCGGCCGCGCCACCGTGTCCCAGGCCCCCTCCAGCGCATAAGGGGTGTCGCGCGTGGGGCCGCCGTACAGCGTGAACCGGCCCTCCACGGTTTCCACGAAAATGCGCACCCTGCTGAGCTCGTTGTCCTCGTCATGCAGCATGCGCAGCACCGTCGTGCCTTCGGAAACAATGCGGCGGGCAACCACCGTCAGCCGCCGCACCGAACGGTCAAGCCGCCTGTCGAACCCCTCGGGCACCACCACGGTATCGGCATGGATGTCCAGCGCCTGCAGGCCGGCCGCGTCGGCTTCGTCCAGCAACACCTTCAGGTCCACCACCAGATCGGCCACGGTGCCGAAGGGATTGAAGCTGCCGTCCGGCGCCCGGCCACCGCTGCAGACCAGCGGCCCTGGCGGCAGCAGGCCCTCGGCACGGTAGCGATCGATCAGGGTGCGCAATTCAAGGGGAGTCATCGCGGGAGTCATCGCGACAGTGAACGCAGGAGTGAGCGTGGAAGTCATTGCTGAAGTCATGGCGGGTGGTTCCAGGTAAGGCACTGCACCTGTGCAGCGGTTGGACAAAGGCCGGAGCAGATCGCTCAGGCTGCCTTCTTGCTGACAAGCTCCACCAGTTGGTCCACGCTCTGCGCCTTCTTCGGCGTGCCGCCAAAACGGCGGAAATGGTCTGCCTGTCCGGCGACACGCGCCCAGCCCTTCTTGGCCGTGCCCAGCACCACCGTCAGGCTGAACCAGTTTTCCCCTTGCAGGGACTTGCGGCCGGTGGTGCTCAAGACCTTGTGTATGTTGCCCAGATCGGCAGAAATCGCACGCCATGCCTCGCCCAGCGTCTTGAGGTTGGGGCCCAGGTCTTCAATGCTCTTGCTGATGCTGTCAAAGCGATCATTGCTCCGGTTGTAGTAGCCGATGAAGCGCTCGTTCGTGGCCATCGTGGCCTGGATGGTTCTCACCTCATCCACCTTCTCGGCAATCTTCCTGCGCGTGACCGCAAGGTCCGCACCCACACCGATATCCACCCCCGCCAGAATCAGCGGCCCGAAAAGCGGAATCGCCAGATAGGCCGGAGAGGTGGACAGCACGATGACTTCATCCTTTTCCTTGCGGCGCAGGGCCTTCAAGTCGTTCTCCAGCTTCTCCACGGCGGCCTTCAGCTTCTGGTTGGCAGCACCCTCGGCGCCCAGAGTGGTCGTGAACTTCTGCTTTTGTCCATTGAATGCGGTCTTGCAGGCATTCAGGCGCATCAGTATTCCGTTGCCGTTGTCAAGAATGGAGTTCTGCAGCGCGAAGGCACGCACCGAACGCGCATTGGCGTCTTCAATCAACTGCTCCAGCGCGCTGCTGAAATTGCGCTTGATCTGCTCCGGACGCCCGCTGGGCGTATCGCTTTCCCAAACCTTGACCAGGGCCTTCCATTTCGCCTCCACCGCCGGCTCCGCCGATGGGGTGGGCGCCCCCTCCAGATCGAAACGGTCCACCAGCTCGATCAGCCGCTCATAGGTGGTTGCCGCCACATCGTTGTACTGAACGATATCGTCGGCAAGGGTCAGCATCTTGTCCTGCAAATCTGCCTTGAACTTCTGGCCGACACCCTTGAGCGTGACGAACAGCGCCACCGCTTCGGAAAACTCCTGCCTGAAATCATCCTGCTTCTGCATGCCCAGCATGGCGCGCATCAGCTCCGTGGTGGTCGGGTTGTCGGTGACTGCAGACTCGAAGAACGTCGTCAGCCCGATCCAGTCCTCTGAACTGAGAACGGAGATTCCGTTGTAGATATCGGCAGACGGGGTGAAGGCATTCGTTGAGTTTGCTGGGTCGGACATGGCGAAGGCTCCTGACGGTGAATGGCTGGATTCGGCCGCGAATCGGTGTGCAAACAAGCGGCGGCGTTGAAGAAATGACCGCACCGCAGTCATCGCCCGCCCTCCTTTTGCGCTCCAGTCGACCGGATGCTAGGTAGCCGCCATGGCCCTGTATGTCCCCCAAACAAGCGACACAAATTCATACAGCACTGGGGATAAGGACAGCAGTGGGACTGCTCTCTCACACTCCAAGGAGCCTGTCCCCTGCGCGACCCATGGCAATGAGCACGATCAGTCCATTGCCCCAAATGACAAGACAAGGAATTTCGCAGACCAGGCATACACAACCTGCTACGTAATCAATAGCGCATTGCACACATTCATCGCCAACCAGAAGACACCATCAGTGTCAATTTCTCTTGATTTCACCGCACCCATTGGCACAGGAATTCGCCTCGCCCATAAGTGTTGCAAAATGTTCTGCAATTTGAACGATGGAGGAGCGGGAGTGGCAAGAAAACGAAAGACCAGCACGGCAGAAGACCTCATGGATCTGATCGCCATGCTGCCCTGGTGGGCCGGCATTGCATTGGCACTCACCAGCTACATGGTGCTGCACTCCATTGCCGTCCTTCCCTTGCCTGCAGCACAAAGCCCGCAGCAAATCGGCCAATTGGCCACCACCGCCATATGGCAAGGCCTGGCTACCGGGGGCCAATACATCCTGCCCCTCATCTGCCTGGCCGGCGCGGCCATTTCCGCCGTGCGCCAACGCCGCCGCAGCCAGTTGTTCGAAACCACCTCGGCCAGCTCCAGCGCAGATGCGCTGCAGAACATGTCATGGTGGGAGTTTGAAACGCTGGTAGGTGAGGGATTTCGGCGGCGCGGCTACAGCGTCAAGGAAACCGGTGGCGGCGGGCCCGATGGTGGCGTGGACCTGGTCCTCTCGAAGGATGGCGAAAAGACACTGGTGCAGTGCAAGCAGTGGAAAGCCTTCAAGGTGGGCGTTTCCACGGTGCGCGAGCTATACGGCGTCATGGCGGCTGATGGAGCCGCTGCCGGCTTTGTGGTGACTTCTGGCAGGTTCACTCAGGAAGCTGTGGCGTTTGCTGCGGGAAGAAATATCCACCTCATGGACGGCGCCGCGCTCATGAAATTGCTCAAGGAGGCAAAGGCCCAGACGGGAGCGGCTTCAACAACCAAGGCCCGGACTTCCACATCTTTGGCGAACCCTGTGCGTGTGGCCGAGCCCCTCAAGACGGAGCCTGCTTTTGACACAGTGCGACCGGCCGCTTCCCCAATACCCGGCTGCCCTCAATGCGGGAAAGCCATGGTTCAGCGGGTTGCGAAGCGAGGGCCTGCGGCTGGGAAGGCATTTTGGGGGTGTTCGGCGTTTGGTGCGGGGTGTCGAGGGACTCGGGAGATGGTTGGGGTTGGGGATGAGAATTGATTTTGTAGATGGTCTGCTTTCGCCTGTGAATCCACCCCCGTAGCAGCCAGTTAATTTTGAATGATAAGTTCTTGCTTCACATTGAAATGGGTACATTTTCCCGATCTTGGTGCCGTTTCACCTCAACTAAATTCCAAAAACCATCGCATCTCTCATTCGCAATTGGAAATTTTTTCTGCCACGCCCCTCGCGTTGACCGGGCGATCCGCTGGTCATCGTCGTTTCTGGCATGGCATTGCGACTGGACAGCATAAGCACCACAGAGATATCATCTTCATTACTTTTTTACTCCATTCTTGTAAGCTGCATTCTTTCACATAACTAGGCCTTAATCGATGACCGAAAAACTAATGCTTCTGCATCTCAGTGACATCCATATCAAAAAATCGTCGGATGCGATATTGGTCAGAGCGGAAAGTATTGCCTCTGCGACATTCCCTCGCCTTCCCGAAGTACATACGGTTGCAATAGTGGTATCCGGTGATATAGCCTACAGCGGTAAAGCCGAAGAGTACAAGCTTGCTGTAACATTTATTGAAAAAATCAAGGCAGAAATCTGCAAGGAGGTTCCGCGCATTCAAATTGAGGTGTTTGTATGCCCAGGAAACCATGACTGTGATTTCACCCTCCATGATGATACGCGCGATGCAGTTCTTGCCAAAATACGTAGTTTAGAGGGCGCCGATCCTTCCATCTCGCTGATAAAGACAGCGTCCTCTGTCACGAACGAATTCTTCGAGTTTCGAGCTCAAATCTCTAACTACACGTGGAATCATGAAGACAGGCTCTCCTGGCAAACGACCATCGGCATTAAAAATCATCGCGTAGGATTCCGTTGTCTTAATGTTGCTTGGATGTCTGAGTTGCGGGAAAAGCAAGGAACCCTCGTTTATCCATCGTCGGCTGTAAAACCGTTTGGCTTCGATGAGAGAACCGATCTTTCGGTGACCCTGCTGCATCACCCTTTTAATTGGCTTGGGCAGTCTACTTACCGATCCTTCCAAGCAGCTGTGAGACGTGAAAGCCATCTAATTTTCACAGGACACGAGCATTTCCAAAACGTCGTCGAGACCAACGATCTTCGTAGTTCATCCAGTGTCTCTATTGAGGGCGGCGTCCTGCACGAAGAGTCCACCCCAGATTTATCAACTTTTAATATAGTTATTGTTGATCTTTCCACAAAACAATACTTGATGGAGTTATTCTCCTGGAATGGCTCCCATTACCATCCGCAAGCAGACGACGGAGAGTGGGGGTCGCTCAGGGCGCTCCCTTCAAAAGGACGACCAGCCTACGAATTACAAAGTGATTTTTCAAAGTGGTTGAATGACCCAGGCGCAAATTTTAGTCATAGCGCCAAGAAGGACCTTGAGATCGATGATGTCTTCATTTGGCCGGAACTCAGGTTGCTGGACGATCCTGCGCCAATCAAGAAGCAAGTGTCGGGGGCCTACTTTGAGGATATTGAGAATCTCAATGGTGGCATTTTTCTACGAGGTGATGAGAAGAGCGGAAAGACTACACTATTACGCCAATATTTTAAGAGTTATTACAATAGAGGATTCTTGCCGCTGTACTTCCGTGCTTCGTGGTTTACTAAGATCCATCGCAAGGAGCCATTGAAGGCTTTGAAACATGCGTTTGAACGCCAGTACAGCAAGAGAGATCGAGAGGCGTGGCTTCAGGAATCAAAGGATCAGCGTGTCCTCTTCCTCGATGACATCGATGGATGCTCGCTATCGCCTGATTCTCTCGGAGAATGCCTTACTGGCCTCTTTGAATATTTTTCCGGCGTCATCGTGACTGCACGTGATGGCGTGGCTGCAATGGATGTGTTGGCACTTGAGAGGGTTGAAGCACTCCATAGCTTTCAGCAGTACGAGATCAGAGAGTTCGGTCATAAAAAGCGCTTTGAGCTTGTATGCAAATGGGCGGAAATCGGAGGTGAATCCGAAGAATCTGCAACTTGGTCTCAGACCATTGATAAATGGGAGAAAGATCTAACCACTGCGGTGGGTAGGCAGTTCGTTCCAGCTGTTCCCATATATTTACTCACTTTACTCCAGAGCATTGAATCAGGTAGAACCGCGGACCTCCAAAACAGCGCGTTTGGTCACTATTACCAATTCTTAGTGACGTCCTCGCTTCAAAACGTCGGCATTCAGCGAGAACAATGGAGTGAGGTTATGAACTACTGCGCCAATCTCGCATGGTTCGTTCACTCTTCTGGGAAAAGACAGTTTTCCCACAAGGAACTCGAAGGCTTCAATTCTGCTTTTAGCAGAGAATTCACTCCAGTATCTTTTGGGCAGCGCGAGCGGCATTTAAAGCAAGCGAACATACTGGCTACGGTTGAAGGACAGTTGGAGTTTAAATACCCATACCTCTACTACTATTTTCTTGGCCAATATCTCGCCGATCGCATACATGAAAACGAGATCGAGCAGGTTATCATACGGCTTTGTGATGACCTCCACCTACGTGACAATGCAAACGTTCTATTATTCACAAGTCATCATACCAAGAGTCCTGTGATATATGAGAGAATTGCCGCAGCACTCGACAAGTGCTTTGAAAATGAACCTGTTTTCGACTTTGAACATGACGTCCAATCACTCAATAATCTTGTTGATACGGCTCCAAGTTTGATATACGAGGAGGATACAGCACGGCGCTCGCGTGCCAGTATTCGGGAGCACCAAGACCGGTCAGAAGAGGTTGCGACGGTAGCGACAGATGGGCCTGATGATGCAAATGGAGTGCTAGGAGCGGATGTGGCTGACATTCCGTCAGCGATAACAAGACTCTTTCGAGGCATGGAAATTCTCGGGCAATTTTTGAAAAACCATTACGGAACAACGAAAAATCCGATCAAGGATGAGTTAATTGATAAGTTGCTAAAAAGTGCACTTCGTGGGTTGCATGGTGCGACTTTCTTACTGCGGAATGATGCAGCTTCTCTGGCCGCTCATCTTGAGCGCATCCTTGCCGAAGGTAGACCCGACCTGCCCTCGGATATAGTTAAATCAAATGCGAAACGCATCGTATTTGATATAATTGGCATGCTCACGTTTGCATTTGTTCAGAAGGCCGGCTCTACGGTTGGCTCAACATATTTGAAAGATAATCTTACATCAGTAGTTGAAAAAAATAGCTCTCTTGGCTTCAATCTTATTGAAATGAGCTATCTACTCGATCTACCAGAAAGTATCCCTTTTGCTCAACTTAAGGCACTCAATAAATCGATCGAAAAGAATGTGTTTTCACAGGCTTTGCTGAGCTCAATGGCTCTGAAGCATCTACACCTTTTCAAGGTCCCATACAGAGATAAGCAACGTCTTTGCGAAGAGCTTGGCATCAAGTTGCAACGGCAGCTAGCATTGGACCACGATCGACGAACTCGTAGATAGGTCGAATGCAAAAAATTTGGCCCAGTATTGCAATTTTGCGATTACATAGAACCAGCCCAAGAAATTAGAGTCAACACCAACGGTAATGACTCAACTTTGAAAGAGATGTTGCCATTTCTGATGCCAAGTCTCGCTGTTCTACTATCAAGCTGATTAACTAGCACTCTCGATATAATTCAGCCTGTGGCGAGCCGAATCTATATTGTCGATCGCCTGAATCTGATGCTTGGGAGTCTATAGCGAATGTTCTCTATGGTTATGAATGCCACCGGTCGATGCAAAAGAATCACTGCGTCTGGCGCAAGGAGTGCTGACCATGAGGTAACCTCGGATCTAATACACGACGCGCATAAAGCGGTCATGCAGGATCGCTTGAGGAGGGTGGTGCCCTGCGCCAGATCGGCAAGCTGTTCGATCGAACACCCAGCTCCATTCACAACATCTTGGCTGCAACCGGCGGAATCCGCCTGCAGGCGCGCCATCGATGACCCTCACAGGGCGGAAGATATTCTGTCCACGATTCATCTTCGATGATTTGTCGAAGAAGGAGCGGGCTAGCGTCACCAGCGCCCCAACTTCTGATGTTCGATCTTTTCCCTTGATTTGGTGGACATGAACTCTATGTTCTTTCTGCGAAAAGCATCGATTTTATCCCTTGGGAGAAAACCAAACTCTTCTGCCGCAGGCATGCAGATTGGGCCAAAGAACGCAACGACGCCATCGACCGATTTTTGAGTGATATTTCGACAGCTTTGGCCAAGGGATTGGCTCCAATAATGTCGAGGCTGTTGGATCAGACATGAGTGACACTCAGAGAACCATAAAGCCAAAACCTCATCCGCGTATTATCGGAGTATAGAGCTGCAATAAATTCCTTCAGGGCAATCCAATCTTCGATGATGCGCCTCCTTCTTGCCGGATTTGCATTCATGTATTCCCCAAGATTATTCAAACTTATTTTCGGAGCTGACATTGAAACCCTTTCAAAGCTAACTTGATTTAAACGAAACGCTAAAACGGTCGACATTCTTACAAGAACGAATCTAGCCAAAATATGAGAGTCAGCAATCACCATCACGCTTTTTAGGCAAACCTAAAAATTTGAGATTGATGCCAGTTATAAGTCGCCAAAGTCCAGTGATGGAGTGACTGCTCCTGGCAGAGAAAAGTCCTCAACAGACCAGCTCTCTACGTGCTCCAAACCCCGCTAGCAGCCTCAAACCGCCCAGAAAAGCCACGCATCTCAAGCGTGGCCTCCCAGTGCAGCACTGCAGTCAATCTGTCCCCCGCACCACCCCGCGCTCACTCACTCCCCCCATCACCCCCTCAAGCGCCTCTTCCTGCGCCTGAATAAACGCCAGCAATTGTCCAGGAGTCACCGGCTCCAAGGCATGCCCCGGATAAGCACCAATAATCAAACTGGAAATCAGCCCCAACTGATCCTGCACGCGCCGGAGGCTGTTGTACTCCGGCTCGGAAAGTTGAAAGTACAGCATGGCAACTCCTCAATGAGCGCGCTTGGCGACTGAAGCAAAGGAATGCCCATGCGCTAGAAGCAAGGGGCCATGCAAAGGACTGGGAGAGGGTTCGGGCATTGACACGCCCGCAAAGAAAGCAGCCATAAGGCCTCCTGTGAGTTCGTCCAACTACACCTCCTGTTCAGAGAGGTGGCCGGGTACTTGAACACGGTCACAGGGCCGCCCGCAGATTTCCCCCGAAGAGTCTTGTATAGCTGCGCGCTACCCGGCCATAAAACGCGTGCGCGCAAGCGCACGAATCGTATGAACGTGAAAAAGCCACTGCTTTCGGGAGTGTGGCGGTCCGCCTGTGAAGGTGTGTTCAGCACCTGGGAGAGATGATACAGCGCTCAGGCGCAGCTCCCGCATCCTTGTGTTGCCCGCCCGCCGCCACTCAGCACGGCAAGGCGCCGCGCTCAGAGACCCCAGCACCCTCTGAACAACAGGAAGGCCACCACGCAAACGCATAGCCAGACGCCCACCAGGGCGACTCCGGCAAGGCTTCGGGGCTTGCGGCCCTGGACCTGCATCCAGGCCTCGGCCTGCTGGCGGCTGTCGGCCAGCACGGCCGGGGGAAGCAGCCGCACGGTGAGCCAGATCAGCGCGGGCAGCAGCAGGACGTCATCCACATAGCCCAGCACGGGGATGAAATCGGGGATCAGGTCGATGGGGCTCAGGGCGTAGGCGACTACGAAGGCGCCCAGGGTCTTAGGGCCTGTTCACACTAATCTGGGGATCGCGTTGCCCGGCTGCGGGGTCGTATGCAAGGCGTACGTGCGCAGCAAGGCCCGTGCCTTGCAAGCGCGTGCAACGCCGCAGACGGCCCCGCAGCCGAGCAACCCGAAGGGAAGCTGCCTGCCAGCCCGCCACTCGGCGTTGCGCTCCTTGTGCGTGTGGGCCGCGCCTTGATTGGCGGGCTGGCAGGCAGCTTCGCGACCCCACATTAGTGTGAGCAGGCCCTACCGTACCAGGGTGTCTGGGAGCTCTTGCAGGCAAACCACAGGGTGACGCCATCGCGCTTGATGCGTCGTCCAAGCCTTCAATCTTTCACTGGCTGTCATGGATATACGAGGTTGTGACCGGGCTGGATGATGGCGGCCGGCTGTTGCCCTTGGGGCTGCGCCGCCAGGCCCGCGCAGCACTCGATGATATGGACCGCCAGCCCGCTGCGCGCGGTTTCCTCGTACCGGGTCTTCATGACGGCATCGCCACGGAGCCGTGCCTGTGGCCGCAAAGGCCCGCAGCACGGCGGTGCCGGCTGACCTGCGTCCACCGGGGCAAATGGCTGCCCTGACTGGCAAGGCTTTATCACCGCCCTCTTCCCCATTCCAAGACCCATATCGCCTGCACGCAAGTCATGCATCTAGGAATAATCTGAAAATAATCAGCCACCAGCCTTTCTGCTTGACTTCCAGATACCCAAGAAATCAAATAGCAGGACTACCCCAAAGGAATACCCAGACCACTGATTGACATTGGCCTTGGGGATGATTGCGAACGCGTAATTCCCACTCTGATACCTGATCGGGCCTGATTCACCACAGGCCTAATGGGAGGCCTGCGTTCGTGATTTTTCTGGCATTTGGCAAACCGCCATTTCCTTATTCATTCCATTAACCATTCGCATGCAGGCCATGGCAACATCCGCCGATCTCAACCGCCCGTATATCAGCTATGAAAAGGCCTTCAACAGGCAGATCACCCGCGCCATGGACAGCCAGCAGGTGGACGTGGTGGTGCTCACGCCGCAAGAGTTCCTAGGCGTCCTGCAAGACAGGTCGCGCAATGACCCGCGCCTGGCGGCCAGCCTGCGCGCCATCCTGGCCCAAAGCGCCCTGGGCCGGTATTGGACGCAGACGGCCAGCCCCAATGCCGGCAAACCCTGGACCATCCCCGCCTCCATGCTGGCCAATGACACATACCTGTTCACCAGAACGCTCATTGCATTGCGCCTTGCCGGTGCGCGCACCTATGTCAAGGCGACGCCCAAAGGCACCTATATCATCATCACGGGCCGAGCCGGGTTTCGCGGCAATCTGCTGCAGGGCACGCGCTTTCTTGCCACTAATCCCCGCATGGTCCAGATGGGTCTGGGCATGCGCGGTCTTCAGGGCATTGCCAGAGGGGCTTCATCTTGAGCGTGGTCGTTGCCGTCGGTGTCGAGATATTGGACTATATCTTCAACGACGAGAAGACCATGCATGATCTGGTAGGTGGTATTGGAGTAGAGGCGGCCAAGGCAGGTCTAGCTACGATGGTTGGTATGAGTATTGGCACGGGAATGATAGTTGCGGGCGTAACAACCATTGCTATTCTTCCTTTAAGCCTCATGGTTGCAGCGGTATTCTTATCCAGTTTCGTATTGAATAAAATAGATGAAAATTGGAAAATAAAAAAGACCGTAATTGAAGCATTAAAGATATCAACAGATAACACTAATCCTGGCATATATCGAATCAATACCAATGCCATCGCCTCAGAATCATTTAACAGCGGCTGTGAAACAATAGAAAGCTCTGCATATGCAAAAAACTTACTAACGTCTATTAGCAGGAAAAATTAACGAATTTTGATATAAAAATGAAAAATCTAACTGAAATTCGAAAATCTTTGCTCTGGAGCATTCCATCATTTTTATTTGTTTTGGCTTTATCAGTTTGGAATACCAAATACTCTTTTCTAGAAACCATTAGTGACTTGAAAAATTCTGCTCCATCTGTAAGATTTACTCCCGGCGATTTGTTTGGCGCATATTTTCCATTGATTGCCATCACAGGAATTTCCATGCTGATCCAGAAAGCAATTCCTTGCAAGGAAAGTACCTTAAAGAAAACAGAGCGTATCTTAGTAATCTCTGTATTCACAGGGATTTTTCTTATGCTTTTCTGCCTCATTGTTATCACTCCTTTGCAGTACTATGCCATGCCAAAAATAGGATATACCCGGTGCAATATATTAGAAGGGCATCCAAACATTTATTTTTCAGACTGGGTAAAGAATCCCGACTGGTGCGTACGTGGAAAAAGCCGGGAATGGGTCAATGAGCAAGCTCGTATTGCCAAATGATCAGATGATTTTCCCGGATAAGTGAAAACGGTCGAATGGCCTACTGACCCAGGAACAGGCGTGTAGCGCGCAAGCCCAGAGGCGAACACCGCCCGGCACCGGCACCGTGCCCAGTACAACCACTGTCAGTGGCGCAGGAAGATACGCTTGCAGGCCAGCCCCACCAGTACAGGCGCCATTCGATCGGCCAGCGGGTGATGGAAAAGCGCATGCGGGCCCATTCAGTGCTCGCTGTGGCGACTGGACGGGGCTTGGCCTCAAATTTCCTTGCGCTGCACGGTTCTCGGTGCATCCTGCTCGGTCAGCACTCGATGATATTGAGCGGCTGCCCTCCGCGCGCGGTTTGCTTGTACCGGGTCTTCCTGTCCTTACGCGTCTCGCCACGATGTCGTGCCTGTGGCCGCAAAGGCCCCGCAGCAGGGCGGTACCGGCTGGCCTGCGTCCACCGGGGCAAATGGCTGCCCTGACTGGCAAACCTGTATAGCCGCCCCTTCCTCATTACGCAGTCCATATCGCTTGCACGCAAGGCATGCATCTCGTATATGCATCTAGGAATAATCTGAAAATAATCAGCCACCAGCCTTTCTGCTTGACTTCCAGATACCCAAGAAATCAAATAGCCGGACTCCCACAACGGAATTCTCAGGCCATTGATTGACATTGGCCTTGGGAATGATTGCGAACGCGCAATTCCCACTCTTACACCTTGATCTGACCTGATTTCCCACAGGCCTGATGGGAGGCCTGCGTTTGTGATTTTTCTGGCATTTGGCAAACCACCATTTCCTTATTCATTCCATTAACCATTCGCTTGCAGGCCATGGCAACATCCACAGATCTCACCCGCCCGTATATCAGCTATGAAAAGGCCTTCAACAGGCAGATCACCCGCGCCATGGACAGTCAGCAGGTGGACGTGGTGGTGCTCACGCCGCAAGAGTTCGTAGGCGTCCTGCAAGACAGGTCGCGCAATGACCCGCGCCTGGAGGCCAGCCTGCGAGCCATACTGGCCCAAAGCGCCTTGGGCAAGTATTGGACGCAGACGGCCAGCCCCAATGCCGGCAAACCCTGGACCATCCCCGCCTCCATGCTGGCCAATGACGCGTACCTGTTCACCAGAACGCTGATTGCATTGCGCCTTGCCGGTGCGCGCACCTATGTCAAGGCGACGCCCAAAGGCACCTATATCATCATCACGGGCCGAGCCGGGTTTCGCGGCAATCTGCTGCAGGGCACGCGCTTTCTCACCACCAATCCCCGCATGGTCCAGATGGGCCTGGGCATGCGCGGCCTTCAGGGCGTGGCCAGAGGGGGCTTCATCTTGAGCTTGGTCGTGGGTATCGGCGTGGAGACATTGGACTTCATCTTCAATGATGAGAAGACCATGCATGACCTGGTGGGAGGGATTGGAGTGGAGGCGGTCAAGGCTGGGTTGGCGACGATGGTTGGTATAGGCGCGGGAATTTTTGTCGCAAGCGTGACTACTATTGCTGTTTTTTCTTTAGGTGCCATGGCCTTAATGGTATTTTTTACCGGGATAGCTTTAAATAGAATCGATAAAAGTTGGGAAATAAAGAAAAATGTTATTACTTCACTAAAAATTTTGACAAACAGCACACCTTCTGGCATATACCGCGTTAATACTGACGCTCTCGTCACAGAACAGTTGAGTGGCAATCATGAAACAACAGAGATCAAAGAAATACCCCAGAACCATCCTAAAAATTTACTATCCCCTATTAATCGCAAAAATTGATTAGTCTTGAAATGGACAAAAGAAATTTAACCGAAATCAGAAAATCACTAATATGGAGTATTCCACTTTTTCTGCTGCTTCTAGCAATGTCAATTTGGAGTATTTTCTATTCTCTATGCGAAACCGTAAATGATTTGAATAAACTCGCGCCATCAGTAAGAATCACACCATTTGATCCAATTGCGTTGTGTGTGCCAATAATTTCAATCACAGGAATTATCATTGCAATACAAAAATCAGTCCCTTGTACAGAAGACGCCATGAAAATCCCAACGCGTATTTTTTTATCCGCCATAGCCGTTGGAGTTTTTATTATGTTTTTTTGTATTTTTGCAATTACGCCTTTTCAATACTATGCCATGCCAAAACTGGGCTATACCCGCTGCAACATTCTGGAAGATCATCCCACCATATATTTCACGGACTGGGTAAAGAATCCGGATTGGTGCGTGCGCGGCAAAAGCCGGGAATGGGTCAATGAACAAGCCCATCTGAAAAAATAAGGCAACCGTACTTTTCTGAACGCGAAAACTGCGGCGACTATATTTGCAGACAATTAGCTCAAATTTACTGATCAGAGACCAAGCAGTCTTGTCGTGCAGAGTTTGCAGCAAAAATTTGCAACCAGGAATACACAATGCAAGATCGCGTAAAGAACAACAGAAAAAATACTATCTGGATCATTCCTTTTTCCATTGCGCTACTCATTTTCAATGTGTACCTTATACACGAAAGTATCATACCGGATATTAGAGATATCTTTGTTCTCTCGCCAGTCGTCAGAGTAACACCACTATTTACTCTAGTAATGACCTTCTGGGCAATTCCATTGACAATGGTAGTGGCAGTTATTGCCAACGCAATTCCTTTGAAAAAGCAAGTACTTAAAATTTTTGAATATATTTCCATATTTTCCGTTGGCGTCAATGTGATTTCTATAGCTATCGCATTTCTTATCATAGCGCCTTTGCATTACTACACCATGCCCAAACTAGGCTATACCCGCTGCAACATTCTGAAAGACCACCCCACCATTTATTTTACAGACTGGGTAAAGAATCCCGCCTGGTGTGTGCGTGGCAAAAGCCGCGAATGGGTCAATGAGCAAGCCCGCCTAGACAGTAGCACCGCGCTAAATCCATAAACAGAAAAGTGCAGATCATAAGGCCTACTCCCTTCTTATCCTATCAGCGTAATGTCGTTGCATGCGTTTAAGAACAACTCTTCGCTGAATACCTAAGCATCATTCCTTTTCAACGCAAACGCCGAGCCAAGCGCTTTACCATGACCGTTCGCCGTGGAGATTTAGCAAATGGTGGTTATGTGCTTTTTCTATGCATACAGAGGTACTGAATCTTAATGACAACGTCAAAATCCCAGAAGATTTTCACTGCAACAGTGAAACGAAAAAATAAACATCCCAACCATAATAGTCAGGCAATTTTTCTTACGCTTTTCATCGAATAATTTATTAATCAGTCAGATGAAAGATAGAAGCCTCAGTCTAATCCGCAAATCTTTGATATGGAGTATACCGTCTTTTTTATTGATGCTGATCATATCAATTTGGAGTATAAAATATTCTCTTCTTGAAACAATATATGACTTGAGAAATCTATCTCCAACAATAAGAATAACGCCATCCGATTTGCTTGCACTATGCGCACCAATCATTTCAGCTTCAGGAATTACCATCATGATACAAAAGGCAATTCCATGCAAGGCAGACATAACAAAAATTCCGGAGCGGATTTTAAAAACTTCTATATTTTCCGGTATTTTACTTATGCTCTTTTGTCTTTTTATCATTACTCCTTTGCAGCACTATGCCATGCCAAAACTGGGCTATACCCGTTGCAATATATTAAACGGCCACCCAAATATTTACTATTCAGATTGGGTGAAAAATCCTGACTGGTGCGTGCGTGGCAAAAGCCGAGAGTGGGTAAAACAGCAAGCCCGACTAGCCGGTAGCACTGATTCAAATCCATAAATAAAAGGCACATACCACAAGGCATGCAGTACTTTGCCTATTCCGCATAGTTTGACTCCCTATGTACTAGAACGACTCCTCGCAGGCTCCCGCAGGTCCTTCGAGTTTCCTTAGACATTAAGCCAAGCGCTTGAATCTGGTCATTCGTCACAGCATAGGTGGCGGATGAATATCAGATCATCCCATACTGACCAATGACGTGTACCTGTTCACCCTAATCCATCAATAGGCTAGCGCCTATCAAAAAATTAACAGGAACTCAAATGCAAGCGACAGACATAGCCCAAATCAGAAAATCTCTAATATGGAGTATTCCATCATTTTTACTGATTTTGGCTCTATCAATCTGGAGCATCAAATACTCCTTTCTCAACACCATCATTGACTTAAAAAATTCTTCTGCGTCAGTGAGAATTACACCCCTTCATCTGGCAATTGTATATTTCCCAGTAATTGCAGTCACAGGAATTATTGCCATGATACAGAAATCAATTCCCTGCAAAGAGCGCACTTTAAAAATAGCGGAGCGTATCTTTGCCTTCTCTGTATTCACAGGGACTGGCGTTGTGCTTCTCTGTTTCTTTGTCGTCACCCCTCTGCAATACTATGCCATGCCAAAGCTTGGTTATACGCGGTGCAACATTCTGGAAGATCATCCCACCATATATTTCACTGACTGGGTCAAAAATCCCGATTGGTGTGTGCGAGGCAAAAGCCGGGAATGGGTCAATGAGCAAGCTCGCCTGCCCAATGATTCAGACCATGGATCTCGGTGAAATGTCGTCCAAGGCGTATGGCGGTATGCCAAAGGGAAATCAGAGATAGCGCCAGCAACCTGAGAGAGTTAAGCAACATAAGTAAAAGAAGAAAACAGAGACAAACGCTCGGTGCAGTCCAGCAATCTTCTGGCACCTATTAATCGAAAAATATGGATATTAAAGTGGAAAAAAATAATCTGACAAAGTTCAGAAAATCTTTAATCCATGGCATTCCTTCCCTTCTATTGGCTTCAGCACTATCAATATGGAGTACGAAATATTCATTTCTAAACACAATAATTGATCTAAAAAATTCCGCTCCATCGGTAAGAATTACACCATCCAGTTTGCTTGTGGCGTATTTCCCAATAATTTCACTCACAGGAATTATTTTTCTTGTACAAAAATCAATTCCTTGCAGATCAAGTATCCTGAAAATCTCAGAGCGCATTTTCACTATTACCACAATCACGGGAGTAGTGATCATGATTACTTGTCTTCTTGTAATAACTCCTTTTCAATACTATGCCATGCCAAAATTAGGCTATACACGCTGCAATATTCTTAAAGACCACCCCACTATTTATTTTACAGACTGGGTAAAGAATCCCGCCTGGTGTGTGCGAGGCAAAAGCCGGGAATGGGTCAAAGAGCAAGCCAGTCTTGCCCAATGACCAGATGATTTTTCCCGGGGAGGTAAAGAGGGGTCGAATGGCCTACCGGCCCAGGAACAGGCGGGTGGCGCGCAGGCCCAGGGGCGTCCAGTGCAGGCCCGGTGACATGGCCTGTACCAGCAACTCATGCTGGGCCGCTGGATCGAGCGTGGGGTAGCGCTGCTCGAAGAGCATCAGGTCGGTGTCCAGTTCCTGCGCGCTGCGGCCCGGGTCCGGCCGCGCGCCACGGGATGTGCGCAGGCGCTCGGCCACGCGAAAGCTCATGCGCCGCGCCGGTTTGCCGGGCGCGGCCACGGCTTCGAAGGAGGCGCCATCTGCACTGGCCGGCCCCCGCAGCCAGTCATGAATGACTTGCAGCTCATAGGGAGAGAAAACACCGAACATCTCTGCCCGCTCGCCCTGCAGCAGCTGCCAGAAGCGGCTTTCCTCCGCAGGCCGGTTGCGTTGTATCCAGCGTGCCTGCTCCAGCGCGCCCAGGAAGGCAGGCATGTCCTGCGCACGGGACAGCCAGTCATTGACGCTGCGGCCGGCCACCTTGCAGAAGTCCGAGTGCGCGCCATGCCCGGAAGGCGATTTGCGCGCCAGGATGCGCACCACCTCAGCTTCGATTTCGAACGACCGGATCACGTCCAGCGTGCTGGTGCCCGTGTCTGCCAGCCGGGCGCCTGCGCGTACGCGGCGCCAGTATTCGCCGCCATCGTCAATGCGCGGCGCGTTTTCCCAGGCGGCAATGCAGGCGCGCCGGGCATGGCCGGTGTCGGCGTTGTCCACGGTGACATGCAGCGTGAAGTAATAGGGATCTATTCCCAGTTCATTGAGTTCGTAGGCGGTGATGAGCAGGTGCAGCGGCAATTGCTCATAGCCCAGGTTGAATCCCACGATCTCGGGCAGGAACTGCTGCGCATTCCAGCCCAGCGCCAGCTGTACCAGCCCCTGCCGGTACAGGTCGTCGGGCAGGTCCTCCACGGGGTCAAGGCCATACCTGGCCAGCAGTTCCCGGTAGAGCTTGACGTGGTTTTTGTCGGCCATGCCGTCGCCCAGTTCTTCCACATAGGTGGTGACCAGGTCCGACATGCGTGAGTTGCCCGCATGCGCGCACAGGCCGTAAAGCCAGGAACCGTCCACCAGCTTGGTAGGGGCCACATTGCGCAGGAAGTACAGCGCATGGGCGCGGTTGCCGAAGTAGCGGCGTGCCGCACCCGCCTTGCGCTCTGCCAGGTAGGCCTGGTACTGGGCGTGCACTTTCTCGACATTGGCACGCATCCAGTCGGTCAGGTGCTCCGGGTTGTCCGGCAGGCCATCGGCATCGGCAGAGGTCTCGGCGATCACGCCGTGCAGGAAGTCCGCAGCAGCCTGGCGCTCCTGTTCGGTGGGCAGATGGTTGGCCAGGCGCTCGTAGAGCGGCACATGCAGGAAAGAAGGCTCAAGCGTGGCTGCGCCAGCGGCCGGTTCGGTACGTGGGGGGTCCAGCAGTTCTGTGTTCATGGTGGGGCATTGGTCCGTAACGCCTTCAGGATGCGGTGTGGCCCTCGGTACAGCCATCGGGCCAACACCTTCCTGTGCGTCGTAATACGCCTACCCTTGGCGCAGGCGCCCGGGCCGGACCGCCGTCGCCCTGGCGCCCACGCTCATGGCAGGGGAACAGGAACCGGCCCGGCCTTGCCGGCGAGCATTGGCTGGTACTGGGCGCCGGCCTGCTGGGCCTGCTTCGAGCTCTTGGCCAATCCCTCGAATGTCTCCACAAGGTTGCGAAGGCAGGAGCCTGCCTGCTCAACCGACCAGTGCATGAGCGTGTAGAGCCAGATTTCCTCCAGATCGGCTTCGGCCAGCGGCGACAGTCGGTAGGGCTTAGCCATGCTTTGCGTGCATGCGGCTCAAAAACGCTTCGCTGTCAAACGGGCGCGGCTCGCCGGACTGACGGCCAGCGTTCAGAGCCTCTTGCAATGCCTTCACCCTGATTTCGTGCTCTTCCAGCAGCCGCAACCCGGCTCTGACCACATCACTGGCGGAGCCATAGCGCCCGCCTTGGACTTGGGCATCAATGAATTCCGTGAAGTGCGGCCCCAGGGCCACGGATGTGTTTCGGCTCATGGCATTCTCCAGACGATGTACCAATCTATCCAAAATTTTGATTTTCTGGAGACGGGCTTTGGGCGGGCTGTGCCGGAGCCGGATATTTTTTGAAGCATGCAAATCGATTCTTTCTTTCAGACTTCCCTATATGATGGAAAGATTTTTTGATCCACATTGCATCAGAATATTGAAACCATGAAAGCAATTGAAAAAGTAATTTTCCCAATGGGTCGACCAAACACTGTCCGGCGATCTGCCAGAAGGAATCGCAGCATTCCACTTCAATCTGTATGACTCGCCCACATCGCACGAGCTCCAGATTGTGGGCTGCCCGACCTACGACCCGCAGGACCCGGACTGGGCGTGCGATGACATATTCATGTCCGACGACCCTCACTTCGAGTTGCCGCACAAAGTCGTGGGAAGCGAGTGGGAGAAGGGACTTGCTGCTGCCAGGAAGCTGCTTGGCTCCTACGTGGCCTCGGAAGCGGCAGGAGCCCTTCGGCTGCGCCAGTCGCAAGCGGTGAGCGCCGGTTTTGTGGATGGAGAGCTCCACCTCATCTGGTCGCGAGATGCGTAATTGATGAATTCATCTCGCTGCCAATAGGTTTCATCCGAAAACTGGCGCCCATGGCCTGCATGCAAGGCAGGCCTGTATATGTATCCGCTTTTGCTGACGGCGCAGTCCTACATTGCCGTTGGTCTTTGTCGTGAATAGTGGCTCTGTTCTCAACAAGGATTTACCCAAAGAAGCCAATGAAATAGCCATATTCGATTGAATAATTCTTGGTCACAATCATTTGTGCAGAAGTATTTTCGATAGCTATTTCCAATAGCGACTCGCCGTTTCCCAGTCCACGCGCACGCAATCCCCCCTGCCCTCCTGAGGCAGCCGCTTCCGTTGCCTTGCACCGCCGTGGACCTCAACCCAGAAGCAGAGGTGGCTGTGGACTTTCTCAGAAGCATCTTTCATCAGGCTCCGGAAATCGCGCTGTTTGCGGCCTTGGCGCTCGGTTACTGGGTGGGCAAGTTCAGGTTCGGGTCGTTCCAGCTGGGGGGCGTGGCGGGGTCGCTGCTGGCGGCGGTGCTGATCAGCCAGGTGGGGGTGACCATTGATTCGGGCATCAAGGCGGTGCTGTTCGCGCTGTTCATCTATGCCGTGGGTTTCGAGAGCGGGCCGCAGTTCTTCCGCTCGCTGGGGCGGCAGTCGGTCAAGGAGATCCTGATGGCCCTGGTGGTGGCCGTGTCGGGGCTGGTCACGGTGGTGGTGATCGCCCGGGTGTTCCATCTGGACAAGGGGCTGGCGGCGGGGCTGGCAGCGGGCGGGCTGACGCAGTCGGCCATCATCGGCACGGCGGGCTCGGCCATCGAGAAGCTGGGGCTGGCGCCCGACGAGGTGCAGCGCATGCAGGCCAATGTGGCCATCGGCTATGCGGTGACCTATATCTTCGGCTCCTTCGGCGCCATCATCATGTGCGTGAACGTGCTGCAGTGGCTGACGGGCCGCAAGATCCGCGAGGACGCGATCCAGGCCGAGCAGGAGCTGCTCAAGGGCGTGCGCGTGTACGGAACCGGCGAGTCACCGGCCGTGCCGGATCTGGTGGGGCGCATTTTCCGCGTGGGACAGGCGGGCCGCACCGTGGCGGAGCTGGAGGCCAGCGCCACCGCCAACGGCGGCACGGTGACGGTGGAGCGCATACAGCGCAGGAACGCGATGGTGGGCGTGGACGGCAGCCTGGCGCTGGAGGCCGGCGACATCATCTTGCTGGTGGGCCGGCGCGCGGCCGTGGTGGCGCTGGGCGCCTCGGTGGGCGAGGAGCTGCAGGGCGCCGAGGGCATGGACGTGGTGATGGTGCGGCGCGACGTGGCCATCTCCAACAGCCAGTACCTGAACCGCAGCGTGAAGGACATCCTGGACAGCCTGTCGCAGGACTTCAAGCACGGCGTGTATGCCGTGGCGCTGATGCGCGCAGGCACGCCGGTGCCGATTGCGCCGGCCACCATGGTCATGCCGGGCGACGTGGTGACGCTGTTCGGCACGCCGCAGGATGTGCAAAAGGCTGCGCAGTCGGTGGGCCCCATCATCGTGCCCAGCGACAAGACGGACTTTGTCTTCCACGGCCTGGGCATCACGGTGGGCCTGCTGATCGGGCTGCTGGTGCTGCGCCTGGGCTCCATTCCCATCACGCTGGGCAGCGGCGGCGGCGCCCTGCTGGCGGGCCTGCTGTTCGGCTGGTGGCGCAGCCGCAAGCACACTTTCGGCAACATGCCCACGGCCGCCTCCACGCTGCTGCGCGACCTGGGCCTGGCCGGCTTCGTGGCCATGGTGGGCCTGCAGTCCGGCCAGCAGGCCGTGACCACGGTGATGCAGCAGGGCCTGACGCTGTTCCTGCTGGGCGTGGTGGTGACCATCGTGCCGCTGCTGATCGCCATGCTGTTCGGCAAGTACGTGCTGCGCTATGACAACGTGGCCGTGTTCGCAGGCTCGCTGTCGGGCGCGCGCAGCGCCAACCCGGCGTTCGGCGAGATTCTGGACAAGGCCGGCAACTCGATTCCCACGGCACCGTTTGCGATCACCTATGCGCTGGCCAATGTGTTCCTCACATTGCTGGGCCCGCTGGTCATCGCCTTCGCCTGACCACCCCTGATCTCTTCCCAAGGACCACCAAGGACCATCACAAGGAGCTGCGCAATGAGCAAGGATTATCGGAGTCTGGCGAATTTGAGCCCGTTCGAACTCAAGGACGAGCTGATCAAGGTGGCCTCGGGCAAGGCCAACCGCCTCATGCTCAATGCGGGGCGCGGCAATCCCAACTTCCTGGCGACCACGCCGCGCCGGGCGTTCTTCCGGCTGGGGCTGTTCGCGGCGGCGGAGTCGGAGCTGTCGTATTCCTACATGACGGTGGGCGTGGGCGGGCTGGCCAAGCTCGACGGCATCGAGGGCCGCTTCGAGCGCTTCATCGCCGAGCACCGCGATCAGGAGGGCGTGAAGTTCCTGGGCAAGTCGCTCAGCTATGTGCGCGACCAGCTGGGGCTGGACCCCGCCGCCTTCCTGCATGAGATGGTGGACGGCATCCTGGGCTGCAACTACCCCGTGCCGCCGCGCATGCTCACCGTGAGCGAGCAGATCGTGCGCCAGTACATCGTGCGCGAGATGGCAGGCGGCGCCGTGCCGCCCGAGTCGGTGGACCTGTTCGCGGTCGAGGGCGGCACGGCGGCCATGGCCTATATCTTCGAGAGCCTGCGCATCAGCGGCCTGCTCAAGGCCGGCGACAAGGTGGCCATCGGCATGCCGGTGTTCACGCCGTATATCGAGATTCCCGAACTGGCCCAGTACGACCTCAAGGAAGTGCCCATCCACGCCGACCCCGACAACGGCTGGCAGTACTCCGACGCCGAGCTGGACAAGCTCAAGGACCCGGACGTCAAGATCTTCTTCTGTGTGAACCCCAGCAACCCGCCGTCCGTGAAGATGGACCAGCGCAGCCTGGACCGCGTGCGCGCCATCGTGGCCGAGCAGCGGCCCGACCTGCTGATCCTGACCGACGATGTCTACGGCACCTTTGCCGATGAATTCCAGTCGCTGTTCTCGGTCTGCCCCCGGAACACGCTGCTGGTGTATTCGTTCTCCAAGTATTTCGGGGCCACGGGCTGGCGCCTGGGCGTGATCGCGGCGCACAAGGACAACGTGTTCGACCATGCACTGTCGCAGTTGCCCGAGTCCGCCAAGAAGGCGCTGGACCACCGCTACCGCTCGCTGCTGCCCGATGTGCGCTCACTCAAGTTCATCGACCGCCTGGTGGCCGACAGCCGCGTGGTGGCGCTGAACCACACGGCCGGCCTGTCCACGCCGCAGCAGGTGCAGATGGTGCTGTTCTCGCTGTTTGCGCTCATGGATGAAGCGGACGCCTACAAGCAGGCGCTCAAGCAACTGATCCGCCGCCGCGAGGCCACGCTGTACCGCGAGCTGGGCATGCCCCCGCTGGAGAACCCCAACTCGGTCAACTACTACACGCTGATCGATCTGCAGAACGTCACTTGCCGGCTCTACGGCGAGGCCTTCTCGCAATGGGCGGTGCAGCAGTCGTCCACGGGCGACATGCTGTTCCGCGTGGCCGATGAGACCGGCATCGTGCTGCTGCCGGGCCGGGGCTTCGGCTCCGATCGCCCCTCGGGCCGCGCCTCGCTGGCCAACCTCAACGAGTACGAGTACGCCGCCATAGGCCGCGCCCTGCGCCGGCTGGCCGACGAGCTGTACGAACAGTACAAGGCGCTGGGCAAGGAGTAGGCCCTGCGCACAAGGCCCGCACGGCTCATCGCCCGCACGGCTCATCGCAGCTGTCGGGCCTTGACCACCAGCAGCGCCCCGGCCATCAGGCCCACACCGGCCAGTTGCACAGCGCCCAGCGCGCGCCCGTAGACGGCCCAGTCCAGCACGATGGCCGTCAACGGATAGACGTACTGCAGCACGGCGATGCGGCCCAGCGTGAGGCGCGCCATGCCCGCAAAAAGGATGGCGTAGGCCAGGCCGGTGTGCAGCACACCCAGCCCTGCCAGCCAGGCCCAGGATGACGGCGCCTGCGGCCAGCCATGAACCAGCGGCACCCACAGCAGCAGCACGGTGCCGACCGCGCATTGCCACCAGGCCAGCGCAAACGGCGTGACCACTTTCTCGGTCTTGGCCAGGATGGTCACGGCCGCATAGCACAGCGAGCCGGCCAGGCACATGAGCAGTCCGGACACATGGTCCGGTCCCCAGGCCGCCGCATCGCCACCCAGCAGCCCCGTGGTCAACACCAGTCCCAGCAACGCCGCCAGCATGGCCGCCACCTGCCGTGGCGCCACGGCCTCGCGCAGCACCAGGGTGCCGAACAGCATGATCCACACCGGCTGGATGTGGAACACGATGGTGGCCACGCCAATGGAGGTGCGCGGTATGGCGGCAAAGAACAGCGCCCAGTTCAGCACCATGAGGAGGCCCGTGGCCACCACCACCGCCCAGCTTCTGCCGCGCACGCGCAGCTCCCGCACGCGGCCCGTGGCCAGGCCCCAGGCCAGCAGCGCCAGCGCGCCGAAGGCGCAGCGAAACAGCACGGTGACCAACGGGTGCTGGCGGGCCTCTTCCACAAATACGCCCACGGTGCCCAGCAGCACGCCGCCCGCGATCATCAGCCACTGGCCGCGCGTCTCCTGCGCTGTGGGAGCGGCTTGTGCGGGCGCGGGAGCGGGCGCGGTGGAGGCTACGGATGCGGCCTGTAAGGAATGGGTTCTGTCTTGCATGGCCGCGATCGTCTCGTGGCAGTAAATTCTCGTAAAGCAAATAGTTTGCAGGTTTAGTATTCGATATTCGAATCCATGGAGCGTGCTGTGAACCACCCCGACCTGCAGATCGACTGGCTGCGTGCCCTGGTAGCCGTGGTGGATGCGGGCTCGCTCTCGGCTGCCGCGCCGCTGCTGCACCGATCACAGGCCGCCGTGAGCATGCAGATCAAGAAGCTGGAGACCGCCCTGGGCCGGCCCGTGCTGCTGCGCGGCCCGCGCCATCTGCAACTGACGCCCGCCGGCGCGGAGCTGCTGGGCTATGCCCGGCGCATGCTGGAGCTGCAGGCCCAGGCGCAGCAGGCGCTGTTCGGCCCCGACCTGTCTGGGCGCGTGCGGCTGGGCGTGCCGGACGACTACGCATCCACCTATCTGACGCCCGTGCTGCGCAGCTTCGCAGGCCGCTACCAGGGCGTGGAGATCGAGCTGACCTGCGAGCAGTCCACTGCACTCATCCCACAAGTGGGGCGCGGCACGCTGGACCTGGCCCTGGTCTCGCGCGACAGGCCCCAGCGCGGGCGCCTGCTGTTCCACGAGCCCCTGGTCTGGGTGGGCGCGCCGCAGCACGAGGTGTGGAGGAAGAATCCCCTGCCGATTGCCGTCTACGAGGCCGCCAGCCTGGCGCGCACGGCCGCGCTGTCCAGCCTGGCGGCCCAGCGGCGCGCGCACCGCGTGGTCTATCACAGCTCCAGCCTGGCCGGCCAGCTGGCCGCCGTGGAAAGCGGCCTGGCCGTGGCCGTGTTCACGCGCTGCAGCGTGCCCCCGCACCTGCAGGTGCTGCAGAACCTGCCGGCCGGCTTCGAGCTGCCGCCGCTGGTGTCCATGGAAGTGTCGGCCCTGCGCAGCAAGGCCTCGCAGGGCTCGGCGGCCGTGGACGCCATGTATGGGCAGTTGATTGCGACGCTGGGCGGTGGTCGGCCCTAGAGCGGCGCAGTCCACAACCCCGCGTCGCCAGCCCGGGCATGCCATGCCCGGAATCTGGCTCTGTAGTCTTGCCAGGGCTCGGCGAGCACGGGGCGCGGGTCCCCGCTGAGGTCATAGGCCATGCCTTCGGTCCACCATGCGGGCCGCAGCAGCATGCGGGCGACGCCGAGTTGCTCACTCTGCACCTGGTGGATGAGTTCATGGCGCAGGTAGTAGGCGGTCCAGGCCCTGGGGCCTATGACCGTGCCCAGGCCCGCCAGGTTCATGGCAGAGCGCGCGCCCAGGCCGAAGCTGTCCGCACAGGCCTGGGTGGCGCAGAACACCACCCGGGGCCGGTGCGGAGCCGTGCCCAGGCGCGCCGCCAGGAATCCACGGGCCTCCTCCACCATGGCGTTGGCCTGCTCCAGCCGCGAGACATCATCCACGCAGACCCGGTCCGCCGTGCAGGACACGCCGGCCAGCCCGGGGGCCATCACGCGCACGGGCTTGACCAGACACCAGGCCAGGGCCGGCACCACCACTGTGAAGAGAACAAGCAGTCGCTTGAGGGAAGGGATCCTGGGCTTCATGGATTGGCTGGGGTTGATTGGCTGCACAAGGATTGTCGCGGGCTGCAGCCGCACTCAGTCATCAAAATCCCACAGCTCATGCAGATCCAGCCGCAGGCGGCTGTCGCCCTCCAGCGCCTCGCTGCGGGCCAGGCGTTCGGCCAGCAGCGCTTCGGCCAGGGTGCGGCGCACGGCCAGCAGCTCGGTCAGGCCCGATTCACCGGCGCGGTAGGCGCGCAGTGCGCGGTCAGCGGCGCCCTGCTGCAGCGTGGCGGCGCGGGCCTGGGCCTGGGCGGCGGTGCGCTTGCCGGCCAGCAGGCTCCAGAGCACGTCGAACTCCGCGCCCAGGCGGCGCTCGGCCGCCAGGCGGCGGGACAGCGCGGCGTCGGCATCGGCCAGGGCCTGGTCTGCCTGGGCCTGGCGGTGCACCGAGCCCAGGGGCACGGACAGGCTGACGCCCGCGATGCGCTCGCTGCCGCCCCGCTCGCTGGTGGCAAACACGCCCACGGTGGGGTCGGGCCGGCGTTCCAGGTCGGCTCGGCGGGCCTGGCGCAGGGCCAGGGTTTCCTCGGCCTGGGCCAGCAGGTATTCGTGGCTGTGCTCTATGTAGCGCAGGCGCAGCTGGGCCGGTGGCTGCGGTGGCAGATCGGGCAGCGGTGGCAGATCCAGCAGCGGTGGCGCAGCCTCCCCCTCCTTCGTCCGCGCAGCCTCCAGGCCCGGAAAACGCGCCTGCAGGTCGGCCTGGGCCGCCTGGTACGCGGCCTGGGCCGTTGCCAGCGCGGCCTGCATGCGCGCGTGCTCGGCGGCGGCCAGTTCGGCGTCCAGCCTGGCGGCATCGCCTGCGCGCAGCCTGCGTTCGGTGACGCGGGCCAGTTCGGCGGCAGCGTCGGCATTGTCCCGGGCGGTCTGCTGCGCCTGGCCTGCGCGCTGTGCGGCAAACCACAGCGCCAGCAACTGGCGTGCGGCTTCGTGCCGCACATCCTGGGCCGCCACGCGCGATGCGGCCTGGGTCGCTTCGGCAAGCTGAGCATCGGACTCGGCCTTGCCGCCCAGGCGCAGCGGGCGCTCGATGGCGATCTGCCCTTCGGCAAAGCGCTGGCCCGAGCCGTCGTGCACCCAGCGGCGCTGGCCGCTGGCACGCACCACGGTTTCATGCGGGCCGGCGCGCAGGGCCTGGGCGCGCGCCGCAGCGCCGCGTTGCGCGGCGTCGGCCGCCTGCACGGCAGGAGAGCGGGCCAAGGCCTCGCGCACGGCGGCCTCGGGCGGCAGATGGCCTTGGGCCTGGGCCTGGACAGCGCAGGCACACAGCAAGGCAGCGGCCCAGGCATGCAGCAGGGGTTTCATGGGCATGTTCCTGAAAGAGAGTCCGGCAAGGCCTTGCGCCCTGCAGTGGGGAGAGGTGGTGGAGGTGTGGGTGGTGCTCATGACCGGGCCTCCCGCTCACGCCGCGGCAGGCCGAAGCGTTCGAACAGCAAAGGCAGCAGAAGCAGGGTCAGCGCCGTGGAACTGACCAGCCCGCCCGCCACCACGATGGCCAGCGGCCGCTGGATCTCCGAGCCCGGCCCGCTGGCCAGCAGCAGCGGCACCATGCCCAGCGCGGTGATGCAGGCCGTCATCAGCACGGGCCGCAGCCGGTCGCGCACGCCGTGCCGCACCACCTGGGACAGGGGCTGGCCCGCAGCCAGCAGGTTGTTGAAGTGAGAGACCAGGACCACGCCGTTGAGCACCGCAATGCCCAGCAGCGCGATGAAGCCCACCGAGGCGGGCACCGACAGGTACTCGCCCGCCGCACTCAGCGCTGCCATGCCGCCCACCAGCGCGAACGGGATGTTGGCAATGACCAGCAGCGCCTGCCTGGGCGAGCGGAAGGTCAGCACCAGCAGCACGAAGATGGCGCCCAGCGCCAGCGGCACCACCAGCGCCAGCCGTGCGGCGGCGCGCTGCTGGTTCTCGAACTGGCCGCCCCAGACGATGCGCATGTCCTTGAGGCCGGCATCACCGGCGACGGCCGCCTGGGCATCTCGCACAAAGCTGGCCAGGTCGCGCCCTTCGACGTTGACCTGCACCACGGCGAAGCGTGCGCCGTTTTCGTGGTCCACGCGCACGGGGCCGTCGCGGGCCGCCAGCGTGGCAAGGGAGGTCAACGGCCAGTTGCTGCCGTCCGCCGCCGTCACCAGCAGCCCGGCCAGGCCTTCGGGCGACTGGCGCAGCGCCGTGCCGCCGCGCAGGATGAGCGGCGTGCGCGCCACGCCTTCGGGCACGATGCCAATGCGCTCGCCTTCCACCAGGGCGCGCAGTTGCGCCTGCAGGCCATCGCCACTGAGCCCGGACTGGCCCAGCGCCGCGCGGTTGAGCGCCACCTGCAGGTATTGCACGCCGCTGTTGCTGGGCGCGATGACTTCGGAGGCCCCGGCCACCGCGCGCATGCGCGCGGCCACGGCCTGGGCGGCAGTGTCCAGCCGCGCCAGGTCGGGATCGAAGATCTTGATGGCCACGTCGCCGCGCGTGCCGGTCAGCATTTCGGAGACGCGCATTTCTATGGGCTGGGTGAAGCCGTAGATGAGCCCCGGAAAGCCCTCCATGACGTGGCGTATGGCCTCGGCGATGTCTTCCTTGCTGCCGCGCCACTCGTCGCGCGGGCGCAGCACCAGGAAGGTATCGGTCTCGTTCAGGCCCATGGGGTCCAGGCCCAGATCGTCGGAGCCCGTGCGCGCGACGATGGAGCGGATCTCGGGCACCTTCTCCAGCAGCGCGCGCTGCACCCGGCCGTCCATGTCCAGCGAAGCGGCCAGCGAGATGGAGGGCGTCTTTTGCAGCTGCACGATCATGTCGCCCTCATCCATGGTGGGCATGAAGGTCTTGCCCACGGACAGGTAGAGCACGGCCGCCCCGGCCAGCGATGCCCCGGCAATGCCGAAGACCGCAGGCCGGTGGGCCAGGCTCCAGCGCTGCATGCGCTCGAAGCCCCCGGCCACGCGCCGCATCAGCCAGGGTTCATCGCCACCATGCGAGCGCAGCAGCAGCGAGGCCAGCGCAGGCACGACGGTGAAGGCGATGAGCACCGAGGCCCCCAGCGCCAGCACGATGGTCAGCGCCACGGGCGCGAACAGCTTGCCCTCCAGCCCCTGCAGCGTGAGCAGCGGCAGGAACACGATGGCGATGATGGACACGCCGGCCAGCATGGGCACGGAGACCGCCGAGACCGCCTGGCGGATCAGCACGGCCCGGTCCTGCGGCGGGGAGCTGCCTGCCGTTTCGATGGCCGTTGCGCCCGCAGACTCATTCGCCAGCGCGGTCTCTATGTTCTCCACCACCACCACCGCAGCATCCACCAGCATGCCCAGGGCGATGGCCAGGCCGCCCAGGCTCATCAGGTTGGCCGTCAGGCCCGCATGGCGCATCAGCAGGAAGGTGGCCAGCATGGACAGCGGCAGCGTGGCCGCCACCACCAGGGCTGCCCGCAGCCCGCCCAGGAACAGGTAGAGCGTGACCAGCACCAGCACGCTGGCCTCGACCAGGGCGCGTACCACGGTGCCCGCCGCGCGCGAGACCAGGTCGCCCCGGTTGTAGAAGACCTGGGTGCTCATGCCCTTGGGCAGCCGGGGAGCCAGTTCGTCCAGCCGCGCCTGCACGGCATCCACCAGGCTGCGCGCATCCACCCCGCGAAGTCCCAGCACCAGGCCCTGCACGGCTTCGCCACGCCCGTCGCGGCTGACGGCGCCGTTGCGCGTGGCTTCGCCCAGGCGCACGGTGGCCACGTCGCCCACGGTGGCGGCAACGCGCCCCTCATGGGCGGGCGCCACGACAATGGCGCGCAGGTCGTCCAGCCCGCGCACGCCACCTTCCACGCGCACCACCCAGTGCTCTTCCCCTCGGTCCAGCCGGCCTGCGCCGTCGTTGCGGTTGTTGGCCTCCAGCGCCTGGCGCAGCTGGTCCAGCGTCACGCCGCGCGCCCGCAGCCGGGCGGGGTCGGGGATCACCTCGTAGCCGCGCACCATGCCGCCCAGGGCATTCACGTCGGCCACGCCGGCCACGGTGCGCAGCGCAGGGCGAATCACCCAGTCCAGCACATGGCGGCGCTCGGCCAGAGACCATTGCTCACCGTCGATGGTGAACATGAACATCTCGCCCAGCGGCGTGGTGATGGGGGCAAGCCCGCCTTCGGCCGTGGCGGGCAGCTCGCGCTGCAGGCCGGCCAGCCGCTCGGACACCTGCTGGCGCGCCCAGTAAACGTCCGTGCCTTCGCTGAAATCCACGGTCACGTCGCTGATGCCGTACTTGGACACCGAGCGCACCATGGTCTTGTGCGGCAGGCCCAGCAATTCCTGCTCGACAGGCGTGGAGACGCGCTGCTCCACCTCCTCGGGCGTCATGCCGGGCACCTTCAGGATCACCTTGACCTGGGTGGGCGAGATGTCGGGGAAGGCATCGATGGGCAGGTGCACATAGGCCCAGGCACCGGCCAGGGCCAGCGCGCAGGCGGCCATCAGCACCAGCGCGCGCTGGCGCAGCGAAAAATCGATGAGGCGCGCCAGCATCACTCACCCCCGCCCAGCAGGCCCTTGAGCGCGGCAATGCCCGTCACGGCAATGCGCGCCTTGGGCGGCAGCGTGCCGCGCACCACGGCCGTGGCCTCGTCGCTGGCCTCCACGGACAGCGGCATGAAGCGCGCCCCCTGCCCGGTGGCGACAAAGACGCCGGTGCGGTTGTTCCAATGCGCCAGCGCCGCAGCGGGTACGCGCAGGCGTGCACCGCCAGAGCCACCGGCAGATCCACCGGAAGGCCCGGCGTCCGCACCGGCCAGGGCCAGCGACGCGGTCACGCTTTCGCCCACGCGCAGGTCACCAGCGCGTTCCAGCGCAACGCGCACCCGCATGCCGGCCGATCCATCACCGACCGGGGCCATGCCAGCCACCTTGCCCTGCGCACCGCGCGCCGCCACCTGAACGCGGTCGCCCACGCCGGGCAGCGGCACCTCGCGGCCCAGCAGCAGGTCCAGTTCCAGCGCCTTGGGGTCGGCCACGCGCAGCAGCGGCGCCGAGGCCTCCACACGCGCGCCCGGCACCGCCAGCACCTCGGTCACCAAGCCTGCGCGGGGCGCCACCAGGTGCACCTCGTTGCCCACGAACTGCAGGCCGCTGGCGGCCAGTTCGGCGCGCCGCGCCTGGGCCATGGCCGCGGCCTCGGCGGCGCGGGCCTGCGTGGCCTGCCAGCGGCTGGCGGCGATGATGCCGTCCTCATGCAGCGCCTGGTCGCGCGCCAGGGCCTGGCGTGCCAGGCGCGACTGGGACTCGGCCTCCAGCAGCGCGCGCCGCGCCTCATACAGCTGCGGGCTGGTGAACACCGCCACCGGCTGGCCGGTGCGCACCGTCTGGCCCAGGGCCACGAGCACGCGCGGCACCGCGCCCGCATAGGGGGCGGCCACCACAGCCTGGGCATCGGGCCGCAGCACGACGCGCGCGTGGGCCGAGACCTCGATGCGCTCTGCCGCCTGAATGGGTTCGAAACGCACGCCCAGCGCCTGTGCCTGTTCGGCGGACAAGGCAACGGATGTGGGCGTGGATGCGGATCCGGATGTGGGTGCGGATGCGGATGCGGACGGGGGATTGGCCGGGCTTGCGGGTGCGGCCTGGGCCTGGGTGGCCATGCCGACGGCTGGCAGCGCAAGTGCGCCGGCCAGCAGCCATGGGGAAAACATCATTCCTGACTCCGGGAAAAAAGACGAACGCCGTCCACGCGCAGGCGGTTCGCTGCGCGCGGGCGAAGAAGGACTGAGGCGGGCCTGTGGACCAGGCCGGGGAGGTCAGGAAGCCAGGGGCGGTGCCTGGGCGGGGGAAGGCCGTATCACGCGCTCGCGCCAGCGCGGACTCAGGCGCATGGGCTGCAGCGGCAGGGCGGGCCGGGGCGCAATGCAGCGCATGCGCGCGGCACGCAGGCCCAGGGTGAGCAAGACCAGGCCGACCACGGCCAGCAAAGGCATGGGCAGCAGGTCCAGCGGCTGTATGGCGTCCTGCACATCGACCTCGAAAGGCTCGACATGGTCTTCATCCACATCGGTGAAGGAGCCGTGGGCCACGAACAGGTGGAAATGCGAGTCGGCCACGCGCGACGGCGCCGCGTGGATGTGCAGGCCGGCCTGGTTCGGAGTGCCGAAATGGCTGTGCAGCAGCGGTATCAGCAGCTGCGCCACCATGATGAGCAGCAGCAAGGCGCTCCGCATGGATAGGCTCCGGATGGCATGCAACATGGCCGGGGATTGTAGTGCCGGTGCCTGCGCAATCGGTTCAATCCCGCAGTTCGGCAAGGGCACATTCACCTGTCACATACCAAAGCAAGCCCCCGCCATCGCGGCAGGCCCGCAAGCCGCACCAGGCCTCGGTTCAAGCTGGAGTGACGGATTTCATTGTATTTTTTCGGATATAACGAAGCCATTCATGGAGCACTTCGCCCCCTCGGAGCCCGCCGGAGTCCGCCGGGCTGTGCTGGAGAACCGACTTGACGCAAAAATACATCCCCCATCTGCTGGCCCTGGACCGCGAGCGTGACTGGGCGCGCGCAGCGCAGGCCTGCGGCATCTCCGACAACACGCTGGCCCAGGCCATACGCTCGGCCGAGGCGGAGTTTGGCCACGCGCTGGTGCGTGCGGGCCGGCCCTTCCAGGGGTTCACGCAGGAAGGCGAACAGGTGCTGGCCTGGGCACGGCAGTTCGCCCAGGCGGTGGATGCACTCAAGCACTGCTTTGCCGACACGCGCAAGCGGGCGGGCCTGGCGCCCCTGCTGGCGCGGCGCTCCGTCTCGCCCAGGCGGCTGGCCATGCCGGGCCCGGACAGCGGCGACATGGACCTGATGATCGAGGCGGCGCTATGCGCTCCGGACCACGGTGCCTTGCACCCCTGGCGGGTTCTGGAGTTTCCCGCCCACCAGCGCGAGGCCTTGGCCTGCCTGTTCGAGCAGGAAAAACTGCGCCGCGACCCGCTGGCCCCGGCCGACGATATCCGCCGTGCGCGCGAGCATGCAACGCGCGCCCCGGCGCTGATCGCCTTCATCATCTCGCCCCGGCCGCGCTCGCGCGTGCCGGTGCGTGAGCAATGGCTGGCTGCGGGCGCGGCCCTGGGCAACCTCCTCAACGCCGCCCACCATTTGGGCTTTGGTGCCATCGTGCTCAGTGGCGAGCGCTGTTTTGACCCGGCCCTGCATTCAGCGCTGGGTTTGCGCGAGGGCGAGCACCTGGCCGGCTTCATCAGCCTGGGCACCATCACCAGCCAGCCATCCCCGCGCGCAATGGTGGCGCCCTCTTCCATGCGCACGGCATGGCAGGCGGAGCAGACAGCAGCGGTCACGGCACAGGCCCTTCTCCAGCCAGACGGCAACCACGACAGCCACGGCAGCGATCTTTGAAGCCGCAGCCAGCGCGTGCAGGGTGGCGCATAAGTGGCGCACAGGTGGCGCGCAGGTGGCGCACTGACTGCGCGGGGCGGTTAGAGTTGCGGGGCTGCTGCGCCCTCTTGCATCCTCTTGCGCCCTCTTTTCCATCACGGAACAAGCTTTCATGATCATCCGGCCCCGCCCCCACTGGCTGCGCATGCTCTTCGTGCTGCGCGGCTCGGTGCTGCCCGACATCCTGCCCCAGCTGATGGCAGCCACCCTGTTCGCCGTGCTGGTCACGGCGCTGCACGGCCAGTTGTTCGCCTGGAAGGTGCCGCTGAACTTCGTGCCGTTTTCGCTGATCGGGCTGACGCTGGCCATCTTCCTGGGCTTTCGTAACAGCACCAGCTATGCGCGCTATTGGGAGGCGCGCACGCTGTGGGGCACCCTGCTCAACGAGACGCGCACCCTGGTGCGCCAGGCCCGGACCTTGACCGATGCACCGCAGCACGCCCCGGCCCTGGCCATGGTGCTGGCGGCCTTCGTGCATGCGCTGCGCCACCAGTTGCGCGGCACCGATGCCGCGGCCGACATGCGCCGCCTGCTGCCCGCCGCCGACTGCGAGCGCCTGGCCACGGCGCGCTTCAAGCCTGCCGTGCTGCTGCTCATGGCCGGCGAATGGCTGCAGGCACGCCGCCAAGACGGCAGCCTGCAGCCGGTGCTGGTGCCCGCCATGGAGGCGCCGCTGTGCAAGCTGGGCGAGGCACTGGGCGGCTGCGAACGCATTGCGGGCACGCCGATTCCCTTCACCTACGCGGTGATCATCCACCGCACCATCTACCTGTACTGCCTGCTGCTGCCCTTCGGCCTGGTGGATTCCATCGGCTTCATGACGCCGGTGATCGTGGCCTTCATCGCCTACACCTTCTTCGCGCTGGAGGCGCTGGGCGCCGAGCTGGAGGAGCCCTTCGGCACGGCGCCCAACGATCTGGCGCTGGACGCCATGTCGCAGATGATCGAGGCCACGCTGCGCGAGCTGACCGGCGAGGTGCTGCCACCTGCGCCGCAGCACAAGGATGTGCTGTTCCTGACCTGACCCTGCCTGCCGGCCCGGACAGCGCCAGCGGCACAATCTGCCACCCGCATCACAGAAAAAGGACAAGCGCCATGACGGAGACAAGCAAGGTCAAGGGACCGGCCTCGTATTTCCCTTCCATCGAGAAGACCTACGGCCAGCCGATTGCGCACTGGATGGACCTGCTGCAACAGCAGGACACCCGCAAGCACATGGAGCTGGTGGGCTGGCTCAAGGCCCAGCACCAGATGGGGCACGGCCATGCGAATGCGCTGGTGGCCGTGTTCCTGGCACAGGCCTGACCTGCACCCGGCAACCCTCAGCCGATGGCCGTGCCGAAAGCCTGGCGCACGACGGCACCCGCTTCGTCAAACAGCCGGCGTGATGCCGGCGCCAGCCCCAGCATATGCATGCAGGCGTGCACCATGCCGGGCAGGCGCACGGCCTTTACTGCCACACCGGCCTGCGCCAGCCGCTGCGCATAGGCTTCGGCCTCGTCGCGCAGCGGGTCGTATTCGCAGCTGATCACCGTGGCTTGGGGCAGTCCTGCCAGGTGTTCGGCGCGCAGCGGAGAGACAAGTTCGTGCCGCCCCGGAGCCGCATCGCCCAGGTACGCGCCATAGCAGTACTCCATGGCCGCACGCGTGAGGTAGTGGCCCTCTCCAAACTGGAGGAACGACGGCGAGTCCATGGCCGCGTCCAGTGCCGGGTACAGCAGCAGCTGGTGGGCGATGGCCGGTGCGCCCGCCGCTCCCCAGCCTTCTTGCTGCCGCGCCAGCAGGCAGGCGGCGGCCGCGAGGTTGCCGCCCGCGCTGTCTCCGGCCACGCCGATGCGCCTGCTGTCCAGGCCCAGCGCATCGGCCTGCTCAAAGGTCCAGGCAATGGCATCGCAGAAATCATGCAGCGGCACGGGAAAGCGGTGCTCGGGCGCCAGCCGGTAGTCCACCGAGACCACGACGGCGCCCGTTGCCACGGCCAGCGCGCGGCAGGGGTTGTCGTAGACCTCCAGCGAACCCAGGCACCAGCCGCCGCCGTGGGCGAAGACCAGGGCGGGCTGGGGCGTGGGTGTGACCGAGGCCAGCGGCCGGTAGATGCGCACGCGCAGCGGCGCACCGTCGCGCGCGGGCAGCGTGAAGTCTTCGGTGCGGGCCATGGCCTCGGCCGGGCCGTGCAGGGCGCGCAGCCCGGCGCCGGTGGCCTCGCGCAGCGCCGCCAGCGTGGGCTGCGTGGGCGGGGCCACGGCCTGGGTTGCCTGCGCCAGCTCGGCGAGATAGCGCGCAATGTCAGCGTCCAGGCCCATGGTCACAGCGTCCTTTGCAGGAAGGGCAGCAGTTCGGCGATGAAGGGCTCGGCGGCTTCCTCCATGATGAAGTGGCCGCAGCCCGGCACGATCACGCCCGACAGGTCATCGGCATGGCCGCGCAGCGTGGCCAGCGGCGCATCGGCCGTGGCGTGCTCGGCGCCAATGGCCAGCACGGGCATGGCCAGCGGGCGCAGCGCACGCTCGCGGTTCTGGCGGATGGTTTCGGGAATGGCACGGTAGTAGGCAAAGCCGCCCCGCAGGCCACCGGGCGCCGCATAGGCATCCACATAGACATCCACGGCCACGCGGTCGCGCCGCAACGACCAGCGGTTGAACATGAATTCCAGGTAGGCACGCTCGCGCCCCGCGATCAGGGTCTCGGGCAGGTCGGCCAGCTGGTTGAACATGAAGTGCCACAGGAAGATGTTCTGCTCTGGCGGCGCAAAGATGCTGGGCTCGGGCGCCAGGCCAGGGATCACGGCCTCGGTCAGCGCCAGGGACTGCACGGCCTGCGGCTGGTCGCTGGCCAGCGCATAGGCCACCCACATGCCCACGTCGTGGCCGGCGACCTGGTAACGCTCATGGCCCAGCGCCAGCATGGTGCGGTGCAGGGTCAGCGCAATGGAGCCCGTGTCGTAGCCGGTGTCGGGCCGGTCGGAAAAGCCGGTGCCCGGCGGATCGACGGCAATGGCCTGGAAGCCCTGCGCCGCCAGCGCCTGCATGACGTGGCGCCAGGCATACCAGGTCTGGGGCCAGCCCGGGATCAGCAGCACGGGCGCGCCCTGCCCGGCCGTGATGCAGTGGATACGGCGGCCGTCGATGCGCACGTAGTCGTGCGAGAACTCGCAGGCTTGGTCTTCCTGCTTGCGCAGGGCGTTCGATGTGAAAGCGTTCATTGTTTGCTTCTTTTTGAGGTTCTCTGGCTGCGGGCGTGCTCAGGCGATACCGAGCATGGCGTTGATCTGGCGCTGGTCCACGGGGGCGCCGGCGAAGTCGTCAAAGATCTTGTCGGTCACGCGGATGATGTGGCGGTTGATGAAGTCCACGCCTTCGCGCGCACCGTCTTCCTGGTCCTTGAGGCAGCACTCCCATTCCAGCGAGGCCCAGCCCTGGTAGTCGTACTGGGCGAACTTGGAGAAGATGGCCTTGAAGTCCACCTGCCCGTCGCCCAGCGAACGGAAACGCCCTGCCCGCTCCAGCCACGAGGAATAGCCGCCATAGATGCCCTGGCGCCCGCTGGGCAGGAACTCCGCATCCTTCACATGGAACATGCGGATGTGCTCGCGGTAGATGTCGATGTAGTCGAGGTAGTTGAGCTGCTGCAGCACGAAGTGGCTGGGATCGAACAGGATCTTGCAGCGCGCGTGCTGGCCCACCAGCTCATGGAAGCGCTCGAAGCTGGTGCCGTCGTGCAGGTCTTCGCTGGGGTGGATTTCGTAGCACAGGTTCACGCCCTGCTCGTCGCAGGCGTCGAGGATGGGGCGCCAGCGGCGCGCCAGCTCCTCGAAGGCGGTTTCGATCAGGCCGGCCGGGCGCTGCGGGAACGGGAACAGATAGGGCCAGGCGAACGAGCCCGAGAACGTGCCCATGTCGCTCAGCCCCATGCGGCGCGATGCACGGGCCGACAGCTTGAGCTGCTCCAGCGCCCACGCCGTGCGTGCGGCCGGATTGCCGCGCAGCGCCTCGGGCGCAAAGCTGTCGCACATGGCGTCGTAGGCCGGGTGCACGGCCACGAGCTGGCCAAAGATGTGTGTGGTCAGCTCGCTGGCCACCAGGCCGTGCGAGGCCAGCATGCCGTTGACATCGTCGCAATAGGTCTGGCTGCTGGCGGCCGTGGCCACGTCGAACAGGCGCTGGTCCCAGGCGGGAATCTGCAGGCCCTTGAAGCCCACGCCGGCTGCCCAGCGTGCGATGTCTTCCAGGGAATTGAACGGTGCCTTGTTGTCGGCGAACTGCGCCAGATGAAGGCTGGGGCCCTTGATGGTCTGCATGTGATTTCCTTGCGCTGAGCTATTGTTTGTTGATCGACAAAGAATAGTATCACGCCAACGCGGCTGCTTTTGCGAAGCCGATGCAAGACAGCATCAAGGCGCCGCTAAGATGCCGCCCTGACTGTTGACAAGGATGAGGAAGATGGCCGGAAGACCCAGGGAATTTGACCGAGACCAGGCGCTGGAGCGCGCCATGCTGGCGTTCTGGCGGCGCGGCTACGAGGGCACGTCCATGGCCGACCTGGTGCAGGCGCTGGGCATTGCGTCAGCGCGCATCTATGCGGCCTTTGGCAGCAAGCAGGACCTGTTCCGCGAGGCCGTGCAGCGCTACGAGGCCGGTGATGGCGGCTTTGCCGACCGCGCCATGGCCCAGGAGCCGCGTGTGCGCGACGCCCTGGCCCGCGTGCTGCGCGATGCCGTGGCCACCTATACGGACGATGCCCATCCGCTGGGCTGCATGGTGGTAACCGCCGCCACCAACTGCGCCGAGGAAAACGAGGCAGTCGCCGCCTGGCTGGCCGAACACCGCCGCCAGCGCACGCAGTCCCTGATCGACCGCCTTCAGCGCGCGCTGGATGAAGGCGAGCTGCGCGCCGGCACCGACGTGCAGGCGCTGGGCGATTTCTATGCCACGCAACTGCACGGCATCTCCGTGCAGGCCCGCGATGGCGTGCCGCGCCAGCGGCTGCTGGCTGCAGTGCAAACCGCCTTGCTGCTGCTGGACACGGCGCTGGAGCCGGCGCTGCAGCCCGCAGGCAAGGCGGGCTGAGCCGTCAGGCGCCGAGCTTTTGCAGTTTTTGCAGCTCGGCGCGCAACTGGATCACGCTGGGCGTGACGATGGGGATGAAGGCCGATTCACGCCAGCGGCGGGCAAAGCCATCGTCCGCATCCAGGCTGTAGGCGCGGCCACCGGCCGTCTGCAGCTCCAGCTGCATGGCCTGCTGCACGCAGTCGTGCAGGGCCAGGCGCAGCGCGAAAAGCCGCTCGGGCGCCTCCACGAAATCGCCGGCCTCTACACCGGCCTTGAGTGCGGCCACCGCCTGCTCCAGATGGCTGCGGGTATCGTCCAGCGGCTGCTGCAGCACATGCCCGCCCTGCCCCATGCGCGAGGCGGCCTGCGCACAGGCCGCGCGCGCCAGGCCGATGGACAGGCCGCATTGCATGCCCAGGAAGGCCGGCCGCACACGCGGCAGGAATCCGCCGGCGCGCTCGGCCAGCAGATCGTCTTCGGTGATGGCCACGTCCTTGAGTTGCAAGGCGGCGGTGTTGGTGCCGCGCAGGGCGATCAACTCCAGATCCGGCGAGCGCTCCAGGCCCGGCCGGTCGGACGTCAGGGCCACGATCATGGGCGGCGCGCCGTCGTCACGCGCCACGGCAATGGCTGCCAGAAAGCGCGGCCCGCGCAGGTTGGTGCACCAGGGCACGCTGCCGTTGAGCAGCCAGCCGCCCCCTTCCCGGGCCGTGGCGCGGATGTTGAGTGCCTCCAGCCCGCTGAGGAATTTCATGATGTTGGACAGCCCCGAGGCGCCAGCCGCCTCGCCCGCCAGCAGCGCGGGCAGCCAGCGCTCGCGCAGGGCCGCATTGCCGGTGTTCGCCAGCATCTCGATCAGCACGCGCTGGCCCCAGAAGGCAAAGGCGGCGGACATGGAGTGCGTGGCCACCTGGGCAATCGCCTCGATGGCATCGCCGGCGCTGCCGCCCTGCCCGCCCAAGGCATTAGCCAAGCCGTGGCCCAGCAATCCGGCTTCGGCCAGATAGGGCACGACGGCGGCCGTGGCCTCGCCGTTGCCGGCATCCAGCGCCTGGGCACGTGCATCCAGCCATTGGCGGTTGGCGTCGGTCAGCAGGGGGAAATTGGGCATGGGCTCAGGCATGGGGTCGGGCATGGGGCTTGTCATCTTGCGGGTCACCATAAAAAAAGGGACCGCTGTGGGCACAGCGGTCCCTTGCCATCCTAGCGCAGCACACAGGCTGCGCAGATGACGCGGCGCAAGCTCAGTGCGCCGCCACCTTGCCGGGGCGTGTTTCCTCGCGCAGGGCCTTGACCTTGTCGCTCAGGCCGGGCCATGGCTGCAGGCCGTACTGGCTGCGCATGGTGTTGAGCAGCGTGGCGATCTGATCGTCGCTGAGGTTGTGGCGGAAGGCGGGCATGGTGCCAAGCTGCGGGCGCGCCGGTTGCGTGATGCCGTTGAGCACCACATGGATGGCGTTGGTCGGCGAGTCGCTGTACAGGTTGGTGTTCAGCGACAGCTGGGGACGCACCCCGAAGCTGCTGCCGGCCAGCACGCCGCTGGGATCGGCACGGTGGCAGGCCATGCAGGCGCCCTGGTACAGGCGGTAGCCCTGGGCGTCGACCGGCAGCTTGGCAACCTCGGTCTTTTCCTTCACCAGGGCCTGGGCGTCCCCTGCGCCAGCGGCGTCTGCCACGGGCTTGCGGTACGACATCAGGTAGGTGGCCATGGCGTTGATGTCCTCGGCCGACTGGTGAGACAGGCCTTCGATCACGGGCGCCATGGGGCCGGCGGCCACGCCGTGGCGCTCCGAGAAACCGGTCTGCATGTAGCGGACCAGATCTTCTCGCGTCCAGGGCAGCGGAGCCACGGCCTTGTCGTTGAGCGCGGGCGCATCCCAGCCGTCGATGAAGGCGCCGGCCAGATGGTCGGCACCCTGTTTCTCGGCGCCGAACTGGTTGCGCGGCGAGTGGCAGGCGGCGCAGTGGCCCAGGCCTTCGACCAGGTAGGCGCCGCGAATCCACTCGCCCGACTGGTTGGCGGGCGCGGGCTGCTCGCCCGGCTCCAGGTACAGCGCATTCCACAGGGCCAGGCCACGGCGCACGTTGAACGGGAAGTTCAGCGCGGTCTTGGGTGCCTGGTTGGAGACAGCCGGCTCGGTCATCAGGAAGGCGTACAGTGCCTTCATGTCCTCATCGGTCACGCGGGTGAACGCGGTGTACGGGAAGGCGGGGTACAGGTAGTTGCCCTCGCGGTCCACACCATGGCGCATGGCGCGCTCGAAGGCCTCGTACGACCAGCGGCCGATGCCGGTTTCGGCATCGGGCGTGATGTTGGTCGAGTAGATGGTGCCGAAGGGGCTGGGCATGGCCAGGCCGCCTGCGTTGCGCTGGCCGCCCGGTGCCGTGTGGCAGACAGCGCAGTCGCCCATGTGCGCCAGGCGGCGCCCCTGGTCGATCTGCTGCTGGCTGAATTCCTGCACCGGGATCTGCTGCAGGGGCGCGATTTCGCTGCGGCCCGTGGCCAGCCAGAAGGCGGCGCCGGCCACGGCGGCCAGGCCGACCACGCCGAGGGTGATTTTCTTGAGTGTGTGCATGTTCCGGTCCTCCGCTCTCAGTTCTGTGCCTTGTCGGCCGGGGCTGCATCGGCAGCCTTTGCCTTGAGTGCGGCCAGCACGCGTGCCGGGGTGAACGGCACTTCGCGCAGGCGCACGCCGGTGGCGTCGAACACGGCGTTGGAGACAGCGGCGGCGCTGGGCACGGAGGCCGATTCGCCCGCACCCATGGGGTCTTCGCCGGGGCGCTCGACCAGTTGCACGTCGATCTCGGGCAGCTCGTCAAAGCGCAGGATGGGGTAGCCGCCCCAGTCCAGCGAGGTCACGCCCTTGCTGTCGAAGGTCACGTACTCCTTGAGCACGCGGCTGGTGGACTGGATGATGTTGCCGTGCACCTGGTGGCGAACGCCGGCCGGGTTGACCATCTCGCCGCAGTCATGGGCCACGAAGACCTTGTCCACCTTGATCACGCCGGTCTCGCGGTCCACGGTCACGTCGCAGATCCAGGTGGCCCAGGCCGCGCCGTAGCCGGGGAACTTGCTGTGGTAGTAGCGGGCGTAGGCAAAGCCGCGGCCCTTGACCAGGCGCTGGTCGGCCGGCGCGGGGTTGCGGTGGGCCGGGCCATCCTGCCAGCCGGCCTGCTTGTGCGCAGCGTGCGTCAGCGCCACGGCGCGCGGGTCCTTCAGGTAGCGCAGGCGGTAGGCCAGCGGGTCTTCACCGGCCAGGTAGGCACATTCGTCGATCCAGCACTCATGGGCAAAGACGTTGGGCAGGGCCGAGACGCCGCGCATCCACGAAGCGCGCACGATGGGCGCCGCATCCTGCGAGACCACGCGCATCTTGGGGTACTCGTACTGCGGGATGGCCGTACGGTCGCCCATCTGCAGCACCTTGGGCTTGTTGGGCACCTTGCCCGTCAGGATCAGGGCCAGGGCCGCCGCGTCGTTGGACGGGTAGCAGGTCTTGAGCTCGTAGCCCAGCACGGCATGGTTCTCGTCCAGGCCGCCGCGCACGCGGATCAATTGGCCCGTGCCCTTGGGCTCCCAGGCAGCTTCCTGCTCGCGCATCAGCTGCACGCGCACCGGGCGGCCCACGGCCTGCGACAGCAGCACGGCGTCGGATGCCACGTCGTCCGCGCAATTGCGGCCATAGCAGCCCGAGGCTTCCAGGCGCGTCACATTGATCTGGTCGGCTGCCATGCCGGTCAGCGTGGCGATGTCCTTGCGCACGTCGTGCGGGTTCTGCGATCCGGTCCAGACCTGGATCTGGCTGGCGGACACCTCGGCCACGGCGCAGGACGGGCCGATGGAGGCATGCAGGTGGTAGGGCCAGACGTAGTCGGCCTCGATCACCTTCTTGGCGCCCGAGAAGGCCTCGTCAATGCCCGCGTCCTCGCGCAGCATGCGGTCGGTCTTCTCGTGCTTGACCAGGGTGTCGTGCATGGCGTTCAGCGACAGGTCGGGCACGCCGGCCCAGTCCTTCCACTTCACCTCCAGCTGGCGCATGGCGGCAATGGCCTGCTCTTCGCGCTCGGCCACGATGCCCACGAAATCGCCCTGCACCACCACCTTGACGATGCCCGGCAGATGAGCGACCGACTGTTCGTTCACCGAAATCAGGCTGCTGCCCAGCGGCGCCGACGCATCGGCACCGCCATAGGGCGGGCGCACCACGCGGCCGTGCAGCATGCCCGGCACGCGCACATCGTGCACATAGGCCAGCGCGCCCAGCACCTTGGCCGGAATGTCCACGCGCTGCACGGACTTGCCGATGTAGTTGAAACCGCCGGTGCGCAGCGGCACTTCCTTGTCCAGCGCAATGTTCAGGTCCTGGCCCTGGGCCAGTTCGCCGTAGCCGATGCGTCGCCCGCCCTTGGCCACCACCGCGCCCTTAGACGTGGTCAGTGCGGACACGGGCTGCTGCAGCTTCTCGGCAGCCAGACCCAGCAGCAGCTGGCGCACCTGCGCGGCGGCCTTGCGCATGGGAATGGCATCCACCTGGATGGTGTTGCTGGCAATCGTCGGGCCCTGGTTGGGCGTGCGGCCTGTGTGGCCCAGCACCATGGTGATGCGCTCGAACTCCACATCGAGCTCATCGGCCACCAGCTGCGCCAGCGAGGTACGGATGCCCGTGCCCAGGTCTACGTGGCCGTGGTAGGCCGTGACGCTGCCGTCCGCCCCAATGGCGATGAAGCTGCTCACCCGGTCGATGGGGGGAATGGGGAAGGCGCCGGCCACGGCGGGCGCCGTACCCGTGCTTTCAGCCACCAGGCCAGCGGCCGCCACCGAGCTGACCATGACCATGCCGCCCAGCTTGAGCAGGTTGCGGCGCGTCAGTTGAAGGGGGTTGGATGCACTCATGCTGCACCTCCCTGGGCGATCAGCACGCGGGCGCGGGCGGCGGCCCGCATGATTTCCACATGCGTGCCGCAGCGGCACAGGTGGCCGGACAGGGCCTGGGTGACTTCCTCGTCGGTGGCCGTGGGCTTGTGGTCGAACAAGGCCACCAGGGCCATGACCATGCCGTTGGTGCAGTAGCCGCACTGGGCAGCCTGCTCGTCAATGAAAGCCTGCTGCACAGGGTGCAGTCGGTAGACGGCCTTGCCCGGTGCATCGGCTGCCGGCTTGCCGGCAGGCATCCCCGGCACGGCGGCCGGATGGGCTGCTTCCCAGTCACGCGCCACGCGGGCGTGCTCGGCCTGGGTCGCATCCTGGGACAGGCCTTCCAGCGTCGTGACCTTCATGCCCTGGACCACGCTCACGGGAACGGAGCAGGAACGTGCCACCTTGCCGTCGATCAGCACGGCGCATGCGCCGCATTCGCCCAGGCCGCAGCCGAACTTGGGGCCATTGAGCTGCATGTCGTTGCGCAGCACATAAAGCAGCGGCGTCTCCGGGCTCACGCCCTGGATCTCGACCTCTTGTTGGTTGAGAGTGAATTTCATCGTGTGCAAACCTTGTGGTTGACAACAGGTGCAAACCATAGGTGCGCACTGAAAAATCAGGCGTCAGGCACGCCGCAGCAGGGCCCGAAAAAGAAAGCCCACCGCCGGCGGGGTGGGCTATTTCACGTGGTTTTTAGAGGCAAGTCGGATGGCTGGCTGCCTGTTGTATGCAAACGATTCTATGCCTCGCACTTGCTCGCCGCTGCCAGCGTGCCGCCATCCCGGCACCCGCACAGACTGCGGATTTCCGTGGCTTTTTATGCACAAGACCAAACTCATCCATCGGAAATATCCACGAAAGCACAGCGCAGCAGGCTGATCAGTGAGCCTGCACCAAGAGCGAAAAGGAGTGCACCACCGCAGTGCACAGGAGGGCAGGACACGCTGCAGCAATTTCCGTCCGGATCTTTCAGCCATGCACGGCCGGGCATAGAGATCGCAGCCCGCCCAGGCGTTCAACGCGTCGGCTCGAAAATCACACCAACCCAGCAAAACACTCGGCTTTTACCTGCATCAAATTCCAGTGAGAACGCTTGAAATTCACGAGCGCATCATGCGCAGCGCCTGCAAAACTCATGCTCGTCTGCAGGATCGGCACCACGCAAGGCTGCTGGCTGCAACCCCAAGCATCAGCGGGTGCCCGGCGTGATCTGGATCGTGCCAAGGCCCGAATCCATGGCCACACGCCGCCGGGGAGTCAGCCAATGCACCCACAGCCCCCAAAGCCACCCCAGCGCAAACACGCAGGCCAAGGCCAACATGCCCCAGCGCCCGGCAGACAGCGCGCTGTAAATCCAGTACGGCATGCCCCCCAGGCCGAAGAGGCAGGCCCATCGCCGAAGCGCGGCGGAACGGGATTGGGATAGCCAGACGGCAAGGGCTGCGGGGAGTGCGAAGGCGATCTGATCGATGCTCATGACTGCATCATACTGTACAAATAAACAGCATTGCACAGAAAAATCCAGACGCTTGCACAAGGCACGTCGACGGGAGGGCCACACCCTCTGATTTGTTCGCATCTCATCTGGCAAGCAGCGTACAGACTGGACTTGAAGGATTCCGAATCCGCACCGGAGTTTGGGTAAAGCGCGGCCCTTGCATCGCTCAATCCCAGCACCGCCGGCCAAGAACCCGGAGTCACGGCTTATCCAGTTCCGCTCAGCCCGAAAGCGAGGGTGCACAGGATTTTGAAAACCCGCAGAACATACAGCGCCATACTGCGCAACGGCTCTTTACCCAAGGTTTACCTGACAGTTTGAACGCATTCGGGATGGGCAATGGTGGTCATAGGGGGAAATAATCGAAAGCATGCAAACCGGTTCTTAAAAAACAGTTAATATTCGCGCTTCAATCCATGAAAGGCAAACTACCGTGAGCAACACATACAAAGAACTTCTGGCGCAGCGCGAAGCACTTGAGGCCCAGATCCAGACAGCACGCAAGCAAGAAGTCAGTGATGTGATCGCCAAGATTCGCGGTCTGGTTCAGGATTACGGCCTGACAGCTGACGACATTTTCACGGCACGCCGCGCCTCCTCCACCGTGGCTCCCAAGTTCCGCAATCCAGAGACAGGTGACACCTGGACTGGACGCGGCAAGCCGCCCGCCTGGATCAAGGACAAGGATCGCGCCCAGTTCGCCATCTGAAGCCCTGGATAAACGCCTCCATGAAAACAGCCTGCAGTCACTTGCAGGCTTTTTTCATTCTGGCCCCACCTGGAGCGTGCACCTGAATTGGCGTGCCTGCACTTCTGCAGGGCGGCATTGCCCTGGCCTGGCCCCGTGCAATCGCGGCAAGCACGCGCACATGCCCTTAGACATGCACTGTGGATGGATGCCGTGGTTCAATCAGTCGGCCTGATCTGCACCTTGAAATTTCTCGCTGTAGAGACCGGCCCCCGACGTTCGGCCTTCCATGACAAAACAGATCTCCGCCCCGGACAGTGCCCCCACCGCACGCCGTCCTGACAAGCTACCGACCGCCTTTGGAACGACACCTGTCGCAGATGCACTCTTGCGGCCCCATCTGCCATTTTCAGGACAGCAGATTCTGTTCATCTCGTCATGCGACGATCAGCACACCCATCTGCTCCCTTTGCTCAAGGAGTGGGGTTTGGTGACCACGGCATGCCGCCATCCCACCGCGATTCGCCAGGATCGGCTACAGAAATTCCACGTTGTCGTGCTGTGCGGGCCGAAGACCTCATGGAATCCCAAGGACGAAAACCGCCTGGTGGCAGGAGCGGCACGCATCATCGAATGTGAAGCCAGCCATCCCATGCAGCCCAGAGTGATCAATGCCCGCATCATCGCGGTATCCTGGCATTCACCGCAGGGGATTCTTGATGCGCTGACGATGGCGATCCATTCAACGCATGCCAACCCCGACAGCCTCCTGCCGACTGACGAAGTCGTCCATTTCGAGAAAATTGCGCCACCCATCAGAAATGCCTTCCTGGAATCTGCGCGCTCTTCTCTGGCAACCATCAAATCCAGCCCAAACTGCAAAGATGTGCAAAGAGAGCTTCACAACCTGTCTGGCTCACTGAGATTCTTTGATCTGGTCGAGTTGTCAATACGGTGTGCCGACCTGGAAAGCCGCATGGGCCATGATGGGCTGGCATATCACAGACATTCGCTCTCGCTGCTGGAGCTCCAGCTTGAAGCAGTCATCCAGGACATACAGGCACTGAAGGTGGAATGAACATGAATCATTGAGATCTCGATGATGTCACCCACCCACATTCCAAGGCATATTTCATAAGGTCTATGTCTCGCTCTATGCCGAGCTTTTGCATGGCCTTGACTTTTTGCGTGCTGATGGTCTTCTTGCTCCTGTTGAGCTTGGCTGCAATTTCATCAATGCGCAGGCCAGCAGCGTACAACCGCACTACCTCGGACTCCTTGGGGCTCAGCTCGGCAGGCACTCTTCTCTCCCCCTGCACTCCGCCCAACCCGCCTGTACCACCTCTTTCCAGCCGCTCGGCGATGGCTGGCGAAAAATAAACTCCGCCAGTGAATGCCGCGTGGATCGCGGGAACAAGATGCAGCACCGGATCGGCCTTGCTGACAATACTGATGTTCGAGACACGACCCAGAGCCTGGAGTATTGCCGAGTTATCCAGCATGGTCAGGACCACCAGACCCAATTTTGGGAATCTTCTCGATATATAACCGAATAGATGCAGTCCATCTCCATATTTCCCGGTCGGCATGGAGTAATCGGATACAAGCACATCAAAACCTCCCTCTTCCAGCTTTTGAATCAGATCGGTTGAATTTGAAACACTCCCATTAAATGCAATTTCTGACTCACCAGACAATTCATGCCTGACACCTGATATTATCCCAGGATGATCGTCCGCCAACAATACGGATATTTTCAGGTATTTTTTATAGTCCATGGTGCGTAAATATGAATAACCTGACACCAGCCGGCTTTCAACCTTTCTCACAAATCTTTCAGAACGTCCATGAAATTCACGAGCTCCCCATCGACCGCTCGAAAATCTCGCGCATTGACAAGAGAAGAAATCCTATCAAGCGCCTGGACTATGTCATTGAACCCTGCCACTGCAAATGCCCCCTTCATGGCATGAATTTCCCTATGCACAGCCACGAGATCTCTTTTTTCCAAGGATTTCTTCAAGGAGATCAAGGATGCTTGTGTTGTTGAGACAAGAATGTCACGGTAGCCAGAAATCTTGCTTGTTCTTGCCGGCAATGCATCCACTTGGCAAACCCCGGACTTGCCGATATTTCTATCAATGAATTCCTTGATGCTTTTCAGGGAGGCTGGTTTGACGATGATGTCGGATATGCCGAATTTGGCACATTTATCCCTTTCATGCTTGCCTGCGTTTGCCGTTATTGCCCCCACTCTAATCCCGGGGTAATCCTTACGGATGTGCTGTGCAAGCACATAACCGTTCATGCCGGGCATCTGCAGGTCGGTTAGAACCAGGTCATAGGCCAGCTGTGCCAGCATGCTCAAGGCAGATTCCCCTCCTTCTGCAGAATCGGCCTCATACCCAATGATCCTCAGCTGATCCAGCAACAGCATTCTGTTAACAGGGTGGTCATCCACCACCAGAATCCTTGCCGAGAAATCCTCTCGTTCGTCCTCCGAAAGCAGGACATCGCCATCCTCCCAAGCGACAGCGGATGATGCGGGCTGCGCATGGTATGCGGGCAGCACCAGCTCGAAAATGCTGCCTTTTCCAAGGACACTTGAAAACCGGATCTCCCCTCCCATGAGGTGGGCCATCCGCTGGCACAGCGTCAGCCCAAGTCCGGTTCCTCCAAACTTCGTGGCGATTTCCGAGCCGGCCTGCTTGAACGCATCGAAGATGAACGCATGCTGCGAATGATGAATACCTATTCCAGTATCGGATACCTTGATGTTCAGCTCGCCGGATCTGTCGGATGCATATACCTCTATTTTTCCACTCTTGGTGAACTTCAAAGCATTGCTGAGAAGATTATTGAGTATTTGCTTGATGCGCTCAGCATCGCCAAGATATCCAGACTTCAGCGAATCATCGATGGTCAGGGAAAATTCAATTTTTGCCTCTGTCACCAAGGGTTTATAGATGGATGCCACCTGCCTGATCACGGACTTGAGATCGAATCCGGCCATCTCGACACTCATCTGACCAGACTCGACCTTCGAGAAATCGAGGACATCATTCAACAGAGACAAAAGAGAATGTGAGGAATTCGAAATGATGTCCAGCCGTGTTTTCTGCTCCATGGACAGAATGCTTCTTCCCAGTATTTCCAGATTCCCCAGTATCGCATTGAGTGGAGTGCGTATCTCGTGGCTCATTACCGCGAGAAAAGATGATTTTTCATGGTTTGCCTCTTCCGCAGCCTTCTTTGCATCCTCCAGGCTTCTTTGGACCTGCTTGTGAGCCGTGATATCGGCAAACCCGCACAACAGCACGTTCCGACCTTGGTATTTTGCCTTCACCATGATCATGGACAGCTCTGCAATGGTTCCATCGTTGGAAATCACCACCTCGCTGGACACGGGCACATAGTCACTTTTCCCGCCACCAAGATATTTCTCCACATAAACTCTGTGGAAATAGCCGATCAATAGCTCGCCAGGGACCGGGCCACGCAGTACTGCACTCTCCTTGTATTTGAACATCATGCTGTTCTCCAACAGCATCTTTTTCTCCTTGAAATCAAGAAGACCCAATCCGTAAGGAGCCATGGCAATGATGGTTCGACTCAGCTGCTCGGTATCGAAAACATTCTTTGCCTTTTCATAGATTGGAATAAATACCTTTTCGTAGAAATATATCAAAAAGCACCAGAACAAGACAATGAATATCAACGAAAGAATCAAATATACGAACGATTTTCCCTTTAGAAAAACCGCATCCTTCCACGAAAACACGTGGAGCAGAATCATATTTGTATTCGATATCCTCGAGTAGTAATGAAAAAAACCATCCTTGTATACAGCACCATACTTGAACAGAAGATAGCGACTCACCAGGTTGCCTTGGAATTTCGATGATTCAATATCAAAGAAATCCGCTTTGCTGTAGCCCTCTGGTTCAACACCCAGGGCAACGCTTCCCTGGGAGTCCATGATCAGAAAGGAACTTCTATCCTCACCTTGCTGCATCAGATTCTCAATATGCTGGGTAGGCATGTCACTCACCACGGTGAGAAATGGCTTACCCCTATGGAATGCAGAAACAACAACCTGGAACGACATTTCACCCGTCAGAATACTTTTGGTCGGGGGAAGCCAAATGGGGTGGCGCACTTGTCCGGAATGAAGTGGAACGCCTTTGTCTTTCGGCAGCCCGGCAATCTGTTGCTGAAGCTCCAAGAGCATCCGTTCCCGCTCAGGCTCATCTGGAATCTGAGGCAGGAGAGCACCGATGAACCCGCCATCCGGACTGAAGGCATATACAGATATGGCTCTTCCATCCTGAAGAAAACTCGAGTTTGCCAGGTATGCAAGCTCCTCCAGCATATCCCTGTATCGCCTGCATGCAGGCTTGTCGCCCTTATCCTCGAGCAAAACCACCGGACTCACACCCGTGATCATAGCGCCCGGCCTGCCAACTCCCGCCGGTTGCGATATATGCGCTTGCCCCCAAAGCAATTCTGATGCGATTATTCCACGCATCATGATGACCTGCTTTGTTTCTATCTCCACCAGAATTCTAGTTCTCTTGTTCTGAAAAATTGACCTTCTTTCCTCCATGAAATCATTGAACTCGAACGATGCCGCAAATAACGCGACAATGATCACAAGGAAAGAAAAGATCAGCCCCCCACCAAAAAGCAGTCTCTTGTTATATCTGGCCAGAAGCAGAAGATCTTCCTTTTCTGCAATTTCTTTTTTATGGATTTCCATCTGGACATCGATATACAGCCATTGCTCAGGCCAATGATCGCCTCATGTAGTCGATAAAATCTTTGCAGGAAAGTGCTCTGGAATACAAGAATCCCTGGGCGACATCGGCATCCATCCTCCTGATCATTCCCAGATCATCAACGTCCTCCACTCCCTCAACAACCACCTGTGCCCGAACATCTTTCGCAAGCGACACCGCTTTGCTCAGCACTCTCTTTGCATGGGCCTGGTTTCTTGCAGCATGCAGCAAAGCCTTGTCAATCTTGATCTGGTTGAAAGGAACGCTAAGCAGGCGCCCTAGGGTCGAGCCGCCCACGCCAAAGTCATCCATTGCGCACTGAAAGCCACTCATTCGTAAATTCGCAATGACACCGCCCAGGGACTTGTCGAGATCATCCGCCCCATCTTCCGTCACCTCACAACCGATATTTTCAGGGGAGACACCTGCATCCCTGATCACGCGCAATGCCGAATCCATCCACTCCCAGGATGCCGCCAGGGAGGCGGATACATTGATGCTGCAGATGAACTGCCCTGAAGGTACTGCCGATTTGATGAAAGAGATGGACTGCAGGAGCATTTGGAGAGTGAGCTCATGCATCAATCCATGGTCTCCGATGGCCTTCATGAACGCAGCAGGTGGCAACAGTTCCGTGCCCGAAATAGGCCACCGGGCCAAGGCTTCCGCCCCGATGATCCTGCCCGAGCCTGCATGATGCAAGGGTTGAAAATGGGCAACGATTTCGCCGCTGTGCAAAGCGTTCGTCAACCTTGCTCTCGGGATCGGCAAGATCGTCCTGGGCTGACCCTCCGTCTTGGTCCGCCCCAGGATACGCAGCAGGAAATCCCCGTTGACCGGCACCTCTCTTGCCATTCTGGAGCGAGATATTGCACAGACGATGTTGAGTGCCAGGCTCCGGGCATAGTCAGCGACCGCATGGAATATTCTTGGTTCGCAGCTGCTGACAAGGATGATGGGAACATCCACTTCAGACAGTGCCAGATCATTGAGGAACCTCATCAGCTTTTCGCCGATGAAATCCATATCCACAAAGGCCGCATCCGCATTGAATTTCTTCAGTTCCGCCAGAAGCTCATCCGTATTGCTGATCCATTGAATGCCGTGAAAAAATCCTTGCTGTTTGCAACATTGCTGCATCCAATATGCGGCCATCGGATCGTTTGTGGCAACGAGCATTCTTTTGCCATGACCGGGACTATTTTCTGGCATCAATCCATCCCATCTCTATTCCATAGCGAATGAGGTCAATGTCCTTGCGGATGCCCAGTTTATTCATGACCGCCACCTTGTGCGTACTGACCGTCTTGATGCTGCGATAGAGTTTTTTCGCTATTTCAGACACTGTCATTCCAGAAATGAAAAGGAGCAGAACTTCCTCTTCACGCTTTGACAGTTCTATCGATGTTCGTACCGCCCCGAGCCATTCGCCGCCAAGCAGTTTGCTTGCGCTCGGCGAAATGAATTGACCATCTGTGTATGCCGCATAGATCGCCGGCACCAGGCTCCCCAAAGAATCTGTTTTATGGACTATCCTGTAGATCCCCTGATTGGCAAGCGACTTGATGATCCCAATATTCTCAATCATGGTCAGCATCACGATCTTGACGCCGGGAAATCGTCGCCGGATGACATTCAGCATGACCAGGCCGTCGCCATAGGTTCCGCCGGGCATTGAATAATCAGTCACCAGCACATCGCATTCGTTCTGCCTGAGAAAATTGATGATTTCCGTGGAGTTTTTCGCTCGACCCACAATCTCTATCTCATTTTTTTTCTCCAAAACACTTTCTATGCCTGCCAGAACTGCCGGATGGTCATCGGCAATCAGTATCCGCAAGACGAAATTTTTCATGACTCAAAAAATTAGCAAGAAGAACATTCCTATTCTAGGCAGTGGCGCACTAGGATTTAATTGGATTAATCTGATTTTTCCACTTCAAAATCTAAGATTTGTCTGATTTTTTGGCCCAATTGCTGCGAATTCGGGCGTCAGTCCTAGGGAGCACTCCTAGAATTCAACAGATAGTTGAATCGGTGGTTGAATGCGTTGCAGGCCAAGCATCCGGACCACACGGGAATCTGTGGATGAGATGCACGCGCCCGTGCAGGAGCCCGCGACCGATGCCGGAGTGGGGCTGAAGCGACCTCACCCCATGGCCGAGCGCATGAAGAGACCGCCAAATCCCGGCACAATCCGTGGATGCGAATCCTTCACACCATGCTGCGCGTTGGCAATTTCCAGCGTTCCATCGATTTCTACACACAGGTTCTTGGCATGCAGCTGCTGCGAACCTCAGAGAACCCCGAGTACAAGTACTCGCTGGCCTTCCTGGGCTTCGAGGGCGGCAACCCTGGCCAGGCCGAGATCGAGCTGACCTACAACTGGGGTACGGAGTCCTACGACATGGGCACGGCCTACGGCCATATCGCCATTGGCGTGCCTGATGCCTATGCCGCCTGCGAGAAGATCAAGGCGTCCGGCGGCAACGTGACGCGCGAGGCCGGCCCCGTCAAGGGCGGCACCACGGTGATTGCCTTTGTGACGGATCCGGACGGCTACAAGATAGAACTCATACAGGAGAACTCACGCGCCCATGCCGGCGTGCAGCCAGCTGGCGGCGAGAAGTTCGATCCCCTGCGCAATTCCTGATCCACGCAGCCCCAAAAACAAAGGCCCGGAGCGTCCATCGCTCCGGGCCTTTGGTTTTGAAGCTGCGGCTGCTGCCAGCCGCACTGCTGATCCGGTTCAATCCACCAGGATCACTTCCACCCGGCGGGCCTGGGCATTGCTGCCATCGGCCTGCAGTTGTTCGGGCTTCTTGAGTTCGACCTTTTCCTCGGCCACGCCCAGTGCCGACAGGGCAGCATGGACTGCCAGGGCGCGCTTCTTGGCCAGTTCGGCGTTGAGTTCGGCGCTGCCGGTGGCGTCGTGGTATCCAGAGATCACGGCGCGCTTGCCGCCCTGCACACCAGCCACCACATCGGCCAGCGCTTCATTGGCGCCAGCCGCCAGCTCGGCCTTGGCCGATGCGAAGTAGAACTTGACCACGCCGTTTTCGACAACGACACGCGCCACGTCTTCCTCCAGGACCACAGGCGCCATCGCCGGCACAGGTGTGGCGCCGGTTGTCGTCTTTGCAGGGCCATGCGCAATACCGCGCTGGTAGACCACGACACCCACGACCGTGGAGACGACGAGCGCAATCAGCGCAAACAAAAAGCCCAGGGCAAAACGTTGTTGGCTGTCGTCGTCGGATTGACTGAAGGACATGAAGCACTCTCCGTGAATGAACTGTTGAAGGAAACCAGAAAGACTGCGAAAAACCGGCCGATTGTAGAGGGCCGCCGCCAACGGCCCTGCGCACCGCCCAAGCCCCGTGATGCCACCCGGCACGAACTGTGGCGCCGCAGAGACAAAAGACCGGCCGTGCAAGGGCAACGCAGGCGCTTGTGCACCGTTTGGGCCGACAGGCGTTAAAACGTCATTGTTCCTTCACGCCACAGCGCCCATGTCCGCCCTGCCAGAATTCTCATTTGCCCGCCGAGAGTCCCAGCCCATGCTGGACGAGGCGCTGCACCGATGGGGCGGAAGCGACGACCTCTGGATCTTTGGCTACGGCTCGCTGATCTGGCGGCCGGATTTCGATTTCTGCGAACGCCGCACGGCCCGTGTCTTTGGCTGGCACCGGGCATTGAAGATGTGGAGCACCATCAACCGCGGCACGCCCCAGAATCCTGGATTGGTCTTTGGCATGCTGTCCGGCGGCAGTTGCCAGGGCATGGTGTTCCGCATTCCCCGGCACCACGGCCATGACGTCATGAGAAAGTTGTGGCAGCGCGAGATGGCCAATGCCGTCTATGACCCCCGCTGGCTGCCCTGCCGCACCGGCCAGGGCACGGTGCAGGCGCTGGCGTTCACGCTGTCCCGTCAAAGCCCCAATCACACGGGCGAGCTGGCGCCCGAAGACTATCGCCGCATCTTCAGCGAGGCCAAGGGCATCTATGGCAGCACGCATGACTATGCGCGCGCAACCTTCGATGAGCTCAAGCGCCTCGGCATCCGGGACCGTGCCTTGCAGCGCCTGCTCAGCTACGCGGGCCAGCCTGAAGCGGGTGCGCAAGCCGCGCGCTGACGCTTTGATGCGATTGATACGCTGATGCGCGCAGGCGCATAACGCTGCCCTCTCCGACATATCCACCGTATTGCACGCTGCAAGATGGCGGCTGCGCGCAATGCGCCTCACAACTTTTCCAGCACGGATATCAACCAGGAGATTGCCACCATGCGTTTGAACGCTTCCCCCTCCACCCCGTCCACCGCCGTGAAGCTGCTGATGGCAGCCGGCATGGTGCTGGCCCTTGGGGCCTGTGGCAGCCAGGCCAAGCCTCCTGCCGCAGCCGCAGCCGCAGCGTCCACCCCGGCAGCCGTCACCGCAGCCCCTGCCGCCCGCAACGTGGCCATGGCCCAGCTGCAGCCCACGCAAGGCAGCAAGGTCAGCGGCAGCCTGCAGTTCACTGCCCAGGCCGATGGCAGCGTGCGCGTTCAGGGCTCGGTTCAGGGGCTGGCGCCCAACAGCGAGCATGGCTTTCATGTCCATGAGAAAGGCGATTGCTCCAGCCCTGATGGCCTGAGCGCGGGCGGCCATTTCAACCCCACCGGCCACGCCCATGGCCGCTTCGATTCCGCTGTCCACCACGCAGGGGATCTGCCCAGTCTGCGGTCCGACGCGCAAGGCATGGCCAGCATAGATTTCGTTTCGCGCGGCCTGGCACTGGATCAGAGTCCCAACAGCGTGGTGGGCCGCGGCCTGATCGTGCACAAGGACCCTGACGACTACACCACGCAGCCCACCGGCAATTCCGGGGCGCGCCTGGCCTGTGCGGTGATCACGCGCGGATGATGTGCTCGGCCGGGTCTGCGTTCAGCGCAGGCAGTCGCGCAGCCACGCCGCGCACTGCTCGGCGCGCGCGCCCGGCCATTGGACGCTGACCGTGGTATCGCCACGGCGCAGCTCGACATGAATGGTGTCGGCAGCGCCCGCGCTGCCCTCTCCGCTCAAGCTGCCGATTAGCCGCCCCCACCAGCCACGGCCCCGCAGGTCTTGGGCCGTGGAGGAGAGCTCCGAAGCTGGCGCTGGTGCTGGCGAATTCCGGGCTTGCACCACCGTTTCCCCGGCTGGCTCGGAGGCCGGCGCGGGCGCGACAGGTGCAGGCACCTGCATGGTCGCCTTGCCCGCAGCGGGCTCCCCTCCCCCGCCTTCGAGCCGCGCGGCCAGATTGTTACCAAACTCCTCCCATATTCGGTCGGCCTTGGTCTTCATCACGCTCAGGCCGAAGGCGCCCAGACGGCCCAGCAGGTCCACGTCGATCTTGATGCGCAGCTCGGTGCCTCCGTCCGGCGTGGCGCTCAGGAAGATTTCACTGCGCTGCTTGAGCGAGCTGGCCACCGAGGTGTCTTCTCCCGTTCCTTCCACGCGCAGATACTCGGGAGCGCGTTGCTCGACGATGCGTGTGCGCAGCTTGAATCTGGCGCTGATGAAGGAGATCTTCTGGTGCATCACCGCCACGTATTCGGTGGGGCTGACCACTTCGATGGACTGCATGCCCGGCACGGCACCTCCCATGACCTGGGGATCGAGCAACAAGGCCCATACCCGCTCTCGCGATGCCGAAACAGTCAGGGTTTTCTCAATTTCCATGCATTTTCTCCGCGGCCACAAGGACCGATTCCACGATCTGGGTGTAGCCCGTGCAACGGCACAGGTTGCCGTTGAGGCCATGGCGAACTTCGTCCGCGCCGGGAAGGGGGTTGCGCCTCAGCAGATCGCAGGCGGCCATGATGAAGCCCGGTGTGCAGTAGCCGCACTGCAGGCCGCCGCATTGCATGAAGCTTTGCTGCAGCGGGTGCAGCCGTTGTGACGGGTCTGCGCCCGCACCCCCAGCAATACGGTCGGCCAGGCCTTCGATGGTGGTGAGCGCGCGGCCCTGGACCTGCACGGCCAGCAGCAGGCAGGACTTCACCACTTCGCCATCCAGCAGCACCGAGCAGGCGCCGCACACGCCCGTCTCGCAGCCGCGCTTGGTGCCCGTCAGGTGCAGGTCATCACGCAGAAAATCCGACAGCAGCCGGCGCGCAGGCACGTCCACGCTGCAGGGCTCGCCGTTGACGGTGCATTCGATGCGATGTCGGCTCATGCCAGCTCTCCTTGTTCCAGTGCCAGGTCCAGGCCAAACAGTTCGGCCACGGTGCGCCGCACGTTGACGCGCACCATTTCTCGGCGGAAATCCGCCGAGCCGCGCAGGTCCGAAACCGGTGTGATGTCGGCCGCGACGATGTCACCCGCCTCGGCCGCCAAGGCCCAGGTGAGGGCACGGCCTTCAAGAAAGCCCTCGGCGCGCCGCTGGCGCACGGGTATGGGCGTAGAGGCGCCCACGACGAGACGCGCGTCGCGGCAGATGCCCCCGGCGGTGTGCGCCACCAGGGCCACGCTGGCCAGCGGCCGGTGTTCGGCCGCTGTGCGCAGAAAGCGCGTGTACACACCGCTGCGCCGGTCGTCTCCTTGCCCCATGGGCGGCACGCGAATCTCGCTGACGATCTCGTCGCCTTCCAGCGCCGTGGCGTAGTAGTCGACCAGGAAGTCCTCGATGTCCAACAGGCGCTCGCCTCTTGCGCTGGCCAGCACGATCTGGGCGCCCAATGCCATCAGGCAGCCGGGCGGGTCGGTGGAGGGGTCGGCATAGCAGAGATTGCCGCCCACCGTACCCTGATTGCGCACCTGCGGGTTGGCCATGCGCTGCGCCATGCCGGCCAGGACAGGATAGTGATGCGACACCAGCGGCGAGGCCGCCAGTTCGGCATGGCGCACCAGGGCGCCGATACGCAGGCCACGCACCGGGTCGAAGTCCAGGCCGCGCAACGCATCGATGCCAGCCAGCGAGACCAGATGCGTGGGCGCGAGCATGCGCTGGCGCATGCCCAGCATCAAGGCCGTGCCGCCGGCGATCACGCGGCAGGCCTCGCCCAGTTCGGCCAGCAACCGGCTGGCCTCCGCCACCGAGGTGGGCTCCAGGAAGTCGAAGTCATGCATGACGGCCCTCCTCGGCGCGTGCGTGCAGCGCCGCCAGGACTTTTTCGGGCGTGATCGGCAGATCGCATATGCGCACGCCGATGGCGTCGTACACGGCGTTGGCAATGGCAGGCGCTCCCGGCAGGATGGCGGTTTCGCTGGCCCCTTTGGCGCCATAGGGGCCGTTGGGGTCGTTGGACTCGACAAAGCCGCCGCGCAGCAAGGGCACGGCGTCGGCCGTTGGCATGGTGTAGTCGGCGAAGTTGCCGTTGGCCAGGCGCCCGCCTTCCAGGTGCAGTTGCTCGTAAAGGGCCCAGCCCATGGCCTGGACGGTGGCCCCGTTGGTCTGCCCATGGATGGCGACGGGGTTCAGCGCCTTGCCGCAGTCGTCGGCCACATAGCTGTCAAGCACCCGGACCTGGCCGGTTTCCGTATCGACCTCGACCTCCACTGCCTGGGCCGCGAAGGAATAGGCCGGCGCGATGTTGCCGTGCAGCTGGGCGTCGTGCATCTGCGTCTGGGCATCCCAGGTGTGGCTGACCTGTATGCCCTCGCCGCCATGGCGCCAGATGTGCTGGCGTGCGAGCTCGGCCATGCCTGCCGCACGGTCGGTGCCGCGCACGCGCACCTGACCATCGGCCAGCTCCAGGTCGTCGACCTGCGCCTCCAGCACGACGGCGGCCAGGGCCAGCAGCTTGCTGCGGGCCGCCTGCGCGGCACCTATGGCGGCATTGCCTGCAGCCATGGTCACGCGCGAGGCCAGCGAGCCTATGGCGAAGGGCGTGCTGTCCGTGTCGGGTGCGGCCACGCGGACCTGCGACAACGGCAGCGTGAGTTCATGGGCGACGATCTGGCTGAGCATGGTGGCCGCGCCCTGGCCCATGTCGCACTCGCCACTGAGCACAAGCACCTGGCCATCCTCATGGATGCGCACCACCACGGTGGAGCCGTCCCAGTTGCCCATGGTGCGGTTGCCGCTGACATGCATGGCCGCGGCCATGCCCACGCCCCTGCGGCGGGCGCCAAGGGCCTGGCGGGGGCGGGCGCGCTTGCCGCGCCAGTCGATGGCATCGGTGGCCTGGTCTATGCACTCCTTGAGGCCGGCGCTGCCGATCTTCCAGCCATGCACTGTCACGTCGCCGGCTTGCACTGCATTGAGCTTGTGGACTTCGGCCGGATCCAGCCCCAGCTGCTCGGCCATGATGTGGATGTGGCTGTTGAGCGCGAACAGCATCTGCGTACCGCCAAAGCCGCGGAACGCGCCGTGCGGCGGGTTGTTGGTATAGACCAGGGTGGCGTGCGATCGGACGTTGCCCTGCCTGTGCATGTTGTCGCTGCGCATGGCACTGACGTGCATGACCTCGGCCGACAGACCCGCATAGGCACCGCACTCGGCAACGATGTGCACCTGCTTGGCGAGGATGCGGCCATCACGCGCCATGCCCAGCTTGAGCGTGATGCGCTCGGGGACGCTGGAGCAGCAGGCCAGGAAGTCCTCCAGCCGGTTGTTGACCAGGCGCACGGGCCGCCCGGTGCGCAGGGCCAGCAGGCCCGCCACGAGCTGGTTGTCGTCCTCGACGATCTTGCCGCCAAAGCCGCCGCCCGTGGTGGCCTGCACCACGCGGATGGCGGACACCGGCAGCTCCAGCGCCGCCGCCAGCCGGGCACGCGCCAGGAAAACCGACTGCGTGGAGGTCTGTACCAACAGGCGGCCATCGGCGTCGATGGAGGCCAGGGTTGCCATGGGTTCCAGGTAGCCCGGGTACTGCGCATGCGTGGTGTACGTGGCTTCGTGAACCAGATCAGCTGCGGCGAATCCGGCATCGGCATCGCCGCGCTCGAAGCGGATCTCGTGGGCGATGTTGCCCCGGCCCGGATGAACGCCGGGCGCTTCTTCATCCAGGGCTTCCTCGGGCGTCAGGATGGCGGGCAGTTCTTCGTACTCGACCTCGATCAGGTCCAGCGCATCGCGGGCGATCTCTTCTGTGGCGGCAGCCACGGCTGCCACCTCTTCCCCCGCAAAGCGCACCAGGCCGTCGGCCAGGATGCGCCGCTCCTTGTGGCTCACGCCCCAGGGCGTGCGCGGTGCATCTGCCCCGGTCAGCACGGCTTTCACACCGGGCAGCGCACGCGCTGCAGCAATGTCGATGCGCACGATGCGCGCATGCGGATAGGGGCTGCGCAACAGCTTGGCATGCAGCATGCCCGGCAGCTTGAGGTCGCCCGCGTACTGGGCACGACCTAGTACCTTGGACAGCGCCGTGACCTGGGCCGTCTCGCGGCCCAGCGTGGAATTCGAGGTATTCATGTCATTCAGCGGTGATGCCGAGTTCGCGGATCACCTTGCCCAGGCGCTCGTAGTCGGCAGCGTTGACATCGGCCAGCACCTGCGGCGACCCGCCCACGGGCACGGCACCGAAGGTGGCCATCTTTGCCGCCACCTCCGGCATCCTGAGGATCTCGTTGAGATGGGTGTTCAAGGTCTGCACCACGGCGGTCGGCGTGCCCTTGGGCGCGAAGAAGCCATTCCAGGCACCCGCGGCGATGTCCCTGTAGCCCAGTTCCGCCAGCGAAGGCACATCGGGCAGCAGGGGCGAACGCTTCGGGTCGGTCACGGCCAGCGCGCGCAGCTTGCCCGCCTGGATGTACTGGGCCACCGGCCCCAGCGTGACGTAGGCCAGGCCTACATGGCCCGCTGCCACATCGTTGACGGCCGGTGCCACGCCGCGATAGGGCACATGCTGAATGCTCACTCCGGCAGCGCGGTTCAGCCACTCGGCACCTATGTGCATGGGCGAGCCTGCGCCGGGACTGGCGTAGCTGAGCGTCTTGCCGGCCTTGGCCGCAGCCACCATGTCGGCCACGCTTTTGAATCCCGTGGAGGGATGGGCCACGAGCAGCACGGCCTGGCTGGCGGTCTGCACCACGGGGGTGAAACCTTTCAAGGGGTCATAGGTCGCGGCAGGAGGAAGCCTCATCACCATGGGGGCGATGGTGAAGGGGTTGGGCGTGAACAGCAGCGTGTAGCCATCGGGCACGGCCCGCGCAACCAGGTTGTTGCCCACGGTGCCGCCCGCCCCGGGCCGGTTGTCCACCACCACGGGCTGGCGCAGACGCACCGTGAGCTTTTCGGCGAACAGGCGCGCCATGGCGTCCGTGTCACCACCTGCGGGATAGGCGACCACCACGGTGATCGGCCTGGCGGGGTAGTCCTGTGCAAATGCCGGACCACAGACAGCGGTGGCAAAAGCCAATGCTGCAATGGTCAGGCCTTGCCGACGATGGAGGGTCATCACTGGCTCCTTTGAAAGCGCGGACATGCATCGGTCAGATACGGGCATGGCAGCTGGGGCTGGCTATGGGACGAATTCATACGATTCACGCATGAAACATTGATCCTCAAAAGAATCAATGACAATTTTCTCCAGTAAGTTGATGAATCAACTTACCGAAAACACCGATTGACCTCTATTGATTTCTCCAAAGAAATTCCACAAGACAAACATCAGGCAGCCTGTGAAACAATTGATGGGAACATGCCCATCCCACCTTCTCCTCTCCCTGTGCCCAGCACGCCCGCAGGCAATCCCTGGACCCACCTTGACGAGGCAGGCAGCAGCCTGACCGTCGATGCCTTTCTGACCACGCTGATGAGCCAGGTGGGCAATGCGCTGCGGCGCACCATCACCGTGCCCTATGCCGATACGGCGGGCTTGACGGTTTCGGAGTGGCGGCTGTTGGCCCTTGTCGCGCATGCAGGCGAGTTGCCGTTCAGCGCGCTGGTGGTGCAATCCACTTCGGACAAGGCCCTGGTGAGCCGGGCGCTGCGGCTGCTCGAGGAACGCGGCCTGGTGGCCCTGCTGGCGCAAGGCTCCACTCCACGCAAGAAGATCCTGTGCTCCATCACGCCTGCGGGCCGGCAGTTGCATGACGAGGTGATGCCCGTGGCCCGACAACACCAGGCCGCTGCTCTGCTGGCGCTGACGCAGGAGGAACGGGAGGTGATGTATCGGGCCTTGCTCAAACTGCGCGGTTATTGCCAAGGCAGCCAAGCCGACCCAGCGACCGAAGGCGGCCCCGCTACGGCAGACGGCGAAGCCTGAATTCAGCCCACTTCAGGCCGGTTCTGCAGCAACACCTCAGCGCGCGCCAGATCGTCCAGCGTATCGATGTCGGTGAGCACACCAGCATCGTCCACATCGACCTGAACCACATGTCCGGCTTCGCGCAGCGCCTTCAGCACAGGCGCCCCGCCCTTCTCTCCGCTCAACGCCATGAGCGCCGCGCCGCATGCGGCGCCGAAACCCACGGGATGTCCGCGCTCGCCTTGATGGACAGGCTGGGCGGCTCGGGCCCCCGCATGCAATGCATCGGCCACTTTCAGCAAGGTCTGTGGACTCACCAGCGGCAGGTCGGCCGGCAAGACCAGCCAGCCTGGCGCATCGGCTGTGGCACGCACGGCCGCAGACAGCGAATCGCCCATTCCGGGGTGGCCCGCATCTTCCAGATGCCAGGGCAGGCCGCTGGCGCGGACGGCGGCCAGTGTGTGTTCCAGCACGGTGCTGCCGCCCAGCGGCGCGGCGAGCTTGTGCATTGCGCCGCCCGACGCGCGGAAACGCTCGCCACGGCCCGAGGCGAGGATGATCACGCAGGGGCGGCCTTTGAAGTCTCTGAGCATGCGCAACTCTAGCGCAGCAAATGGGAGGTCGGGCGCAGGCACAATGCAGGCCATGAGCAGCATTTCCACCTCGATCGCCGATCTGCGCAAAAGCTACGAGCGCGCGGAACTCAGCGAATCGGCCTCCCTGGCCGATCCGCTGCAGCAGTTTGACCAATGGCTGCAGGAAGCCCTGAGCGCCCAGGTGCCCGAGCCCAATGCGATGACGCTGGCCACCGTGGGCGGCGACCTGCGGCCCAGCACACGCATCGTGCTCATCAAGGGCTATGACGAGCGCGGCCTGGTCTGGTACACGAACTACGACAGCCGCAAGGGCCAGCAACTGGCGGGCAACCCCTTTGCCGCGCTGCAGTTCCACTGGGTGGAGCTGGAGCGCGTGGTGCGCATCGAAGGTCGGGTGGAAAAGGTCAGCGAGGCCGAAAGTGACGCCTACTTCAACAGCCGTCCGCTGGACTCTCGCATTGGCGCCTGGGCCAGCCCGCAAAGCCAGGTCATCAGCGGGCGCAGCGTGCTGGTGGCCAATGCAGCCAAGTACGGCGCGCAGTTCCTGCTGAACCCGCCACGCCCGCCGCATTGGGGTGGATTCAGGCTGGTGCCCGAGCGCTGGGAATTCTGGCAAGGCCGCAAGAGCCGGCTGCACGACCGCCTTTGCTACCAGCTTGAAGCTGGAACCTGGCTGCGCCAGCGCCTGGCGCCCTGATCCCCTCGATTGCTGGCGCTGCTGAAACCCGTCAGCCCGGCAGACGCTGGGCCAGCCACAGCATCAGCGGCACGGTAAGCAGGGCCAGCGCCGTGGACATCGCGATGCTGGCGGACACCTCCTCCTGCATCACGCCATAGCGCTGCGTGAACAGGAACACGTTGGCCCCCACGGGCAATGCAGCCGCCGTGAACATCACGACCACCGGCAGGCCACCCAGGCCGAAGGCCCAGGCCAGCGCCAGCAGCAGCAGCGGATGCACCAGGTTCTTGACCAGCGCGATGCCAGCAGCCTCTCGCAAGTTCTGGCCCACCCTGGTGTAGGCCAGGGTCACGCCGACCAACAGCAGCGCCATGGGGCCCAGCGCCTGGCCCAGGACCTGCAGGGACCGGTCCGCCACTTCGGGCAGCACCAGCCCAGTCTGAGCGAACAGCAAGCCAGCGAGTATGGGCAGCGGCACAGGATGCACGATGCCGTTGCGCACGGCCTGCAGCACCGTGCGCCACATGGGGCGCGGTGCGCTTTGGCCGCAGCGCTGGCGCTCGTGGGCCTCGGCCAGCTCGAACACGATGGTGGCTGCGGTCAGCAGGATCAGCGCATGCAGCGAGACCAGGGTGAACAACGTGACAAGCCCTTCCTCCCCGTAGACCAGCCCCACCAGCGGCACGCCGATCATGACGGTGTTGCTGAACATATTGGCCAGCCCCCGCGCGGCCGAGCGCGTGGAAAAGCCGCCCAGCACCATGGACACCACGAAGATCAGCGCAGTCGCCAGGAAATACAGGGCCACGGGCTGAAAGTCCAGCTCCTGTACCCGCACCGCACCCATGGTGCGAAACAGCAGCGCCGGCGTAAGCACCAGAAACACAAGGTTGGACAAATCCTTGATGGCGGTGGCACGCACCCAGGCCAGCCGGGCGGCAAGAAAGCCCGCGCCTATGCAAAGAATGACAGGGATGAGGGAGGCAAAGACGGGAGAGTTCACTGAAGCAGGACCGGGAAGCTGCGCCTGCGCAGGCTTGCGGCGCGCGCAGATTATGCGCCGCAGACCCGGCCCTGCCTCGTTCAGGCGTCGTCCCGGGCCTCGAAGGCCCGGCCAGCCTCCACGGACGTGCCAAGGCTCAGATTCATGCCGAACAGCCCCCCTTTTCTGGCGACTTGTCGCCACTGACATTCATCAGTCGATAACAAGGTTGCCACTCAACTTCATGTAAGTTACATTGAACATCCCTATTGGTTGATTCGTTTTGCTCTAGACGCCCATGACTTCATCACCATCCCAGGCACCCGCTGCCGGCAAGCCGCCGTCCACTGTCCCCGACGGACTGGCCCTGTTCCGGCATTGGCTGGAAACCGAGGGCACCAAGGGCTGGGATGCCCTGGACACGGCGCCCGACAGCGGCTACGAAAAGGTATGGCGTGCCTGGCTGCGCAGCCTGGGCGATGCGGGCATGCCAGCCAGAGAAAGTTCCCCCTCCCCCACCACGCCGAAAGGCAAAGTCAATGCAAAGGCCCGCGCCTGGCAACAGGCCACCGCCGTGGATGTCCAGAATTTCCTGCGCCCGCGCGAAGGCCAGTTGTCGGGCCACCAGCCCGGCCGCCGCATCAGCGAGGTCACGCGCAGGCGCTACTGGCGCCTGCTGGAGCGCATCTACGACCATGCGCTGGACCACGGCTGGGTCAGCGCCAATCCCGCCGCAGGGCTGGCGCCACAGGAGCGCCCCCCTGCCGAAGACGGCCAGGGCCATTGCCTTCCCGCTCCGCTGTGGAATGCCCTGCCCCGCCACATTCCGGTGGCAGATGGCTTTCAGTCGGCGCGCGACCGCGCCATCTTGCTGCTGCTGTACGAACTGGCGCTGGCGCCCGAGGAGGTGCGCGGCCTGTGCTGGCGCGATGTGCAATGCGCAGGACCAGGCGATGGCCTTCCCTGTCAATTGCATATCGATGGCGCGCGCGCCGCGCAGCAGCGCACGCTGGAGCTGTCGGAAACGGTGGTGAAGGCGCTGCAGGACTGGAAAGGTTTCAGCGCCGGCCAGCGCGGGCCGGAGGCCGTTCAACCCGATGCCACGGTCTTTTATTCGCGTGAGGGGCAGCCGCTGTCGGTGCGCGTGCTGTTCCATGTGGCCTCGCAGCTGATACAGCGTGCCCATGCGGCCCAGCCCGCTTCTGCCCAGAAGGCGCCGCTGCACCGGGTCGGGCCGCAGGTGCTGCGCAACACGGCCATCGTGCAGTGGTTGCGCGCGGGCCGTGCCGAGACCGAAGTGGTGCAGTGGATAGGCGTCGACAGCGCACGCGCCCTGCGCCATCTGCAGCATTACCTGTAGCAGACGGCGCGGGAGCGCAGCGCGGGCAACCCGCCTTAGAACGACACCTTGACGCCCACGGTGATATTGCGCCCCATCAGCGGCGCAGCGTTCTTGATGAACGATGTGTGGGCGAAGGCCAGGCGGTTGGTCAGGTTGTTGCCCTTGATGAAGAACTGCCAGGGCGTGCCGCCCGAGGTGCGCAGCGTGTAGCTGGCCGAGAGGTTGAGCATGCCGTAGCCGTCCGTCTCGGTCTCGTAGGCGGTGACGCGGTTCTGGCGCAGCACCTGCACCCACTCGGCCTGGGCATCCCAGCCCTTGTAGAAGGTGTCCACGCGCAGGCCTACGCGCGCCGCGGGAATGCGCGGCAAGGCGGAGCCGTCTTCCAGCCGCGCACGCACGGCGTCACCGAACAGGGTCACGCCCCACTGGCGCGACAGCTTCTGGCGCACCTGGCCCTCCACGCCGGTGAAGCGTGCGTCGGCCTGGGTGTATTGCAGCAGTTGCAGGCCGTCATGCTCGTCCAGCGTGGCTCCGTAGATGTAGCCCTTGACGCGATGGTGGAAGGCATTGACGCTGAACGTGGTGTCGCCCGAGGTCTTGCGCAGGCCTATGTCCAGTGCCTGGGAGCGTTCACGCTTGAGGTCGGGATTGCCGCGCTCATAGGTGGATGTGGCCATGTGCAGGCCATTGGCATACAGCTCCTCGGCCGTGGGCAGGCGGTTGCCCTGCGTCAGCGAGGCCGACAGGCTGTAGCCCGGGGTGAACTTCCACACCGAGCCCAGCGAGAACGATGTGCCGCTGTGGCTGCGAGAGATGGCGCTTTGCTGGGCATCCACGGTCTGGCGCTCATGGCGCAGCGCAGCCTGCCAGCGCCAGTCCTGCCAGCGGTATTCCTCCAGCAGGTAGATGCTGTTGCGGCGGGTTTCGGTGGGTTGCACATAGGCCTCCTCCCCCTCGGCACTGAATTTGCGCTGCACGGTCTGCAGGCCGATGACGCCGCGCCAGCCGGCGATGGGCTCCAGCTCTGCCTCCACGCGCAGGTCATGGGCGCGGTTCTTGAACGTGGTCGAGACCTGGCCGTCCTCGATCTCGTCATGGCGGTAGTCGGTCCAGCCGCCGCGCACGCGCAACGCCGCAATGCCTGCCGTCGGATTGCGCCATTCGCCGCGCAAATCCCAGCGCTCGCTGTTGAGGTCGACCACCGGCACGCTGCCATGGTCGTGATCGTGTTCTTCGTCGCCATGGTCATGTCCGTCCTCGTCGCCGTGGTCATGGCCGCCGCAGTGCAGATGGTCGCCATGGGTGTGGCAGCCCTCGAAGCTGTGGTTGTGGCCCGGCAGGCCATATCGCGCGGTCTGGCGCGTGTAGGCCAGGCCCAGGTAGCCTTGCGTGCCGATCCAGGACAGGCCCAGGCTGCCCGTATCCGTGCGGTTGAAGCTGCCGCCCACGCGCCCCTGCGACTGGCCGTTGGGCGACCAGCCGCTGCCCACGCGGTAGTCGCCGGCATCGCGCGCCATGCCCTCGGCATGGATGGCCAACTGGCCCGCGCCGCCCGTCAGCGAGAACGCGCCGGCCGTCTCGCCCGCGCCCGTGCTGCCGCGCAGCTGGGCCGAGCCCGTGATGCCGTTCTTGGGAATGGACGTGGGGATCTTGTCGTCCAGGATGTTGACCACGCCGCCCATGGCACCGCTGCCGCCGTAGATCAGCGCCGAAGGGCCGCGCAGCACTTCGATCTGCGTGGCCAGCATGGGCTCGCTGGCCACGGCATGGTCGGGGCTGATGGTGGAGGCGTCATGCAACTCCGAGCCATCGCTGAGGATCTGCACGCGCGGGCCGTCCATGCCGCGGATGATGGGGCGGCTTGCGCCCGCACCGAAATGGCTGGCGTGGATGCCGGGCTCGCCGTCCAGCGTCTCGCCCAGCGTGGCGGCCTGGCGCAGCGTCAGCACATCGCCTTCCAGCACCGTGGCTGGCGTGGACATATCGGCCGAGGTCAGGCCCAGGCCGCTGGCCTTGACCGTCACCTCATTGAGCACAGGCGTGTCGCTGCGCGGGGCATCCGCCTGGGCGCCGGTGGCAGTTCCGGGCGCGGCGGCGACTCCAGCCTCCGCAGGCTCTGCTGCCATGGCCAGCCCTGCCATCGCGGGGCCGAGCACGCCCGCCAGCAGCAGTTGCTGCAGCAGCGGGCGCAGCTTCATCCTCTCCCCCTGCACCTTGGCGTCCTGGTGGTATTGCTTTGTTGTCACTCTCATCACTGGTCTTCCCGGCAGCGACCGGCCACGGCCCGGGGACGTGGGAATGCGGGCGCTGCAAAAAATGGCGTCGGAAACGGACAACCGGGGTGCGCCATGCAGGCGCACGCAGCCATCCGATCGGATATGCATTCAGGATCTGTCCAACCTGGGCACAGCGCCTCTTGCGTGCAATGCAGGAAGGCGCGCGCAAACAGCTTCAATGGACGGGCGCATGCAGCGCCGCCGCCCAAGGTTCAAGCCGCCAGGCGGGCAGTGATGGGATGCGGGGGACCACGCGCATCGAAGAAAGCCGCCAGCACACGGCCATCGCGCACGATGGGCGGCTGGGCGGGCTCGGCCTGCTCGCCCCAGAAAGGCGGCAGCGCCACGGCGGGCGGTGGCCCCGCCATGCCTTCGTGCAACTGGTCCAGCAGTTGGCAGTCCGCCGGGCCGTGGCCCGAGAACAGCGCATGCACCCAGTCGACGGGTGCAGCGCAGGAGGTGGCCACCACCTCGACCGGGCCATGGGCCGTGGCCGAGGCCAGGCCGCCAGCATGCACCACACGGTGCATCTGGCCCAGCAACGGCGCCAGTGCGATGGACCAGACCAGCAACCAGGCCAAAAGCCAACCCCGATTCGGCACGGCACCGCGCAACGCAAGCCGTGAGGCGGGCGCAGGCGAGTGGCGACTCGGGAGTTTGAAGGGCATGGATGAATCAGGAGCAGGTCAGGCAGCGCAGAGTGTATGCGCCAATTGGCGGGGCAGGTTCCAGCATCCCGTCACAAAGACGGGCGACTGCTCACAGCAGTGCACGGCGGGCAATGCCGCGCTCAATGCGCATGGCGCATGCCGCAGAACTTGCCCAGCGCCAGGCCCTTGCAGTCGGCCTGCAGCTGCTTGTGGCATTGCGCATGGTCACGCCCTGCCGCCAGACACTGTGCGGCGGCCTCGTGGGCCTTGGCCATCGAGCGGTGGCGCTCCATGTCGGCACGGGCATGGGCATCCAGTTGCACCGGGCCACCCTGTGCCTTGGCGTCCGCCGGGGTCTTGGCATGGTCATGGTCTTGGCCGTGATCGTGCGCCTGGGCCGCAGCGGCCAGAAAGACAGCGGCCAGGATCAGGGAAACGGAACGGAAGGGGGAAAAAGTCATGCGAGATCCTGAAGGGCTATGCAAGAGAAAAAGGGAAAGGCGGCCACCTCACACGGACGGATCATTCCGGGAGTGCCCGGTGCCGCTGCAGACCTGGCACCGCCCCGTCACCGACACATCGATGGCCTGGCCCTGCAGGCCGCTGGCTGCCAGCGCCTGCCGCAATTGCAGCAAGGCGGCCTGCAGTTGCTCACCGCCCCCGCCTGCCTCGCCGCCCAGACGAAAGGCGCTGTGGCAATCCGCACACTCGAAGTGCGCAGCGGCGTCGCCTTCGCAGGCCGCGCCCTGAAGGGGCCTGCCGTACCGGGCCACGCGTGCCGCATCCACGCTGCGGCGCAACACGCCAGCTGCGGCCAGCCGGTCCAGCAGCCGGTAGACGGTGACGCGGTTGACCTGCACGCCCTGGGCATGCAGGGCGGCTTCCACATCCGCCTCGCTCAACAGCGCATCGGCGCGCGCCTCCCACAGCGCCAGCACGGCCCGCATGGCGCGGGTCGAACGCATGCCGCAAGGCAAGAGCAAGGGGGAGGGAGTCGGCGATGACATGGGCAATGCAAGAGCGGGCTGCAGAGCGCGACAGGACATCGTTATCGCAACCGGGTTGCATTATGCCCGCAAATCACAACCGCTTACACAACCCGCCCACCTGGGCTCATTGCTTGACCCAGCGCGCAAAGGCACCCCGGAATTTCTGCACCTTGGGCCCCACCACGAAGGCGCAGTAGCCCTGGCTGGGATGGTTCAGGAAGTAGTCCTGGTGATAGTCCTCTGCGGGCCAGTAGCTGGCCAGGGGCTGGACCTCGGTCACGATGGGAGCGTCATACGCGCCCGCCTGGGCCAGCTCGGAGATCAGCGTACGTGCGACCTCCGCCTGATGGTCATTCGTGGTGTAGATCGCGCTGCGGTACTGCGTGCCCACGTCGTTGCCCTGGCGGTTGAGCGTGGTCGGATCGTGCGTGCCGAAGAACACGGTCAACAGGTCGCGCAGCGGAATCACAGCAGGGTCGAACTGCACGCGGATGACCTCGGCATGGCCGGTCTGCCCGGTGCAGATGTCTTCGTAGCTGGGATCGTCCAGATCGCCGTTGGCGTAGCCGCTTTGCACGTCGCTCACGCCGCGCACGCGGTCGAAAACGGCTTCGGTGCACCAGAAACAGCCGCCGCCCAGATAAATGGTTTCAGTCGTCATATGCGCCTTTTCTGTGAGAAATCGAAAAAATGACCACACGCAATGCATGCAGGCCGTTGCGCCTACAGGTTAGCCCATGCACAAGCCAGGTGACGACGAACGGTTCTGCGGTTACGATAACTAACCCATCAGTCATTAATTTTCCGTGACCGACTCCCCCGCCTCTTCACCCGCCCCCGCCGAGCCTTCCGGAAAGCGCAGCCGCCGCAAGCACGAGCGTCCGGGCGAGCTGCTGGAAGCCGCGCTCGACCTCTTCGTGGAAAAGGGCTACGCCGCCACCCGCGTCGAAGAGGTCGCCGCCCGGGCCGGGGTTTCCAAGGGCACGCTGTTCCTCTATTTCGCGAGCAAGCAGGAGCTTTTCAAGGCCGTAGTGCGCCACAGCATCGCGGGCCGCTTCGGCGAGTGGAGCGAAGAGCTCGACAACTACTGCGCGCCTTCAACCGATCTGCTGCGCTACTGCTTCAAGTCCTGGTGGGAACGCATCGGCAGCACCAAGGCGTCGGGCATCACCAAGCTCATGCTCAGCGAGGCGGGTAATTTTCCCGAGCTGTCGCAGTTCTATCACCAGGAAGTGGTTCTTCCAGGCCATGAACTGATCCGGCGCATCCTGCAGCGCGGCGTGGAGCGTGGCGAGTTCCGGCCCATGGATCTGGACCTGTCCGTGCACTGCGTGGTCGCCCCGATGATGTTCCTGATGATCTGGAAGCATTCGCTGGGCGGCTGCCTGCCGCACGGCGACTTCGATCCCGAGCGGTTTCTGGAATCCCAGATCGACTACCTGCTGCATGGCATGTGCCAGCCCCTTGCAGCCACCACACCACCCACCTCCCCGCCCACACCATGAAGCGTCGCACCGGCTGGCTGATCGGCCTGGCCTTACTGATCGCCATCGGCGCCAGCGCATGGCGCGCCGCATCCACCCGGCACAGCAAGCAAGCCGCCATTGCCGCGGCCACCCAGCCGCGCGAGATGCCCGTGCGCGTGGGCCCGCAGGAGGTGGTGCAGCTGCAGCCGCGCCAGTTGCAATTGACCGTGCCTGTCAGCGGCGTGGTGCAGGCCGTGCGCAGCGCCGTGGTCAAGGCCTATGTGGCCGGCGAGCTGCGCGGCTTGCAGGTGCGCGAGGGCGACAGCGTGCGCAAGGGCCAGGAACTGGCCCGCGTGGATGCCACCGAGGTCGAGGCCCGCTGGCGCCAGGCCCGCCAGCAGGCCGACGCGGCCCAGGCGCAGCTGCAGCTGGCCCAGCGCCAGCACGACAACAACCAGGCCCTGGTCACCCAGGGCTTCATCTCGACCACGGCACTGGCCACGTCCCAATCCAATCTTGACGCCGCCCGCGCCAACCTGGCCGCCGCCCAGGCCGCCGCCGATGTGGCACGCAAGAGCGTGACCGACAGCGTGCTGCGCAGCCCCATGGACGGGCAGGTCGCCCAGCGTCTGGTGCAGGACGGCGAGCGCGTGGGCGTGGAAACGCGGGTGCTGGAGATCGTCGATCCCTCCGAGCTCGAGGTGGTGGCCCAGCTGGCGCCCGCCGATTCGGTGCGTGTGCAGGTCGGCCAGCAGGCCCTGTTGCAGGTCCAGGGCGCGGGCGACGATGTGGCCGCCGTGCCCGCGCTCGTGGTACGCATCAACCCCAGCGCCCAGCCAGGTTCGCGCAGCGTGGCCGTCTATCTGCGTGTGCAGGCTGCACCGGTCAACGCAGCCGCCGCCGGCAGATCCATCCCCATCGTGCGCCCGGGCCTGTACCTGCAGGGCAGCATCGTCACGGGGCAGACCGAACAGCTGGCCGTGCCCCTGACCGCCGTGCGCACCGACCAGCCCCAACCCTATGTGCAGCTGCTGCAGCCTGCGGACGAGTCCGAAGCGGACAAGAGCCTGCTGCGCGTGCAGCACCGCCCGGTCACGCTGGGCAGCCAGAGCGCGCAGGATGGGGCCACCTGGATTGCCGTGTCCACCGGCCTGCAGGCCGGTGACAGGGTGCTGGCCGGCAGCGTGGGCGGCCTGCGCGCAGGCACGGCGGTGCAGATGCAGCAAATGCAGCAGGCCCCGCAGCCCCAGGCTGCGCCAGCCCCCGGAGCCCGCTGACCATGTGGTTCACGCGCGTCAGCCTGGCCAACCCTGTGTTCGCCACCATGCTCATGCTGGCCCTCATGGTGCTGGGTGTGTTTTCCTACCAGCGACTCAAGGTGGACCAGTTCCCGAATGTGGACTTCCCCGTGGTCGTGGTCACGGTGGACTATCCGGGCGCCTCGCCCGAGATCGTGGAGTCCGAGGTCACCAAGAAGATCGAGGAAGGCGTCAACTCCATTGCCGGCATCAACGCGCTGACCTCGCGCAGCTATGAAAGCACCAGCGTCGTCATCATCGAATTCCAGTTGCATGTCGATGGCCGCCGCGCTGCCGAAGACGTGCGCGAGAAGGTGGCCTCGGTGCGCCCCACCCTGCGCGACGAGGTCAAGGAGCCGCGCGTGCTGCGCTTCGATCCGGCCAGCTCGCCCATCTGGTCCGTGGCCGTGCTGCCCCAGGCCGATGCCGGCGCCAAGGCGCCCGATGCCGTCGCGCTGACCAGCTGGGCCGACCAGGTCCTCAAGAAGCGGCTGGAGAACGTGCGCGGCGTGGGCGCCGTCAACCTGGTGGGCGCCACGCCGCGCGAAATCAACATCTACCTGCAGCCCGAGGCGCTGGAAGCCTATGCCATCACGCCCGACCAGATCGTGAACGCCGTGCGCAGCGAGAACCAGGACCTGCCGCTGGGCGCCATCCGCTCGCGCGAGCAGGAGCGCGTGGTGCAGATCGACGCACGCATGAAGCGCCCGCAGGACTTCGAGCGCATCATCGTCGCCCAGCGCGGCGGCGCGCCCGTGCGGCTGGGCCAGCTGGCCCGCGTGCAGGACGGCGCGGGCGAGCTGGAGACCGTGGCCCTGTACAACAGCAGCCGCACCCTGCTGCTGTCCGTGCAGAAGGCCCAGGACGAGAACACCATCGAAGTCGTGGACGGCCTGAACGCCACGCTGCGCGAGATCGCCGCCGAAGTGCCGGCCGGCGTGCGGCTGGAGCCGATTGCCGACAGCGCCCGCCCCATCCGCGTGGCCGTCAACAACGTGCGCCAGACGCTGATCGAGGGCGCGGCACTGACGGTGCTCATCGTCTTCCTGTTCCTGAACTCCTGGCGCTCCACGGTGATCACGGGGCTGACGCTGCCCATTGCGCTGATCGGCACCTTTTTGTTCATGTACTGGTTCGGCTTCTCGATCAACATGATCACGCTGATGGCGCTGTCGCTGTGCGTGGGCCTGCTGATCGACGACGCCATCGTGGTGCGCGAGAACATCGTGCGCCATGTGCAGATGGGCAAGGACGCGCATGCCGCCGCGCTCGACGGCACGCAGGAGATCGGCCTGGCCGTGCTGGCCACCACGCTGTCCATCGTGGCGGTGTTCCTGCCCATCGGCTTCATGGGCGGCATCATCGGCAAGTTCTTCCACGAATTCGGCATCACGATCGTGGCGGCCGTGATGATCTCCATGTTCGTGAGCTTCACGCTGGACCCCATGCTGTCCAGCGTCTGGCACGACCCGACCATCCACGCCCATGGCGAGCAGCGCGGCCGCAGCCTCTACGACCGCACGCTGGGCCGGGTCACGGCCTGGTTCGAGCGCGCCACCGACTCGCTGTCCCACTTCTACCAGGACGTGCTGGGCTGGGCGCTGCGCCACAAGATCGCCACGCTGGCGGCGGCGCTGGCCATCTTCGTGGCCAGCATCTTCCTGGTGCCGCTGCTGGGCACGGAATTCGTGCCCAAGGCCGATTTCTCCGAGACCACGGTGAGCTTCAACACGCCCGTGGGCTCGTCCATCGAGGCCACCGAGGCCAAGGCCCGCCAGGTCGATGCCATCATCCGCGCCCTGCCCGAGGTCCGCTACACGCTGGCCACCATCAACACCGGCACGGCCCAGGGCAAGATATACGCCAGCATCTACATCCGCCTGCTGGACCGCCATTTGCGCCAGCGCAGCGGTGACGAACTGTCGGGCGTGCTGCGCGAGCAGTTGCAAAGCGTGCCCGGCATCACCGTCACCCATGTGGGCCAGCGCGAGCCCGTGGGCGGGCAAAAACAGGTCGAATTCTCGCTGCAGGGCCCGGACCTGGGCGAACTGGAGCGCCTGAACCGCGTGGTGATGGAACGCCTGCGCGGCATTCCCGGACTGGTGGACCTGGACAGCAGCCTCAAGCCCGACAAGCCCGTGATCGACATCACCGTGCGGCGCGATGCGGCCGCCGACCTGGGCCTGTCGGTAGGCTCCATGGCCGCCGCGCTGCGCACCTGGGTGGCCGGCCAGACCGTGGGCAACTGGCGCGCCAGCGACGACCAGACCTATGACGTCAAGGTACGCCTGGCGCCCGAATCACGCAGCACGCCCCAGGACCTGGAGCGCCTGCCCTTCGCCCTGCCCTCCACCTCCGGCGACGGCAACATGCGCATCGTGCGGCTGAACCAGGTGGCCACCGTCACGCCCGGCACCGGCCCCAGCCAGATCAACCGCCGCGACATGACGCGCGAGGTCGCCTTCAGCGGCAACGTCTACCTGCGCTCCAGCGGCGAGGTCTCGGCCGACATCCGCAAGGCCTTGGCCGACATCGCCCTGCCGCCCGGCTACCGCACGCAGTTCAGCGGCGCCACCAAGAGCATGAACGAGTCCTTCGGCTATGCCGTGTCCGCCCTGGCGCTGGCCATCATCTTCATCTACATGATCCTGGCCAGCCAGTTCAAGAGCTTCCTGCAGCCGCTGGCGCTGATGACCTCGCTGCCGCTGACGCTGATCGGCGTGGTGCTGGCGCTGATGATGTTCGGCTCGGCCCTGTCCATGTTCTCCATCATCGGCGTGGTCATGCTCATGGGACTGGTCACCAAGAACGCCATCTTGCTGGTGGACTTCGCCATCCGTGCGCGCGGGCCGCACAGCGACCCGGACACCGGCCAGATCCGCGACGGCCTGCCGCGCGAGCAGGCCCTGCTGCTGGCGGCGCGCGTGCGGCTGCGCCCCATCCTGATGACCACGCTGGCCATGATCTTCGGCATGGTGCCCCTGGCCTTCGCGCTCAGCGAGGGCTCCGAGCAGCGTGCGCCCATGGGCCAGTCGGTGATCGGCGGCGTGGTGACTTCCTCCCTGCTGACCCTGGTGGTCGTGCCCGTGGTCTATTGCTACCTCGATGACTTCTCCCAGTGGCTGCGGCGTCTGTGGAACGGCAACCAGCACGACGCGGCCCCCGGCCAAGGCGCCGCCAGCGCCCCCACCCTGCCGCGAGACTCGTAGAATCAAAGGTTTGTCCTGACAAGTCTTTCTCCGGAGATACCCCATGAGCCTGCCCCTGAACAGCCTGCCCGAACACCACAGCGCCCAAGCGCACGCGCGCTACAACATGATCGAGCAACAGATCCGCCCCTGGAACGTGCTTGATGAAGAAGTGCTGGCGCTGCTGGGCAAGGTGCACCGCGAGAATTTCGTGCCGCCCGAGCATGCCGGCCTGGCCTTCATGGACCTGGAAATCCCCCTGGTCGCCCCGGCCGAGGAAGCCGCCGCCAAGGGCTGGTGCATGCTGGCCCCGCGCATCGAGGCGCGCATGCTGCAGGACCTGAAGATCAAGCCCACCGACCGCGTGCTGGAAATCGGCGCCGGCTCGGGCTACATGGCCGCCCTGCTGGCCGCCCAGGCCAAGGAAGTCGTGACGCTGGAAATCGTGCCCGAGCTGGCCGAGATGGCCCGCGAAAACCTGCTGGGCGCCGGCATCACCAATGCCGAGGTCAAGCTGGCCGATGGCGCCACGGCAGCGGCTGCCCTGGGCCAGTTCGACGCCATCGTGCTCAGCGGCTCGGTCGCCCAGGTGCCGCAGGCCCTGCTGGCCCAGCTCAACGACGGCGGCCGCCTGGCGGCCATCGTCGGCCAGCTGCCCATGATGCGTTTCACGCTGGTGCGCAAGAACGGCCACCAGTTCGAGACGAGCCAGCCCTGGGACGTGGTGACCGCCCGCCTGGCCAATTTCGAAGAGCCTTCGCGCTTCACGTTCTGAAACCCGCTGCAGCGGCCGATGCCCGCAGGACCATGGCCGCTGCCGCAACCCCATTCCATTCCGCAAGGATCTTTCCGATGCTTCCCCAAGTGCCTCCCGCGCAACTCAACGATTGGCTGACCCAGCACTCCAGCGGCTCCGATGCCCTGCCCCTGGTGCTGGACGTGCGCGAGCCCTGGGAAGTGGCCCAGGCCAGCGTACGCCCCGAGGGCTTCGAGCTGCGCTGCATCCCCATGGGCGAGATTCCCTCGCGCCTGCAGGAACTCGATCCGGATCACCCCACAGCCTGCCTGTGCCATCACGGCGCACGCAGCATGCATGTCGCTGCCTTCCTGATGAACAACGGCTTCGAGACCGTGGCCAATATCAGCGGAGGCATCGATGCCTGGTCGCGCGAGCGCGACCCAGGCGTGCCGCGCTACTGAGCGGCAAGACGCAAAAGAAGCCCGGGACACGGCCAACCCGCCGTCCCCGGTGCTTCGTGACGACTGTGTTTTGATTCGAGGACCTCTATGCCCCTGCTTCGGCCCCTTGCCCCTGTCGCTTACGCCCCGCCCCGCCCACACGCCTGGCCCCTTCGCCAGATTGCCTTGCTGCTGTGTGCCTGCGGCATGGGGACCGCTCTGGCTCAGTCCACCGCCCCTGCCGCCCCGGCCTCGGGCCTGCCTGCCGTGACAGCCTCATCGGCCACGGGCCAGAGCCTGTCGGAGTTGGTCGCCAAGGCACGCGGCTACGACGCCCAGTGGCAGGCCCAGCAGGCCGACGCCCAGGCCGCCGCCAGCCGTGCCGAGCAGGCACGCTCGGGCCTTCTGCCCAGCGTGGGCCTGCAGGCGGGCGCCAACACATCGCATGTGGAAGTCAGCGTGCTGCCGGGGAGCTTTCGCTCGCCCCAGCAGAACCTGCAGCTCAGCGCCCAGCAGCCGCTGTACCGCCCGGCCAACAAGATCGCCTACGACCAGGGCCAGCGCGGCGTGGACGTGGCGCGCGCCCAGTTGGACAGCGGCGAGCAGAACCTGCTGGTGCGCGTGGCCCAGGCCTACTTCGATGTCCTCGGTGCCCAGGACAGCCTGGCCGTGGTCAAGGCACAGAAGGCCGCCATTGCACAGCAGCTGGAATTCGCCAAGCGCAACTTCGAGGTCGGCACGGCCACTATCACCGACTCGCGCGAAGCCCAGGCCCGGTTCGACCTGGCCGGCGCGCAGGAAATCGCCGCCGAGAACGACCTGCGCGTCAAGCGCCTGGTGCTGGATCAGATCGTCGGCGCCGTGGGCACCGTGCCCCGCCCGCTGGCCCAGCCGCTGCAGTTGCCGGCCCTGATGCCCGCCGATGCCCAGGCCTGGGTGGACACCGCCCTGCAAGGCCAGCCCCAGCTGCGCCAGGCCCGCCTGGCGCTGGACATCGCCCAGCTGGAAACGAAGAAAGCCGAGGCCGGCCACAAGCCCACCGTGGACCTGCAGGCCGGCTACGTGGTCAACCGCTATCCCAACGGTTCGGTCACCCCGCAGATCGGCACCAGCTACCGCACCAATGCCGCCAGCGTGGGCGTGGTCATGAACCTGCCGCTGTTCGCCGGCTTTGCCGTGCAAAACCGCATCAAGGAAACCCTGGCGCTGGAAGACAAGGCGCGGGCACAGCTAGACGACGCCCAGCGCAACGTGGAGCAGAGCACGCGCACGGCCTTCTTCGGCGTGCAGTCGGGCCAGGCCCAGGTCAAGGCGCTGGAGGCCGCGCTGGCGTCCAGCCAAAGCGCTCTGGACGCCAACAAGCTTGGCTACGAGGTCGGCGTGCGCATCAACATCGACGTGCTCAACGCGCAAAGCCAGCTCTACCAGACCCAGCGCGACCTGGCCCTGGCGCGCTACCAGGTGCTGCTGGGCCAGCTCAAGCTGCGCCAAGCCGCCGGCACGCTCAGCGACGACGACCTGCGCGCCATCGATGCGCTGTCGCTCCGCGCGCCAGCCCCTTGAATCCCTGAAGCGCCCGCACGGCCGGCAGTGCCCCAGGCTGATGCCCGGCCGCCGCGGGCCGCGCGCCTGGCGCCGCAGCCCTGTGCTCTGGCAAAGCCGAGGCACGCAAACCCGCCACGACCAGCATCCAGGCAGCCAGCGCACACAGCGCCGCCAGGCGGCTCAGCAAGGAACAGCGGGAGAGTCTTGGCATGCGCGCCTTCTTCGGAGTTGTCGAGCGGGCCACTGTGGCAAACCCGCCTGAAGACCTGCCCTGGCTTTCCTGAAGGGATGCTGAAGCGCATCGTCCCCGCCTTGACCGATACTCGCGGCAGCCCTCCCGCAGGCGCCGGTCCGCGGCATGGGAGCGGCACAGGAAACACACGATGAGACTGCTGCTGGTGGAGGACGATCTGGATCTGGGCAATGGCGTGCGCATCGCATTGGGCGATCACGCCATGGACGTGGTCTGGGTGCGCCGCCTGTCCGATGCGCTGCGCACGCTGGAGCAGCAAAGCTTCGAGATGGTGCTGCTGGACCTGGGCCTGCCCGATGGCGACGGCATCAGCCTGCTGGCGCGCCTGCGCCGCGAATGGCGCCGCCTGCCCGTGCTGATCCTGAGCGCACGCGACAGCCTGCATGACCGGCTGCACGGCCTGGACAGCGGCGCCGATGACTATCTGGTCAAGCCCTTTGCCCTTGCCGAACTGGTGTCACGCGTGCGCGCCCTGGCGCGCCGCAGCTATGGGCAGGGCGACGGAACGCTGCATCTGCGCGGCCTGTCGCTGCACGAGCCCACGCGCCGTGTCAGCGTTGCAGGCCAGAACGTCGAGCTGTCCCGCTGCGAATTCGACCTGCTGGCCCTGCTGCTGCGGCGCATGGACCGCGTGGTCACGCGCAGCGGCATCGAGGAGGAAGTCATCCCGGGCGGCAGCGCCAACGGCAGCAATGCGCTGGAGGTCCATGTCTCCAACCTGCGCCGCAAGATCGGGCCAGGCTTCATACGCACGGTGCGCGGCATTGGCTATGTTGAAGCGCGTCGCGATAAATGCGGCGCCCCACGTGAGATAAATGCCCAAGAGCGACGTTTCTGAGGGTGCAAAGAAATTTCTGAAAGCGCGTCCTGCGATGCCTTCGCGTGCATGATATGTGCCTCACATAAACGGAGCGGACCATGCCCAGGAGAATGCAGACAGCAGACGAGATACGGGAGAGCATCCACCAGCGACTCTACGTAGACAGAGCGCTCGACGGAATGCTCGCGGACATTCCCTATATCTCAGTGCAGCCCTTGCCGCCAGGACAAAACGCGGCGGACACGAACTGGACGATATCGTGCGCAGGGGCCTCCCCAGAGATGACAGCAGCGGTATACCGGGCTATGTCTGCGGTACAGGCCGAAGTGGATCTCGCAGTTCCGCCGCTTGGTTCCAGCGCATTCTGAGCCGCATCAAAACAGCCCAGCCGGCTCGGCCTCCCGGTCCCAACTGTAGATCACCAGTTCGCCGCGTTCCACGCGATTTGCCCCGCCCCCCACGGTGTAGTCCAGCTTGAGAGCTTCCATGTCGAAATCCTTGAAGCACTCACGGATCTCGGGGTGGTCGTTGATGCTGACCACGGCCTTGCCCTTGATCGTCTTGAGCTTGGCGGCCATCAGCTCGTACTGCTCCCAGCGAAACGGCACGCCGTAGCCCTCTGTCTCCCAGTAGGGAGGGTCAGCGTAGAAGAGCGTGTGCGGCCGGTCGTAGCGGTCGATGCACGCCGCCCAGTCGAGCTGCTCGACGTATGTGCCGCCCGCAAGGCGCAAATGCGCTGCTGACAGCGTTTCTTCAATCCTGAGCAGATTGATCGCCGGCGCAGTGGTCGCCGTACCGAAGGTCTGTCCGCTGACCTTGCCCGAGAAGCAGTGCTGCTGCAGATAGAAGAAGCGCGCCGCACGCTGCACATCTGTGAGCGTTTCCGGCCTGGTCTCCTGTAGCCACTTGAACACCTGGCGGCTCGTCAGCGCCCATTTGAACTGCCTGACGAATTCCTCCAGGTGGTGCGTGACAACACGGTAGAGATTGACCAGGTCGCCATTCACGTCGTTCAGCACCTCGACGTCGGCCGGGTGACGGGCGAAGTAGACGGCCGCGCCGCCCGCGAAGAGTTCGACGTAGCAGCTATGGTGGGGAAACCGCTTCAGGAGCAGGTCGACGAGGCGGCGCTTGCCGCCGATCCAGGGAATGATTGGGTTTGTCATTTATCTCAGCTGTCGGCCCGCTCTGGGGCTCTGGTGTGGCGCTCGAGGCGCTCAGCTGATTGAATGCCCCGCACCTGGGGCACTTGATTGCCAGGCGGGAGAAAACCCCTTCGCCCAACTTGCGGCGGCAGGAGCCGCAGCGTATTTCTTCCATTGCAAGCCTCTTTCCTATACGGAAAATCCGGTATGCTGGCGCCGCTCTCGCGAGGGTGGCGGGCCTTGCCGGGCTTGCAGGCTCGTTCTGCATGTTCGGGGCTCGGCCCGGTGTTACCGCACCTGGCCGGGTCGCCCGTCTTTTTTTAGATCACGTCTACATATACAGGCAGATCGGGCGCAGGCCCCTGTATCACTCCTTCCAAAACAAAAACACTGGCCCCCTCGGCGGCCTGGCCCTTGGAACGCACCCGGCCAGCACCGGGCAGTTCCACAGTGACCGCGCCATCGGCAACAGCCACCACTTTGCCAATCTGGACCCGGCCAGGTGCGAGGATCTCCTTCAGCTGCAGGTAGAGGTTAGACATGGCTGTCGACCTCCAGCGCCTGCGTCAGCACGGGGTACTGCTGCGAAATCGACGTGCCGCGCACGATGCCCAGGCGCCTGGTGCCGGCGTCGTCGTAGTAGCGCAGCACGCGGCCAGGCTTGATCACGCCGGTCTCGGCCAGCACGGGCAACGTCATCTTGTGCTTGAGCTGGCGGCCGGATTCGGCCAGCTCGGCAATCGCGCGGGCCTTGGCGGCGCCAATGGTCGTAATCAGTGGGTGCACGGCCATTGGCTGCTTGAGCACGTCTCCAGCCGTGCCGGCGCGGGTCAGGTCGCCCATCACGCCGCCTGCCTCGCCCGCGACGAATATGCGGTTGTACTCGGGGACATCGATCACCTCTGTCTCGCCCACCTCGGCAATGCCCTCCGGCAGATCGATGTCAGGCGCCAACTCGTTCCACCGCCACCAGGGCAGCGGCCAGGCTGGCAGCGCGTGCAGGACGGGGTCCGTGTCGTGCGGCTGCAGGTAGCCGCCTACGCTGCCTGCGATATCTGTCAACGCGCTGATATAGGTGCCCTGGTGCATCCAGACACCACCAGGAACAAGCCAGTCAGTGAGCTGGAAATCCACTGCCCAGCCGAAGCCCACTCCATTGACAGTCAGCACCTCGCTCATGAGCTGCTGCGCCGTGCGGTCCAGCGTGTGCGTGAACGTCTGCACGGGCGCATGCGGCGCGTCCAGCAGCGCAGCTTTGCCCCGGCCCGAGACAGTGACAAGGTGCTCGGGAAACCGCTTGCTGCGGCCGATGCGCTCGCCCTGCAGCCGGAAGGGCTGGCCGTTCACGCGCACCTCCAGCTCGACGGGCTGGCCGCCCGTGCCGGGCATGAGCGCGTCACGCGCCGAGGCGTGGAAGCTGGCGGAAAACGTCCAGGTCCACGACTGCCGGTTGAGCGACATCTGGAAGCTCTCGCTGGGCAGGGGGGCGCCGGCCAGGTCGTCAGCGCGCCGGATCTCGACTGAATTGATCACGATGTAGGTCCTTCTGGGCGGCACCACGATGCCGGGCGTGGGTGTGTTGCGGTCCTCGCAGATGAAAACGAGGCGCGTCGGTCGGCCGCCGACTGCCGGCAGCCGAAACAGCAGGCGTACTGGCGAGCTGGGCACGTAGCACGGAGTCTTGCCAGGGGGCACGACAACCGGGCTCTCGCCTGACGCGGGCCGGATGGCCTCCTGCCAATGAACATCCAGAACGATGCGCCAGCGCTCCGCGTCGCCGAAGCCCGTGCGCAGCCACTCGGAGCGAGGCACGGCCTCTTGCCAGGTGCCGACCACGGCCGCGCGCAGGCGCAGCGCTTCCTGGTACTCGGCGACCAGGCCGCCCCGCAGACCGTCACCAGGCTGCCATGCACTGGCACTGGCCGCACGGACGCGCAGGGCCTCATGCCAGGCGGTGTAAACCGCCGCACGCCGGGCCTCGCCCTCTTGCCAAGCGCTCGCCACGGTGGCACGCATACGCAGCGTTTCATGCCAAGCAGCAATCTCTCCCGTCCGCAGACCGTCGCCAGGCTGCCATGCAATGGCACACGCGACGCGCAGTTGCGCGGTCTCCTGCCATCCCGTCTCCAGCGCTTGCGCGAGGGGCGCAGCCGTCTGCCATTCCGTGCCCAGCTCGGCCCGCGTCGTTCGGCTCACGTTCGCGTCCCACTGCGTGCGAATGTGGCCGCGCAGGCCAGTCACGCGGCCGGCCCCAAAGGCGCGGACTGCCACGCGGGCGCGGATGTGGCCGCGCAGGCCCGTGATGCGCCCACCGCCCTCGACCGTGACGGGCGGGGGCGTGCTCCCATCGTCGCGCCCGAACACCAGGGGCACGGGGCTGCCCAGGTGCAGGGGCGACCGAAACAGGAGCCTGGTGCCCTCTGTCATGACAGGGCCACCAATCCGAGCTGGACCAGTCCGCCCGTGTAGAGCATGGGCGACGTCTCGCCCTCGGGCGTGGCGCCACCGATGACGCGCAGGCCGCCGCCGTGGTCCATGTCCGTCACATCGCAGCGCGCCAGCACCGCACCATCGGCCGCGCGCCACTCTGCCCAGCGCGGCAGGCCGTTGGACTGCACCATGGCGCCTGCAGGCGTCTCCACATACAGCACCAGGCTGCTGCCGATGATGTTGCCGCTGGGCTTGGCCAGGACGATCTCGGCCTGGGGCGCATCCGCATGCGGGTCCGTGATCAGCGCTGGCCTGGCTGTCGAGAAAAGCGCCAAGCTGGCCCGGCCAGGCCCGGTGTCTGCGCGTGTCAGCATCGCAGCCAGTTGCGCCAAGGCCGTCGTTTGCGTGATCTCCCAATCGCTTGCTGGCGCGCTCATGGCATCAGCTCCATGCCGCCCGTGACCAGGCTCAGGTTGTCGGCGATGACCGCGCGGTAGTTGTGCTCGTAGTCGTGAGCGATGACCGTGTAAGCGTGGTCGGTCTCGATGTACTGGAAGTCGTAGGCTCCGCTCATGGCATCGCTCCACTGCTGAGCCACGATCATCATGTCGATGTCACGCAGCAGGCTGACGCGCCTACGCAGAGGCACGTCTGCAGGGGACGCATCGCGCTCGACCGTGCCACGAATGCGGCCGTTGGCTGCCCTGTCGAACAAATAGTTGGTCCTGGACTTGCCTACAAGCCCGAGGAGAGTTTCGCCAGTCGGTGGCATAGCGCCGCCAGGTGAAGCTACGACAAACCCGGAAGACAAGGCTCGGCCTGCGACGCGGTTGAGCAAGATGGTCGATGCCTGGGCGCTGAGAGGCAATGAAGGCACAGCGAACGGCCCCGTGTACTCTGCGCGGGGGCTGAAGCAGACATCGTCGATCCAGCCGAGCCATCGGTCCGAAGAAACGCCATTGAACTGCTGCATACCGAGCGCGATGCTGCCGCTGGCAAACGCCGCAGGCCCTGCCGGACTCGACCCGGTAAAAGCCGCTTCGCCGTCCACGAACATCGTGTATATCGATCCCGCACGGACGAGCGCAAGGTGCACCCAGGTGTTGGGCTGCACGGCCCGCCCGGTACCAGGATTGAGCGTTGCCGAACCGTTGGTCGCATACAGCACGTACTTGCCGTTATAGACGCCGATGTTGGCCCGATTGTTGAGGTCAGAGCCGAGCTGAAGCAAGTGCGACCAGGTGGTTGCTGTCGGCCCCGTGAAGTACGACCATGCTTGTAGCGTGAAGTCCCCGCCTCCATAGCTGAATCCGTCGACCTGGATGCGGCTTGTATCGTTGCCTGCGAACCATGAAGCTGCGCCGAACCGGGCTTGTGCAGTGCTGCGGGCAGCTGACGAGCCGCCGTACTGGACAAGTTGAGCACCACCGAACGCCAGGTTGCGTGGCACCGAAGTATCTGCTTCAAAGTCGATGAGCAATTGCACAGCCTCGTTGGTTGGCGTGCGCGGAAAGCCCATGGCGCTTGCAGTCAGGGCTCGCGGGCCGGGCCATGCGATACCCCAGTAGCTGCATGCAGTGGTCCACAGCGCGCCATCGTCGGACCATTGCAGGGTCGCCATGAGAGAAAAGCGCAGCGGGTTGGCAGACGAGCCGAGGCGGATGTCTGTCACGTCCTGCGGCGACGCTCCAAAATCCCAGATCAACGTCACCCCGCGCGGCAGGCTGACCGACGAGACAGCCGAACCATCTGACAGCGCGGCGACGTTGGCGCCGTTGCTTGCCGTGAGCGTGGCTGAAGCATCCACGCGCGTTGTTCCGGCGAGAAGCTGGAACTCTGTCAGTTCGATCACCGCGCCGTTGTCGTAGGGCTCCATGCCCCAGGCGCGCCAGTAGCGATGTGCTGCCATGGTGTCAGCGCCAAGGCCCGGTCACGTCAATGAACAAGACGCTAGTGTTGCCGCTCGAAGAGGTGTTGTCGAAGTTGCTGCCGCCCGCGCCGTGCACTGCTACCAGAGTTTTTCCAGTGAGCGCACCCGTGCCGGGAACCTTGTCGCCAGAGCGGAAGCTGTCATAGCCGGCGGACTGCAGCATTTGATAGGACCCTGGGATCTCCGCCCTTGGCAAGTTGTTGTCAGCAGTAGAGATGACGCGTCGCGTCAGGTAGAGGCCGCCATCGATGGGGTTTGGAAATGCACCGTGAACGTTGGTGACGCCGCTAATTTGGGTAGGCGAGACACCCCCCGCTCCCCACACAATGAGCTTGTGCAGCACGCACGACCCAAGCCCCGAGTACGCACGCGCGCACGCAGAAACCCCCGGCGTAGTCGAAGACAAACAGTTGTCGTACTGGGAGTAGCTGGTGCCTGAAGTTGAGTAGTTGAGCAAGCAAGCGTATGCATCGCCCGATGGCCGTGTTACGACAGGATCACCGAACGCGCGGATATTCCCGATCTGCCGATTTGCAGCGTTGGCAGTGCCTGGCAGCGTCGAGATGTAAAAGAATCGACTGTCTGCCGCAAAAGCCCAACCCACAGGATTGCTGTTCGCTGTGCTTGCCTTCGGCCAGTAGCCGCCGCCGCTTTGCTGGCTATCGAGTGGAAATAAGCCAGTGCCTGTGTTCGCATCTTGCATTGTCTCGAACCCGCGAACTCGCGCCCACATGGTGCTTGTGTCATCGACGCGTAGCAGCATCTTGCTCGACTGCGGGTCCGCGCACTGGTACACGGCGATGTTCGTGCCCGTGAACGCTTTGACCCAGCCAGCTGGTGCCATCTTGATCGTGATCGTTCCCGTGTATGTGCCATCGGGCAGCGTCGTCGCAAAACGCACCAGGCCGGCGCCCACGGCCGTCACCTTCTGCTCGCCGTTGTGCCCGGCCCAGCCAGCGGGACCACCCGCTACGCCCGCGACGAGGATCACCGAGTCCACGATGGCACTGTGCTGACCGGAGAACGCGGCCGTGGCGACGCCGCCCGAGACGGTCAGCGACGTGAGCGTCTTGGTGTCAAAGCCGGTCACAAGCAGCGCGTCGAGCAGGGCGATGTACGAACCCACGGTGCCACTCAGCGCCGGGGCGCCGGTCATTGAACTGAGGAAGTGCTTGACGGAGGTATCGACAGGGGATGCCATGTGTGTGCTCTCTGAATTGTTTTAGAAGGAAGCCTCGGGCGCGCGGCCCACGTCGCCGCGCTGGACGATCCAGCAGCGGTCATCAATGCCGGCCGGGCTCGATGGCTGTGTGCAGCGGACCAGGTCGATGGCGGCCTCGGCGCCGATGGTGTCGATGAACACCACATTGCCCCCGACCCAGCCGGCGCCCCAGCCTTCTGAGCGCACACGCATGTACGGCGCTCCGGCCGCAGCGTTGAGAGGTGCGAAGTCCGCGTTGATGCTGCCGCTGGCGATCTGGCCCAGGTGCTGGCCAATCAAGTCGAACGTGCTGCCGTCTTGTCGGATGCGCAGCGCCCATCGCTCGGTGATGGCGCCGAGGTTGGAGACCTCGATAGGGAAATCGTTGTGCCGGTATGTGGCCGTGGCCTCGCCCTTGGAAGGGTCCAGGCCGTCATACCAGGTCGTGCCGTTCCAGCTCGCTTGGTCGTACACGCGGGAGACGCGGGCGAAGCGGTCGCCGAAGCGCAGCGCGGTCGAGAACACGGCCCCAGCAGGAAAGGCATAGCCCACGGGCTGCGTGAGCTTGACCTTGCCGTCGATGCGAACCTCTGCGATCTGCCGGTAGACCTCGGTGCGACCGATGACTTTGACGGCGGCTGGGTAGCCGGCCAGGTCGGTGAATTTGACGGTGCCGGCGTCGAGATCAGCCGTGTAGCCCGTGCGGATCTCTGCGCCCGTGGCCGCGTCCAGCACCTGGACGAACGACAAACGCTGATGGCCCAGGTTGATTGTCTGGCCCACTTCGGGCACAAACTGGACGCCGCCATGCGTGATGCCGATGACACACGTGTCGCCCGGCCGGGCAAACGCGACGCGGCCGTCCGATGGCAGCGCTGCAGGGTCGATGCCCATCAGCGTCACGTCGACCGGCAGATAGATATAGCTCACCGCGCTGTAGCGCAGCGTGGTCGGGTCGACTGGCCAGGGCCGCCAGATCCTGCCTGGCTGCACTGCGCCAACATCGGCCGCGCTGTACCACCACTCGGCCTTGTCTTCGGCTGTGAGGCTGGTGTCGAGCACGAAGTCGCCGAACATGAGCTGGACGCCGCCACGGCTGAAGTCGACGCGGCCCCACATGTGCGAGCCCGTGATGTTGCCCTGCGCGTCGACGTTGGCCGTCAGCGTGTTGCCGCGCGTGTCCACCACCGTCAGCACGAAGCCGCCCGCGCCTGCCCGCAGCGGTGCGGCGTCCGTATTGAAAAACACGCTGGCCGTGGACCACTGGCCCGCCTGCGTCCACAGGCTCTGCAGCTGAAAGTCCGTTGCACCAGACCCGCCGACGACATAGTCGTACATGCCCACGGTGCCTGCCGCGTAGTCGATCTTGCCGCTGGCAATGCCAGGGTCCGTGTCAGTGCGGCCGCGATAGATCACGCCCTCGAAGTCGACGTAGGTCTGGCCCATCCAGCGAAACTGCACGCTGCCGGCAACGACGCGCTGCGACGTGTACGGGCACAGATCCATCGTGACCTCGGCGGGCTTGTAGGTCTCGCTGTGATTGCGCGGCACGCCGGCACCGACGCGATAGCGTGCGACGATGCTGGAGCCCCCGAGCATCTCCTCGCCGACGCTCGCGGTCCCATATTCGCCGCCCTTCTTGCCGTTGTCCTGCCAGACGCCCGAGCCATCGCCCACCGCCCGCGAGAACTGTTTTGCGTCCTCGAAGTCGCTGCGGTAGGACTCCGTCTTGCGGTCGAACTCGATCATCTTGAGCTGGACCTGCTTGCCCGCATAGTCCACGGTGCCCAAGGCTGCGGCGAAGCGTCCTGCGCCGTCGTCGGTTACCGTCTTGATAGAGACCAGGCGGTTATCGGCCGTGGTGCCACTCTGTTCAGAGAGGCTCGCGCTGCTGCCGTTTGTTGTTGTGACCGCCACGGGGCGGAGGATCATCTCGTAGGCCATGGGGCGTCCTATACGTATGCTGCACGAATGGCGATGTTTTGACCGGGCGACTGTGGCTCTTGCCATTCCGGCGTCGCTTTGAAGATGTAGTTCACGTCTGCGGTCTTGCTCGATGTCGTGGTGGTCAAGTTGCCGCCTGCGGTCTGGCTCACCGCACGCGCAACGCACCACTCGATTTGCAACGTCCCGGCCGCAGGCTGCTGCGCCAGGCTGAAAGCCGCGATCCCTGTGGCGTCAGGCCCCCCGCTGATGAACTCGGTCACCAGGGTTTCGAGCTGGCAGTCGACCTGCAGCTCGGCGCCCGGGTCCGGCATGAACTTCGGCCGCAGCAGCACAGTGCGGCTGTGGTAGTCCACAACGCCCGTAGCGTCGCCCGCGAGCTTGCCCGCGCCGGCTTCTGTGACTGTCCGCACAACACCGCCGCTTGTGTACTTGACGACCAGGGTGCCGGGGACGATGCGGTCGTACTTTGTGGCTTCGTCCTGGCCACCCACGACCCAGCAGAACTCAGGCGGGCGGATGGCAGCACCCTGGTTGGCGCGGTTGTTGTACGAAACGCGGGCACCATGGGTCAGCGCGATGGAGCTGCCGATATCGGGGATGGACTTGAGCGTCGCGCTGATGCTGCCCGTCAAATAGTTGACCGCGCCGCCGCCTGCGCCCACCAGCTTGCCGTTGCCGTCATCGGTCAGGGTGTAGCGCTGGCCCAGGGCCCAGAAGTCGATGAAGATCGTGCCGGGCTCAGGCAACGGGTTGCATTGCCAGACGAAGGTCAGGCCCGCGCTGGCTTCATCGATTACATATCGCTGTGTATGGGGCGTGATGCCCACTTCCACGCGACGCGGCGCGTCTGCGAGCAGGATCGTTCGGCGCGCGGCCGGCATCTGGTCGACCGAGGCCACCTCGGAGCGGCTGTTGGGCACGACTTGCGTGTAAATGCTGGCGAGCTGGAGCCAGGCGTCATTGATCTGGCTCGCCACGGTCAGACGAGTGGCGCTGTAAAAAAGTCCCGAGTCGCTGTAGACGGTCTCGCGCGTCAGCGTCTTGCCTGCGGCACGTGCGAAGGTGCGCGCTGCAGGCGAGCCCGGGAAGTCGTAGAGCAGGCCGTCGAACAGCTCGCACGTCGTGACCTGGGCCAGGAAGTCCACCAGTTGGCCGCCTGAGGTCTCTGTGAACATGCGGGTCACGGTGTCCGTCGCTTTGATGCGAATGCGCTGCCGGCGCTCGCCAGCCTGGCCCTCGTTGTAGACCAGGACGAAAGTGCGGCCGATGGCCGGTGGCGGCATGCCAGGGCGCTGGAAAACCTGGATGCTGCGCATCGTCGTGAAGTGGTTTTCGAGCAGGTAGCCCGCGAACTCACTGCCGGCTGCCATGCCGGATTCGATGCGCTTTGCGATATCGGCGCGCGTCGCAAAGGGGCTCTTGAGCGACAGCAGCGTGACAGAGACATTGGGGTCTGCAGGGGGCTCGGCAAGGATCACGTTGCAGCCCATGAATGGCGTGCGGTCCGTATTCCTGAGCACGCCGAAGACCTGGTAAATCTCGACGCGGCCGGTGGTCCTGGTCTCTTCGGAAATGTCTGGAAAAATCTCGTTTGACCGGCCCGATGTGAGCAGTTGGGAAGACGGCGGACCGCCGCCCTCGGGCACGTCGGCCATATTGGCAGAGCGTGCGAAACGGATGTCGCCTGCGAGCAGGGCCATATCAGATCTCCATGAACTTAAAAGACGGCACGTACTGCAGTTCGGAGGTGTGCTCTCCATCCAGCAGGCGCCATATCGGATCGGCCTGGAACTCCAGGAACAGCACGGTGCGCGGGGCGCCGCGCACGATGAGCTGGAACGTGGCGCCAGGCATGCCCTGCCAGGCCCTGAGCTGGTCGCACAACGCCCGTGAAATCCATGCCTGGGAGTCGCGGCCGTCCAGCGTGATCGGCCGCCCGGCCTGGCGCAGGCCGACGTGCACATGCAGCGCGCCGCTGGTGCTGTAGCGCGTCTCTGTGACGGCAGGACTCCATGCGTACTCATCTGTCCAGATGAGGCGGTCGGACAGATCCAGCGTGGTGCCGGCGCGGGTGATCGTGATCATTGCGCCACTCCCTTCGCCTGTGCCAGCTTGCGCATGAGGTCGACCTCAGTGTCTGCACTCTGCTTGCTGGTGTGGCTCGTCGTGCCCTTCAGGAAGCCCCAGGGCTCGACACCGTTGATCGTGATGTTGTTGATGTACGTATCGCCCCCCTGGCCGGGGGCTGGTGCTGGACCAGGTGCAGGTGCAGGTGCCGGGCCGGGCGCGGGCGTAGAGGGCTTGCCTTTTGCCTGCTCCAGCATGTAGGCCGCTTCATGCTTGCCGCTGTCGTCGTACTTGTAGTACTCGGCCATTTTGCCCAATGCTGATGCGAGCGTGCTGTTCCTGCCGCCCCACCGGATTTGCACGTCCGAGGCCTCGTAGGGCACGTCACCGTTTGCGTCCAGGAACTGCTTCGACAGCTCGACAGCGACCGCTTCATCAAGTCCTGCCTGCTTGAGGTAGTCGATGATCATCGCGCGCGTCCATTGGAACTGCGTCTGACTGTTGCCTTTGGCGTCCGAGGTGAAACCGTCTTTGTTGCGGTATCCCGAGCCGATGCGCTGCACGCCTTCGCCCAGTTCCTCTGGCTTGTCGCCTTCGCCGGGCCGACCATACTTTTCTTTGACGCGCTGCTGGTAGGCCGCCAGGGCGGCGTCCGCTTCCTTGACAGCCGATGCAACGCCCTTCCAGTCCCCTGCCATGGAGCCGCCCGCACGCCGGCTCGCATCCGCAGCGCTGCCGATGTTGTCGCGCACCTTGAGGATGTTTTTGCCGGCCTGATCGGTCTCCAGGTTGAAGCCGCGGATGGCGGCCTCGCTGCGCACCCACGTTGGCGCAATGCCGTTGTTTGCGGCGATGGCGGCGTCAGCGGCACGCTTGAACGACTCGCTGAGTTCCCGAGCGCTGGCTTGCCCGCTGGCCGTGATTGCCGTGTACGCCTCTTTCGCAGTCTTGGCTGTATCCCGCAGTTGCGCGTCTGATGTGACACCGAGCAAGCGCATGGCCTCGGTCACGGATTGGATGCCCGGAAGCGCGCCTTCGAGCTCGATCCGCAGCGCTTTGGCTTTCTCTTTCGCCTGGTCCAGCAGACCATCGGCGAGCTTCTCGCCCAACTCACGCCGCAGCGTCTTCACTCGGCTTGTCAGCGCATCCAGCTCGGCTTGATTCTTGGCTCCGTCGATCATCTTCGACAGTGCTTGAGACACGACCACTGCGGTATCTATGCCTGCTGCTTTGAGGTCTGGCAATTGACGAATGAGCACGGCGAGGTCGCTCTGCGCATTCACGAAACCCTGGCTCATCTTCCCGAATGACGTGGGCACATCAATGCCGAGGTTTTTCGCCGCCTGCTCGGCTATCAGCATGAGCCCGGTTCGCGTAGCGCGCTGGAAGCTATCAACCTTCGCTTGCAGCGCATCGATCTCAGCCCTTGGCTTTTTTGAGTCGATGGCATCCCTCAGAGCCAACTTTGCGGCGTCCATCGCTGCGATGAACTCGGCCCGAAATTTCACGAGCTCGGGTCCGCTCAGCTTCTCGATCGCAGCTGGCAGTTGCTTGCGAAGCTGCTGTTCAAGGTCCACGCCGCGCAGCTTTGCAGCGGTCAGGTCTTCAACGATGTCCTTGATGGGGCTCGCGGCGGCCGGCTTCGTGTTGATCGCCGCTGCAACGCCAGCAAGTGCGGCGCGTGCATCCTCTGCGGCTTTTGCTACCTGGCCAATGCCGGCGGCCCCAGCTGCGGCCCCACCTGCGATGGCTTGGCCCGCTGCGCTACCAGCGCCGCCCAGACGCGCGAGGCTGTCCGCTCCGCTGGTGGCTGCAGCTGACACGGCGCCGGGCGCCGTCTCCGCGTCCTTCCACATGTCGGCCAGGATGGCGTCCATCTCCCGGCCGCGCTGCAGATAGCGGTCGAAAGCTGCGTCGACGGTGTCGCTCGTAAATACGGCAGCGGCGGCTTCTTTGAGCAGCACCAGGTCATTGACCAGCGCCTGGGCAAATCCGGCAAGGCCGACGCCAAACTTGCGCGCGAGCTCGAAGTTGTCACGCAGCATCGTGCCGATCTGCCAGCCAACTTCAAGGCCCGTCACGGCCAGCGCAATGTTGATCGTCTTTGGGATCTTGGAGAGTTCCAGCGACATCAGCGATGCAGCCTTGCCCGTTGCTGCCATCTCCAAAGCGAATGCACGCAGGGCCTGGACGCCCTGAATCGCCAGCGCGGCGGTCAGCGTTGCGCCGGCGCGCGCCGCGACCTCGGCCAGCGTGTCAAGGTTGTTAGCCAGGCCGTCGATGGCACGGGCCGCGATCGAACTCTCGGCGGCACCTCCCGTCAGGCGGCCGATGAACAGCGTCCACTGCGTTTCCAGGTTTGTGAGCGCGCGGCCGACAGTCAGGGGCAGAGTGCCGAATTCTTGGGCCACGGCAGCAGATTGCCCCTGCAGCGCTTTGACAACCTTGGCCGATGTGAGCTGGCCTTGTTCAGCCAGGCCGCGCAGCGCTCCGACAGGCACATTGAGCCCATCGGCCAAAGCCTTCGCAAGTCGGGGGGACTGCTCCATGATCGAATTGAATTCGTCGCCCCGCAGGACGCCGGACTGCAGCGCCTGCACAAGTTGCGTAACCGACGCCTCACTCGCCTGCGCCGATGCACCGCCAACCTGGATGGCCTGGTTGATCGTCTTGGTGACCGCCAGCGCCTGGTTGTTTGTAATGCCAAGCTCTTTTGCGCTCGCTGCCAAGCGTCCATAGAGCTGGGCTGTAGCGTTCAGATTTGTGTTGGTGTCGAGGGCGACTTTGCCGATGCTTTGCACGGCAGCAGACAGATCGGCATTGGCTCCCACGGCCAGGCGTACCCGCGCTTCCAGGTTCTTGTAGTCGTCGGCGACGGCCTGGACGCCTTTTGCATAGCCCACCACGCGGTCCACCGCGAAGGCCCCAGCGATGGCGCCAGCAATCTGGGTCAAAGAACCCTTGTAGCGCTCAGTGCTCTGTGCGGCACTATCTGTAGCCCTTGCCGTGGCCCCGTGAGCGGTAGCCAGGTCGCGGGCACGGGCTGATGCCTGGTCAGCGGCGGCGGCCTCGACCCGCAACGCGCGAGCATGGTTGTCGGCCGCCTCCAGTTCCTTGGTTTGCGCAGCCGTGAGCGGGCCGATTGCCGACAACTGCGCTCTGCGGGCATCGGTAACGAGCTGGACGGCTTGGGCTTCCGCGCGCTTGGAGCCGGCGACCAGCGCCAGTTGCTCGGACTCAATCTGGCGCAGGCGGTTTTGAGCCTGCACAGCGGTGGACTCATCGCCGCGTGCGGTAGCACTGCGAGCAATTGCTTGCTGCTCATCGCGTGCCAGGTCCAGGTGGCGCCGCTGTAGCTCGATCTCCGATTGAGCTGCCTGTAGACCTGCCCGAATTGCCTGTGACTTGGACTCAGCGGCCCTGGCAACATCCTCAAGCTCCGCGCTCAGTGCAGCACTCTCCTGTGCAGCCTTCCCTTCGGACTGAGACAGTTGTCCCAGCCCAGTGCCCGCTTGGCTCGCCGATGCACCCAGCTTGTCCATGGAGGCGCCTGCCTGCGTGCCGGCGCTCGTCAAGTCCGCCGCGCTGCCCTCGACCTTGGCAAGGTCCTGTGCGAGCTCGCCCACGCCGTCGCGCTTGATGCTGACTTGGAATTCGAGCTTGTTGTCGTTGGACATGGGGAAAGGCGAACAAGAAAAAGAAGATGGGCCGCACACCGCCTATGCAGCGGCGGCGGCCCGGGTGCCGGACGGTGGTGATCAGCCCATGCGGGTGCGGTAGTAGCGGCTGACGCCGTCCCCCGATTTCGTCGGGTCCATGAGCACGGTCCCCTCGACGTCGAGCGCGTTGAAGCCCTTGCCGATGAGGGTCAGGGCTTTGGTGATGCCCTGGCTGGCGCGGTAGATGTCCACGACCTGCGGATTGCCACTGTCGGCCTCGTTCAAGCCGCCGAACACCAGGTTCAGCTCCACGGCCTTGGTTGTCAGGGCCTCGATCGCCGCATAGGCCCCATAGCTGTAGTCCACCCAGAGCTTGTCCGAGTCGGCGATGCCCGGCGCATCTGCGAGCAGGAAGATGCCCTCGGGCCGGACTTCGTAGTTGCCAGCCATGGGCACGGGGGTCGCACTGGCCGCATCGGTGCCTTTCTTGACCTCCACGGCCGTGGGGCTGATGTGAGCGATCGGCAGCAGGCCGCCGCGCGTGGCGATGTAGGGCGCGGCCTGCACCGTGCCGGCGCCGATCGCTTCCACAGTGCCGAAGACGCTGCGAGCCATGTTGACGACGTTCAGGTCCGCCAGCTTGGCCTTGAGCTTCACTTCCTTTACCCGGCGCACTTCGGCGTGCGTGCCGCCGCCCAGGCGCGTCATGTCTTCCTGGGTCTGCACATCCTCGGAATGCTCCAGGGCCAGCTCCAGGACGTTGCCGATCGGCAGCGGCAGTCCGGCGGAGCCATAGACGCGTGCATAGACCTGCCCCACGGTCATGGACGGTTTGTAGATTTGCTTTGTGACTTCGAGTGCCATGTCAGGCTCCTTTGAGATATTCGGCGCTTTGGAAAACCGACTCCACCAGGAAGGCGAGCGGCAAGTAGAGATAGCCGGCCTGGCTGTAGCCCGAGCCGGGCGAAGGTGCCAGGCGCATCGGCCCTGCGACGTTCGGAGGTCGAAACCCCATCACGGCGGCTCCTGCTCGGGCCGACAGTTCGCCGGCTTCGACGCGCGCATCGGCGCCGGACTTGAGCCCGCGCACATTGCGCACGGCAGACACGATCAGCCATTCGTGATCGAGGCGAGAAACTCGCCCGTCAATCCGCGTCTCCAGTACCCGAAAGCCGTTCCAGATCACATGCACGGCAGGGACCGGCTGCGACTCTTCTTTCGTTGCGGCCAGATCTGCGCCGGTCAAGACGTGCACGCCAGGCAGGAGCGACTTGATGCGCGCGACGATATGAGGCTCGGGCTCCAGGAAGTTGTTGGGGTGCACCTTGGCGGCTGCGGTTGTCGTAGCCATCAATACGCTCCCCAATCGAAGGCGCTGGCTGGCGCCCGCGTGACCATGCGGCCGGGCGGCTGCGCGACGTCGGCATCGCCACCGCCCAGGCTGACCGTACCCTTCGACAACCCGGCCAGGTAGTCATCCGCCCAGGCCGACCCACGGCGCAGATCCTCGGGCACCGAGGTGCCGTAGAGGCGCTTGAGCGCGATCGCTGCCACCGCCGCAGGCAGGCTGCTGCCCTGGACCAGGTCCGGGGACAGCGGCATGCGGACGCGGTAGCGAGGGAACAGGTAGGTGTCGGCATGCCTGCTGGCGCGCTCCAGCGCATCCTGCAGTCGGGCCAGCGCGGCCGTTGCGGCCGCCACGGCATCAGGCGTCCACTCGCTGGTGTCGCCGCCTGCGGCCACGATCTGCAGCAGCGCGCCGTCGAGCACCTGCTCGGGCGCGGCGCGCTGCGCCAGCTCGGTCCAGCCCCCTGTGGCGGCACTGACCAGGTCGGCGATGGATGCATAGGCGGCCATGGCGATCAGCGCAGGATGCGGATGATTTCGCCAGCTGCCGTGGCAGCGTCGCGGGTACGGCCGGCCGCCACGCCTGCGGCCAGCGTGATGGCGCGGCCCTGGGCGTCGGACTGGACCTGCACGCCACGGGCGATGGCGGCACCTGCTTCGACCAGCAGCGAGCCGTGGGTGTTGACGCCTGCCTGCTCGCCTGCCGAGTAGTCGGCATTGGCCGTGCCCAGCGTGGCCTCGCCATCGCCGGCCTGGCCGCCCTGGAAGTTCACCAGGCGCTGGCGCTTGAGGGCTGTTGTGGCCTTTTCGCTGGTGGCCATGAGGATCTGTTCGGTTTGCATGGGCGTCATTCCTTCGTGTCAGGGGAGGCGAGCGTGACCAAGCCACCCAGGCGGAATGCATCGCTCTCGGTGAGCTCGATGCGCTCGCCGAGGCCGAAGTACTCGCCGTTGTGCCGGATTGGGACGGAACCCACGATGTAGGCCCTCATGGAATCACCACCCTGTACCTGGTCGGGCTGCAGCTGGGCGAGCTGGTCGGAAGCTCCAGCCGGCAGGAGCTGGGCGTTGTCGCCGGAGCCGGCAGCATTGCCGGCCGAACCGGCGCCGGTCTCTGCTGCGGTGACTTGACCAGTGCCTGCAACGCTGTCGGCAGTGCTCTGGCCGTTTTGCTGCAGTTGCCCGGTGGTATCGGTCGTGTCCTTGGCCACATCGGTGGCGGATGTCACTGCGGCTGCCGGCCTTTGGGGTGGATTGCTTTTGGCCATGGTCATGCCGCTCCCGTCACGAGGTAGCCAGCTTCAGCGCCCAGCATGTAGGGGCGGAAGATGTCGGTGTTGCGGATGATTTCCAGCTTGCCGTCTTCGGTGCGGGTGTCGACCACCGGGTTGCCGCGCTTGCGCAGCGTGTAGCCGTAGCTGGGCTCGTAGGCCGAGCGCACGGGGGCATCGCCGGCAGCAGCCGGTGCGGCCGTGGGCACGTAGGCCATGACCAGAGTGCCGCCCCACAGGTCGATCACGGTGCCGCTGTCGGTGGCGTAGATGCCCTTGCCCACCACGATGTTCTCGATCTCGAAGATCTCGCGCAGGTCAGCCAGTTGCACCAGGCGGGAGCGTTGGTCGCTCAGGATCGCCTTGAGCTTGGGATGGCGCTTGAGCGCGCGCCAGGTCTTGTAGCCGAGCACCATGGTGTTCGGTTCCTTGACGATCTTGTTGCGGACAGCAGCTTTGCCGTCATCCACGACCCCCTCGGGGTCGCTGTCGGGGTCTGTGAACACGCTGGAGCCCGACAGCGCGATCTTGTTGCCCACCGGGTAGTTGTTGGGGTTCTGCGTCATGCTGGCCACCATGGCTTCGTGGCGCAGGCGGATGCCTTCCACGACGCGATTGGTCGCGTGGGCCTGCAGCGGGAACGCAGCTTCGGCGTCTTCGCGGTAGTCGATCGGATACTCCAGATCGTGCTCGTCCAGCGCGATGTCAATGCCGTCGACGTCCTCGGGGCTGATCCGGTTGGACTTGGCGCGCAATGCACGCTCGGTCGCGTAGATGCGGAATGCATCCTTACCGAATGTTGGAATCTTGCCGCCCTCTTTGTCCAGCGTCACGAAGGGCAGCAACTGCTCGCCCACGAAAGCGGCATTGCTGTAGCCCAAGGCCAGCGCGCTGAGGACCGGGTCCACCACGCGCAGTTTGCTCAAACGTCCCATGTGTTTCTCCTTGAGGTATGGGGGTGGATTACTTTTGGCGCATCACTGCGTGCGCAGCCGTCGCATAGGACACGCTGTGCTTCTTGGCGTAGGCGCGGATGCGCTGGTCCTGCTGCACGCGCTCAGGGTCAGCGCCTTCGGCGAACTCCACCGGGGTGCTGGCCGTGCCGGCTGCCTCAGCCGCAGCTGCACGATCGCGGGTGGCGGTCTCCGAGAACTCAACCTGTGCGGGTAGGGCCTGCAGGAGCTCGCGGAACAGCACATGCAGCGGCTTCTTGGCATCGCCTTCACCGAACTCGACATCGGGCGTGGCCTGCAGCTGGGCGCCGATGGCGGCGACCTGGTCCTTCATGGCGGAAGGGATGCGCGCCTGGCCCACCAGCGCCTCGGCGAAAGCCACGTTGTCCTGGCGGATGGCTTCGACCTGGCGCTCGTGTTCGCGCTGTTGCGCGTCCTGGACCTGCCGCTGCAGCGCGGCGTTTTGTTCGCGCAGCTGCGCGGCTTCTTGTTCATTCAAAGCAGACTCCTTGGGTGGATGAGAGGGACGGGGAAGCGCGGAGGTTTCTGCGAACGCCACCGCATTGCCTTGCGTGCGCAGGTCCTGGTTGGCATTGATTTCGAGGGAGCTGACCTGGTAGCTGGGCAGCACCTTGTCTGCCTCCTCCAGGCCGAACTTGGAGACGATCCAGTCGCGCAGACCGCGCCACAGGTTGGCGGAGGTCATGGCATCCCATTCACCAAATGCGATGCCCTCCTGAAAGCACACACAGCCGTCGTCGTCGCCATCAGCGAACTCGGGGGCATCCAGGCCCTTCACTGCGGGCGGCTGTGCACCCAGAAAGCCGATGTGGCGCAGGTACCAGACACCGGGGACGGGGTTGTTGGCGTCGTCGGGCCGGTAGAACTTTGACGAGACGGTGCCGTAGCGGCCAGCGCGGACCGCTTCGGCGAACTCGGGGTCTACTTTTTCAGGGACTGCGTAGAGGCCGCGCTCGCCCACGGTCAGCCCAGCGGCCCAACCCTGCGCTGGGTCGTCCGTCTTGGGGTGGCCCACCACGATGGGGGCCTTGGATTTCTTGGGGTCGTAGGCCCGCGCACTGGCCTGCAGATCGGCTTCGCTGAACTCGATCTTTTCGCCGGCCGTGGTGGTCCACTGGCCGGGCTTGAAAATGTGCAGGGGTTTGGGGGTAGCCGTGGTGTGCGTCATGCCCCGAATCTTCGGAGTGCATGCGCGCGGGTGTTAGAAGGGCAGCTTCTAGGGAGCGGCGTCAGGGCGCGGGACGCCGCTGGGCATCAATCCAGCGAGAGGTGGCCCTGGCGGGCCTGGAAGTCCTCGCGCGCCCAATCGCGCAGGATCTGCTTCGCACGGGCCGGCGTGTAGCCGTGGCGTCTGGCAACCTCTGCCAAGTTTGTGCCCGGTGTGCAATCTGCAATCAAGGCGCGGGAGCGAGTGTCGTTGTGGAAGAAGTGCCCGACAGGAATATAGATCGTGTCGCCGCCGATGGCCTCGGCGACGGTCTCTGCCAGGGCCATTGCCAGGCGGGCATGCGAGCGTGCATCTCCAGGGATCTCGCCACCACTGCGCAGCCGTAAGTAGATAGCGGCAGCCATGTCGCGCCAGAGTCCGGGGTACTCGGTGGGCAGCAGCAGCTCCAGATCTTGCGTGTCAGGAGACATCGGCACCTCCTCGCTGTTGCCAGGCCTTGAGCGCTTCGATAACAGTGTCCAGCTGCGCGCTGGTGGCGAAGCGCAGCGCCGAGACGCTGACCGTGCGCTGCACGAATGCATTGAGCGATGCGGCGCTGTTGTCGCGCAGCTTGCCGTCACGGTAAAGCTGGTGCCACAGCGCCCACACCTTGCGCTCCCTCGGCGAGGCGGATTCCTTGGATTGCGCGAACGTGTTGCGGCGGCTGCGCATTGGCTTGGCAACGCCGGCGCGCTCGGCCAGGCCCTGCATGTGGTCGCGCACGGCTTCGCGCTGCGTGGCCGTCATGTCCTTGCTGCTGTTCACGCCCGTCAGATTGCGCAGCAGGGCACGGTAGTCATCGTCGGTCAGCTGCAGCTTGGACTTGAGCGCGTGGATTGCGGCGATGTGGTTGGCGGTCATTGCAGGCTCCAGACTTGGGCGAGTGCATCGGTGGGGCGGACTATTGGCGGCAGCGGCTGCTTGGTGCGATTGCCTGTCGGGCGATAGCGGCTCTTGTAGCAAGCCCTGCAGCAAAAGCACAACCCATCTCGCTTGGCGAGATCCGGGTAGAAGAACTCCGTATCTGCCGGCCAGCTCTCGTCGCACAGCGGGCAGTGTTTTTCGGCATCAGATGGCATGTTGAAATTTCCGGCGATCTGAGCGGGGGAGCGCCCTGACAGCGGCATCCCCCTGGATTTTTGGTTTGGAACGATTTGGAAGGCCTCTGCGGCCGTCGCAGGCCTAAAACGGAGCGCTATCGGGATCGGCATCCGCAGGTGCTTGGCCTGGCCCGGTCATCGCACCGCCTTTTTGCAGCGATGCCGGCAGGCCCAAGCCCAACCCGGTACGCCCCTCGCCGTCCAGCGCTTCGACCAGGTCGGGGATCAGCCGGGACAGCTCGCCCGTCGTGATCGCAACATCGGCATCAAAGCCGCCATCGTCCTGGGACTGGCCCTCGGTCACCGCATCCAGCAGAGTGATCTTGCGAACCTGCAGCTGCTCGGTCAGCACGAAGCTCACGCGGCCATCCCAGGTAAGCGCCAGGCGGGTGGGCAGCTTGCCGTGCTCGATGTGCTGGCGAACCTCTGCGATGTCCAGCGGGTGCCGGCCGTAGCGCACCACGGCCTTGGACTCGTCAGCGGCCTTGAGCTCGCATTCACGGTCAATCGAAAAGCCGGCCGGGCTTTCCTGCGTGGTCAGCCATTGCGCCATGGCGGCCTGGGCGCTGGTCTGCGTGTCCAGCAAAGCCAACGCAAAGCCGGTCAGGCCCTCGACCAGCGCGCTGACCACTTCGTCGGCGCGCGCCTGGCTGCCGGTGTCCAGTACCAGGATGCGGGCCTTGGGGTCCAACCAGACCCACATGGCGCCCTGCTTGGTGAAGGCCATGGGCAGCAGGTCCAGCTTGGCCTCGTCCTTGAGCTCCTTCTTTTCCTTCTTGCCGGGCTTACGACCTTCGGTGGCCTCGATGTGGGCAGCCTTTTCGTTGACGCGGCGGTTGAGCACGCTGGCCGGCAGCACCTTGGCCTCTGTCATGAAGCGCATGACCCACTGCTCGGCCACGGACTCGGCCAGCAGGCCGTGCTCCTCGCCGCGCGGCGGCACCCAGCCCGCGCTGCGCTCCTGCGTGGCGCCGCACGCGGCAAACGGGCTCTTGGCCAGGGCGGCTTCGAGCGCCTGCAGGTCGGGCATCCCCGGCTCGGAGATGCGATAGATGATGGCGTTTTTGATCATTGGACCCCCGTGGAGAACACAACGCCATGGCGCGATTTCAGACGACTACGCCACTCCAGCCACTGCTGCAGGGCCTGCAGGCCCGCAGCCTGGTCGGGTGCCTCAGGCACACCAGGCACCAGCAACTGGTTGGCGCCAGTGCCTTTGCCGTGGCGGGCAGCGACGGATATGGCGCCCTCCAGTGCGTACTTGGGACCTCGCGCAATCTCGATGGCCTCCGCGCTTGGCAGTGCGTCGCCGATCTCGATCAGTCCCGAGGCCCAGCACCAAGCCACTTGGGGCGTGCAGTCGTAGTAGCTCTTGCCGCCGCAGCGCGGGCAGACCGAGGTGGAGAGGAAAGCATCTTTGCCGTGCGGCTTGTTTGGCCTCTGCCACAGCTGGTGCGAGTTGCGGCAGCGGGTGCATTTCACGATGGCGGTATCTTCCGTCATTGATGGACCTCCTCAAGCTCCATCTCGTCGTAGCCGCACATGTCCACCGACGCCTCAATGATCAAAATTCCCAGGTCTTTGCATTCGGGCCAGCCCTCGTCGTCTTCCGACAAGACAGAGCGAGTCCAGAAGTCGTCGCCAGACAGGTTGCCGACCTCGGCACCACCGATGCCCATCATGTAGACAATTGCCTTGTGGCCGAACATACGCACGACGGTGCGCACCACGTCGCCACCCTCTTGTCCTAACCGCCAGTCGGCATCACTCCAGAACTGATTAATCTCGGTGGCCAGGGCCGGAGTCAGGATGTCGAGATCTACCAGGAGCGTCACCTGGGCGTACTCGTCCCAGGTGGATTTCACAGTGAAGGTCTTCTTGTTCATACAGCCGCCAGATCCAGAGTGATCGGGTCGTAGCCGCCCGACGTGTTGCGCTTGTAAAAGCGGATATAGGGCTTGGTGCTGGCCACCTGGATGCTGTCCGAGATCGCCTGCATCGCCTGCAACCAGTCCTCGTCCTTGATGTCCAGGCGGCGCAAGCCCAGCACGCGGTCTGTGTTGATCTTGCCGGCCTTGTCGACCTGGAACGCATCGTTGATGAGCACCTTGATGTTGTCGTTCGCGCCCTCGGCCCAGCGCGTGACGCACTGATCAATCAAGGCCTTGGCTGCCTGCAGCTGCTCGCTGAAAACGATCTGATCCTGCATTTGGCGCAGGATCTTGTACTCGCCGTCAAAACTGGTCAGCGTGACGTTGCCCTTGTCGCCACCGCTCTTGACGCCGTACTGCTCCAGACTTGCCGTGACAAGAGCGGCCACGTCTTGCATGGCCTGCAGCTTGAACTTCGCCAGGCCGCGCATCTGGGCTTCGGCCATGCCACAAAGATCGCGCACGCACTGGTCGCGCAGCTTGTCGATGGGCTTGATCTTGGACTCGGGGACCAGGTTGCCACGGGCGTCTTGCCAGTAGCCAGCGGGAATTGTTGATGTGGTCATGATGGTTGGGTTACTTCTTGAGAATTCGAGGCAACTTTTTGCCGCCGAGCTTTGTGATCTGGACTTCGAACTCAATCGGGCAGTTGCCGGTCCTGTCGAGGACAAACCGTTCGACAGTGGCATTGCTCTTGAGGGTCAACAGCAGCTCCTTGGCGAAGTCGGCAAAGAACATGAACGAGTCGGCGTTCTTCGGGGTGACGGGCGTGACTTTGGGCATTGCAGCTACCAGTTGAATCAGCAACGGACACCCCGGCTGGGGCAGTCCAGGAACGCCAGCGCACCAGCACGGGCCGTGCCCATTCGGGGAATGGCAGAAAGGACCATGGGGCCGGGTGTGAACCTCTCAACGGCCGTAGGCGGAGGTGCGGGCTCCAGCGCCGGCTTGGCAGGAGCGGCCGGGGCGCCATCCTGTGCCGGGGAGCGCGCCACTTTGCTCGGGCGCGCATCCAGCTCCGGGAACAGGCCACGCACACACGGCTTGATGGCGTACAGGGCCGGCAGGCCCTGGGCCTCCTCGATCTGCACCCAGCCATTGGCGCGCAGGTTGGAAAGCCGCTTGGCCAGGCCACCAGGCGTGTCGGTGGGCACGACCTCGGTCAGCTTCTGGCGGGTCTGCGGGCCGAACTTACGCAGGTACACCACGATGGCAGCGCTCTCGGCGCTCATGTTGGTCTTCCGTGCCATGGTCATGTTCCTTTCCTGCCGCTGATAGCGGCCATCCTTAGACGCAGGTGTTCGGGGATCGGTGCGGCCTTGCGGTCGCGTTCTTGAAGCGCTGCCAGCGCTGGGTCCTGGGCGTTCGCCAGTCGGGCCAGGTCCATCGGCGCCGCAGCGTTGGGACGAACTGCGTGGCGCAGGTCCTGATCGCGTTGCTGCTCGGCCTTCTCACCAACCTTGTCGGCCATGCCAGCGAGCACGGCGTACAGATAGCCGTGGCCCTTGAGCGGCAGCTCCAGCCGGCCAGCCTCGCGCTGGGCGAGCAACTGGTCAATGGCCGCAGCCCAGACGGTCAGCGGCACTGACCAATCGCGGCCCTTGTGCGCGACGGCCTGGCGCTCCAAGTCGGGCAGCAGCTGCAGGATCAGCTTGATCTTCTTGGCCGAGGTCAGGCGCTGCTTGGCAGGCGTGTGCAGTCCGATGTACTGCAGCACGCGGGCGCCCAAGGGCACGCTGACCGCCACCAGGCGGGCGAGCGCCTGGCGGTCCTCTTCACTGGCGAACGCAGTAGCGAGGTCGAACTCGCTGCCGCATGCAGGGCATGAGAGATCGGTCATAGCGGCCAGCTCCCCGGGTACTCAAGGAAGCCCCACGCCAGGGCAACGGCGGCGCCGCTGCCGAAGATGCAAAACGCGATGAGCAGCCACAAGGCGATGCGCTCGGCCCGGCCCATGCCGCAGCTGTAGCGCTCCATTTCGATATAGGTGCGCTGGCGCATTACAGGGCCTCCTTGCACAGATTGATGACCTTGACAGGCTTGACGGTCACCAGGGCTGCACCGGGCCAGGTCTGGAGTGCGTATTCCGTGGCGGCTTGCACATGGGCGAAGTCGCCGATGTGCACGATGGGACGCTGGCCCCGGCAGATGGTGATGGAGAGGGAAAACGTCATGTCAGCACCCCGCAATGACCTGGGCATCGACCTTGGGAAAGCCCACAACCGCTGCAGCGTTGAGGGCGCGGCAGACCAGGTTGTTGACCACCAGGGGGTAGCACATGCTCACGGCATCGCTGGCCCTGCCGCCGCGCGGCATGCTGATCAGGCGGGCGCGGATGGCGTCCAGCGCATCGGCCTCGAAGAGGTCGGCCAGGCGTGCGCCAGCGCGATCCAGCTTGTGCGTGAGGTAGCCCTCCAGGTCGTTGTCCAGCGGCTCCATGACGATCTGCTCGCAGCGCTGGACGATCTCGCGCACTTCGGGGTTCTGCTCGGACAGCAGCAGCTGCAGCTCGGGCTGGCCGACCAGGCACACGCCCAGCAGGCGGCGCAGGCCGTCCTTCAGCTCCATGAAGTTCTTCAGGTGCTTGAGCGTGGGCAGGGGCATGCGGTGGGCCTCCTCGATCATGAGCAGGTGCGAGTAGCCGGCTGCGCGGCTGGCCTTCAGCAGTTCATGCACCTGCCGGTAGCGGGCATCCGGGCTGCTCTTGAGCTGGATGTTGGGCGCCAGGGTGCGCGCAATGCTCTCGGCAATCTGGCCGGCCTTCATGGGCTTGCCGCGCGTGTCGTTGGGCTCCATCGCCAGCACGTAGGGCTTGATGACGATGATGGGCTTGCGCTCCTCGCGGATGCGCTCCTCCAGGTCCTCGCGCAGCGTGGACTTGCCCGAGCCTGACTCACCCACGACGGCGATGAAGCCGTGATTGGTGGCGGCGTCCATCAGCGCGGCGCGCACGTAGCGGCCGTGCTGGCTGGCGAAGACGTCGTCGCGCGACTGGATGTCATCGACGAACGGGCTGCGCATCAGCTTGAAATGCCGCTTGGCCGCCGTGGTCAATGTCTCGTTGCGTAGTAGCATGCTTTCCTCCTTGGGTTCTGCCTGGTCGGCATTCGGGCTCTCGGGGACGGCCTCGCCGAGGTGCAACTCGGCGGGGCCAACTTCTTTGGTAGGTGCGGCCAGGACCGGCAGCACCAGGTTACGCAGATGGGCCATGGACACGCCACGGCCCCTGAGGTAGTCCAGGGCGCGCTTGCGCACCTCGCCGGCCCGGCGCGCGGGCAGCAGGCCGTGCTTGACCAGGCGGCAGGCAGCGGCAGCCGACAGGCCCACGGCGCGCGCGAGGTCGCTCTGGGTGATTTCGTGGGCCTCCAGCACGGGCTGCAGGGGAGGCATGACGGCGACGGCGGTATAGACGTGCATCACTGGCCTCCTGCGACGACGCGCAGTCCGGTGCGGACCTTGAGCCGTGCTTCAAGGGCGACGACCTGGTCGTCTGGTACGCCCTCAGGGTGCAGGTGCTTGATCGTGGCCAGGAGCTCGGGCGACATCTGCATGCCCCGAGCCACCAGGACTTTGGCGACCTCGAAGTGCGTGAGCAGCTCGGGCGCGGCCTGGGCGACACGGGTAGCGGGCTCCAGCTCGGTGCCACGGCGCGGCAGCATGGTCGCGGCCGGCAGCTCCTCATGGTGCTTGTAGGGGTCGTGCTTGCCGCCGAAGGGCAGCGCCTTGGCCTTGCGCGCCGCCGCTGCTGCCTCGTCGGTGTCCGTGCCCGTTGCCAGGCGCTCCACGGCCTTACGGTTGGTGAGTGCCACGGTATCGGGCAGCGCCTTGTGTTCGCGCCCGATGTGGGCAGCACCCTCCCGGAACCCGTGCAGGCCTTCCTTGACCTGGGGCACCGGGATCAGCAGCTCCTGCCCATCCGCGCCGTGCTGGACCACATAGGCCACAGCGGCATCGAATGGGTTGTAGGTGATCTCGGTGCGCTCGCCGATCATCACGCCCGGCACATCGCGCAGGTCCCACTCGCGGCCGGCAAAGCGCACTGTCAGGTTCGGCTGAACCTTAGGGGTCTCTGGTGCGTGCGTCAGGAGCTGGCGTGCCAGCGCAGCGTCCACCAGCCGCAGCTGCGCCTGGGTGATCTCCATCCACTTTGCCCAGCGCGCCATACCGTGGCGGCGGTGGATGCGCGTGCTGTTGTACCAGCGCATCCACTGCGTGGCCTTTTCGTTGATCCATGCGATATCGGGCACATGGGCGAACTTGAAGCCGCTCTCGAAAGAGGTCTCGATGATGTTGTGCGCGTTCTCTACCTGGCCCTTGGCGCGCGGGTTGCCCGCCTCGTTCACGATCAGCTTGACCTGCAGGCGGCGCAGCAGGTTGCGGAAGGCGCCGCCAGCACCGCTGCCCGGGTCCACCATCAGGTGGAAGGGCACGCCGTACATCTGCTGGTCCGGTCGTTGGGCGATGGCAGCCAGCAGCAGCTCGGCCATGTTCGCCATGGACTCGCCGCCCTCCAGGTAGAGCACGAAGATGCTGCCGCTGGTGTGGTCGGTGATGGCGCCGCGCAGCAGGCGCTGACGCTTGATCTTCTCGAAGTTCTCGGGCTTGTTCTTGTAGAACTCGCTGGGCGCCATGTCCTGGACACCGCTTTGGCCCTGACCCGGCACGTAGTACAGGGTGCTGATCGAGAAGTCCAACTGCCAGACGTCGTTCGGGTGGTCGCTGGCGAGCTGTTGCACGGGCTCTGGGCGGCGCAGTTGCTCGGGATGCAGGGCGTACTCGCGCAGCGCGCGTGCGCAGGCGCTTTCCGACAGCTGGCGGGTTTCTCCAGTTTCTGGGTCCACCACGCTGGCGAACAGCGGGTTTTCGGCGCGCAGCTGCTGCAGCGACAGGCGCATCGCCTGGATGCTCTTGTCGTTGGCGCGGTAGCCTTCCATCATCTGCGCCGACAGGCGCTGCGCGTCAGCAAGGCCCAGGCTCATCTTGCCGGCATCGGTGCGGCGCTTGCGTTCGGGTTTCACGGAGACCTCCTTGAGGCGGCGCATGAGCGTGGCGCGGGACAGGCCCAGGAGCTGGCAGGCCGATGCATAGACGGCTTCCTTGCCGCCATGGCCTGCCGCCTGGGCACGGGCGTGCACCTCCAGCAGTGCTTCAATCAGGGCGGGGCTCATGCTGGTTCAATCAGTTGGGCGCGGTCGATGTGGAGGCGGCGCCTTGGGCCTGGCTCCACTTTTCCCATTCGGGCGTGCTGCCGACTTCGACCAAGTTGAATTCGTCGCGCAGCATGGTCAGCTCCGCGATCAACTGGCCCACCATGCCTGCCATGAACAGGCTTTGGTCCTGGCCGCTCTCATTGAGCTTTTCGAGGGCGCGGCGCAGATTGCCTCGGACCATGCCCATGACCTCGTCTTGGATCTTCCCGGCCTCGGCGTGCAGGCGTTTCGCCTGCTCAGGCTCGGGCAGCAGCTTGATCTGGCGCACCTCTTCGTGCATCTCGGCGTTGACCGCTTCTTGACGCTCTGCGCGGTTCTTCTGCTTCGCCGCCTCGGCGCGTTCCTTGCGCACGGCGGCGCGCAGTTCTTTGACAGACATGCGGGACACGTCGTCCAGTTCGAGTTCGCCGGTCTGGCCCTCGGTGATGAGACCGTCGACCTGGCCGTCGTCCAGGGGGAGGAGTTCCACCATCTTGGAGTAGCCGAGCTTTTCCAAATTTGCCGACGTCGGCAAATTTGCGAAACGCTTGGTAACGCCCATGTAGCGGCTGGCAGCCTGTGGGTTGATGCCGAGCCGCTCCAGCACCGGCGTGAATTCACCGTGCTCGCAACCTTCCTTGAGCAGCAGCAGGTAGCCGCCCAACTCGAAGATGCCCATGCCGATGCGCCGAATAGCATCACGGGCCGAGTTCTCCAGCACGGCCAGGTCGGTGCTGCCTTGGTAGTTCAGATCTAGAGCCAGCGCTACAACGCGCTCGTTCTGCTCCTTGCGTTCTACCGTCAGTGCACCTTGCTGCTGGCGCATCAGCTGCATGTCGGCAGCGAATCGCTCTTGGTCGACCGCTGCTTCATTGGTCGGTATATGCGACGACGTCGGCGCATTTGCTGTGTCCTTCGCAGAAATCTTCTTCTCGATGTCAGTGGTTTGTGGGCGTGCCATGGTGTTCAGTCGGGGTTGCGGGTGTATCGGTTGCGGGCTTCCTCGACGCGGCGAGAGGCGGCGTCAATGGCGTTGAAGACCTTGATGGTTTGCTGCGGCAAGCGGGGCGAAAGACGCCAGTGGCCAGTGGCTTCGTTGCGCTCGGCCAATCCTGCAGAGCGCAGGTTGTCCAGATCCTTGGTGATGGTGCTCGCGGGCTGCCGGAGCAGGTCGGCCAACTTGCTGGGTGGGTAGCCGTGAACGACATCGCCAAACAACGCCAGGGTCAACTGCAAGATGCGCTGCTGTGCGGCATTGGTGTAGTCGGTGGCACGGGTCATGCTGCCGCCCTCGCGCGCTGGGCCTCAATCTGTGCCCGGCTGCGACGAAGCACCACTTGGTTTGGCCAGATTGCTTCGACAGGCTTGCCGATGATCTGAGCAATGCGCGACTGAATGCGCCGGCTCTTGATATGCCCGCTGATCGTCTGGGACACCGATGAAGCTGCGACCCCCAGCTCGTCGCACAGCATGGCGGGCGTGGTCCCCGCCATACGCATCGAAGCTTTGATCTCTTCGGGATGCATTGCTTTGCTATCCTTTACCTAAGAAGTTAGGGAAATGAGCGCCGCAAATTTCTGCGGTGCTCTCTTAGGCATCATTATGGTCAACTTAAGTTGACCTCGCAAGGGGATCTCCGTGGAAAAAGTCGGTGAACGGCTGGTTGAGGAACGAAAGCGACTGGCTAAGACTGTTGCTGGCATGGCGGAGGAGTGCAGCGTCTCGAAGCAGGCACAGATCAATTTCGAAAAAGGTAGGCAACTCCCTGGTGGTGCTTACTTGATTGCGGCAGCCGCTCTTGGCGTAGACATCGCTTACGTTCTCACGGGTCAACCGAACAGCTCTGTCCGCCGAACACCGGGGCCTCCTGCCACCCAAAAGCAAGTTTTTCAGGGGGGCGTATCGCAAGTGGTGCAAGTTGCAGGGAACCTCGACCAACATGGCCTGCGCTTTTCAGTAGAAAAGGGAAAGAAATAGTGCAGCAACAGTACTTTGCAGGAACAGTGGCTCAGGTGGTGCAGGCAGGGAATCTTCACCAGTACGCCAGCGCCGTAGTTGCACCCGAGTCACAGCTGCAAGCAGAATTCGCTCAGCGGACAGGAATCTGGTGTCCAAAACCAGCTCGCAACTGGTTGGAGCAGTTGATGGAGCAGCACCATTTCACAGCGCATGAACTGGGCATCTGCTGGAAAGGCGGGTCCATAGGATGGAATGCTGAAGAGAACACGCAACGAATCAGCACTTCTTGGACGGCCGCAGTACTAGCTTACGGACTGGTCGCTGTTTTGACGATTTACTACGCAGCAATAGGCATAGCCCTTATTGCAACCGATAAAACGGGAAATCCCTGGGCGATGGCTGCACTTTTGGGGTTTGGGATGGTCTATCTGGGTGTGTGCTGGATGGCGTCACGATTCATCTTGCTTCCCAGACGGATCGCGCTTAGGGTGAAAAAAACAGCGGTCGGAGCTGACTTGCACGCAGAGCAGTTTTCCGCGAGGAAGTACGATCAAGTGATCGCAAAAAATGAAGGGAGACACCAATGCAACGCAAATGCATGAAGTGCGGACACGTCAACGAAACATCTACAGGCCATGAGTTGGAGGACTGCCCGCAATGTGGCGCCATTTACAGCCGGGTGGAGGAGGCCATCGCAAGTGGGCAGTTTCGCCCGGTAGCGCCACGGCCCCCCATCGCGCCAGAACCCGTTTACCCCCCAGCTGTTCCAGTCGTGGCTGCTTCTCCTGCCGTTGGGCAGACCTCTGGCAGGTCCGAGTCGGTGGACGTCCACAATTTCGCCGAATTGCTGCGCAGCAAGTCCCTGTACCCCACATTCCGCAGTCTGGTGAAGCTGTTCTACTGGATTTGGATGCTGCTGGCAGCCGTCACAGCTATTGGTACGTTGATCGCTCTTGTGATGGGGACTGGCATCACGCGCTATGGAGGCGCCATCGGCGGGGCTTTTATGACGCTTTTTTTCGTGCTGGTTGCGCGAATTACTACCGAAGTCTCGCTCATGATGGCTGATTTAAGCGATGCTGCAGTTCGACTAGCTGCTACTCAGGGCGCGGATCAAGTTCGCTAACACTTTTCTCATCACCACTTATTTTTATCCAAGGGAGCTTGAAATGACCGACAAAAAGCAACCACCCCCCCCGCCGCCGCCCCCCCCACCGCCACCTCCCCCTCCGCAGGTAAGGCGCGAATACTCTGACGGCGGAGGCGGATCGGTCTACTTCACGCCCCCCCCTCCGGCGCCTCCACGTCCAAAGTAGACAGCTGTCAAAAGCAAGCCATGAACACCCAAGCTACTGCCGTTGAAAGCGATGAGCGCGCAGATGCCCTATGGAGCCAGCGTTGCGCGACGCTGCGGAATGCATGGGTGCAAGTGCGCTACCACCGCCGTCGTCAACGCTTCTTCGATTTGATTGATAAAGGCACGAAGGGCATTACCTTGATACTGGGCGCCTCGCTGTTCGGCAAGCATCTGGCAACGCTGAACTGGGTCGCTACCGGCATATCCGCGTTGGGGTTGATGGCCCTTGTTTTCGGCTACGGCGATCGCAAGCAGACGCACAAGGAGTTGGCCGAACAAGCGGGTAAGTTGGCTGCAGACATTGAGCAGCTTCCTGCATTTGAGCTATCTCCAAAGCAAACGGCCGCATGGACTGCGGAGTACGTCCGTCTATGCGCCAAGGCGCCGCCGCCACTAAAGACTTTGAGCCTGATTTGCGAACGTGAACAATCCACCGCAGACGGATATCCAGAGCATGTACCGCAAGCGCCCTGGCTGAGGCGCGTGCTTGCGGACTTCAAAAGCTAAGCCTTCTATAGTCTGTTTCAACGCACTTTCTTATAGATTGCATAAATAGCGCCCTTCACGCGCGCGCGGCATTCTGCCGTGCATGAATACCTCATTCCAGCTTTATGTAGGCCTACCCGGCGCGCGGAGGCTCTATGGCAATTGACGGCCGTCTTGGCATCCTGGCCGTCGTGCTCTCGGCCTCTGGTCTTGTCTACATAGCCCAGCGCGAGGGCTACAGCGATGTCGCATATCCCGACCCTGTGCATGGTGCGAAGGTGCCCACGGTGGGCTTTGGCACCACCGTGGGAGTCAAGGCTGGCGACAAGACCACACCCGTGCGCGCGCTGATTCGACTGCGCGCAGATGCCGCTGAAAAAGAGATTGCGCTACGCCGCTGCTTCGGCGATGTGCGGCTGTATCCGCGCGAGTGGGATGCCTTCGTGGGCCTGGCGCACAACGCGGGCGCCACCTCGGTCTGCATGAACAACGAGCGCACCGGCCCCAGCGCCATCGTGCGGCGCCTGCAAGCCAGTGATCACAAGGGCGCCTGCGAGGCGATCCTGCTTTATGACCGTGCAGGCCCGGTCAGCAAGCCGCAGGACCGCTGCAGCCATCCCGACAACCGCACATGCAGGGGCGTCTGGACTGACCGCCAGCGCCTGCGTGCCATGTGCCTCGGGGAGCCCATGCCATGAGCGCGCGTATCTGGATTACTGCCGTCCTGGTGCTGGCCGCCGTGCTGGGCCTGCGCGCCTGGAATGCACACCTTGTCGCCCTCGGCGATGCGCAGGGAGATCAGCGTGTCAAAGGCCAATGGGTGGCCGCCGACCTGAAGCGTGAGCAGGCCCAGGCCAAAGCCGAAGCCAAGGCGGCATTGGAGCACGCGCTGCAGGAGCGCCAGGCGCGCGAGCAGGAGCAAGCCAAGCAACGTGAAACCGAAAGGATTGCCCGTGAACAAGCCAACCGCGAGGCCACGCTTCGCAATGCTGTGTCTGCCGCCGATGCTCGCAATCGCAGCTTGCACACCACTATCGCCCAGCTCAACGCAGACGCTGCAGCTCGCCTGTCCAGCAGCGCCGCAAATGCCTGCACCGCCGCCGACGTTGATGCAGCCACCACCGCCCGCAACGCACTCGGACAGTGCAGCAGCCGATACACAGCGGTGGCAGCAGTCGCTGATGGGCTCGCCATCCAAGTGAGAGGCCTGCAGGACTTCGTGGGCGTCCTGCAGGACACCAGCACAACAACGCAGCGAGGCACCGATGGTTTTTGAGTTGACGCTGGGAAACGTGATCACGGTGCTGGCCCTCTTCGTTGCCGCCTTGTGGGCGCTGATGAAGGTGATCAGCGGGCAGCAGGAACGGCGCCTTGCGGAGCGGTTCGATGCCCTGGGAAAGACCATGGAGTCGATGCTTTCCGCGCAAAGGGACACGGACAAGGCGACCCAGCAACTGGAGCGGGAGTTCCGCAAGCACCAGGCCGATGTCGCACGCGACTATGTGCTCCGGGAGGACTTCGTGAGGCACATAGGAATCATCGAAGCGCGCATCGACAACTTCGCGCTGCGCATGGAGCGCTACCTGGAACAGATTCTGAAAGGAGGGAATAAGTGAGCATCGACCTGGCAAAAATCCGTCGAGAGGAGATCCGCTGGCATCTTCTGTCCGCCGTCAACCTGAGCCGGCCTGCCGGCATCTACACCGAGCCGCTGCTCGCCATCATCCGCGCCGTTTATCCAGACGCCACGCACCAGGAGGTGCGCGTCAATCTGGACTATCTGGAAGCCCGCGAGATGGTCTGCATCGCCAAGGACCCGATGGACCGCTGGAGCGTGGACCTGACACGCACCGGCATCGATTTTGTCGAGTACACGATCGACGCCCAGCCCGGCATCGCTCGGCCCAAGATCACGCAGGTTTGACATGCCACCTCGCAGCAAAGTCCATGGATTGCCGCCTGAGCTCAAGGAGTGGCTGGATGCCGAGCTGGTCAAGCGTGGCTTTGGCGACTATGTGCAGCTCGCGGCCGACCTGAAGGCACGTGGTGCAGACATCTCCAAATCCGCCCTGCAGCGCTATGGCTCGCCATTCGAGCAGTCCATGGCGCGCGTGAAGATGGCCACGGAACAGGCCTGTGCGCTGGTCGACGCCGCCCCCGACGATGAGGACAAGCTGAGCTCAGCCGTCATTCGCATCACGCAGGAGAAGATCCTCAACCTGCTGATGGAACTGGATATTGACGCCAAGGATGTCGACGTCAACAAGCTGTTCAAGAACGCCGCCGAGATCGGCAAGGCCAGCGCGGCGAACAAGAAATTCAGCCTGGAGGCGCGGGCCGCCATTGAGGCTGCCGCACGCCGCAAGGCACTGGAGGATGCGAGCCAGATGGCAGCGGAGTCTGCGAAGCAGCAGGGGCTGTCCGCCAATGGCGTGGCGGCGCTGCGCGAGGCCATCATGGGAGCCCTGTGATGGAGCAGACCGCCGTCGCAAAGGCCTCGGGCATCCTGATGCAGTACCAGGTGGATTGGATCAAGGACCAGTCGCCCGTCAAGATCATCGAGAAGTCACGCCGCATCGGCATCAGCTACGCCGAAGCCGCAGACGACGTGCTGTACGCGGCCAGCGCCGAGGGGGCGAACGTCTATTACATCTCGTACAACAAGGACATGACGGCGGGCTTCATCAACGACTGCGCGACCTGGGCAAAGGCGTTCAATGCGGCGGCGGGCCAGATCGAGGAGTCGCTGATCGAGATCGAGGACAAGCAGATCCTCACGTACACGATCAAGTTCGACAGCGGCCACATGATCCAGGCCTTCACCAGCAACCCGCGCAACCTGCGCTCCAAGGGCCGGCCTGGTGAGCGCCTGGTGATTGATGAGGCGGCCTTCGTGGACGATATCCAGGAGCTGCTGAAGGCGGCGATGGCGATGACGATGTGGGGCGGACAGATCCGCATCATCAGCACGCACGATGGCGCGGACAACCCGTTTGCCGAGCTGATCAACGACGTGCGCGCGGGCCGCTATGACTACAGCCTGCACCGGGTCACGCTGGACGATGCGTTGCGCGATGGCCTGTACCGCAAGATCTCGGCCGTTACGGGCCGTGTGTGGTCGCCGGAAGCCGAGGCCGCTTGGCGCAAGGCCACGATCGACCGCTACCGCCCCAACGAGGACGAGGAGCTGTTCTGTATTCCGGCCCAGGGCGGCGGCTCATGGCTCACGCGCGCCCTGGTCGAAAGCCGCATGCGCCCCTACCCGGTGATCCGCTTCAACGGCACGCAGGATTTCAACAACGCTACGCCCGATCTGCGTGCGCGGGTCATGCAGGACTGGATCGGCGAGAAGCTGCAGCCGCTGCTGGTGTTCGACCCGGGGCTGCGTCACGCCCTGGGCATGGACTTCGGGCGCACCGGCGACTTGTCGTCGATCGCGCCCAACGAGGTCGCCACCAATCTGCATCAGCGCATTCCCTTTCTCGTTGAGATGAAGAACGTGCCCTACAACCAGCAGCTGCAGGTGCTCTTTTGCATCGGCGACGTGCTGCCCCGCAAGAGCGGCATGGTGATCGATAGCAAGGGCAACGGCAGCTATGTCGGCGAAGCTGCCCATGACCGATATGGCTCCGTAGTGCACCGTCTGATGCCCTCTGAGGGCTGGTACCGCGACAACATGCCGCCGTACAAGGCAGCGCTGGAAGATGGCACGCTGCTGCTGCCACAGCACGACGGCCTGCTGCAAGGCCATCGAGCCATCCGCCTGGTGCGCGGCGTGCCACGCATGCCGGAAGGCAAGACATCCGATGGAAGCCATGGCGACTCGACCATGGCCTGCATCTATTCACATGCCGCTGCACGCATGCAGTGGGGGCCTGTGCACGTCAGCAGCCGCCCGCGCGGTAGCCGCCTCGATGCGTCCCTGGAAGGCTACTAAATGACTCGCGGAATCTATGTTTCCCCCACCGAATTCGTCTCGTTTGCCGAGGCGAAGAAGCCCAATGCTCCGCTGGTCGATGAGATCGCAACGCGCGCCCGCTCGGGGGATCTGTTCGGCCTGGGCTTTTTGCTGCCTAACCCCGACCCGATCCTCAAGAGGCAGGGCAAGGACATTCGCGTGTACCGTGACCTGCGCAGCGACGCCCATGTGGGCGGCTGCATCCGGCGCCGCAAGGCAGCAGTCAAGAACCTTGAGCTGCGGGTGAACCGCGAAAAGGCCAGCGCCCGGTCCACTCGGCTGGCCCGCGACATCTTCAGCAGCCTCGACACCGATACGCTGCTCAATGAGGTTTTGGACGCAGTTTTGTACGGCTGGCAGCCGCTGGAGCTCAATTGGGGAATGCTTGGCGGTGCCCTGGCGCCCTTGTCGGTGGTGGGAAAGCCGGGCGAGTGGTTCATGTTCGACCAGGAGGCACAGCTGCGGTTTCGCAGCCGCCAGCAGCCCATGACGGGCGAGGAACTGCCAGCCCGTAAATTCCTGCTGGCCCGCCAGGAGGCGAGCTATGCCAACCCCTATGGGTTTGCGGACCTGTCCATGTGCTTTTGGCCCACGGTCTTCAAGCGCGGAGGACTCAAGTTCTGGGTGACCTTCACCGAGAAATACGGAACTCCCTGGCTGGTCGCGAAAACACCGCGCGGCACGCCCAAACACCAGAATGACGAGCTGCTCGACAGTCTGGAATCCATGATCCAGGACGCCGTCGCGGTGATCCCTGACGACGCGAGCGTGGATACCCTGGAGGCCGGCGATCGCGCGGGCAGCACCGACCTCTACAAGGAGCTGCTGATGTTCTGCCGCTCCGAGGTGTCGATCGCGCTGCTCGGGCAAAACCAGAGCACCGAAGCCAGCTCAACACGCGCCAGCGCGGTGGCCGGTCTGGAAGTCGCGGCCGAGATCCGCGACGGTGATGCACGGATGGTCGAGGCCACACTCAACCAGATGCTGCGTTGGGTGGTAGACCTCAATGAAGGCCCCCAGGCTCCGGCGCCAAAGGTGGAGCTGTACGAGGAGGAGGAAGTCAATCAAGCGCAGGCTGCGCGGGACAAGTCACTCACCGAATCGGGTGTGAAGTTCAAACCGGCCTATTGGAAGCGCACCTACAGGCTCCAGGATGGCGACATTGAGGAGGCTGTGGTCGACCAGCCCCCTGCAACGGTCAACACCCCAGCCGAGTTTGCCGAAGCAGCAGGCACAGTCTCGCCTGATACCGCGCAAGCGCTGGGCACCGGGACGGCACCGACCGTGGCCGGCTGGGTGGCGCAGTTGCGCGGCCTGGTCAACACGCACAGCGACCCCCAGGCCCTGCAGGAGGCGCTGCTCGATGCCTATAGCGATCTGCCCACGCAGGAGCTGACCGAGCTGATGGCCATGGCGTTTGAGCTGGCGCACCTGCAGGGGCGTGACAAGGTCGAGCAGGAGAGCACCCGTGCCTGATGCCAACACCGTCGACGGCGTGCGCCAGCAGTTCGCGGAGCAGATCGATTTCCTGCGCAGAAAGCTGAACCTGCCCAGCGAAACATGGCGCGACATCCAACGCGCGGCGCACGATCGGGCGTTCATGGTGGCCGGCGCAATGAAAGCCGATCTGCTCGCAGATCTGCGTACTGCGGTGGAGCAGGCCGTGCAGGGTGGCTCCATTGGAGAGTTCCGCAAGACTTTTGCAGAGATCGTGGCCAAGCACGGATGGACCGGCTGGACCGGCCAGGGCAGCGCGGCAGGCGAGGCTTGGCGCACGCGGGTGATCTACCGCACCAACATCACGGCCTCCTATGCAGCCGGCCGGCGCGCGCAGCTGCTGGACCCCGACCTACTAAAGCGCCGGCCCTACTGGCGCTATGTGCACAACGACAGCGTGTCACATCCCCGGCCGCTGCATAAGCACTGGGGTGACATTCGTCTTACGCTCCGATATGACCACCCGTTCTGGGACACGCATTTCGGCCCCAACGGCTGGGGTTGCCAGTGCAGCGTGGTGGCGGCTGCCGCACCTGGCCCGGACGATGCGACCGAGCCGCCCGACGGATGGGATGACATCGATACGGCCACAGGTGCCCCTGCGGGCATTGATGAAGGCTGGGACTACGCGCCTGGCGCACGGGCCAACGACGACCTACGCAGCTTTGTGCAGGACAAGCTGATCAACTATCCCCCTGCGATCAGCACCGCGCTGTCGCGCGACGTCAACCGCTACATCAACGCCGAGCAGTTGGTGCCCGACTTTGTGCGCGAGGTGCTGGGTGATCGCCAGCGCCGCGACCCGCTGTGGCTGGGATTCGTGGAGAAGCCCGACGCGATCGCGCCCTTGATCGGTGTGGATGCCCGGGGCTACACAGCGCTGCTGCCAGCTGATGCACCACGCCATGTGCAGTCATCGCATGGCTTCGACGGCTCTGGACAGCGCCCGGCGTCGCCGGAGGATTTCGCGCTGCTTGAGAGCGTGCTCAACGAGCCCGACCAGTTGCGGGCTGGAAACCCTTCACGCCACGGCAATGCCACGCTGGTGGCGACCAAGACGATCAACGGTGAGGTGTTCCGGGCTGTATGGGAGGTGCTGTCGGGGCGGCGCAATCGCTCGCTGTCGCTCACCAGCTTGGTGATCAAGACCGGCCAATGAAAAAGCCTTGCACCCCCCAACCTAGAACGTTCGAGGACGAAACCGGGTTTGAACACCCGGGGGTTGATGCTGTGCAAGGCTGTGTGATTTTACCGAAGGGGCTGATATGCCGCAAATCATCACGCTGACCGATCGCAGCGGTTTGGACTACCTGCAGGGCCTGGTCGAACGCAGCCGCAACCTGCTGCCCGTTCTCAAGGAAATCGGTGAAGACCAGGCCCAGGAGACAAAGCAGCGCTTTGCGACGGCCACGGACCCAGATGGCAATGCCTGGGCACCCAACAAGCCCGTCACGATGGCGCGGTATAGCGCACTCTTCGCCCGCAAGAAGGACGGCACGCTGACCAAAGGTAGCCAGGCCAGGCTCGCCAACAAGAAGCCAGGCACTGGCGAGACGCGCATGCTGGGTACAACGATCAACTACCAGGTGCAGGGGGAGGACGCTGTGGGCATCGGCAGCCCTATGGTCTACGCCGGCACGTTCCACTACGGCGCCAAGTCCGGCGAGTTCGGCTTCGGCATCTACGCAAGCCGCAATGGCAGCTTTCCGATCCCATGGGGTGACATTCCTGCTCGGCGCTTCCTGGGCATGTCCCAGGCCGGTCGGGATAGCGTCGTCAACCTGGTGCGCTCATACTTGCTCGACGAGTAGCCGCTGCCAGCAAAGCGGCCAGAAGCGCAGACATCATCGTGTTTCATAGTGGGAAATAGATTTGCGGATTGCCTTCCCATCTCTTCCCACATCTGCCCCGGTTTTCCCGATTTATCGCACCTCTCCCTCTTTCTTTATCTCACTGCCGTTCACTATGTCATCGACTCGCAGCCGATGGCTCCCCTGTCCTGACCATGACATCGCAGACCGTGCAGGGGCAACAGGCCAGCCCGAGATGGCGCCGCTGGCTGCGGCCCACACTGGGCCGGCGGATGCTGCTGGCCCAGATGGGCGTGCTCACCGCGATCTGGACCGCGTTGCTGGTGGCAGCCATCTACATGGCCCACTTCCACAATGAATTGCTGGTCAGCAAGCCTGTCTACGAACTTGTCATGGCAGTGGCCGAGGACCTGGCCGACCTTCCGGACCGCCAGCAGCACAGCCTGGCCGCGCTGGACACGGCCCTGCGCCATGAATACAGCGATGGAGACGACGACATCCGCTTCACGCCCACGCTGCTGGTCTGGCAGCGCGGCCAGCTCCTGTACCGCTCGCCCACGCCGGCACCCACCCTGCGCAACCGCGTGCTGGACACGGTCGAGGACATAGATTTCGAAGGGCAGACCTGGCGCATGAGCACGCTGCGCTCGGCCTCGGGCCAGACCGAAGTCACGCTGATGCTGCCGTCCTTCAAGGAACTGCTGATCACCCTCAACACCCGCAGCTACTACCTGCTGCCGCTGCTGATCAGCCTGCCCTTCCTGGCCTTTCCGGCCTGGTGGTCGGTACGCGCGGCACTGCGCCCGCTGCGCCGTGTGGGTGACGAGCTGGCCACACGCGGCCCCGACGACCTCAGCGCGCTCACCTATGCGCCGCCACATGCCGAGCTGCGGCCGCTGGTGCAGGACATCAACGCCCTGCTGGCCCGCGTGCGCTCCAGCAGCGAGCGCGAGCGCAACCTCATCGCCGATGCAGCCCACGAACTGCGCACGCCGCTGGCAGCCATGCACGTCAACGTCGAGGCCCTGCTGCGCCTTGGCAGCGAACCGCGCCAGCAGGAACTCATGGACAGCCTGCTGCGCAGCAACCAGCGCGCCAGCCGCATGGTGGCCCAGCTGCTGCAGCTCATGCGCAGCGAGACCGAAGCGCCCGGCATGGCCATGCAGCCGCTGCGCCTGGACCTGCTGCTGGAAGACCGGCTCGCCGCACTCGACGCCCTGGCCTGCCGCCGCCCGGTGGAACTGGCCCTGGAAGCCAGCGAGCCACTGAGCGTGATGGGCGAACGCGAAGGCCTGGTCTCGCTGATCGACAACCTCGTGGACAACGCCATCAAATACAGCCCCGCCCACGCCACCATCAGCGTGCGCCTGCAGCGCCAGGGCGACCAGGCCGTGCTCCAGGTGCGCGACCGTGGCCCGGGCATTGCCGAGGCCTGGCGCCAGCGTGTCTTCGACCGCTTCTTCCGCGTACCCGACCAGAGCCAGAGCGGCAGCGGCCTGGGCCTGGCCATCGCCAGGACCGTGACCGAGCGGCACGGCGGCAGCATCGAGCTGCTCAGTGCGGAGGATGGAGGGCTGCTGGCGAGTGTGAGCCTGCCCGTGCTGCAGGAAGGATCGGGCCCTTGATGCGTGCATGGGCCCAGGATTGCAGAGCCAACAGTCCAGGAACTAGACTGGGCCTGTAACCCGTGAGCGAAGGAGTGCAATCATGAAATCCTGGCCTGTACAAGATGCCCAAGACCACTTCAACGAGCTTCTCGAAGCCTGCCTGACCGATGGTCCGCAAGTGTTGACCCGGCGTGGCGCGGACACTGCCGTGCTCGTTCCTATGCAAGAGTGGCGCCGTCTGCATCCCGCTGCCGAACTTGCGTCGCTCAAGGAACTGCTGCTCTCGGAAGCGGGCCGCGCAGACCTGCTGATCCCGCCGCGCGGCCAGGCGCACCGCAGGCCCGTCGAGCCCGCCAACTGAGTGCGCCAGAAATGTATTTGCTGGACACCAACATCATTTCAGAGCTGCGGCGCCCCAGGCCCCACGGAGCCGTCCTGGCCTGGCTTCAAGCCCTGCCTGAGCCGGAGCTCCATCTGTCCGCGGTCAGCCTGGGCGAAATCCAGGCGGGCATCGAGCTGACCCGGCAACAGGATGCTGAGAAGGCCCGGGAAATCGAACGCTGGGCAGATCTGGTCTCCGCCTCCTACAACGTGCTGCCGATGGATGCCGAGAGCTTTCGGATCTGGGCCCGGCTGATGCACGGGCGCTCCGATGCGCTGTATGAGGACGCAATGATTGCAGCCACGGCCATCCGCCACAGGCTGGTCGTGGCCACACGCAACATTCGAGACTTCGCGGATTTTGGCGTGGCGCTTGTCAACCCCTTTGAGTCGCCCTTTCGCTGAACGGGCACAAGCCCCTTTGGTGCGTAGTCTTGCCTGCCCGCGCCCCTTGCACAGGAGGATCAGGAGAGCGGCTGCACCAGCCCGGCCACCGCCTGCGCCGTGGCCCGTGCGGCCCCACGGTGCTGGTCCAGAAAGCCGCGCGCCTGGGCCACGGCATGGGCGTGGGACTGGCGGTCCCCGGCCAGGTCCACGGCCAGGCGCAGCCCGTGCTCCAGGTCGGGTGCGCGCAGCGCGGCGCCGGCCTCGCAGGCCAGGTCCGAGGCCTCGCTGAAGTTGAAGGTGTGCGGCCCCAGCACCACGGGGCAGTCGCAGGCCAGGGCCTCGATGAGGTTCTGGCCACCCAGCGGCGCAAAGCTGCCGCCCATGAGCGTGGCGTCGGCCAGGCCGTAGTACAGGGCCATCTCGCCCAGCGAATCACCCAGCCAGATGTCGATGTCATCCGCCGCAGCTCCGCAGGGCGGGCCACCCACCCACTGGCTGCGGCGCGAGACATGCAGGCCGCCGCCAGCCAGCAGCGCCGCCACTTCGTCAAAGCGCTGCGGATGGCGCGGCACGACCAGCCATTGCACGGCCCGGCCCACAGGCCCCAGCGTGCGCAGGGCGGACAGCAGCATGGCCTCCTCGCCCTCCCGGCTGCTGGCCAGCAGCACCACAGGGCGGGACAGGCCGGACTTCCATTGCCGGGCGCGCTCCAGCAGCGCCGCGTCCGGACGCGCATCGAATTTCAGGTTGCCGAGCACGCCGCGCACGGGCGCACCCAGCAGGCGCAGGCGCTGCGCATCGTCCTCGGTCTGCGCCCAGGCGGCGGCCAGGGCGGCATAGGTGGGCCGCGCCAGCGGCGCCACGCGCAGTGCCTGGCCCAGCGATTTGTCGCTGAGTCGCGCATTGGCCAGCGCCAGCGGCACGCCCTCTTCGCGGCAGATGGCGACCAGATTGGGCCAGACCTCGGTTTCCATGAGCACGCCGACCGCGGGCCTGAATTGCTGCACGAAGCGGCGCACGGCCGCTGGCGTATCCCAGGGCTGCCAGACCTGCAGGTCGCCGGGCTGCAGCAGCCGGCGGCCTTCGGTGCGGCCCGTGGCCGTGCCATGGGTCAGCAGCAGGCGCATGCCGGGCAGGCGCTCGCGCAGCGCGGTCAGCAAGATGGCGGCAGCGCGCGTCTCGCCCAGCGATACGGCGTGAATCCAGATCCACCGGCCGCGTCCGTCCTGCCCCAGCGTGGCCGGCTGGTAGCGGCCAAAGCGCTCGGGAATGTGCTCGGCATAGACGGGCTCGGCCTCGGCGCGGCGCAGCAGCTTGCGTCGCAGCAGCGGCTGCGCCGCCCAGGTCACGGCGCTGTACAGCGCGCGCGCCCAGGACGTGGGAGAGCGGGAAGTCATCGCCTGGCGCGCAAATCAGTGCGCGGCACCGCCAACCTGCGCGCCGGGCTTGACGCGCTCCAGCAGCGCCAGCATCTGCGTCTCGATGCGCGACAGCGCCTCCTGGGTCTGGCCCTCGAAGCGCAGCACCAGCACGGGCGTGGTGTTGCTGGCGCGGATCAGGCCGAAGCCGTCGGCCCAGTCCACGCGCAGGCCGTCGATGGTGCTGACCTGGGCCGGTGCGGCAAAGGTCTCGGCGGCCAGGGCCTGCAGTTCGGCGGCCAGGCGATGGGACTCGCCCTCGGCGCAGGCCACATTCAGTTCCGGGGTGGAAAAGCTGGTGGGCAGCGCGTTGAGCAAGGCGCTGGGGTCGGCCTCGCGGCTGACGATCTCCAGCAGGCGGCAGCCCGCGTAGGTGCCGTCATCGAAGCCGTACCAGCGCTCCTTGAAGAAGATGTGGCCGCTCATCTCGCCGCCCAGCGGCGCGTCCAGTTCCTTCATGCGGGCCTTGACCAGGGAGTGCCCGGTCTTGAACATCACGGGCTCGCCCCCGGCCTCGCGGATGGCGGGCGCCAGGCGCTGCGTGCATTTGACGTCGTAGACGATGCTGCCGCCCGGCACGCGCGAGAGCACGTCCTTGGCAAACAGCATCATCTGGCGGTCGGGGAAGATGTTCTGGCCGTCCTTGGTGACGATGCCCAGGCGGTCGCCGTCACCGTCGAAGGCCAGGCCCAGTTCGGCGTCCGAGGTGCGCAGCGCCTCGATCACGTCGCGCAGGTTCTCGGGCTTGCTGGGATCGGGATGGTGGTTGGGGAATTCACCGTCCACTTCGGAGAACAGTTCGATCACCTCGCAGCCCAGGGCGCGGAAGATGCCGGGCGCCGAGGCCCCGGCCACGCCGTTGCCGCAGTCCACCACGATCTTGATGGGGCGCGCCAGCTTCACATCACCCACGATGCGCGCCTGGTAGTCGGCCCGCACATCGGCGCGGCGCACGCTGCCGGTGCCCGTGATCGTCCAGTCATCGCTTTCGACGCGGCGGCGCAGCGCCTGGATTTCCTCGCCGTAGATGGCTCGGCCGGCCAGCACCATCTTGAAACCGTTGTAGTCCTTGGGATTGTGGCTGCCCGTGACCTGGATGCCCGAGCGCGCCAGCGTGCTGGCTGCGTAGTACAGCATGGGCGTGGTGGCCAGGCCGATGTCGATCACCTCGATGCCGACCTCGGTCAGCCCGGCGATCAGCGCCGCGGACAGCGAGGGTCCCGACAGGCGGCCATCGCGTCCCACGGCCACCACGGTCTCGCCGGCCGCCAGGGCCGCCATGCCGAAGGCGCGGCCCACGCCGAGCGCGACCTCCTCGTTGAGCGTGGACGGCACGATGCCGCGGATGTCATAGGCTTTGAAGATGGAAGATGCGACCTGCACGTCGAAAACGCTTTCTCGTCGGTTGAAAACAGGGCGCCGCAGCCTGGGGACCTGGCCCGGCTGCGGCCCAAGGCGCGATTGTAGGCGCGGCAGGCTTGTAGGCGCGGCAGGCAGGGGCGCCGCCGCACATCACCCCGGCTGCAAGCGGTTGCGGCGCGTGCCCTGCCTCACAGCTGCTGCTGCACCTGGGCCAGCGCGGCCGGATCTTCCATGGTGCTGAGGTCGCCAGGGTCGCGCCCCTCGGCCACGGCCTGCATGGCACGGCGCAGCAGCTTGCCGCTGCGCGTCTTGGGCAACGCACTGACGAAGACCACGCGCGAGGGCCGGGCCACGGCGCCCAGGCGCGCATCGACCAGCTTCATCACGTCGGCCTCCAGCGCCGCGCGCTCGGCCTCGCCTTCCAGCGCCGTGCGCGGCACGGCAAAGGCCAGCGCCGCCTGGCCCTTGAGCGCATCGGCCACGCCGACCACGGCGACTTCGGCCACCTGGGGGTGGGCGGAGATGCATTCCTCGATCTCGCGCGTGCCAAGGCGGTGGCCGGCCACGTTGATCACGTCGTCGGTACGGCCCAGGATGAAGAAGTAGCCGTCCTCGTCGCGTATGCCCCAGTCGAAAGTGCTGTAGATCATGCGGCCCGGAATGCTCTTCCAGTAGGTGTTGATGAAGCGCTGGTCGTCTCGCCAGACGGTCTGCATGCAGCCCGGTGGCAGCGGCCCTTCGATGGCCAGCACGCCCTTTTGCCCGGCGCCGAGCAGTTCCTCGCCCGTGGCCTCGTCGATCAGCTTGACGTCATAGCCATAGACGGCCTTGCCCGGGCTGCCGAAGCGCGTGGTCTGCTGCTCCACGCCGTTGCACAGCGTGAGGATGGGCCAGCCGGTCTCGGTCTGCCAGTAGTTGTCGATGATGGGCTTGCCCAGGGCCTGGCTGATCCACTGCGCCGTGGGCTCGTCCAGCGGCTCGCCGGCCAGCCACAGCGCCTTGAGGCTGGAGATATCGTGGCGGTGCAGGTACTCGGCATCATGCTTCTTGAGCACGCGGATGGCCGTAGGCGCCGAGAACATGTGGGTGACCCGGTACTTCTCCACGATGCTCCACCAGATGCCCGCGTCGGGGCGTATGGGCAGGCCCTCGTAGAGCACGGTGGCCATGCCCGCGATCAGGGGCCCATAGATGATGTAGCTGTGCCCCACGACCCAGCCGATGTCGCTGGTGCAGAAAAAGGTCTGGCCCGCCTCGGCCCCGAAGATCAGCGGCATGCTGGCGGCCAGCGCCACCGTGTAGCCGCCCGTGTCGCGCTGCACGCCCTTGGGGCGCCCCGTGGTGCCGCTGGTGTAGAGCGTGTAGCTGGGGTCGGTGGATTCCACCCAGGTGCAGACGACCTGGACGTCGGCGTGCAGCGCACGCAGGCTGGTCCAGTCGTGGTCGCGGCCGGCGCGCATGGGCGCAGGCGCCAGGCCACGGTCCACGATGAGCACGGCAGCTGGCTTGTGGCTGGCCAGTTGCAGGGCCTCGTCCAGCAAAGGCTTGTAGGCCACGACGCGCCCGCCGCGCGAGCCCGCGTCGGCACTGATGATGACCTTGGGCTCGGCATCGTCGATGCGCGAGGCCAGCGCCGCCGACGCAAAGCCGCCGAACACCACCGAATGGATGGCACCCAGCCGCGCACAGGCCAGCATGGCAAAGGCCGCCTCGGCAATCATGGGCATGTAGATCTGGACGCGGTCGCCCTTTTGCACGCCCAGCGACTGCAGCGCGGCGGCCATGCGCTGCACCTCGGCATGCAGTTCGCGGTAGGTATAGACCTTCTCGGTGCCGGTCTCGGTGGAGATGGCGATCAGCGCATTCTGGTCGGCGCGCTCGGCCAGGTGCCGGTCCACGGCGTTGTGGCAAAGATTGGTCTGGCCGCCCACGAACCACCTGGCGAACGGCGGGTTGTCATAGTCGCAGATGCGCTGGGGCGGCACATGCCAGTCGATGCGGCCGGCCTGCTCGGCCCAGAAGGCATCGCGCTCCTGGATGGAGCGGCGGTGGAAATCGTCGAAACGCGGGGCCATTGTCTGTCTCCTGTCGTTGTCATGGATTGGCGGCTTCTGAATTCATAATTATTCATAATGCGCTTGCCCAAAGCTGACAAATCCTGCACAGCGACCCGGGCCGGCCCCCTCCGTCCCATTCGTCTTTCATGGCCCCGCCTTGCGACGGGCGTAAAAAAAGGCGCCGTGCAGGCGCCTCGACGAAAACCATCGCTTCAGCCGCTTACTTGACCAGGGCCAGCAGATCCTTGAAGGCCGGGTGCTCGCAGCTGCGCAGCCACTCGAAGGCCACCATCTCCGTGGTCACCAGTTCGGCACCCGCGCCGGCCAGGCGATCGAAGGCAGCATCGCGGTTGCGCTCGGTGCGCGAGCTGCAGGCATCGGTGACGACCCAGACGTCGAACTCGTCTTCCAGCAGTTCCAGCGCCGTCTGCAGCAGGCAGACATGGGCTTCGCAGCCGGCAATCACCACCATGCTGCGCTCGGGCGCCTGCTGCTGGGGCTTTTGCAGGTGCTTGGGCAGGCTGCGCGCATTGCCGCCCTGGGGACGTGCAGGCGGACGCAGCCACTCGCCCAGTCCTTCGGACACGGCGCTGAAATGCATCTTGGACAGTGTCCTGTCGCACAGCGCGCGCAATTGGGCATCGTTGGCACCCAGGCGCGAGGGGTTCTGTTCGGTGCCGAACACCGGCACTTCCACCAGATGCGCCAGACGAGCCAGTTTCACGGCATTGGCCAGGACTGCCGGGCCCTCGAAGATGGCCGGCATCAGGCGCTCCTGGTAATCGACGAGTACAAGCTGGGAGTCGGAGGCTTCAAGCAGCATGGCGGATCTTTCTTGGAATACGAGGCGGCGCGCGCCGCCCTTCTTATCGGAAAACAGGACAGCCCGCTATTGTCGCAGCTTGGGGGCCATCACCGCCGGGCGCCGGCGATTCCTGAGGTGGCTCAAAAACCCGGGCCTTCGGGGGTCTTATCGAATTTGTCCTACGTTTTTGCGTGGTAATCTCGCGCCCCATGTCCCGATGGCTTATCGCACTCCTGTTCGTCAGCGCCACTGCACACGCGGCCCCGCCCGAGATGCGTGACGACGATATGAACCAGCTGCTGGTCAACCGCAGCCTCATCTCGCAGCTGCGCGAAGCCCGCCACCACATGGCGGAGCGCACTTCCGACTTCGTCAAGGAAGCACGACAAAGCGTCGCCGAAAAGACCTCCGACCTGGTCGTGACCGCCATGGGCTTCATCGGCGTTCCCTACCGTCGCGGCGGCAACAGTGCCGAGACCGGCTTCGACTGCAGCGGCTTTGTCCGTGCCATCTACTCCGAGACCCTGGGCAAGGTCCTGCCGCGTCGCGCTGACCAGCAGGCACAGGCCACGGAAAAAATCGACAAGAACGAACTCAAGCCCGGCGATCTGGTGTTCTTCAACACCATGCGCCGCGCCTTCAGCCACGTCGGCATCTATGTCGGCGACGGCAACTTCATTCATGCCCCCCGCACCGGTGCACAGGTGCGCGTGGAAAGCATGCAAAGCGCCTACTGGGCCCGCCGCTTCGATGGCGCCCGTCGCGTGCAGGACTCCGACGGCCTGGGCCTGGATGCCAGCAAGGCTGCCTTGGCCATGCAGATGCAGGCAAGCCAGCTGCAGTAACCACGGCGGGCTGTCTGCCCTCCCCCAGTCCAGGCGCCTGCAGATGCAGGCGTTTTGTTTTTCAGGGCACTGCACTGCCTTCGTCCCAGGTTGAGACGCTGTCCGACAGGGCCGGCATGCGCCGGGCCCTAGAGTCGCGGCATGGAAGCTTCAGTTCGGAGAAAAGCATGATGTCCTTGATTGGCACCCTCATCGTTGGCCTGGTCGTTGGCCTGCTGGCGCGCGCACTCAAACCCGGCGACGACAGCCTTGGCTGGATCATGACCATCCTGCTTGGTGTGGCAGGATCGTTTCTTGCCAGCTATGTCGGTGTCGCCATGGGCTGGTATGAAGCCGGACAGCCCGCTGGCTGGATCGCCTCCATCGTTGGCGCCATCGTCATCCTCTTCATCTACAGCCTGGTGCGCAGCAAGAGCGCACGCTGACCGCACCGGCGCCAGCCGCCTCCTCCAGCTGGCGCATTCTCCTGATCGACATCTGCCCCGGACCCACTGGCACGCATGATCTTTCGCACATCGGACAAGACCCCTCCCCCTCCACCACCGCGCCACGATGTGGCGCAGGCCGCAGAGAGCGCGCGCAAGCTGCTGCACCGGCGTGCGCTGGTGGGAGCCGCAGCCAGCAGCCTGCCGATCCCGGGGCTGGACTGGCTGGTTGACGCAGCCCTGCTGGCGCGCCTGCTGCCGCGCATCAACCGTGAGTTCGGCCTCACGCCCGAACAGCTGGACAGGCTGGACCCCGGCAAGCGCGAGCAGGTGCAAAAGGCCGTGGCCATGGTCGGCTCGGTACTGATCGGCAAGCTGATCACGCGCGACATGGTGGTGCGCCTGGCACGCGCTGCCGGCATGCGCATGACGGCAACCCAAGCGGCAAAGTACGTGCCGCTGGCCGGCCAGGCTGCAGCGGCCGCCCTGGGCTACGCCACGCTGCGCTACCTGGGAGAGCGCCACATCCAGGACTGCATTCGCGTGGTCGAGCAGGCGGAGCTCGACATTCCCTCGCATCTGCCCACGCAGCTGGAACGCACGGCCCGCAAGGTCGAGCAGACCGGCAAGCAATTGCATGAGCACGGCAAAGGCAGAGACAAGGGCGAGGGTGAGGGCGAGCCCGGGGCCGAGCCATCCGGCAAGCGCCCGCGCTTTTGGCGCCAGCCGGACCGCGGCCCCTGGGGCCGCTCCCAGTAAATGGCGATCAGCCCAGGTCCGAGGCGCGGTGGCGCTCCGGCACCTGGGTGGCCTCGTCTCCCCAGGTGCGATTGACGCGGCGGCCGCGCACCACCGCCGGCCGTTGGGCAATCTCGCGGGCCCAGCGCATCACATGCGTGTACTCATGGGCCGCCAGGAACTCGGCCGCGCCGTACACCTCGTTGAGCACCAGTGCGCCATACCAGGGCCAGATGGCGATGTCGGCAATGCTGTAGTGCTCTCCCGCAATGAAGGCGTGCTCGGCCAGCTGGCGATTGAGCACGTCCAGCTGGCGCTTGGTTTCCATGGTGAACCGGTTGATCGGGTACTCGAACTTTTCGGGAGCATAGGCATAGAAATGACCGAAGCCGCCGCCCAGGTAAGGCGCCGATCCCATCTGCCAGAACAGCCAGTTCAGCGTCTCGGTGCGTGCAGCGGGCTCGGCAGGCAGCAGCGCGCCAAACTTCTCGGCCAGGTACAGCAGGATGGAGCCCGACTCGAACACGCGCACCGGCGGCTCCACGCTGCGGTCCACCAGCGCGGGAATCTTGGAATTGGGGTTGACCTCGACAAAGCCGCTGGAGAACTGGTCGCCATCGCTGATGCGGATCAGCCAGGCGTCGTACTCGGCGCCGCCATGGCCCAGCGCCAGCAGCTCCTCCAGCATGATGGTGACCTTCACGCCGTTGGGCGTGGCCAGCGAATACAGCTGCAGAGGCTGCTGCCCCACCGGCAGTGTCTTGTCGTGGGTCGGCCCGGCGACCGGGCGGTTGATGTTGGCGAAGGTGCCGCCCGAGGGCGCAGGCTGCCATACGGCGGGCGGGACATAGGTGGAGCGGTCGGACATGCAGGATTCCTGTGGTTCGCGGGCATGGGAAAGGCGCCCGGCTGAAGGCCATTGTCCAGCCCCTGACACACTCCTGCCGCCGCGCGCAGAACGCCGCCACGGCGTCCGGGGATTTGCCACAATCGTTGCATGACTGCAGCCCCCACACCCTCCGCCCGCCAGTTCTGGCTCATGAAGAACGAGCCCGACGAATACTCCATAGACCATGCGCTGGCCGCGCCGCAGGCCACCATTGCCTGGGACGGGGTGCGCAACTACCAGGCGCGCAACTTCATGCGTGATGCCATGCAGGTCGGCGACGGGGTGCTGTACTGGCATTCCAGCTGTGCCGAGCCCGGTATCTACGGCATCGCCCGCATTGCCGGCAATCTGCGCACCGACGCCTCGCAGTTCGACCCGGCCAGCCCGTACTACGATCCCAAGTCTTCTCCCGACAAGCCGCGCTGGCTCACGCTGGACGTGCAGGCGCTGCGCAAGACACGCACGCTGCAGATTGCCGAGCTGCGCGCGCATCCTGAACTGGCGCAGATGCGTGTGCTGCAAAAGGGCAATCGGTTGTCGATCACGCCGGTCACGCCCGAGGAATGGAGCTTCATCGAAGGCCTGCTCAGGCACGGCTGAACACGCCTCGCACGGGCTGCTTTCTTACAAGCAAGAAGCCTCTTTCCTGCACTCCTGCCCTGCATCGGCCGCTATGCTTTTGGGCATTTGCGAACCTGGATTTCGCAAGCTGGAGGGACCATCTTCGTGCGCTGGCGAAAATCAAAAGCAAAAACAACCACTGGACCACTCAAGAGCGGCATGGCCGCGGCGCCAGGCCGCCTGCGGCTGGCGCTGCGCGATGCCATCGCCGCCTCGCTGGGCGCCATGCTGGCCTGGGAACTGTCCCACTACCTGCTGGGCCACCCCAGACCCGTCTTTGCCGCCGTCACCGCCCTGGTCTGCCTGGCGCCCGGCCTGCCCAGCCATCTCAAGCAAACCTGGGGCCTGGTGCTGGGCTGCGCCATCGGCATCATCGTCGGCGAACTGGCCTGGCTGCTGCCCGACACCATTCCCCTGCTGCGACTGAGCCTGGCCTCGTTGGTCGCGCTGTCGCTGGCCGCCATGCTGGGGCAGCCGCCTGTGGTTCCGATACAGGCTGGCGTTTCCGTGGTGCTGGTCCTCAGCATGGGGCCCAGCGCGGCGGGCGAAACCCGGCTGGTCGACGTGCTGGTCGGCGCAGGCGTGGGCCTGATGTTCAGCCAGGTCATCTTCACGGCCAATCCGCTGCGTGCCGTATCACGTTCGGCAAGCGCGTTGCTGGGCCAGCTGGCCGACGGGCTGGACGCCACGCTGCGTGCCACCGCCACCCACGACACACCCGACGCCACTGTGGCACTGGGCCAGCTCACGCGCAGCAGCGATGCGCTGAGCGCGCTGCGCACCGCCCTGGCGGAGGCGCAAAGCGCCAGCCGCTGGTCCGTGCGCGGACGCCTGGGTGGCGCGGCACTGCAGACCGTCACGGCGCGCTACGACCGCCATGCCGTGCGCCTGTACGCCAGCGCGCTGCTGCTGGGCGAAAGCCTGGTGCGCGGAATGTCGCATGACAGCGGCCTCATGCCGCGCGCCATCGTCCTGCACTGTGAATGGCTGATCGAAGCCTGCCGGCAACTGGCCGCCAATGGCAACGTGGTGGCCCTGCAGCCCGACGACGCCCTGGGCAGGTTGGCCGCCTCGGCCCCCCAGGCGCCCACCCAGCCGCTGCCTGAGGCCTGGCTGTCCGCGCTGGACCACGCACGACAGATGGAAGAGGCCCTGAAGGCGCTCACAGGTTCGCGCGACGCGTGATCAGGCGGCAGCGCGTTCGCGCTGCCTTGCAGGCGCCGCGCTGATGCGCGCAATGGCTCCGGCCAGCCACCAGCCGATGGCGCACATGGCCGCCGTCACCACCCAGGTCCACTGCCATCCGCCCGCCTGCACTGCCACGGCCGCCACCAGAGGCGGCCCTGCAAACTGGCCCACGCTGGACCATTGCTGCATGAAGCCCACCGTGGTCGAAACAGTGGACTCATCGGGGGCAAGCCGCACGGCCATGGAAAACAGCGTGCCCGGAATCAGTCCCCCCGCTGCCGAGAACACAACTACCGCAGCAAAGCGCAGCCACAAAGGTGCCAACGGCTGGCCTTGCCATTGCACATAGGCCAGCAGCGCGCACAACGCCATGCAGCCGAAGCCCAGGCGCAGCGCCCGCGAGGCGCTCCAGCCGCCTTGCAGCAGACGGCCCGATGCCACATTGCCCGCCATGTTGGCCAGCGCCACCACGGCCGTCAGCGTGCCCGACAACGCCGCTCCCAGGCCCGCCTCGGCATAGACCGTGGGAAGAAAGCCGATGACGGCCATCCACTGTCCCGAATACACGGCAAAGCCCAGCGCCACGCACCAGGGGCCAGGGCTGCGCAAAGTCAGCGCCAGGCGCGGACGCCACCCCCCGCCAGCCGCCGATGTACTAACGGGTGCCTTCGGGCCGTCTGCCGGCACGCCGTACCACACGGCGGCGCAAGCCAGGGCAGAGACCAGCCCCAGAAGCAGCCACCACAGCGGCCAGGAAGCCCAGGCCATCACCCAGGGACCCAGCAGCAAGCCGATGGCACTGCCCAGCGGCATGTAGGTGCCCCACCAGCCCATGCGCGCGCTCAGATCGTGCGGCGCCACGCACCGGCGAATCAGGCCTGGCCCCGGCATGGCGACCAGCAGAAAGCCCAGTCCTTCCACGGCGCGCAGGGCCAGCAACGGTGCAAAACCCGTGGCGATGGCGCCCAGGGCGCTGGCACCCGCCATCAACAGCAGGCCCGCCAGCATGCTGCGCCGCAGTCCCCAGCGGTCAGCCCCCAGGCCCACCACCAAGCCCAGCAGCATGCCGGCCACCTGCACGGTGGAAAGCAGAAAGCCGGCCTGCAGCAGGGACACGCCCAGCTGCTGCTGCAGCACCGGCACGGCCGGCGGCAGCTTGCCTACATGCAGGGCCGCGCTGACGCCGGCCATCACGACGATCCATGAGGGATGCACCCCCTGCCTTGTTGTTTCCATTGGATGCGGTTTCCTGGGGGCACATGCCGTGCGCCCTGTGGGTGATGTGTGAAGTATCGAAAGCATAGGCCAAGCGGCGCCCGCAAGCAGCGCCCCTGGCATCTGCCCACCAACCGGCTTGCGGCAGCGGGCATCGGCAGCGCATTCGACATAGCCCGTGGCACTGGAACGCCCAGGTGAGGCGCTCCAGCTGCGCGGCCAGGCATTTCCGCTGCCCCAGAAACAGCTTGGCCTGCGAGGCACCCCATGGCACCTCGCAGGCCTTGCATGCCGGACAGAGGCCGCATGCGCTGCGGCCTTTTGCCCGTCCTCCCCCACCGATTCCTGTCAGGCCTTCATGGCATCACAGCCTCAGCTTGGCACTGGCCAGCAACACACCGAAGCCCACCAACATGCCGCCAAAGGCCCGGTCTATCCAGTGCCGTACGGCCAGCAGCCGGGCACGGACCCGCTGCGCGGAAAAGCACAGCGCCACGATGCAAAACCAACCCACATGGGCCAGCGAGATGAACCCGCCGTACGCCAGTTGCGTGGCCAGCGATGTGTCCTGCCCCACGATCTGCAGGAACAGGCTCACCACAAACACCGTGGTCTTGGGATTGAGCGCATTCGTCAGAAAGCCCGTGCGCAGCGCCGCCATGTCGGACAGTACGGCAGCCGGGTGGCTGGCCATTTCTCCGTCCGGCCGGCTGCGCAGCATGGTCACGCCCAGATAGATCAGATAGGCTGCACCCAGCAGCTTGACCACATCGAACAGCCAGGTGGCCTGCTGCATCAGCAACCCCACCCCAAGCAAGGTATAGCTGACATGGACCAGCACGCCCAGACCTATGCCCAGCGCCGTGAGCATGCCCGCGCGGCGCGAGCGCAGCAGGCTGTTGCGCGTGACCATGGCGAAATCCGCCCCGGGGCTGATCACGGCCAGCAAGGTAATGGTGACTACAGCTATCCATTCGGTCATGCATTCTCCGTCCGACTCAGTGCAACGCGGGATAGTATTGGCCTTCCATGAAAATACATAACGATGTTTTCTGACACAGTTAGTGAACTCAATTCACAGACTCCCAGCAAGCGGCTGCCGTCGTTGCAGGCCCTGCGCTGCTTCGAAGCAGCCGCCCGACGGGAGAACTTCAGCAAGGCAGCTGAAGAGTTGCATCTGACCCACGGCGCCATCAGCCGGGCCGTGCGCCTGCTGGAAGACGATCTGGGCGTGACCCTGTTTGACCGCCGCAGCCGCCGCGTCTTCCTGACCGACGCTGGGCGCCATCTCGCACAGGCCGTGCATGAAGGCCTGGAGCGCATGCGCCAGGCGACGCAGGAGTTGCGCGCACGCGCGCGGCATGCGCGCCGCTGGGTGCTGTCCTGCGAACCCACCTTGCTGATGCGCTGGCTGATTCCACGCTGGCCACAGTTCCAGCAAATGCATCCCGAGCTGCAACTGCACCTGGTGGCCGGCGGCGGCCCGTTCTCGTTTGCGGACGGGATCGACCTGGCCATACGGCGCGACGATTTCGCCCTTCCCGCAGGCTGCCATGCCGAAACGCTGTTCGCAGAGCGCATAGGCCCGGTCTGCCGGCCCGATCGCCTGGCGCAATGGTGCGACCGCCACGCGCAAGAGCACACGCCCAGGCTGCGCGCCGATGCGCCCTTGCTGCAAAGCCGCACGCGCCCTGGCGCCTGGGCCACCTGGGCCGAGTACAGCGGCCAGCCCCAGCCCTCGGGACCGCAGCTGCAGTTCGAACATTTCTATTTCACGCTCCAGGCTGCCGTGGCCGGAATGGGCGTGGCCATAGGCCCCTGGCAACTGGTGCGCGACGACATTGCCAGCGGCGTGCTGGCGGCGCCCATGGGCTTTGTGGAGGATGGATCGCGCTATTGCCTGCTGTCCCCTGCCCCGCCTGCACCGAATGGCGTGCACGCGCAGTTGCTGCAGTGGCTGCGCTCCCAGACCTGAGCCGGCCTGCGACCCGTACTACCCCCCAAAGCACAAAGGCAGCCGAAGCTGCCTTTGTGTCCTTGCCCGTTCCGAAGGCCGGGCGTTGCGCTTACTTGCGCTGCGGCGGCAAGTCCGTGCAGGAGCCGTGCGCCACCTCAGCCGCCATGCCCAGGCTCTCGCCCAGCGTGGGGTGAGGATGGATGGTCTTGCCGATGTCCACGGCGTCGGCACCCATTTCAATGGCCAGCGCGATCTCGCCGATCATGTCGCCCGCATGCGTGCCGACGATGCCGCCGCCCAGGATGCGGCCATGGCCATGCGCCTCGGGGCTGTCGTCGAACAGCAGCTTGGTGACGCCTTCGTCGCGGCCATTGGCAATGGCGCGGCCCGATGCCGTCCAGGGGAAGACCCCCTTCTTGACCTTGATGCCCTGGGCCTTGGCCTGGTCCTCGGTCAGGCCCACCCACGCCACTTCCGGGTCGGTGTAGGCCACGCTGGGGATCACGCGGGCATTGAAGGCGCTGGCGGCCAGCTCCTTGTTGCCCTGCAGTTCACCGGCGATGACTTCGGCGGCCACATGGGCCTCGTGCACGGCCTTGTGCGCCAGCATGGGCTGGCCCACCACGTCGCCGATGGCGAAGATGTGGGGCACGTTGGTGCGCATCTGGATGTCGACTTCGATGAAACCGCGGTCCGTGACGGCCACGCCGGCCTTCTCGGCGGCGATCTTCTTGCCGTTGGGCGTGCGGCCCACGGCCTGCAGCACCAGGTCGTAGACCTGGGCCTCGGGCACGGTGACGCCGTCCTTGGCGGGCGCGAAGCTGACCTTGATGCCTTCGGGCGTGGCTTCGGCACCCACGGTCTTGGTGTTGACCATGATGTTGTCGAAGCGCGGCGCGTTCATCTTCTGCCAGACCTTGACCAGGTCGCGGTCGGCGCCCTGCATGAGGCCGTCCATCATCTCCACCACGTCCAGGCGTGCGCCCAGCGTGGAGTAGACGGTGCCCATTTCCAGGCCGATGATGCCGCCGCCCAGGATCAGCATGCGTTTGGGCACGCTGGCCAGGTCCAGCGCGCCGGTGGAGTCCACCACGCGCGGGTCCTTGGGCATGAAGGGCAGGTGCACGGCCTGGCTGCCGGCGGCAATGATGGCGCGCTTGAACTGCACGATCTTCTTGCTGCCGGTCTTTTCCTGGCCATCGCCCGTGGTCTCTTCCACTTCCAGGTGGTTGGCGCCGACGAAATTGCCGTAGCCGCGCACCACGGTGACCTTGCGCATCTTGGCCATCTGGCCCAGGCCACCGGTCAGCTTGCCGATGACCTTGTCCTTGTGGCCGCGCAGCTGGTCGATGTTGACCTCGGGCGCGCCGAACTTGACGCCTGCCACTTCCAGGTGCTTGACCTCGTCCACGACGGCCGCCACGTGCAGCAGCGCCTTCGAGGGAATGCAGCCCACGTTCAGGCAGACGCCGCCGAGGGTCTTGTAGCGCTCGACGATGACCACGTTCAGGCCCAGGTCGGCTGCGCGGAAGGCGGCAGAGTAGCCGCCAGGGCCACCGCCGAGCACGACCACGTCGCAGTCATAGTCGGCCACGCCACCCGCGTAGCTGGCTGCCGCAGGAGCAGGGGCCGGGGCCGCTGGAGCCGGCACGGCAGGTGCCGCGGCGCTGGCGGCTGCAGGAGCCGCAGCGGCAGCCTGGGGCGCAGCGGCCGCCTCGCCGGCAGCCTCCAGCGTCAGGACCACGGAGCCCTCGGCGACCTTGTCGCCGATCTTGACCTTGAGTTCCTTGACCACGCCGGCATGGCTGGAGGGGATCTCCATGGAGGCCTTGTCGGACTCCACGGTGATCAGGGACTGGTCCTTGGCCACGGTGTCACCGGGCTGGACCAGCAGTTCGATCACGCCCACTTCGGCGAAGTCGCCGATGTCGGGCACCTTGATGTCGATGATTACCATGTGTCGGGCCTCCGTTTACAGCAGGATGCGGCGGTAGTCCGCCAGCACCTGACCCAGGTAGGCGTTGAAGCGCGCGGCCGAGGCACCGTCGATGACGCGGTGGTCATAGGACAGCGACAGCGGCAGCGTCAGGCGCGGCACGAACTGCTTGCCGTCCCACACGGGCTTCATCTGGCCCTTGGACAGGCCGAGGATGGCCACTTCCGGGGCGTTGATGATGGGGGTGAAGTTCGTGCCGCCGATGCCGCCCAGCGACGAGATCGAGAAGCAGCCGCCCTGCATGTCGGCAGCGCCGAGCTTGCCGTCGCGGGCCTTCTTGGCCAGCTCGCCCATTTCCTGGCTGATCTGCAGGATGCCCTTCTTGTCGGCATCGCGCAGCACGGGCACCACCAGGCCATTGGGCGTGTCTGCCGCAAAGCCGATGTGGAAGTACTGCTTGTAGACCAGGGTGTCGCCGTCCAGCGAGGCGTTGAACTCCGGGAACTTCTTGAGCGCCGCGACCACCGCCTTGATCACGAAGGCCAGCATGGTCACCTTGACGCCGCTCTTCTCGTTCTCCTTGTTGGTGGAGACGCGGAAAGCTTCCAGGTCGGTGATGTCGGCCTCGTCGTTGTTGGTGACGTGGGGGATCATGACCCAGTTGCGCGACAGGTTGGCGCCGCTGATCTTCTTGATGCGCGACAGGTCCTTGCGCTCGACCGGGCCGAATTTGGCGAAGTCCACCTTGGGCCAGGGCAGCAGGTCCAGGCCGGCGCCGCCGCCGGAGCCGCCCTTGGGAGCCGCCGCAGCCTGGGCCTTGGTCTGCACGGCACCGGCCATGACGGACTTGGTGAAAGCCTGGATGTCGTCGGCCGTGATGCGGCCCTTGTTGCCCGAGCCCTTGACCTCGTCCAGCGGCACACCCAGTTCGCGGGCGAACTTGCGCACGGAGGGCGATGCATGGGGCAGCTTGCCGGTGGGCGCCACGGTGGGGTTGTGTGCAGGTGCAGCGGCAGCCACCGGAGCTGCAGCGGCCGGGGCCGCAGTTGCCGGTGCAGGGGCTGCAGCAGCAGGTGCCGGGGCCGCAGCCTGGGCTGCAGGCGCGGCAGCGCCCTGCACGCTCATCTGGCCGACCACGTCGCCCACGTTGACCGTATCGCCGATCTTGAGCGTCAGCGCCGTGATGGTGCCCGCTGCGGGCGAGGGGATCTCCATCGAGGCCTTGTCGGATTCGACAGTGAACAGCGATTGCTCTGCCGTCACGGTGTCGCCGACCTTGACCAGCATCTCGATCACGGCCACGTCCTTGAAGTCGCCGATGTCGGGAATCTTGATATCGATCTGCGTGGCGGCGCCCGAGGCCGCAGGCGCGGCAGCGGGAGCAGCGGCCGGCGCAGGCGCAGATGCAGGCGCAGCAGATGCAGGCGCTGCCACGGGAGCCGGGGCAGCAGCTGCCGGTGCCGGTGCCGGTGCCGCAGCGTCTGCGGTCTCGATCACGGCAATGATGCTGCCTTGCTTGACCTTGTCGCCCAGGTTCACGCGCAGCTCCTTGAGCACGCCGGCGTGGCTGGACGGAATCTCCATCGATGCCTTGTCGGACTCGACGGTGATCAGCGATTGCTCGGCCTTGATCTGGTCGCCGGCCTTGACCAGCACTTCGATCACACCGACTTCATCGAAATCGCCGATGTCCGGAACTTGAATGTCTACCAATGCCATAGGTGTCTCCCGTTCTTACTCAGGCGTGCAGCGGGTTGATCTTGTCGGCCTTGATGCCGTACTTGGCGATCGCCTCGGCCACGGTGGTGGCGTTGATCTTGCCTTCTTCGGCCAGCGCGCGCAGTGCGGCGACCACGATGTAGTGGCGGTCCACCTCGAAGTGCTCGCGCAGCTTGCGGCGGAAGTCCGAACGGCCGAAGCCGTCGGTGCCCAGCACCTTGTAGGTGCGGCCCTTGGGCATATAGGGACGGATCTGCTCGGCGTAGGCCTTCATGTAGTCGGTGGATGCGATCACCGGGCCATTGTGCGACTGCAGCTGCTGCGTGACGAAGGGCACCTTCTGCGTTTCCAGCGGATGCAGCAGGTTCCAGCGGTCGGCTTCCTGGCCGTCGCGGGTCAGTTCGTTGAAGCTGGGGCAGCTCCACACGTCGGCGGCAATGCCCCAATCGGCCAGCAGCAGTTCCTGGGCGAAGAAGGATTCGCGCAGGATGGTGCCCGATCCCAGCAGCTGCACGCGCAGGCCGCTTTCCGGCACCTTCTGGCCGGGCTTGCACAGGTACATGCCCTTGATGATCTGCTGCTCGGTGCCAGGCGTGAGGCCGGGCATGGCGTAGTTCTCGTTGAGCAGCGTGATGTAGTAGAAGACGTTTTCCTGCTCCTGCACCATGCGGCGCAGGCCGTCCTGCATGATCACGGCGACTTCGTGGGCGAAGGTCGGGTCGTAGCTCACGCAGTTGGGAATGGTGTTGGCCAGGATGTGGCTGTGGCCGTCTTCGTGCTGCAGGCCTTCGCCGTTCAGCGTGGTGCGGCCCGAAGTGCCGCCCAGCAGGAAGCCGCGCGCCTGCATGTCGCCGGCCGCCCAGGCCAGGTCACCAATGCGCTGGAAGCCGAACATCGAGTAGTACACGTAGAACGGGATCATGATCCGGTTGCTCGTGCTGTAGCTCGTGGCTGCCGCGATCCAGCTGCTCATGCCGCCGGCTTCGTTGATGCCTTCCTGCAGGATCTGGCCAGCCTTGTCCTCGCGGTAGTACATCACCTGGTCCTTGTCGACCGGGGTGTACTGCTGTCCAGCGGGGTTGTAGATGCCGATCTGGCGGAACAGGCCTTCCATGCCGAAGGTACGTGCCTCGTCCACCAGGATGGGCACGACGCGTGGGCCGATTTCCTTGTCGCGCAGCAGCTGCGTCAGGAAACGCACATAGGCCTGCGTGGTCGAGATCTCACGGCCTTCGGGCGTGGCTTCGAGGATGGCCTTGAAGGTGTCCAGCGCAGGCGCCGTGAACTGCTCGCTGGCCTTGACGCGGCGGTGCGGCAGGTAGCCGCCCAGGGCCTTGCGGCGCTCGTGCAGGTAGCGCATTTCCGGCGTGTCGTCGGCCGGCTTGTAGAAAGGCAGGTCGGCGATCTGGCTGTCGGGAATCGGGATGTTGAAGCGGTCGCGGAAGGCCTTGATGTCCTCGTCGCCCAGCTTCTTGGTCTGGTGAACGGTGTTCTTGCCTTCACCGATCTTGCCCATGCCGAAGCCCTTGACGGTCTTGACCAGCAGCACGGTGGGCTGGCCCTTGTGCGAGTTGGCCGCATGGAAGGCCGCATAGACCTTCTGCGAATCGTGGCCGCCGCGGCGCAGGTTCCAGATCTCGTCGTCGCTCATGTGCTCGACCATCTTCAGCGCGCGCGGATCGCGGCCGAAGAAGTTCTTGCGCACGTAGGCGCCGTCATTGGCCTTGAACGACTGGTAGTCGCCGTCGTTGCACTCGGCCATGATCTTCTTGAGCACGCCGTCCTTGTCCTTGGCCAGCAGCTCGTCCCAGCCCTTGCCCCACAGCAGCTTGATGACGTTCCAGCCGGAGCCGCGGAACTCGCCCTCGAGTTCCTGGATGATCTTGCCGTTGCCGCGCACCGGACCGTCCAGGCGCTGCAGGTTGCAGTTGATCACGAAGATCAGGTTGTCCAGCTTTTCGCGGGCGGCCAGGGAGATCGCACCCAGCGACTCGACCTCGTCCATTTCCCCGTCGCCGCAGAAGACCCAGACCTTGCGGTTTTCGGTGTCGGCAATGCCGCGGGCGTGCAGGTACTTGAGGAAGCGCGCCTGGTAGATGGCCATCAGCGGGCCCAGGCCCATGGACACCGTGGGGAACTGCCAGAACTCGGGCATCAGCTTGGGGTGCGGGTAGCTGGACAGGCCCTTGCCGTCCACTTCCTGGCGGAAGTTCAGCAGCTGCTCTTCGGAGATGCGGCCTTCCAGATAGGCGCGGGCATAGATGCCGGGCGAGACGTGGCCCTGGATGTACAGGCAATCGCCACCGTGGTTTTCGTTTTCGGCGTGCCAGAAGTGGTTGAAGCCGGCCGCAAACATGTTGGCCAGCGAAGCGAAGGAGCCGATGTGGCCACCCAGGTCACCGCCTTCGGGTGGGTGCAGGCGGTTGGCCTTGACCACCATGGCCATGGCGTTCCAGCGCATGTAGGCGCGCAGGCGGCCTTCGATTTCCAGGTTGCCGGGACAGCGCGCTTCCTGCGAGGCCTCGATGGTGTTCACGTAGCCGGTGTTGGCCGAGAAGGGCATGTCCACGCTGTTCTGGCGTGCATGTTCGAGCAGGTCCTCGATCAGCTTGTGCGCATATTCAGCGCCTTCACGGTCGATGACGGCCGACAGTGCGTCCATCCATTCGCGCGATTCTTGTTGGTCCAGGCCGGCGGGAACGCCTGCATTGCCTTGCGGGTCAGTCTGAGCTGTCATGGGAATGTCTCCTTGCAGAAGGTAGCGTCTTGGGGTCGAACCAGTGAGCGGCGCAGCGCGCCATCGCAGGCGGGTAGTTCACCACGCCTTGCGCGGCACAGACCCTGTCTGGCGAACTTGAAGATACCGATTCACTGCCTCAATGCTCGGCGAGTGTCGCATACTTTTTTCGAATTTCAAATGGTGCTTTTTGATTTCATAATTTGAAATTTTGCTGCAAACGCACATACAGTGAAGACCTCAAAGAACGTCGCCGAAGCGCCTGCGTGGCGACTCCAATACTCCTTAAAAACAGTCAGACTCTCCCCTACACTGGGCGCATGCAATCCTCCCCTTCCGAGCACGGCACGCACAGCCCTGCCCCCATGGCAGGCGTGGCCGCGCCAGTGCGCTGGTGGCGCAGCTGGTGGCGCAGTCTTTCCCCCACGCGCCAGGACCGCTTTGCGGCACTCGCCCCGCTGGCCGCCGTACTGATGTTCATGGCCGCCATCGTCGCGTCGTTCTGGTATCTGCGCATGGAGGAGATCGACCGCGAGAAGGAAGCGTTGCACCGCGACGTGGAATATGCCCAGCAGCGCGTGCGCCTGCGCCTGCTGGAGCGCCAGGAGCAACTGATGCGCATGGCGCGCGACATCAGCAACCACGATCTGGCCGAGTCCGATTTCGCCAGCCGCGCGGAAGCGCTCATCAGCCAGTATCCCGAACTGCAGTCCATCACCTGGATCGACTCCCAACGCCGCATTCTGGCCAGCCAGTCCGCCCCCACCGTGAGCAGCGACCAGTTGCGCATCCCCCGCGAGGTCCTGCGCGCCGGTGACGCCCTGGAGGCCTACCAGCTCGCGCGCGAGATGCAGCAGCCCATCTACGTGCAAGGCCTGGCCCACAAGGGCGAGGCCGCGCCGCTGCTGCAGCTGCATGTGCCGCTGGCGCAGGACGGCCGCTACATCGGCGAGCTGCTGGGCGAGTATTCCGTGGACAGCCTGCTGCGCTACGGCACGCCCACCGAAATCATGGCCCGCTATGCCATGACCATGCTCGACAGCCGGGGCCAGGTTCTGGCCGGCACACCGCTGACGCCGCGCAAGCAAAATGCCACCGACCTGCTGCGCTGGCGCACGGTGGCCAATGAGGACGAGGCTCCGGTCGCCCCCGTGGGCAACAGTCTGGTGCTGCGCGCACAGGCCTACCGCACCTCGCTGGGCGTGGTGGGCAGCGGCCTGTTCTGGCTGGTGGGCACGCTCAGCGCGATGACGGCATGGCTGCTGCTGGCCACCTGGCGCCACACGCGACGCCGCCAGCGCGCGCAGGAAGCCCTGGTTGCCGAAACCAATTTCCGCCGCGCCATGGAGAACTCGGTGCTCACCGGCATGCGCGCGCTGGACCTGCAAGGCCGCATCACCTACGTGAACGCCGCCTTCTGCCAGATGACGGGATGGAGCGAATCCGAACTCGTCGGCCAGATGCCGCCCTATTCCTACTGGCCCGACAACGACTACGACAACCTGCACTCCAAGCTGCGCGAAGAGCTTTCGGGCAAGACCATCGTCGGGGGCTTTCAGGTGCGCGTGCAGCGCAAGAACGGCACGCAGTTCGATGCGCGCCTGTATGTCTCGCCGCTGATCGACGCCCATGGCCAGCACACGGGCTGGATGTCGTCCATGACCGACATCACCGAGCCCAACCGCATCCGCGAGCAACTGTCGGCCTCCTATGAGCGCTTCACCATCGTGCTGGAGGCGCTGGACGCCTCGGTGTCCGTCGCCCCGCTTGGCAGCGCCGAGCTGCTGTTCGCCAACAAGCTGTACCGGCAATGGTTCGGCTCGCAGACCGATGGCCATCTGCAGCTCGTCGCCCAGGCCGGCGTGCTGCCCGTGCGCTCTCAGCCGCAGGGCATGGACGATGAGGATGGCCTGATGGGCCTGCCCACCGACTCGCTGACCAGCGCACGCAGCGAGAACGCCGAGATCTATCTGCCCGAACTGGGCAAGTGGCTGGAAGTGCGCTCGCGCTACCTGAGCTGGGTGGACGGACGCCTGGCGCAGATGGTGATCGCCACCGACATCACGCCGCGCCGCCTGGCCGAGGAGCAGGCCGATCGCCAGGCCGAGCACGCCCAGTCCGTCAGCCGCCTGATCACCATGGGCGAGATGGCCTCCAGCGTGGCCCACGAACTCAACCAGCCGCTGACCGCCATCAGCAACTACTGCAGCGGCATGCTCACGCGCCTCGAAAAAGGCACGCTGACCGAGGAGCAGATGAAGTTCGCGCTGGAGAAGACCGCCCACCAGGCGCAGCGCGCGGGCCAGATCATTTTGCGCATACGCTCCTTCGTCAAGCGCAGCGAACCCAACCGCACCCTGGCCCAGGTCACCGACATGGTCAGCGAGGCGGTGGAGCTGGCCGGCATCGAGCTGCGCCGCCGCAATGTACAGCTGACCTACCACGTGGCCGAGCGCATGCCGGCCATCATGGCCGACACCATCCTCATCGAGCAGGTGCTGGTCAACCTCATGAAGAACGGCGCCGAATCCATCGAGCAATCGGGCCGCCCCAGCCACCAGCGCAACGTGGAACTGCGCGTGGTGCCGCGCACCATCGAGGACCAGCGCGTCATCGAATTCAACGTGCAGGACACCGGCAAGGGCTTGCCGCCCGAGGTGCTGGAGCGCCTCTTCGAGGCCTTCTTCACCACCAAGAGCGAAGGTATGGGCATGGGCCTGAATCTGTGCCGCAGCATTGTCGAGTCCCACCAGGGCCGTATGCGTGCCGAGAACCTCTACAATGGTTCCGAGGTTGTCGGCTGCCGATTTTCATTCTGGCTGCCGCTGGCCCCGCCGGGCGACGCGACAACGCCGGCAGCGACCATTGAACCCACAACAAGGACGATTGCATGAGCTTGATCCCCAAAAAAGGCACTGTGTACGTAGTTGATGACGACGAAGCGGTTCGTGATTCGCTGCAATGGTTGTTGGAGGGCAAGGACTATCGTGTGCGCTGCTTCGACTCGGCCGAGACCTTCCTCTCGCGCTACGACCCACGCGAAATCGCCTGCCTCATCGTCGACATCCGCATGGGCGGCATGACCGGCCTGGAACTGCAGGACCGACTGATCGAACGCAAGTCTCCCCTGCCCATCGTCTTCATCACCGGCCACGGTGACGTGCCCATGGCGGTGAACACCATGAAGAAGGGCGCACTGGACTTCATCCAGAAGCCGTTCAACGAGGAAGAACTGCTGAACCTGGTCGAGCGCATGCTGGACCATGCCCGCGAAGCCTTTGCCGGCCACCAGCAGGCCGCCAGCCGCGACGCCCTGCTGGCCAAGCTGACCAGCCGCGAAGCCCAGGTGCTCGAGCGCATCGTCGCCGGCCGCCTGAACAAGCAGATCGCCGACGACCTGGGCATCAGCATCAAGACCGTGGAGGCGCACCGCGCCAACATCATGGAAAAGCTCAACGCCAACACTGTGGCCGACCTGCTCAAGATCGCCCTGGGCCAGGGCCAGACCGCTGCGGCGGCCAAGGCGGCCGTCGCAGGATAAGCACCGACGCCATCCCCTGCTTTCTTCAAAGGGCTGCTAGCGCTTGACCAACAAGCCCTAGCAGCATTTTTATTTTGGTATCCACTGCAATGACAGCCCAACTCATCGACGGCAACGCCCTCTCCCGCCAACTGCGTGCCGAAGTCGCACAGCGCGCCACTGCCCTGAAGGCCCGAGGGACCACGCCCGGCCTGGCCGTGGTCCTGGTCGGCGACAACCCGGCCTCCCAGGTCTATGTGCGCAACAAGGTCAAGGCCTGCGAGGACGCAGGCTTTCATTCCGTGCTGGAGAAGTACGACGCCTCGATGACAGAAGCCGAACTGCTGGCCCGCGTCGAGGCGCTGAACAACGACCCCGACATCCACGGCATCCTGGTCCAGCTGCCGCTGCCCGCCCACATCGACGACCACAAGGTCATCGAGACCATCTCGCCGCTCAAGGATGTGGATGGCTTTCACGTGGCCAGCGCCGGCGCGCTGATGGTGGGCGAAGTCGGCTTCAAGGCCTGCACGCCCTATGGCTGCATGAAGATGCTCGAATCCATCGGCATGAAGGACCTGCGCGGCAAGCACGCCGTGGTCATCGGCCGCTCCAACATCGTCGGCAAGCCCATGGCCATGATGCTGCTGGCCGCCAATGCCACCGTCACCATCTGCCACAGCGGCACGGCGGACCTGGCCGCCATGACGCGCCAGGCCGACATCGTGGTCGCCGCCGTGGGCAAGCGCAATGTGCTGACCGCAGACATGTGCAAGCCTGGCGCCGTGGTCATCGACGTGGGCATGAACCGCAACGACGAAGGCAAGCTCTGCGGCGACGTGGACTTTGACGGCGTCAAGGAAGTGGCCGGCTTCATCACCCCCGTGCCGGGCGGCGTCGGCCCCATGACGATTACCATGCTGCTGGTCAACACCATGGAGGCGGCCGAGCGCGCCGCCGGCTGACCAGGAGCTGACAAGCATCGGGCGGCTCCCCGGGGAGCCGCTTGATTTCAATGCACCCGACGGCATCTGACACGCATGAGCAATCCCCTCCTCGAATCCTCCGACCTGCCCCTGTTCGATCGCATCCGCCCCGCCGACGTCGGCCCGGCCATCGACCATCTTCTGACCGGGGCCTGCGAGGCCCTGGAGACCGTCACGGCACCTGACTTCCCCGCGCGCTGGGATTCGATCTCCGCCGTGCTCGATGTCGCCACCGAGAAGCTGGGGACCGCCTGGGGCGCCGTCAGCCACCTCAACAGCGTGGCCGACACACCCGAGCTGCGCGCTGCCTACAACGAATCCCTGCCCAAGGTCACCGAGTTCTGGACGCGCCTGGGCGCCGACGAGCGGCTGTACGCCAAGTACAAGGCCATCGACCCTGCCACGCTCAACGTGGAGCAGCGCGCCGCCTGGGACCATGCCATGCGCAATTTCGTGCTGTCTGGCGCGGAGCTGCAGGGTGAAGCCAAGCTGCGCTTTGCCAAGATTCAGGAACGCTCGGCCGAACTCACGCAGAAGTTCAGCGAGAACGCGCTGGATGCCACCGATGCCTTTGCCTACTACGCCACGGCCGATGAGTTGGACGGTGTGCCCCAGGACGTGTGCCAGGCAGCCCGTGCCGCCGCCGAAGCCGAAGGCAAGCAAGGCTTCAAGCTCACGTTGAAGATGCCCTGCTACCTGCCCGTGATGCAGTTCGCCACCAGCAGCGCGCTGCGCGAGAAGCTCTACCGCGCCTATGTGACACGCGCCTCCGACCAGGCAGAGGGCGATGCCCGCCGCTTCGACAACACGGCCAACATTTCCGAAATACTGGCCCTGCGCAAGGAAGAGGCGCAGCTGCTGGGCTACCGCAACTTCGGCGAGATCTCGCTGGTTCCCAAGATGGCGCATTCGCCGCAGCAGGTGATCGACTTCCTGCGTGACCTCGCGCACCGCGCCCGCCCCTATGCCGAAAAGGATGTCGCCGACCTGCGCAGCTTTGCACGCAAGGAACTGGGCCTGGCCGATCCCCAGCCCTGGGACTGGGCCTATATCTCGGAAAAGCTCAAGGAAGCGCGCTATGCCTTCAGCGAGCAAGAGGTCAAGCAATATTTCCCCGCCCCCAAGGTGCTGGCCGGCCTGTTCAAGATCGTGGAGACGCTGTTCGACGTGGCCATCCGCCGCGACGTGGCGCCGGTGTGGCATCCCGCTGTCGAGTTCTATCGCATCGAGCGCAGCACGCCGCAAGGCCCCCAACTGGTCGGCCAGTTCTACCTGGACCAGCCCGCACGTTCGGGCAAGCGCGGCGGCGCCTGGATGGACGATGTACGCACCCGCTGGCTGCGCCCCGACAGCCACAAGCTGCAGACGCCGGTCGCGCACCTGGTCTGCAACTTTGCCACCGGCGTTGACGGCAAGCCGGCCCTGCTCACGCACGATGACGTGATCACGCTGTTCCATGAGACAGGCCATGGCCTGCACCACATGCTGACCCAGGTCAACGAGCGCGATGTCTCGGGCATCGCGGGCGTGGAATGGGACGCGGTGGAACTGCCGAGCCAGTTCATGGAAAACTTCTGCTGGGAGTGGGAAGTGCTCAAGCACATGACCGCCCACGTGGACACGGGCGAGCCACTGCCGCGCGCACTGTACGACAAGATGATCGCGGCCAAGAACTTCCAGTCGGGCATGCAGACGCTGCGCCAGATCGAGTTCTCGCTGTTCGACATGCTGCTGCACACCGAGCACGATCCGAAGGCCGACATCATGCCGCTGCTGGCCCAGGTTCGCGCCGAAGTGGCCGTGCTGCCCTCGCCCGCCTACAGCCGCTCGGCCCATACCTTCAGCCACATCTTTGCAGGCGGCTACGCAGCGGGCTACTACAGCTACAAGTGGGCCGAAGTCCTCTCGGCGGATGCCTATGCGGCCTTCGAGGAAACCATGCTGGCCGATGGAACCCCCAACCCCGAGACAGGCCGCCGCTACCGCGAGGCCATTCTTGAAGCCGGCGGATCCCGCCCGGCGATGGAGTCGTTCAAGGCCTTCCGTGGCCGCGAACCCCAGCTGGACGCGCTATTGCGCCACCAGGGCATGGCCGAGGCCTGAGCCTGGCAACCCGGTCTGCAGCGCCCCGATGGGGCGCTTTTTCCTGGCCCGGCAACTCCACCGGATGCGCGCAGCCACATCCTGCGACTCCAGAAGATGGCCCAGGATGAATGGCACGCTATGCTTGCAGGCACTCCTGTGCGGGCATCCATCCGGCGAGTGGTCGCCGCCCCGGCACGAAACCCTTCTTCCGAAACCGAGATCGTCCATGCAGTCTTCTCCCAGCCTTGGCCACGGCGCCCTGCGCCACCTGATGCCATGCCTCGCCCTCGCCTGCCTTGCCGCCGCGCTGCCAGCCGCCGCACAGCAGGTCTACCGTATCGTCGGGCCGGATGGAAAAGTCACCTTCTCGGACCGCCCCGCCCAAAGCGCACAGCAGCAGGCAGCGCCCGCCGCCCAGGCAGTGGCGGGCGCCTCGGACAGCAACGCAGGCCTGCCCTATGCGCTGCGCCAGATTGCGAGCCGCTTTCCAGTGACGCTGTACTCCTCGTCCGATTGCACGCCTTGCGATAGCGCTCGTCAGTTGCTGCAGTCCCGGGGCATCCCCTATGCCGAGCGCCTGGTGCAGACCGAGGCGGACGCGGCAGCCCTGAACAAGCTCAGCGGGCAGACCGGACTGCCGTTTGCCACCATCGGCAAGCAGTTTCTGACCGGCTTCTCCTCCAGCGAATGGACGCAGTACCTGGATGCCGCAGGCTACCCCGCAAGCTCCCAGCTGCCTGCCCAGTACAAGCGGCCACCCGCGCAGCCCCTGACCACACCCAAGCCTGCCGCACCCGCCGCATCAGCGCCCGCCGCAGCACCCACCGCCGTGGAGCAGGCAAACAGGCGCGCCCCCATACCCGCCCCCGCGCCTGGTGCACGCACCAGCGACAACCCCGCAGGCCTGAGCTTCTAGGCAGACACTGCCGCAGTCAGGAGCCCGGCCGTGGATTCCATGCTGTCCGACGTGGCCTGGACCTTGGCCAGGCTGGGCACTCTTGTGGGCCTGCCTGCGCTCATCGGGTGGGTACTGGTGGCAAGGCCTTCGTGGCGAGAGCCGTTGCGGCTAACCTGCCTGGTGCTGGTGCCCTGCCTGATCACGCTGTGGTTCATGCATGACGGAGGCCTGGGCAACGGTCTCAACCGCCTGGCCTACTACATGACGACGGCTGGCTTCTTTGCCATCTACGCCGGGCTGGCGGCCGTCACCTGGCTCATTCAGCGCATCAAAAAACAGCGCACGCAAGCCTCATTGCGCGCGCTGTGTCTCGGTGGTATGGCCCTGCTCGTCTGGACCGCAGGCGCTGCGGTGTTCGAGAGCATCGGCTAGCAGCCGAGAGGCCAGGACCGGGTTCCTGCCTCAGTAGTCGAGCGTCTGCACGCCTTCAGGCGTGCCCAGCAGGCAGACCGATGCCTTCTGGTGCGCAAAAACGCCCACGGTGACCACGCCGGGCCACTGGTTGACCTCGGACTCAAAGGCCAGCGGCTCAGCAATCTTCAGGCCGCGCACATCAAGAATGTGCTGGCCGTTGTCCGTCACCAAAGGAGCGCCGTCCTTCATGCGGATCTCGGCCCGGCCACCCCTGGCCTCGAAACGCCGGGCAATCTGGGCAGCAGCCATGGGAATCACCTCCACCGGCAGCGGAAAGTCTCCCAGCACCTCGACGCGCTTGGAGGCATCGGCGATGCAGACAAAGCGCTCGGCCAGCGCCGCAACGATTTTCTCGCGCGTCAGTGCCGCGCCCCCGCCCTTGACCATGTAGCCCCGGCCGTCGATCTCGTCGGCGCCATCGATGTATACCGACAGGCGGTCCACCTCGTTGGCATCCAGCACCTTGATGCCCAGCGCCTTCAGGCGCTCGGTGCTGGCCACGGAGCTGGACACGGCCCCAGGGATCTGGTCCTTGATGGTGGCCAGCGCATCGATGAACTTGTTGACCGTCGAGCCCGTGCCGACGCCGACGATTTCGCCGGGCACTACGTAGGCCAGAGCGGCTTGCCCGACCAGGGCTTTGAGTTCATCTTGGGAAAAAGAGGCAGCAGATGTCGTCATGAGGGAAAATCCAGGTAATCCTTCGATTATCCCCATGTCTTTGATCCCCTACGCCCTGACCCGTCCCTTTCTCTTCGGCATGGACCCCGAATCCGCCCACGATCTCACGATGAACCTGATGGCAAAGGGGCAGAACACGCTCCTGCAGCAGGCCTGGGCCCAACCCATGGTGAGTGATCCCGTCGAGCTTGCCGGACTCAGGTTCCCCAATCGCGTCGGCATGGCTGCAGGCCTGGACAAGAACGCACGCTGTATCGATGCGCTGGCCGCCATGGGCTTCGGCTTCGTCGAGGTGGGCACCGTGACTCCGCGCGCGCAGCCCGGCAACCCCAAGCCGCGCATGTTCCGCATCCCCGAACGCAATGCGCTGATCAACCGACTGGGCTTCAACAACGAAGGCCTCGATGCATTCCTGAGCAACGTCAAGCGCTCACAGGCCCGCGCCATGGGCAAGCCCATGCTGCTGGGGCTGAACATCGGCAAGAACGCCAGCACGCCCATCGAAGAAGCCACCAGCGACTACCTCAAGGCGCTCGATGGCGTCTACCCGCATGCCGACTACGTGACGGTGAACATCAGCTCGCCCAACACCAAGAATCTGCGTGCCCTGCAAAGCGACGAAGCGCTGGATGCCTTGCTGGGAGCGATTGCCGAGCGGCGCGAGCGACTGGCCACGCAGCACGGCAAGCGGGCGCCGGTGTTCGTGAAGATCGCACCCGACCTGGATGAGGAGCAGGTCGGCGTCATCGCCACCACGCTGCAGCGCCACGGCATGGACGGCGTGATCGCCACCAACACCACGATCAGCCGGGATGCCGTCAAGGGCCTGCCCCACGCCGAAGAAACGGGCGGCCTTTCCGGCGCGCCGGTGCTGGAGGCCAGCAACCAGGTCATCCGCCAACTGCGCTCTGCGCTGGGAAGCCGCTACCCCATCATCGGCGTGGGAGGCATTCTCAGCGGCGAAGATGCGGTCAGCAAGATCCGGGCGGGCGCCGATGTGGTCCAGATCTACAGCGGCCTGATCTATCGGGGCCCCTGCCTGGTACCAGAGGCCGCACTGGCCATCGCGCAACTGCGTTGACTGCCGCGTTATCCGCGTGCTGACCAAAGAAAACGCCCGGCATGAACTGACCCCAAGAAGTTGGACGGTTGGAAGCTAGCGGCTCAAGGCCTGAGTTCGGTACTGCACCGGGCTCAGGCCTTTTAGTTTGAGCTTGATGCGTTGGTGGTTGTAGTAATGAATGTAGCGGCGCAGGCCGCGCTG
>NZ_JAQOTI010000015.1:0-141310 GCF_028401915.1 Delftia sp. DT-2
CGAAATCGCGGAAGGCGTCGTAGGGCGCGCTGGCATAGACGTAGGGGTTGATGACGTGGATGGAGGCGTTGACCAGCGTCAAGCGCTACATGGCCAGCCCTGCAGGCAGGCCGCCCAACTTGCCCAGCAGCCGCTCGGCGCGCTCCCAGGCCAGGGCATGCTGGGGGTCGGCCTGGCGCCAGCGTTCGCAGGCGGCGCGGTCGGCATCGGTGGCGCCGCTGTCGTGCAGGCGCATCAGCCATTCGGCGGCCTCGTCGAGCACGCGCGCTTGCAGGGGCGTCTCCATCACGCCATTGCCACCAGGCATTGGCGAAACGCCTGGGCCATGTAGCGCTTGACGCTGGTGAGCGAGACCTCCAGCTGCTGCGCGATGTCCTCGTACTTCATGCCGTCCAGCTGGGACAGCAAAAACGTGCGCCGCACGATGGGCGGCAGCGCGTCCAGCATGGCGTCTATCTCGTGCAGGGTCTCCAGTACCAGGGCGCGCTGCTCGGGCGAAGGCGCCACAGGCTCGGGCAAGGCGGCCAGGGCTTCGAGGTAGGCGCGCTCCAGCGCCTGGCGCTTGTACCAGTTGACGAGCACGCCCTTGGCTACCGTGGTCAGGTAGGCACGCGGCTCCTGCACACCGGCCAGGTCGCGCACGCCCAGGATGCGCACGAAGGTGTCCTGCGCCAGGTCCGCCGCATCCGCCCCGTTGCCCAGCCTGCGACGCAGCCAGCCCTGCAGCCAGCCATGGTGGGCGGTGTACAGGGAGGCGGCTTCTCGGTGCTGGGGGGTGGAGGCTGGGGCGGATGGCATGGTAGGACCCGATGGCTTGAAGGCGGGAGCCACCATCAAACAAGAATCATTCTCAAATCATTGTAACCAGCGGAATCACTTGCTTAAGAGTGCCATCAGGCGGACCATCCAAAGGCGAACAGTGGGAGCAAGTGCGACCAGAGTGGCTGACATCCAGCTGCTGCGCCGGATCGGTATCATTTAGAAACAATCAATCATCAGCTCAGCATCCATCAGGAGAGCGAACCATGTTCGAAACGCGGGTAGCAGGCACGGCAGGACAACAGGCGCTGTGGAGCACGCTGGACAAGGCCATGGCGCTGGCGGAATTCACGCCCGAAGGCCGGCTGATGCGCGCCAATGCCAACTACGAGGCCATCCTCGGCTATCCGGCCACGGGCGCTGAAGGTCTGCTTCACAGCGATCTGTGCACGCAGGCCCAGGCCGACCCGGCCGCCTACGGTCAGTGGCGCCAGCGCTGGGGCGCGGGCGAGACGGTTTCGCGCGTGGGAGAGCACCGGCGCCGCGACGGAAGCACCTGCTGGCTGGAGGCCACCTATGCGCCCGTGCTCGATGCGGCCGGCGCCCTCAGCCATGTGCTGTGCATTGCCACCGATGTCTCGGCCCGCATGCTGGCCGACCGCCGGCGGCAGGAGCACATGCGGCGCCTGTCCCTGGTGGCAGACGCCACCGACGCGGCCGTGGTGATCGCCGACGGCAACTGGACCATCTCCTATGTCAACGCAGGCTTCACCCGCATGTTCGGCTGGAGCAGCGAAGAGGTCGTGGGCCGTGCGCCCATCGCCCTGCTGGTGCCCCATGCCTCGCCCGAATTCACGGCCGCCTACCGCGCCGAACTGGACGCAGGCAAGCCGGTGTACCGCGAGGAGATCCTCGTCGGCAAGGACGGCGAGCGGTATTGGGTCAGCGCCCAGGCCAATCCCGTCATGGGCCCCGACGGCCGCCTCCACACCACGGTGACCGTGATCACCGACATCACCGAGGCCAAGATGCACGAGGTGCTGCAGCGGCGCGCCCTGGAGGCCATGGCCCGCGACCAGCCGCTGACCGAGGTGCTGGACCTGGTGTGCCGCGAGGTCGAGCGCATTGCGCCCGATATCGCGGTGTCGGTGCTGGAAGTCGATGACCAGAATCGCCTGCATCCGCTGGCCGCGCCCAGCCTGCCGGCCTCCTATTCGGCGGCGCTGGACGGCGTGCCCATCGGCCCCAATGTCGGCTCCTGCGGCGCGGCGGCCTTCCACAACCGGCCCGTGCTGGTGGGCGACATCGCCACCGACCCGCTGTGGGCCGACTACAAGCACCTCATCCTGCCGCTGGGGTATACGGCCTGCTGGTCCACGCCCATCTGCGGGCTGCAGGGCGGCGTGGCCGGCACCTTTGCCTTCTACTACCGCCATTTCGACCGGCCCGGCCCCGATCCCTTCCACCAGCGCCTGGTGGAGGCCTGCACCGACCTGTGCGCCCTGGCGCTGGAGCGCGAACAGGCGCGCCGGCGCATCCGCCAGTTGGCGTTCTACGACGGGCTGACCACGCTGCCCAACCGCAGCCTGCTGCTGGCCCAGGCCGAGCAGGCGCTGTCCGTGGCTTCGCACGAGGGCCACGAGCTGGCCGTGGTCTTCATCGACCTGGACCGTTTCAAGCAGGTCAACGACTCGCTGGGCCACCCGGCCGGCGACCGGCTGCTGTGCAGCGTGGCCCAGCGCATTCAGGCGGAGCTGCGCACGGGTGACATTGCCGGGCGGCTGTCGGGCGACGAGTTCGTCATCGTGCTGCCACACTGCGGCGGTGCGCAGGCGGCCGAGGTGATAGAGCGGCTGCAGTCGGCACTTGGCGAGCCCTGCATGATCGACGACGTGTCCCTGGCCAGCACGGCCAGTTGCGGCATTGCCGTGTTTCCCGCCGACGGGCGCGACATGGAGACCCTGCTGCACCGCGCCGACATGGCCATGTACCAGGCCAAGTCGGGCGGGCGCGGGCTCTACAGCTTCTTCAGCCCCGAGATGAACCGCCTGGCCCAGGAACGCCTGGTGCTGGAGACGGCGCTGCGCGACGCCCTGCGCAGCGGCGGCCTGCGCCTGCACTACCAGCCCCAGCTCGACCTGAAGGACGGGCGCCTCTACGGCGTGGAGGCCCTGGCGCGCTGGAGCCATGCGGAATTCGGCGAGATCTCGCCCGCACGCTTCATTCCGCTGGCCGAGGAATGCGGCCTGATCGGCGAGCTGGGCACCTGGGCACTGCGCGAGGCCTGCCGCCAGCTGGGCGAGTGGCGCAGCCGGGGCATCGACGTGCCGGCCATGTCGGTCAACCTCTCGCCCACCAGCTTTCACAACCTGGACCTGCCGCACATGATTGCCGACACCCTGGAGCACAACGCGCTCAAGCCGCAGGACCTCACGCTGGAGATCACCGAAAGCCTGCTGCTGGACACCAACCCGGGCACCATGCGCACGCTGCAGGCCGTGCATTCCCAGGGGGTGCGCCTGTCCATGGACGACTTCGGCACGGGCTACTCCAGCCTCAGCTACCTGCGGCGCCTGCCCGTCAGCGAGCTCAAGCTGGACCGCAGCTTCGTCGCCGACCTGGAGCACGACGAGGCCGCCCAGGCGCTGAGCAACGCCATCCTGGGCATAGGCCGCAGCCTGCACCTGACCGTGGTGGCCGAGGGCGTGGAGACGGCAGCGCAGAACACCATCCTGCGCGAACAGGGCTATCCGGTGGCACAGGGCTATCTGTTCTCTCGCCCGCTGCCGGCCGCTGATCTGGAACGGTGGCTGCAGGCATCGAGCCTGCAAGCCGGCGTGGCGACGGACGTGTGAGCGGACGTGTGAGCGGACATGTGAACGGGCATGTGAGCGGACCAGGCCATGCGCGCGGAGACCTTGGCCGGAAAAAGTAACAATCCGCAATAAATATTCGGACTGGACCTATTTTTCTCTAAGCCTCGCCGGCAAGTGACCGATATCTGCGGCATGGCGGCGGCTGAGTGTCGGCCCCGCTGGTCGCCGCAGATCGCCACCGCATCCCCTCGATTCGCAGCCACCGCCGCTCACCCGCTTTCGCTTCTCGCCGTACGGCACTCCCCACCATGATGTTTTTCCGCAATCTGAAGCTGGCCCACAAGCTGCTGGCCTCTTTCATCGCCCTGCTGCTGCTGACCGCCGGCCTGGGCCTGTTCTCCGTGGTACAGCTGGACCGTGTCAACCGCACGGCCACCGACCTGGCGCACCACTGGATGCCCGCCGAGCGCGTGATCATGGAGATGCGCTATCAGCTGCAGCGCTACCGCTCGCAGACCATGCAGCATGTGCTGGCCACCTCGATGGAAGAGATGGCCGTCTACGACAAGAGCATGCCGGCACTGTGGTCCGAGCTGCTCAAGAACCAGCAGGCCTTCGAACGCTATGCCAACACCGCGCGTGAGCGCGAGCTGATGGCCGGCATCAAGGACGACCTGGGCCAGTACGCGCAGCACACGGCAAGGATCGTGGACCTGTCCCACGCCCTGCGCACCGACGAGGCGTCCGAGGTGCTGCGCGGCGATTCGGTCAAGACCAGCCGTGCCATCAACACCAAGCTGGACGAACTGCTCAAGATCAACGCCCAGGGCATCGAGGATGCCAACCAGGCAGGCGACGACATCTTCACCGCCGCGCGCTGGTGGGTGATCGCCCTGCTGGCGGGGGCCGTCCTCTTCGGCCTGGGCATGGCGCTGCTGATCGCCCGCAGCGTGGCACGCCCCCTGCAGCAGGCCGTGAGCCTGGCGCAGGCCGTGGCCGCAGGCGACCTGGGCAGCCGCATCGAGGTGCATGGCAAGGACGAGACCGGCCAGCTGCTGCTGGCCCTGCAGCACATGAACGAAAGCCTGCAGCGCATCGTCGGCCAGGTGCGCCAGGGAACGGACTCCATCGCCACGGCCAGCGGCCAGATCGCCTCGGGCAACCAGGACCTGTCGGCCCGCACCGAGGAACAGGCCAGCTCGCTGGAGCAGACCGCCGCCTCCATGGAGGAGCTGACCTCCACCGTCAAGCAAAACGGCGCCAACGCCCAGCAGGCCAACCAGCTGGCCGCCGCCGCCTCCCAGGTCGCCGTGCGCGGCGGCTCGGCCGTCGCCCAGGTGGTGCAGACCATGTCCGCCATCAACGATGCCTCGCGCAAGATCGTGGACATCATCGGCGTCATCGACTCCATCGCCTTCCAGACCAACATCCTCGCGCTGAATGCCGCCGTGGAAGCGGCCCGCGCCGGTGACCAGGGCCGGGGCTTTGCCGTCGTCGCCTCGGAAGTGCGCACCCTGGCCCAGCGATCGGCCGCCGCCGCCAAGGAGATCAAGCAGCTCATCGACGACTCGGTGGGCAAGGTCGAGGAAGGCAGCGCCCAGGTCGACTCGGCCGGCAAGACCATGGAAGAGATCGTGGCCAGCGTGCGCCGCGTGACCGACATCATGGGCGAGATCTCGGCCGCCAGCCATGAGCAGACGGCCGGTATCGAGCAGGTCAACCAGGCCGTCACGCAGATGGACCAGATGACCCAGCAGAACGCGGCCCTGGTCGAGGAATCGGCGGCGGCCACCGGCGCCCTGCAGGCCCAGGCCAAGGCGCTGGCCGAGGTGGTGAGCGTGTTCAAGCTCTCGCCGTCCACCGGCATGCTGGGCAGCAGCCGCGGTGTCAGCCACGCCGCCGCCGTGGCAGCGCCCCGCCAAACACCGGCGGCGCCCCGTCCGCATCTGGCGCCTGCCGCTCCCAAAGGCGCTGTGCCCGCACGCGCATCGGCCGCCCTGCCTTCTGCAACTGGTGCGGCCGGTACAGCCGGTGCAACCCCTGCTCCGGCAGGCGCCGCGCGCCCGGCCCAGCCGGCGCAGCCGGCCCGGCCTGCCGTGACCGCACCTGCCAGGGCCAAGGCCAAGGCGGCCAGCACGGCCTCCGACGACGATTGGGAAACTTTCTGAACCAGGTTTTCACCCGCCCCGCCCGGGGGCGGACACACCGGCCAAGGCCCGACCAGCTCCTGCTGGCCGGGCCTTTTTTCCGGGCGCCTCGCAGGCGGATCACGCCCCTGCCATGGCCAAGCCCTTCAAATCTGCCATGATCGACCGCTGCAAGCCCTTGTTTTGAAAGCCCTCGCCAGTCTGCCGCCCTCCCGCAGCCCCGCGCGACAGGCGCTTGGCCCGGCACGGTGCCCCAGCATGAGAAAATCGGCGATTCAGCCAAGAACACATTCATCAGAAGACGGAACACATCATGGAAGCAGAACGCATCAACCTCATCGGCAACACCCTCGAAGATCTGTCGCAGCGGACGGCAGATCTACGGAGGTATCTTTGACTACGATGCAAAGTACGAACGACTGCGCACGGTAAATGCCTCGCTGGAAGATCCCAGCGTCTGGAACGACCCCAAGAAGGCCCAGGAACTGGGCAAGGAAAAGAAGCTGCTCGACGGCGTCGTGCTGACGCTGCAAAAGCTCACCACCGAGCTGGCCGACAACGCCGAGCTGTTCGAGATGAGCAAGGAAGAAGGCGATGAGACCGGCCTGCTCACCATCGAGGGCGAGACCGCCAAGCTGCAGCCCCTGATCGAGGAACTGGAGTTCCGCCGCATGTTCGGCAAGGAAGCCGATCCGCTGAACTGCTTCGTGGACATCCAGGCCGGCGCCGGCGGCACCGAAGCCTGCGACTGGGCCGGCATGCTGCTGCGCCAGTACCTGAAGTACGCCGAACGCAAGGGCTTCAAGGCCACGGTCGAGGAAGAGACGCCGGGCGACATCGCCGGCATCAAGAGCGCGACCATCCACATCGAGGGCGAGTACGCCTACGGCCTGCTGCGCACCGAAACCGGCGTGCACCGCCTGGTGCGCAAGTCGCCCTTCGACAGCTCGGGCGGCCGCCACACCAGCTTTGCCTCGCTGTTCGTCTATCCCGAGATCGACGACTCGATCCAGATCGAGATCAACCCCTCGGACGTGCGCACCGACACCTACCGCGCATCGGGCGCCGGCGGCCAGCACATCAACAAGACCGACTCGGCCGTGCGCCTGACGCACATCCCGACCGGCATCGTCGTGCAATGCCAGGATGGCCGCAGCCAGCACAGCAACCGTGACGTCGCATGGCAGCGCCTGCGCTCCAAGCTCTACGAGCACGAGATGCAAAAGCGCATGGTGGAGCAGCAAAAGCTGGAGGACACCAAGACCGATGTGGGCTGGGGCCACCAGATCCGCTCGTACGTGCTGGACAACAGCCGCATCAAGGATTTGCGCACCAACGTCGAAATCTCGGCCACCCAGAAGGTGCTGGACGGCGACCTCGACGCTTTCATCGAAGCCTCGCTCAAGCAAGGCCTCTGAGTTTCAAGCCCCTGGGCGGCACCGGCCGCACAGGGGCTTGGACTCTGTCCCCTGATATTGGCATAGGAAGGAATCTGTATGCTGCAACTGCGTGACGGGCAGGCCCCTGCCACCGCCATCCACCGCGCCGACTACCAGGCTCCTGCCTGGTGGATCGACACCGTGGACCTGACCTTCGATCTCGATCCGGCCAAGACCCGCGTGCTCAACAAGATGCGCGTGCGCCGCAACACCGAGGTGCCGGCGCAGCCGCTGCGCCTGGACGGCGATGAACTGAACCTTGCGCGCGTGCTGGTCAACGGCGGCGGCACCTCGTTCAAGATGGACGGCGACCAGCTCGTGCTGGAGAACCTGCCCGAGGGCGGCGACCCCGTCGATCTGGAAATCTTCACCACCTGCGCGCCCGCCAAGAACACCAAGCTCATGGGCCTGTATGTGAGCCAGGGCACGTTCTTCACCCAGTGCGAGGCCGAGGGTTTCCGCCGCATCACCTATTTCCTGGACCGTCCCGACGTGATGGCCATGTATACCGTGACGCTGCGCGCCGACAAGACCGCGTACCCGGTGCTGCTGTCCAACGGCAACCTGGTCGAGCAAGGCGCGCTGGAAGACGGCCGCCACTTCGCCAAGTGGGCCGATCCGCACCGCAAGCCCAGCTACCTGTTCGCCCTGGTGGCCGGCAACCTGGTTGCGCGCGAGCAAAAGATCAAGAGCCGCGCAGGCCGCGACCACCTGCTGCAGGTCTTCGTGCGCCCCGGCGACCTGGAGAAGACCGAGCACGCCATGAACTCCCTCATGGCCAGCGTGGCCTGGGACGAGGCCCGCTTCGGCCTGTCCCTGGACCTGGACCGCTTCATGATCGTCGCAACCAGCGACTTCAACATGGGCGCAATGGAGAACAAGGGCCTGAACGTCTTCAATACCAAGTACGTCCTGGCCAGCCAGTCCACGGCCACCGACACCGACTACGCCAACATCGAGTCCGTCGTCGGCCACGAGTACTTCCACAACTGGACCGGCAACCGCGTCACCTGCCGCGACTGGTTCCAGCTGTCGCTCAAGGAAGGCCTGACCGTCTTCCGCGACCAGGAATTCAGCATGGACATGGCGGGCAGCCCCTCGGCGCGCGCCGTCAAGCGCATCGAGGACGTGCGCGTGCTGCGCACCGCCCAGTTCCCCGAGGATGCAGGCCCCATGGCCCACCCGGTGCGGCCCGACAGCTACATCGAGATCAACAACTTCTACACCGTCACCATCTACGAAAAAGGTGCCGAGGTCGTGCGCATGCAGCACAACCTGGTGGGCCGCGAAGGCTTTGCCTTGGGGCTGAAGCTGTATTTCGAGCGCCATGACGGCCACGCAGTGACCTGCGACGACTTCGCCCAGGCCATGGCCGACGCCAACCCCGACAGCGAACTGGCCCGGCGCCTGGACCAGTTCAAGCGCTGGTACAGCCAGGCCGGCACGCCCCAGCTGCGCGCCGAAGGCAGCTATGACGCGGCCGCCCGCACCTACACGCTGACCCTGAGCCAAAGCTGCGCGCCCACGCCCGGCCAGGCCGAGAAGCTGCCCTTCGTCATCCCCGTGCAGATGGGCCTGCTGGGCCAGGACGGCCGCGCGCTGACCCTGCGCCTGCAGGGCGAAGATGCGCAGGCAGCCGGCGACAGCCGCCTGTTGGTGCTGTCCGAACCCAGCCACAGCTTCGTCTTCACCGACGTGGACCAGGAGCCCGTGCCCTCGCTGCTGCGCGGCTTCAGCGCCCCCGTGGTGCTGCAGCACAGCGACAGCGATGCCGCCTTGCTGACCCTGCTGGCCCATGACAGCGATGCCTTCAACCGCTGGGAAGCCGGCCAGCGCCTGGGCCTGCGCATCGCGCTGCAGGCCATTGGCGACACCTCCATCACGGCAGACGCCAGCGGCCAGATCGCCGCTGCCCTGCTGCCGGCCTCCTTCGTCGAGGCCATGCGCGGCGTGCTGCGCCATCCGCAGCTGGATGCGGCCTTCAAGGAACTGATGCTGACCCTGCCCGGCGAAAGCTACATTGCCGAGCAGCTGGCCGTGGTCGATCCGCAGCGCGTGCACGCCGTGCGCGAAGCCATGCGCCAGCAACTGGCCACCGAACTGCAGGCCGACTGGCAGCAGGCATGGCAGGAGCACAGCGACACCGGCGCCTACCGCCCCGACCCCGTCAGCTCCGGCCGCCGCGCCCTGTCCGGCATGGCACTGTCCATGCTGTGCCTGGCCGCGCGCGCCTCGGGCGACACGGTCTGGCCCGGCAAGGCGCTGCAGCGCTTCAAGGACGCAGGCAACATGACCGACCGCATGAGCGCCCTGACGGCACTGGTGCAAAGCGGCCACCCGCTGGCCGCCCAGGCCCTGGCGCGTTTCCACAAGCTGTTCCAGCACGATGCGCTGGTGCTGGACAAGTGGTTCGCGCTGCAGGGCGGCGCCTGCGACCGTGGCGGCAACGTGCTGCCGGCCGTCAAGCAGCTGATGAAGCACCCCGACTTCCAGATCAAGAACCCCAACCGCGCGCGCAGCCTGATCTTCAGCTACTGCAGCGCCAATCCCGGCGCCTTCCACCGCGCCGACGCGGCGGGCTACGTGTTCTGGAGCGAGCGCGTCATCGAGCTGGACGCCATCAACCCCCAGGTCGCCGCCCGCCTGGCGCGTGCCCTGGACCGCTGGAGCAAGCTGGCCGAGCCCTACCGCACGGCTGCACGTGAAGCCATCGCCCGCGTGGCGGCTCGCGCCGAACTCAGCAACGACGTGCGTGAAGTCGTCACCCGCGCCCTCGCGGATTGACGAGCCACCCCCTGAGTCGCTTCGCGCCTTCCCCCTTGCAGGGGGACGACACCCTCGGTGCGAGGCGGCTCTTCCTCGGTGTCCCCGGCTTGAGCAGCGCCGGTTTTATGCTGCAAGCCAGGAATCACTGAAATGCTGTTCATCAGCAGATGCATACGCCATGCCGCATCTGCTCCCGGATTTTTAGGAGTTGAACCCATGAAGAAAAACGTCAGCCTGACCCGCTACCTGGTCGAGCAGCAACGCGTGGACGGCCTCATCCCCGGCCAGCTGCGCCTGCTGCTGGAAGTCGTGGCACGCGCCTGCAAGCGCATCAGCCAATCCGTCAACAAGGGCGCCATCGGCGACGTGCTGGGCACGGCCGGCAGCGAGAACGTGCAGGGCGAAGTCCAGAAGAAGCTGGACATCATCGCCAACGAGGTGCTGATCGAGGCCAACGAATGGGGCGGCCACCTGGCGGCCATGGCCTCCGAGGAAATGGAAGGCATCTACCTGGTGCCCAACCGCTACCCGCACGGCGAGTACCTGCTGATGTTCGATCCGCTGGACGGCTCGTCCAACATCGACGTCAACGTCTCCATCGGCACCATCTTCAGCGTGCTCAAGAAGCCCGAAGGCCACCCCGGCGTGACCGAGCAGGACTTCATGCAGCCCGGCACCCAGCAGGTAGCAGCCGGCTACTGCATCTACGGCCCGCAGACCACCCTGGTGCTGACCGTGGGCGACGGCGTCTCCATGTTCACGCTGGACCGCGAGCAAGGCTCCTTCGTGCTGGTGCAGGAAAACATCCGCATCCCCGAGGACACCAAGGAATTCGCCATCAACATGTCCAACATGCGCCACTGGGACACCCCCGTCAAGCGCTACGTGGACGAATGCCTGGCCGGCGTGGAAGGCCCGCGCGGCAAGGACTTCAACATGCGCTGGATCGCCTCCATGGTGGCCGACGTGCACCGCATCATGACCCGCGGCGGCATCTTCATGTACCCCTGGGACCGCCGCGAGCCCAACAAGCCCGGCAAGCTGCGCCTGATGTATGAAGCCAACCCCATGGCCTGGCTGGTCGAACAGGCCGGCGGCGCCGCCACCAACGGCAAGCAGCGCATCCTCGACATCCAGCCCACGCAGCTGCACGAACGTGTGAGCGTCATCCTCGGCTCGAAGAACGAAGTCGAAAAAGTGACGCAATACCATTCCGAGGCATAAATTTGCCGTTATAATTTTTGTCTGTCGCCGGTGTAGCTCAGTTGGTAGAGCAGCTCATTCGTAATGAGAAGGTCGAGGGTTCGATTCCTTTCTCCGGCACCAAACAAGAAGCCCCAGATTCGCAAGAGTCTGGGGCTTTTTTCATGCTGCCGCGGGCATCCCCCCTGCCTCCTGCGGGCAGGGGCGCTGCCAGCCCTCTGTCCCGCAACGACTCCCAGGCATAGCCTGGCCCTGCCAGGGCCGCGGATCGCAGCCAGGACCAGCCATTCGCTGCCTGCGCCGCTGTAGCCCGCTCGGGCGACATACACGCAGCGGCCCTGCTTCCAACATCCATCACACGTGACCTGCCGGGGCCGGACGGAAAAAGGGCTGCCGGCCCATGCACGCGCAGGAGCGCTCGGCGGCCGATATGGACTTGATGCCGGCAACGGAGCGTCCCATACGAATACCCATTTCCAGTGATATACCACTTTCCGTGCGTCTACTATGATCGCGGCTTCCTCTCATCTCAGCGATATTCATGGGAGCGAGTGGTATTAATGAAAATGAAAAATCATTTCGACCAAAATCTCACCTGCTTGCATGGTCGATAAACGTTTTCAAAAAAACTATTGAAAATGCCTTCTTGAAATAAATAGATAGCCAACAACCATCGCCGTTGGTTATTGACATCCCACCCAATCCCCTGACAGGACGCTCCGGCACGTTTTCCCCGGGGAGACGGGTGCGCCTGCACTGCGGAGAAGCGAATGTTGTCGTCAGTAATTTTTCTTGAAATTTCTTAACAATTCGTAGATATTCGCCCTGTCCGATTGACCCGTCTTTCGTTTTCCCGCTTTCCCACCCAAGCCATGCCATTTTCCGGCCATACCCCACCGCCCGACGTACATGCACAACCGTTTTGCATTACCAGGCAAGACAGGGAAAATCTGCATGGCCACAGGGCATGCGCCATATGGCTCACTGGTCTTTCCGGATCTGGCAAATCGACAATCGCGAATGCGCTGCAGGCCCGGCTGCATGCCGCCGGCAGACGCACCTATGTGCTTGATGGCGACAACATCCGCCAGGGCCTGAACCGCGACCTGGGTTTCTCCAACGAAGACCGTGCAGAGAACATCCGCAGGGTTTCAGAGGTCGCACGGCTGTTCGTGGATGCGGGAACCATCGTGATCGCCGCCTTCATCTCCCCTTTCCGGGCCGAGCGCGATGCTGCGCGGGCCTTGTTCGACAAGGGCGACTTCTTCGAGATCTTCGTGGATGTTCCCCTGTCCGTCGCCGAGCAGCGCGACCCCAAGGGCCTGTACATGAAAGCCCGCCGCGGCGAGCTGCGCCAGTTCACCGGCATCGACTCTCCTTACGAGGTGCCCTCTGCTCCGGACCTGGCCTTGGCCACGCACCAGCTCAGCATCGCTGCCTGCGTCTCGCGCATACAGGCGCTGCTGCAGATGGAGCAGGCGGCCGAACCAGGCCCGGCAGCATGTGGCGTGGTGCCGCTGGTGGACTCACCCCTGCCGCTGGCCAAGGCACTGCAATGAATGCCAGGGCCATCCCGTCTTGTACAACTGTCGGCGCATGCGCCGGCGCGCCCTTGTTTGCCCGGCTGGAGGCCGAGGTACGGCTGCAGGGACTGCGGGACGAGGTCGATGAGCTGCTGTCCTCACACTGGTGTGACCATGTGAACCACCGCGGCTACGAAGGTGCATGGCGCGTGGTGCCGCTGCGCTGCCAGCGCCAGCATGTGGCGGCCCACCCCCTTCTTCAGAGCTTCTCCATCGAGGCGCCTGACGAAGAATGGGACGATCTGCCTTCGCTGCAGCACAGCCCGGCGATGCGTGAGGTGCTGGACCAGTTGCAATGCCCGCTGCGCTCCGTGCGCCTGATGCAGCTGAAGGCCTGCTCATCCATCAAGCCGCATCGCGACCATGGCTTGAGCCTGGAGCATGGCCAGGCGCGACTGCACGTGCCCGTCTACACACACCCCGATGTGCGATTCATCGTGGAAGGCCTGGAAATCCCCATGGCCCCAGGAGAGCTCTGGTACTTCAATGCCGACGCCACGCATGAAGTGCTGAACCAGAGCACGCAGGACCGCACCCATCTGGTCATCGACTGCATTGCCAACGCCTGGCTGGCCGACCGCATCGGCAAGGGACAGGCCTATGCATGAGCTGCAGGTCGCTTTTGCCGCACTGATCGCAAGCCCGTCGCAGCAGGCCTTGTTTGAGCGGGCTGGAAGTGTGGAATCGGTGCTCGCCCAGTTGCGGCTGCTGTGGCGTCTTCACGGCTGGGGCGATGCCCGGCTCATCCAGACTCTGGAGCAGTTGAGCAAGGAGGCTGCCGTGCCAGCCACCGCGCTGCTGGCCGGTGGCTGGCTTCCACACAGGTATGAGGCACGCACGCGCAGCATCCAGTGGTGCCTGCCGGACGGCCCTGCCACCGAGCCGTTCCATGACGAGTACATCAGCCGCTGCCTGCAGCGCAGGCTGCTGAATCAGTTCATCCGGCCACGCACGCCGCTGGCCGAGCTGTGCGCAGCCAGCGCTCCCAGGCGCTGGGGCCATCGCCCTGCCGGCTTCATCTTCCACCTCTCGCGCTGCGGCTCCACCCTGGTCTCGGGCAGCCTTTCCGAGCTGGACAGCACGCTGGTTCTGTCGGAGCCGCCGGTGTTCACCGAGTTGCTGCTGGACACCTCGCTGGACCGTGCGCAAAAGCGCGAGGGCATTGCCGGTCTGGTGTCGGCAATCACCGTCGCCGTGCCTGGGCGCCATGACCTTGTGGTCAAGTGGAATGCCTGGGACATCTTCCAGTGGGAGCTACTGCAGGACCTCTACCCCGAGGTGCCCAGCCTGATGCTGGTGCGCGATCCTGTGGAGATCCTGGCCTCGCACCACAGGCAGGCCGGCCGGCACATGTCAGGCGACCCGTCGCTGGCTGGCGCCAGTCCGGTGTTCTGTTGCGGCAGGAGCAGCCAACCCTTTGTCTCCATGCTCGACCATCGCATGCGCGTGCTGCAGGCACTGATGGAGCAGATGCGGGGCCTGCACGAAAGCCAGGGCGTTCCTGTGCTGCACTACAGCCAGCTGGGTGCCGGGGCCATGGAGCAGATAGCCCGGCGCTTCGGCCTTCATGCGAGCGAGGCCGCACGCCAGCGCATCGCCGTGCGCCTCAGCCAGCATGCCAAGGCGCTGGACCAACGCTTCTCGCCTGATGGGCAGGACAAGGCAGCCGTCTTTGGCGCAGGCGATCGCCAGGATATCGAAGCGCGCCTGGGCCCGCTGCACGCACAGCTGCTGCAGTGCGCACAACCCCTGATGGATGCGGAGGCCCTGCATGCTGCTTGAAGCGCTGCGCCCCCCCGGCCTGTTCACCCGTCCCGCTGAACCCGAAGACCGCGACTTCCAGCGCGCACTGTTTCTCTCCGCGCGCCCGCACCTGCAATCCCTGCCACTGCCCGGGGCCGCCCTCGCCCAGCTGCTGGATCAGCAGTACGACTTCCAGCAGGCCGACTACCAGCGCCGCTTTGCCGGCGCACCCCGCCTCATCGTGCAGGAAAGGGGCGTGCCCATAGGCGCACTGACGGTGCATGACAACGGAGCGGACCTGCACATCGTGGACATCGTGATCACGCCTGCCGTACGGGGACAAGGATACGGCGCGGCCCTGCTGCGCTGGGTGCAAGGCAGTGCCGCCGTGCTGGGCCGCCGGGTCACGCTGAGCGTCGATGCAGCCAACCACGGCGCGCAAAGGCTGTACGCCCGGCTGGGCTTCGCGTCATCGGGCATCGATGCCGTTCAACTGGGCATGGCCTGGCATCCGCCTGCCGCCTGAACACCTTCATACCCCTCCTGCACCCCCACAAAGCGATAACAGAAAGGCAACGCTTCCATGGAAAACTTCATTGGAGAAATCCGCTTGTATCCCTATGGCTGGCCTCCCAAGGGATGGGCGATGTGCGCCGGACAGATTCTGGCCATCAACCAGAACCAGGCACTGTTCTCGCTGCTGGGTACGCAATTCGGCGGAAACGGCAGCACTACCTTCGCGCTTCCCGATCTTCGTGGCCGGGTCGCACGGCACACGGGCGGCGGCTTGCAGCAAGGCTTGCCGGGTGGCGTGGAAAGCGTCACCTTGGTCGCCAACAATCTTCCCCAGCACACCCACTTCGTCATGGCAAGCACGGACAGCGGGGATGCGCCCGCGTTCAGCAACAACAGCATGGCCACGGCCACGCTCGTGGCCACCAGCGCCCCCACCAATTTCTATGCACCAGGCACCGCTGGCCAGCAGCCGATCGCGCCGGCCAGCGTCTCCAACACCGGCGGCAATCAGCCGCACGAGAACTGCCAACCCTCGCTGGTGCTGACACCGTGCATCGCGCTGACCGGCATCTACCCTTCGCGCAACTGACACGCGCCCACAGGAATACGCAATGGACTATTACCTTGGAGAGATCCGCCTGTTCGCAGGCAGTTTTGCACCCGCAGGCTGGCACCTGTGCGATGGCGCGACGCTCAACATCTCTGAATACGACGCCCTGTACTCGCTGCTGGGAACGATCTACGGAGGAGACGGGCAAACCACCTTCAAGCTGCCGGACCTTCGATCCCGCGTGCCCGTGGGGCAGGGAGCAGGCCCGGGGCTGACCAGTCGCGCCGTGGGTCAGCAGTTCGGAGTGGCACAGGTCTCGCTCACGACAAACCAGATCCCCACCCATTCCCACGGTCTTGTCGCCAGCACCTCCCTGGCTACCGCAGCACAGGCCACAGGGCTGGTGCCTGCACAAAACGGGTCCGATCTCTTCTATGCGCCACAGCCGGTGGCAGGGGCCAACCCACAGACCATGGCACCCGCATCGGTCACGGTCGCAGGCAACAGCCAACCGCACGACAACATCATGCCCAGCATGGCGATGAATTACATCATTGCGCTCTACGGAATCTACCCCTCCAGGAACTAGGACAGCACCGTGGACGCTTTCATCGGCGAAATTCGCCAATTTCCGTTCAACTTCGCCCCCAAGAACTGGGCGCTGTGCAATGGCCAGTTGCTGGCCATCCAGTCCAACCCCGCATTGTTTTCCATCATCGGAACCTTCTATGGCGGCAACGGAACCACAACCTTCGGCCTGCCCAATCTGATAGGCCATGTCGTCACCGGAGCCGACCCGCAGCAGTCCTGGAACATCGGCTCCACGGAAGGCACTGATTCCGTCACGCTGCTGACCACTGAAATGCCCCAGCACAACCATTTGCTGACCGGGCTGAACAATCCAGGCACCCAGGCAGCGCCTGACAGCACGTCCTACCTGACGTTCGACGGTCGGGGGGGTACTGGGGTCGTGCGGTACATGCGAACCAACGGCACGCCCAGCGCCGCCATGGCTCCCAACATGCTGACTCCGGCCGGAGGCAACACCGCGCATGAGAATCGCCAGCCCTTTCTCGTGCTGAACTTCTGCATTGCGTTGCAAGGCGTCTTCCCCTCACGTAACTGACGTGCCGCAGCCCATGCCACGCACACTGCATTTCATCTCTGGCCTGCCGCGCTCGGGCTCCACGCTGCTCGCGGGCATCCTGCGGCAGAACCCGCGCTTTCACGCCGCGATGAGCAGTCCCGTGGCGGGGCTGGTCAACGGCGCCCTCGAGCAGATGGGCGCCGGCAGCGAATCCCACGCCTTCTTCGACGAGGCCCGGCGCAAGGCCATCTGCCGGGCCATCGTCGATGCCTACTATGCCGGCCAGCAGCAGCCCGTCCTCTTCGACACCAACCGCCAGTGGACGGCACGCATGCACCAGCTTGTGGAACTGGTGCCCGACTTCAGGATGGTGTGCTGCGTGCGCAATCCGGCATGGGTCATGGACAGCTTCGAGACCATCTACCGCAGGAACCCCTTCGACTACAGCCGCATGTTCAACGCGGCCTCGCGCCAGACGGTGTACAGCCGCTGCGAGTCGCTCATCCATGTGGCCGGTGCCGTGGGCAGCGCATGGACCGCGCTCAAGGAAGCCTACTACGGCGAGTTTTCCGAGCGCCTGCTGATCGTGGACTACGACCTGCTCACCCAGCACCCCCGGCGCACGGTGGAACTCATCTACCAATTTCTCGGCGAAGAGGCCTTCGCCCACGACTTCAATGCCGTCGAGTACTCCGAAAGCGAGTTCGATCTGCAACTGGGCGTCAAAGGCCTGCACGACGTGCGCCGGAAGGTGGCCTTCAAGCCGCGCCGCAGCATCCTGCCGCCCGACCTGTTTGCCAGGTACCAGGCCATGGACTTCTGGCAGGACACCACCGGCACCTCGGCCCACATCATCGCCAGCAAGAGAGCGTCCGCGACGGACACCGAAACACAGAGAGGAACACCATGATAGGCACCACATTCCTTGGCGGCTTCTCCGCCGCACTGCTTCCGCTGGGCCTGCTGGGCTCCGCAGGCCCGGCAGCGGGCTCGTACCTGCGCTCGTACCTGAGATCGCCCCAGGACTCTGGCGAGCAGATCGCCCTGCCCCTGTCCCGCAGTGCCGCGCCGGCGCGCGACCTGCGGCCTCGCCCCCCGGGAGAGCTGGAGATCGTCGTGGCATCGCCCGTCAGCGAACTGGTGATCGTGGACTCTGCCGTGCAGGACCGGGCCGTGCTGCAGCGTGCGCTCAAGCCCGGCGTGCAGATGGTGGAGATCGATGCCTCGCGCCCCGGCCTGCCCCAGTTGGTCCAGGCCCTGGCTTCGTTCAAAAATCTGTCAGCCGTCCACGTGGTCTCGCATGCCGAGGCCGGCGTGCTGCTGCTGGGCAGCAGCCGCATCACGGCCGAAAGCGTCAAGGGCGAGATCGAATCGCTGGCCGCACTGCGCAATGCCGTGCGTCCCGGCGGTGACCTGCTGTTCTACGGCTGCGATCTCGCAGCCACGCCCGAAGGCGAGCAACTGTTGGACATCGTGCAGCATGCAACGCAGCTGGACGTGGCGGCGTCCAGCAATGCCACAGGCAACCTGGCCCAGGGTGGAGATTGGCAGCTGGAGGTGCGGCGCGGCCACGTCGATACGCAGCTGGCGTTTTCGGACAAGGCTCTGGCTGATTTCTCGGGCGTGCTGCTGGCCAGCGACGGACCAAAGTCTTTCTCCAGCTTCAGCGTCAACAGCCTCGATCTAGTCCAGACGGATTTTCGCGTCTCCGCCTGGGACAGCACACATACACAACTGGGACTGCAAATATATTCAGCTGCGCCCTTCGCCGCCTACATCCAGAACGGAGGGACTGCGACCGGCACCTACTTCTATCTCAGAGCGGACGATATCAACACCACAAAGTTCGAGCTGACGGGCCTGTCAGCCGGTGAATTTGGTGCCTTCAGCCAGTTCACCAACGTGCGTATCGTGGGGATGCTGGCATCCGGTGGCACGGTCACGTCCAGCACCATCAACGGCAGCGACACGCCAGGAGAAGCGTTCACCTTCACGGCAACCCAGCTTGCCGATTTCAGTGGCAAGAAACTCAAAGGCTTCAAGCTCTATGTGGATTGCGGCGGGGACGGTGGCGCCTGCCCGGCAAACAAGTTCGCCGACTTCGAATTCCGCGGCTTCACGATCGCAGGGGCGCAGAACTCGCCACGCATCTCCATTGACCACATCAGCCTGACAGGAGCCACGGGAACAGGCGGAGCGTTCAAGATAGGTGACACCGTCACGGCACGCTGGAACAACACTGCCAGCGGAGACTACAACGCCACACCGATCACAGGCGTCAACTTCGATTTGTCCCAGTTCGGTGGCGGCGCTTCGGTGGCGGCTCTCAATTCTGCAGGCATCTGGACAGCGACCCATTTGCTGTCGGCTGGCGCCATCGATGCCACGAATCGCAACGTATCCGTCACGGCAAGCAACAGCAATGGTCCCGCAACAACGGCAGGCACGAACAATGCCACGGTAGACACCATTGCTCCTGTCGTCACCCCTGGCAACATCGCCCTGTCGGGAGCGTCCGGCGTGGGCGGCGCCTTCAAGGCCGGTGACACCGTGACCGCCCAGTGGAACAACACTGCTGCGGGCGACAACAACACTGACACCATCAGTGCAGTGTCCATCAACCTGTCCGCCTTCAACGGCCCGGTGGCCATACCGGCCACCAACGCCGCCGGGATCTGGACAGCCACCCTCCCGCTGCCGGCTGGGGTTGCAGGAAACAACCTCAACGCGAGCATCAGCGCCGTGGACAACGCCGGCAACATCACCACCACGGCAGGCAGCTCCAACGCCACCGTGGACACCCTGGCCCCCGCCGTCAGCAGCATCGCCGTCAGCGGCTCGCCAGCCCCGGGCGATGCCAGCGTGGCGTTCACGGCAACCTTCAATAAGCCAGTCACCAACATCTCCACCGACGACTTTACCCTGATCGGCACGGGCACGGCCTCAGGCACCATATCCAGTGTCTCGGCCAGCACGGGCAGCTCCGTCAACGTCAACGTTTCGGGCATCACGGGCACCGGCACCATCAAGATCAACCTGAACGGCAGCACCAACATCGCCGACAGCGTGGGCAACGGGCCGCCTGCGTCCTTCAACAGCGGCGGGACTCACACGGTCGCCGTTCCGGTGGCCCCTGGTGCTCCCACGGGTGCCACGGCCACGGCCGGCAATGCCCAGGCCTCCATCACATTCGCTGCCCCGGCCAGCAACGGCGGTTCGGCCATCTCCACCTATAACGCAGTGGCCAGCGGGGGCGGAGGCCAGACCGGATACTGCACGGGGCCGACAGCCTGCACCATCACCGTGCCCGGTCTGACCAATGGCATCAGCTACAGCTTCAACGTCACGGCCACCAACGGCGCCGGCCTGACCAGCGCAGCAGCCACGACCAATACCGTCGTCCCCAAGGGAACGCAGACCATTACCTTCGCCAATCCCGGCGCCCAGAACTTCGGCACCACGCCGACACTGGCGGCCAGCTCCAGCGCAGGGGCCAGCTATCCGGTGACCTTCGCCTCGTCCACCATGGGCGTGTGTACCGTCACTCCGACAGGCGCGCTGACCTTCGTGACCGCAGGCACCTGCACCGTTGCAGCCGACCAGGCCGGCGATGCCGCCATCGGCGCCGCACCCCAGGTCACGCAGAGCTTTGCCGTGAACGCCGTCGCCCCCGGTGCGCCCACCATCGGCACGGCCACGGCCGGCAATGCCCAGGCCACGGTGAGCTTTACCGCGCCCGCCTTCACGGGGGGTGCAGCCGTCACCTACACCGCCACGTCCAACCCGGGGGGCATCATGGCGACGGGCAGCAGCCCGATCACCGTGCCCGGCCTGACCAACGGCACGGCCTATACCTTCACAGTGACCGGCACCAACTCCGCAGGTACCGGCACGCCCTCGGCCACATCCAACCAGGTAACGCCCAAGGCCACGCAAACCATCAGCTTTGCCAACCCCGGTGCACAGAACTTCGGCACCACGCCGACACTGACGGCAACCTCCAGCGCGGGCGCCAGCTATCCAGTGGCCTTCACGTCATCCACCACCGGCGTATGCACCGTCACTCCGACAGGCGCGCTGACCTTCGTGACCGCAGGCACCTGCACCGTTGCAGCCGACCAGGCCGGCGATGCCGCCATCGGCGCCGCACCCCAGGTCACGCAGAGCTTTGCCGTGAACGCCGTCGCCCCCGGTGCGCCCACCATCGGCACGGCCACGGCCGGCAATGCCCAGGCCATGGTGAGCTTTACCGCGCCCGCCTTCACGGGGGGTGCAGCCGTCACCTACACCGCCACGTCCAACCCGGGGGGCATCATGGCGACGGGCAGCAGCCCGATCACCGTGCCCGGCCTGACCAACGGCACGGCCTATACCTTCACAGTGACCGGCGCCAACTCCGCAGGTACCGGCACGCCCTCGGCCACATCCAACCAGGTAACGCCCAAGGCCACGCAAACCATCAGCTTTGCCAACCCCGGTGCACAGAACTTCGGCACCACGCCGACACTGACGGCAACCTCCAGCGCGGGCGCCAGCTATCCGGTGGCCTTCACGTCATCCACCACCGGCGTATGCACCGTCACTCCGACAGGCGCGCTGACCTTCGTGAGCGCGGGCACCTGCACCATTGCAGCCGACCAGGCCGGCGATGCCGCCATCAGCGCCGCACCCCAGGTCACGCAGAGCTTTGCCGTGAACGCCATCGCGCCTGATATCCCCGTCATCGGCACCGTCACTGCCGCAGACGCCCAGGCCACGGTGAACTTCACAGCCTCCGTGGGCAGCGGCGGTGCACCCATCTCCGGCTACACCGTGACCGCCACGCCAGTGGCGGCACCCGGTGCACCCGCCGTGACAACGCAGACGGGCACGGCATCGCCCATCGTCGTGACGGGTCTGACAAATGGATTTGTCTACAACTTCACCGTCAAGGCCACCAACGGCGCACAGACCAGCGCGGACTCCGCAGCGGTACAAGCCACGCCGCGAAAGCTGGAGCTGATGGGCGCACCAGGCAGCGTGCCCGGCATGTCCGGCACGCCAACAGCGACGCTGTCCGGCGGCGGTGCCACCTGCACGCTGCAGGCCACCGGCGGCTTCGGCCCTGCAGCGTCCACACCGCCAGGCCTGCAGGCGCCCAACGGCCAATTCGCCTTCACGGCCGAGCAGTGCACGGGCGCCGTGACGATGACCCTGGTCTACCCCAGCCCGCTGCCCGTGGGCGTGCAGTTCCGCAAGCCCGACGGAGCAGGAGGCTGGTTCGACCCCACAAATGCGGCCACCTCGCTGAACGTGGTCCTGAACGCTGCCCGCACCACGGTCAGCTACACCATCACCGACAACGGTCTGGGCGATACCAACCCGGCCACGGGCACCGTCAGCGATCCGTTCGTTCCCGTGGTGGCTGCAGTGGCACCCGGCGGCGCGCAGGCCATTCCCTCGCTGGGTGGATGGGCGCTCGCAATGCTGTCCGGGCTGCTGGGAGGCCTGGCTCTGCGCAGCAGGAAGGTGTTCACGGCACGGCGTTGACGCGCAAGCTGCCCTGGCTGTTTGGCAGCTTGGCAGGCCCTGGTTCGCAAGAGCCAGGGCCTTTTGCATGAAGAGCGCAGGCCGCCTTCGGCGCAGGTGCGGCGACGGCCGTTCGCAGAGCCCGTATCGCCTGGGAATGCGGCAAGACGCCATCCCTGTGAGCCATGCCTGCTGCACAAGGCTTTTCTTAACCGCGCCCAGCGCATTCGGCCCGCCACACCGCCAGGGCCGACAGCGCAGCGCTGGCTCCCGCCAGCAGGATGGACGGCGTGTAGCCACCCCAGATATCGAACAGCCAGCCCGCCAGGCTGCCCCCGGCCATGGCCGAGATACCGACCGCCACATACAGCGCACCCAAAATGGCGCCCAGGTTCCGCGTGCCGAACCAAGTGGCGGCCACGGCGGGATACAGCGCGATGCACCCGCCGTTGGCCGCGCCGAACACCAGCGCGAAACCGGCCAGTGCCACGGAGCCTCGCGCCATGGCCCACAGCCCGCACAGCACTGCCAGGGACACGGTGAGCACCAGCAGAAAGCGCAGCGCCCCCATCCTGTCGCCCAGCCGGCCCAGCGCAAGGCGCCCCAGCACATTGCCCACGCCGATCAGCCCGATCAGCCCATTGGCCTGAGCGACAGACAACCCCTGCTGGCGTGCCAGCGGGTTGATGTGGATCAGCGCCAGGAACAGGCCGATGGAGCCCAGAAAGATGGCCGCGAAATACCACCAGAAACGGGCCTGCCGCGCCGCCTGGGCCAGGTCCATGCCCTGGGCGGACTGCCCGGCGGCAGGGTCACCCGAAGGCGGCACGCCGTCGGGATGCAGCCCCAGCTCCTCAGGCCGGCCGCGCAGGACCGCCGCCGCCGCCAGGCCAGTCAGTGCGATGGCTGCGGCATATACCTGCATGGTCAGTTGCCAGGACAGGTGCTCCATGAGTGCGCCCGCCACCACGGGGCCGAGCAGCGTGCCCAGCCCGGTGCCCGCCAGCGCGATGCCGGAGGCAGAACTGCGCCACAGCACGAACCAGCGCGCAATGGTGGAGACGGCGGGCACATACACCAGGCCCACGCCCAGGCCGACCAGAATGCAGAAGGCGCCCAGGAACAGCACCAGCGATGAGGACAGCAGGCTGCTGGCCACAAAGCCCAGCGCCAGCAACACGATGCCGGCCGAGGTGACGGTGCGTACCGACGTCCTGTCGCTCCAGGCCCCCGAGAACACGCCCACGCCGTAGTAGATCAGGGCAGTCAGGGAAAAGATGGAGGCCGTGGAAAAACTGCTGGCGCCAAACTGGGTCTGGATGCTGGCAAAAAACGCCCCGAACGAATAGGCCGCGCCAAAGATCAGCGCCAGCAGCACATGGACGGCGCCCACGATGTACCAGCCCCGGAAAAGTCTGCCTCGCCTCATTTGCATCTCCTTGGTATGGGATGACTTTAGTTGTCTATACATGCTTAGACATTAGGTATCAACCCCAGGAATACAGGGCAAAGAGCGAAATTGCAAGGACGGCGCACCTGCAAGGCCGGCAGCATTCCATAGCCGGTGTATGGGAGACAAGGCGTTGTTCAGAGGGACGGCCGCAAGGGTGCATGGGCTGGGGCGAGGCGGGTCACCAAACCATCGCCTGTGGCAATCCATGCCTCCTTGCGCCCAGCCGCTGCACATCTATGATCGCCACGAAGAATCGTTTTCTTCCTGCATCCGTTCACGGGCTGCACTCTCTCCATGCGCAGATCTTCTCGCCGACAGCTTCCCTCGCCCGCACGGTACCGGGCACCGTGCCCGGCGTTTTGCAGCGCTTGGCTTTCTGGAGCCTCATTGCAATCTTGGCGTGCGCCCTAGGCACTCTTTCCGTGGCTCATCCGGCTGCCACAGCTCTCACAGTCACTGCATTGGTCAGTTGCGGAGCATGGTCGAACAACCGCGAGAAAACCAGACTGCAGGCGCTTGCCGCCACCCGCAACGGCGAGTCGATCTGCGGCTTTGCCCGTTCCTTTGATTTGCGCAGCACAGATCCTTTGGTAGTCCGCGCTGTGTATGCACCGCTTCAGTCTGAAGCGGCAACGCAGGCCACCGTATTTCACTGACGACAGCGCCTTGCTCAAAGCACGGCACAGACCGCTGCAGCGCCCTCAGGAAATCACATTCCGAATGAACCGCGTCACGCCTTCGTGCAGGTTCACGTAGGCGTAGTCCTGGGCGCTGCCGTAGATGGCGTAGTCGCCGGCCTCGATGGTCATGGGGCCTTCGCTCAGGTCCACCAGCAGGCGGCCTTCGACCACGACGATCATCTCGTGCCAGCCTTCCGGGTCGGGTTCGGCCTGGTAGCGTTCGCCGGGGCCCAGGGACCAGGACCACAGCTGAGCCTCGCGCGTGGCGGGCACGCTGCCCAGCAGCATGGCCTGGCTTTCGGGCCGGGTGCCGCGCCAGGCCATGGCGTCCATGCGCAGGCGCTGCGCGGCCGGGTCGCTGACGATTTCTATGAAGCTGGCGCCCAGCGCATCGGCCAGCCGATCCAGGCTGGACAGGCTGATATTGGTGTCGCCGCCTTCCAGCTGCACGACCATGCGCCGGCTCAGGCCTGCGGCCTCGGCCAGGGCCGCCTGGCTCAGTCCTGCACGCTGGCGAAGGCGGCGCAGGTTTTCGCTGACGAAAGCCAGGACATCGGAGCGCTCGCCAGCGCTGTGCAATATATTTCTCATATGATCTGCGCAATATGTTGCACACGTCATCTTCTCACAGTTCGCGCACGCCGCTGCTCAGCCGGCAGGAGCTGGCCCTGATCGCCGTCACCATGGTCTGGGGCGGCACTTTTCTCGTGGTCCATCTGGCCATGCAGCACAGCGGGCCGCTGTTCTTTGTGGGCCTGCGCTTCGTCACGGCGGGTCTGATCGGGCTGCTGGTGTTCCGCAAGGTCATGGCCGGGCTCACGCGCACCGAGCTGGTCGCAGGCACGGCCATCGGCGCCAGCATCTTTCTGGGCTATGGTCTGCAGACCTTCGGCCTGCAGACCATCAGCAGCAGCAAGTCGGCGTTTCTGACCGCCTTGTATGTGCCCATCGTGCCCCTGCTGCAATGGCTGGTGATGGGCAAGCCGCCGCGATTGATGAGCTGGATAGGCATCGGCCTGGCCTTCACGGGCCTGATGCTGGTGGCGGGGCCCGAGTCCGGGGGAATGGAGTTGAACGTGGGCGAGATGGCGACCATGCTGAGCACGCTGGCGATTGCGGCCGAGGTGCTCCTGATCGGGCATTTCGCGGGCAAGGTCGATGCGCGGCGCGTGACCACGGTGCAGTTGCTGGCGGCCGGCACCATGGCGCTGCTGGCCATGCCCGTGGCTGGCGAGTCGGTGCCGGATTTCTCGTGGATCTGGCTGACGGCCGCCGTGGCCATGGCCTGCGCCAGCATCCTGATCCAGCTGACCATGAACTGGGCCCAGAAGTCCCTGTCGCCCACGCGTGCGACCGTGATCTATGCCAGCGAGCCGGTCTGGGCCGGCATCGTGGGACGCATGGCCGGCGACCGGCTGCCGGGGCTGGCCATCCTGGGGGCTGCGCTGATCGTGGGCGGCGTGCTGGTCAGCGAGCTGAAATGGAGCCGGCGCAAGGCTGGAGCATCCACGGCTTGAGAGGGACGGGGGCGACATCCGTGGTGCTGTCCCGGTGCTGCCTTGATGCGGCCTTGATGGCGTTGTGCGCAAACACAATCCGCCCTTGAGGCAGCCGTCCCTAGAGTCAAGGCCTCACAACAAATGGCTTCCCGATGAAGCCGCGCCGCCATGAGACCTGTCGCCATCCTCCAGCACGAATCCACCCAGGGCCCCGGCGTTCTGCGTGAACACCTGGAGCAGCAGTGCATTCCCTACCGAATGTTGCAGCCCGCCCTCGATGGCAGAGCCCCTGTGCATGCCGCCGACTACAGCGGCATCGTGGTGCTGGGCAGCAACCATTGCGTCAACGAGGGCCTGCCCTGGATGGAGGATGAACAGTCCCTGCTGGCCGACGCGCTGCGGCATGACGTTCCCGTGCTCGGCCACTGCTTCGGCGCGCAGATGCTGGCGCGCGCCATGGGCGCCAGGGTCTGGCGCAACCCCTGCCCCAACATTGGCTGGAGCCGCATCTGGGTGACGGCCGCCGCCCAGCAGCTCATGGACCTGCCGCGCGAGGCCACGATCTTCCATTGGCACTACGACACCTTCGAGATCCCGCGCGGCGCCGTGCGCACCATGTACGGCAGCCATTGCCTGAACAAGGGTTTTCGACATGGCCGGCACTGGGCCTTCCAGGGCCACATGGAGGTGACTGCCGCCAGCGTGGCTGCCTGGTGCGCCGAAGGCCATGACGAGCTGCTGCGCGCACGCGGCCCCGCGGCTCAGACCGAGAGCGAGATCCTGCGCCACCTGGACCTGCGCATTCCCGTGCTGCATGCCCTGGCCCACCGCACCTACCGTGCCTGGACGTCACAGCTGCAGCGGCCCGTGGTCGTGCCCCTGAGCGCGGCCAGCCGGTAAACCTTCCAGGCCAGGCAATCCCTGGTGAATACCCTGGGTGCGCTTGACGCAGCTTTTGCGTGCAGGGAAACTTTCGATACGAAATAGAAAACTTTCGAATCGAAAGAATCCATGCAGGAACAAGGCAACAGTTCACTCAAGCGCAGGCTGCAGATCGTGGAGCTGGCGCGCAAGACCGACGAGGTGCGGGTGGAGGCGCTGAGCGTGCTCTTCGGCGTCTCCACCGTCACCATCCGCAACGACCTGCACTACCTGGAGCAGCAGGGCTATGTGGTGCGCGCCTTCGGCAAGGCGCGCTACAACCCGGCCCTGCTCAAGACGGCGGCCGAGCTGCCCGGCGCCCACGCCGCCGCACAAGGCCCGGCACAGGCCCAGGTAGCCCAGGGCGCGCTGGGCTGGATCGAGGACGACGCCTCGGTCTTCCTGGGCAGCGGACGCATCACCCACCGCGTGCTGCCGCTGCTGGCCAGCCGCCAGGGCATTGCGCTGACGCTGCACGACCTGTCCATGGTGGCGACGGCACGGCAGTTTCTCGATTGCGCCATCCACGTCACGGGCGGCTCGCTGGCCGGCGACGAGCCCTGCCTCATCGGCCCCGGCGCTGAAACGGGCCTGCGCGGCCGGCCGCTGGACATCTGCCTTTTCGAGATCTGCGGCATCGACGAGCGCAACCGCCTGCTGTGCCGCGACCCGGGCGCCGCGCGGCTCTACGCGGCAGCCGTGGAGCACAGCGCCAAGGCCGTGGCGCTGGCACTGGATCTGGACAGCACCTCGGGCGGACACCCGGTCTGCGACATCGCTCAACTCGACGGCCTGTGCGCGCACCAGGACATGGAGCCCGGCGCCTTCGATCTGCTGGCACGCCACCGGCTGCAGGCCACCCACAAGGCAGAGGGCCGCATCGAGTTCGCCAGAAGCTGAGTTTTTCCACGACGACAGAGGGAGGGAGACCGCCATGGACCGCAACACGTTTCTCCGGCGCATGCTGGCCGGCGCATTCACATTCGGCCTGCCGGCCAGCCCGGTGCTTGCACAGCCGGGCCCCGGCCCCGCGCGCACCCTCGGCGTGTCCCTGCTCACGCAGCAGCACCCGTTCTACCTGGAGCTGGCCCAGGCCATGCAGCAGGAAGCCGCGCGGCAGGGGCTGAAGCTGGACCTGAGCATTGCCAACCAGGACCTGGGCAAGCAGATCTCCGATGTGGAGGACTTCGTCAGCAAGAAGGTCGATGCCATCATCCTGTCGCCCGTGGATTCACGCGGCGTCAAGGCCGCCGTGCTCAAGGCCGCCGCCGCCCGCATACCCGTGATCACCGTGGACATTGCGGCCAGCGGGGTGGAAGTGGCCTCGCACGTGGCCACCGACAACCGCGCCGGCGGCGTGCTGGCCGGCCAGCTCATGGCCCGCGCCACGGGTGGCAAGGGCCAGATCGGGGTGCTGCACTACCCGTCCATACAGTCCGTGGTCGATCGCGTGGAGGGCTTCAAGTCGGCCATCGCGGCCTTCCCCGGCATGAAGATCGTCTCGGTACAACCCGGCATCACACGCGCCGAGGCCCTGTCCGCATCGCAGAACATGCTGCAGGCCCACCCCGACCTGGCAGGCATCTTCGGTTTTGGCGACGATGCGGCCCTGGCCGCGCTGGCCAGCGTCAAGGCCGCCAGAAAGCTGGAGCAGGTGAAGATCGTGGGCTTTGACGGCATGGCCGAGGCCCGTGCAGCCGTGGACCGCGAACCGGCCTTCGTGGGCGTGATCCGCCAGTACCCCGACCAGCTGGGACTGCAATCCGTGGCCCTTGCCGCGCAATTGCTGTCGGGCAAGCCGGTGGAAAAATTCCACCCCGTGCTGCCCGGCGTGTACACGGCTGCCGCCAGGTAAATGGACCTGCGGAGCCCGCCATGCCAGGCCCCACTGCACACAGCCACCCAGGCCGTGCCATGCTCGCCGCCGTTGCGCCGCCCCCCATGCTCGAAGCCCGGGCGCTGGCCAAATCCTTCGGCGCCGTGCAGGCGCTCAAAGGCGTTTCCTTCCGCCTACGCGCAGGCACGGTGCACACGCTGCTGGGAGAGAACGGGGCCGGCAAATCCACCCTGCTCAAGATCCTGGCCGGCGTACACCGGCCCGATGGCGGACAGCTGCTGGTGGCCGGCGCCCAGGCCCGGCTCGGCAGCCCCGGCGATGCGCAGCGCCACGGCATCGCCATCGTTCACCAGGAGCTGAGCCTGGCGCCCAACCTCAGCGTGGCGGACAACCTGTTTGCCGCGCGGCTCCCGCAGCGGGCCGGCTGCGTGGACCGCCGCGCACTGCGCCGCGACGCCGCCGCGCTACTGGCCCGACTGGGCATGGACCTGGACCCCGACGCGCAGGTGGCCGACCTGTCGCTGGCCCAGCGCCAGCTGGTGGAGATCGCCAAGGCGCTGTGCCAGCCCGCGCGCATCGTCATCATGGACGAGCCCACGTCCTCGCTCAGCGACAGCGAGGCGCAGATTCTCTTCACCCTCATCGCCCGCCTCAAGGCCGAGGGGCGCGCCATCATCTACGTCTCGCACCGCATGGACGAGATCATGCGCATCTCCGACGAGATCACCGTCATGCGCGATGGCAGCTCCATCTGCACCCTGGCGCGGGACGAGACCGACATCGGGGCGCTGATCGCGCTCATGGTCGGACGCCAGATGCAGGACATCTATCCGCCGCGCGGCCCCGCCCCTGACCGCAGCATGCGCGCCCTGCTCCAAGTGCGCGGCCTGGGCCTGTCCGGGCGCTTCGAAGGCATTGACTTCGAGGTCCACGCGGGCGAGATCGTGGGCTTCTTCGGGCTGGTGGGCTCGGGCCGGTCCGATGTCATGGATGCGCTGTTCGGCATGCACCGCTGCACGGGCAGCATCCTCATGCACGGCCGGCCGCTGCGCCTGCGCTCGCCGGCCGACGCCATCGGCCACGGCGTGGCCTTCGTGACCGAGAACCGCAAGGAGCAAGGCCTGGTGCTGGACCAGTCCGTGCAGCACAACATCTGCATGGTGCAGGTGCACAGCGGGCGCGGCGGCGCACTGCTCACCGACGAGGCCGCCGAGCAATCGCTGGCCCGCGCCTGCGTGCAGCGGCTGAAGATACGCGTTGCCGGCCTGCACCAGCCCGTGCGCCAGCTGTCGGGCGGCAACCAGCAAAAGATCGTGTTCGCCAAATGGCTGGCCATGCGCCCCCGGCTGCTGGTGCTGGACGAGCCCACGCGCGGCATCGACGTGGGCGCGAAGTTCGAGATCTATGCCCTGATCCGCGAGCTGGCAGCAGCCGGCACGGCCGTCATCCTGGTGTCGTCGGAACTGCCCGAGGCACTGGCCCTGAGCGACCGCCTGCTGGTCATGCGCAACAAGCGCCTGGTCCAGAGCCTGGACACCCTTCATCTGCGCCAGGAGACCGTGATGGCGCACGCCACCGGAGCAGGACTGCCATGACCCCTTCCGAACTGAGCATCACCGCGTCTGACTACTCCAAGGCCTCCAACGCTTCCGACGCCGCCGAAAGCATCCCGAACCGCCAGGAAACCTGGCGAGACGGCTTGCGAGGTGGCTGGCGATCGCTGCGGCGCCACGCCGGCACCCTCATGGGCCTGGCCGCCCTGGTGCTGCTGTTCTCTCTGCTGTCGCCGGCCTTTCTGACGGCCGGCAACCTGCGCAACGTGCTGCTGCAGGTGTCCATCATCGCCATCGTGGCCTTCGGCATGACCTATGTGCTGCTGCTGGGCGAGATCGATCTCTCGGTGGGATCGGTGGTCGCCCTGGCCGGCAGCGTGGCCGGCCTGATGCTGGGCCAGGGCCTGGCACCTGCCCTGGTGCTGCCCGCCGTGCTGCTGTGCGGCCTGCTGCTGGGCGCGGTCAACGGCTCGCTGTCGGCGCTGCTGCATCTGCCGTCCTTCATCGTGACGGTGGCGACCATGGGCATCTTCCGGGGGCTGGCCTATATCGTCTCGGGCGGCATGCCGCAGCCGGTGGACAGCGAAGCCTTTCTGTGGATCGGCAATGGCGAGCTGCTGGGCATGCCCGTGCCCATCTGGATACTGGCCGCGCTGCTGGCTGCCAACCACTTCGTGCTGTCGCGCACCGTGTTCGGCCGCAAGACCTATCTGGCGGGCGGCAATGCAGAGGCGGCCACCTATGCGGGCATACGGGTGGGGCGGCTCAAGATCGCCATCTTCATGCTGTCGGGGCTGATGGCGGCCGTGGGCGGCCTGCTGCTCACCTCGCGCCTGTACTCGGCCCAGCCCAACGCGGCCATGGGCTGGGAGCTGGACGCCATTGCCGCCGCCGTGCTGGGCGGCACGCGCCTGGCCGGAGGCCACGGCAGCGTTGCGGGCACCTTGATAGGGGCGCTGATGATCGGCGTCATCAACAACGGCATGAACCTGATGAGCGTGCCCTACTTCTATCAGCTCATCGTCAAGGGCAGCGTGATTCTGGTGGCCGTGTGCATCGATGTGCACAGCAGGCGCAGGCGCTGACGCATGGGCCGGCGGTGCAGCGAACGGCGCACGGGGTTTGATTCCAAAGGGAGGGAGAGCATGCAATCCATCATGACCATGGGCGAGATCCTCGTCGAAATCATGGCCGAGCGAAAAGGCCAGAGCTTTCGCGCGCCGGGGCCGCTGGCCGGGCCCTACGCCAGCGGGGCGCCCGCCATCTTCATCGACCAGGTCGCCCGGCTGGGGCATCCAGCCGCCATCATCGGCTGCGTGGGCGACGACGATTTTGGCTGGCTCAACATCGACCGGCTGCGCCGCGACGGCGTGGACACCAGCGCCATCGCCGTGTGCCAGAACGCCGTCACGGGCAGCGCCTTCGTCACCTACCGCGACAGCGGCGAGCGCGACTTCATCTTCAACATCACCAACAGCGCCTCGGCCCAGCTGCAGCCCGAGCAGGTCAACCAGGCCGTGCTCAAGGACTGCGCGCATTTCCACGTCATGGGCTCGTCGCTGTTCTCGTTTCGCATCATCGATGCCATGAAGAAGGCCATCGAGATCGTCAAGGCCCAGGGTGGCACCGTGTCCTTCGATCCGAACGTGCGCAAGGAGATGCTGCGCATCCCCGAAATGCGCGAAGCCCTGGCCTACATCCTGGAGTTCACCGACATCTTCCTGCCCAGCGGCCACGAGGTCACCCAGCTGGCCCGCTCGGCCGACGAGGCCGGCGCCATCGCCGAGATCTTTGCGCGCGGCGTGCGCGAAATCGTGGTCAAGCGCGGCGCCGACGGCTGCAGCTACTTCAGTGCCGACGAGCGCATCGACCTCGACGCCCTCCCCGTGGACGTGGCCGACCCCACGGGTGCGGGCGACTGCTTCGGCGCCACCTTCATCGCCTGCCGGCGCATGGGCAAGACCGCGCTGCAATCGCTGCGCTACGCCAATGCGGCCGGCGCGCTGGCCGTCGCCAGCAAGGGGCCGATGGAGGGCACATCCGGCTTTGCCGGGCTCGACGCGCTGCTGGCACAACAGCCGCAGCACCTGCGGCATGCGGTGATGGAGGGCTGAAACCATGCCCGCCCATCTCACCCACCTCACCCGCCTGGCGCAGTCACGCTCCGGGCAAACGCCAGCAGCCGCAGGCGATGCGCGCGCTACAGGCAGCGCACTCGGCATCTACTCCATCTGCTCGGCCCATCCCCTGGTCATCGAGGCGGCCATGCACCAGGCGCTGGACGACGGCACGCCGCTGCTCGTGGAGGCCACCGCCAACCAGGTCAACCAGTTCGGCGGCTACACCGGCATGCAGCCCGCCGACTTTCGCCGTTTCGTGCTGGCCATTGCCGACCACTGCGGCCTGCCGCCAGACCGCGTGCTGCTGGGCGGCGACCACCTGGGCCCCATGGCGTGGACGCATCTGCCTGCCGCCGAGGCCATGGAACTGGCGCAGGACCTGGTGCACGCCTATGCGGCAGCCGGCTTCGTGAAGCTGCACCTGGACGCCAGCATGGCCTGCGCAGACGACCCCCAGGCGCTGGACGACGAAACCGTGGCCCGCCGCGCTGCCCTGCTCTGCCAGGCGGCCGAGCGCGGCAGCACCTGCCCGGCGCCCGGCCCCGTCTACGTGATCGGCACCGAAGTGCCCGTGCCCGGCGGCGCCGCGCATGCGCTGGAGCATGTGGAAGTCACCGCGCGCGCCGACGCCCAGCGCACGCTGCAGGTGCACCGCGACGTCTTCGCGCAGCAGGGGCTGGACGCTGTCTGGCCGCGCATCATCGCGATGGTGGTGCAGCCGGGCGTGGAGTTCGATCACACGCGCGTGGTGGACTACGCGCCAGCCGGGGCAGCCGACCTCCGGCAGTTGCTGCGCCAGCATCCGCAACTGGTCTTCGAGGCCCACTCCACCGACTACCAGCGGCCCGAGGCCCTGCGCCAGCTGGTGCAGGACGGCTTTGCCATCCTCAAGGTCGGGCCCGGCGCCACTTTTGCGCTGCGCGAGGCGCTGTTCGCGCTGGCCGCCATAGAGGAGCAGCTCGTGGATGCACCCCAGCGCTCCCACCTGCCCGCCGTGCTGGAGTCGGCCATGCTGGGCCGCCCCGCCAACTGGGAGCGCTACTACCGCGGCGAGCAGCCCGATCCCGGCGTCCAAAGGCTGCTGCGCATCTACAGCTACAGCGACCGCATCCGCTACTACTGGGCCGACCCCACGGTGAACGCCGCCGTGGCGCGGCTGCTGGACAACCTGTCCGCCTGCACCCTGCCCGAGAACATGCTCAGCCAGTTCCTCCCAGCCCAATACCAGGCCGTGCGCGCCGGGCGGCTGGCCCCCTCGCCCCACGCGCTGGTGCTGGACCGCGTGCGCGAGGCGATACGGCCGTATGCGGCAGCCTGCAACGCGAGCCTCACAGCTGCCCCGCCTCCCCCCTGATCAAATCCCACACGCTTTGCGCCACGGGCGACAGTTCGCGTTGGCGGCGGCGCACCAGCATGATGTCGCGCTGCACGCGCGGCAGCAGGGGGCGGCTGGCAAGGGCGTCGGGGGCGGCGCCACTCGCGGGAATTCGCCATGTCTGCGGCACGGCCAGTTCCGGCACCACGCTCAGGCCCAGGCCCGCCTGGAGCATGCAGAAGATGGTGGTGGTGTGGCCGACTTCCTGCACCACGGCGGCCTCGGCGTCGTGGGCCTGCAGCGCGGCGTCGATCAGGCGGCGGCTGCCCGAGGCGTGGTCCAGCAGTACCAGCGGCTGGCCGGCCAGGTCGCTCCAGGCCACCTGGCGCTTGCGAGCCAGCCGGTGCGTGGACGGGCAGACCAGGCAGAACGGTTCACTGAGTATGGTTTCGCAGTACAGGTCATCGCGGCCCTGCGGGTCGATGACCACGCCGAAGTCCACCTCGCCGCTGCGCACGCTTTGCAGCACATCGCTCTGGATGCGGTCCAGCAGCAGCAGTTCGATGCCCGGCGCCTGCTCGCGGCAGCGCGCAATGCAGCGCGGCATCAGATGCGCCGACAGGGTGGGGCTGCTGGCCACGCGCACCTTGCCCAGGCGCTGGGTGGCCAGGCCGCTGACTTCGAGCAGGCATTCATCCAGCGCATCCAGAACGCGCGTGGCATGGCCTTGCAGCAGGCGGCCGGCGTCGGTCAGCTCCACCTCGCGCGTGGTGCGGTGCAAGAGCTGCACGCCCAGGGCCTGCTCCAGCTCGGTGACATTGCGGCTGACGGCAGGCTGGGTCAGCGCCATGAGCTCGCCGGCGCGGCTGAAGTTGCGGCTTTCCGCCACGGCCAGGAAGGCGCGCAGCTGGCGCAGGCTGATATTCATACGGAAAAATTATAAAACCATCAGATAAATCCATTTCTCTTTTCAATGGCCGTGGCGTCCAATCGGGGCCTTGCAGCCTGGCTGCACGAACCGATAGTTAGTTGGAGAGAGTTTTCCCATGGCACGCCCCCGCTTCGCCCCTGACAATTTCACGCTGATGCTGCTGTCCACCGTGGCACTGGCCAGCTTCCTGCCCGCCTCGGGCGCCGTCTCGCAATGGCTGGAGGTGGCGACCACGCTCATGGTCAGCCTGCTGTTCTTCCTGCACGGCGCCAAGCTCTCGCGCGAGGCCATCTTTGCCGGCATAGGCCACTGGCGCCTGCACCTGACCATCTTCGCGGCCACCTTCGTGCTTTTCCCCCTGCTGGGCTGGGCGCTGCGCCCCGTGCTGGAGCCCCTGGTCACGCCCGAGATGTACATGGGCGTGCTCTTCCTGTGCACACTGCCGGCCACGGTGCAATCGGCCATTGCCTTCACGGCCATGGCGCGCGGCAACATGCCCGCTGCCGTGTGCAGCGCCTCGGCCTCCACGCTGATGGGCATCGTGATCACGCCCATCCTGGTCAGCATGCTGCTGCACAAGAGCGCCGAAGGGGGCGACGCGCTGCAGGCCATCGGCAAGATCGCGCTGCAGTTGCTGCTGCCCTTTGTGCTGGGCCATCTGCTGCGGCCCGTGATCGGCGGCTTCATCTCGCGCCATGCCAAGCGCGTGAAGTTCGTGGACCAGGGCTCCATCCTGCTGGTGGTGTACACGGCCTTCAGCGCCGCCGTCATCAGCGGCCTGTGGCAGCAGACGCCCCTGCCCGCGCTGCTGGGCCTGCTGCTGCTGTCGTCCATACTGCTGGCCCTGGTGCTGGTCATCACGTCATGGACGGCGCGCCGCCTGGGCTTTTCCAAGGAGGACGAGATCACCCTGGTGTTCTGCGGCTCCAAGAAGAGCCTGGTCAGCGGCGTGCCCATGGCCAAGGTGCTGTTCGAGTCCAGCGCCGTGGGCGCCATCGTGCTGCCGCTGATGATCTTCCACCAGTTGCAGCTCATGGTCTGCGCCGTGCTGGCCCAGCGCTATGCACGCCGGCCCATGCACCCCGAGGCGATCGAGGATGGCGCCGTGCCCGCCAGCGCTGCGCCGGCCGCCAAGGCCGAAACGGCGCCGGCCAAATAAGGCACGGGCGCGCTCCCACAACGAAAAAGCCTGGCTCTCGCGCCAGGCTTTTTTGCATCTCAGCCCTTCAGGGCCAGGTTGTTGAGCTTGTCCAGACGCTCGGGCCAGCTTCCCTGCTGCGCCGACTGCAGCAGGATGCGCGTCCAGGCGATCCAGGCGTCCCACTGCACGCGCTTGTCCCAGGCATTGCCCCAGCCGCTGAAGCACTGCAGCGCGCTGGTGGCTGCGCGCGCGGCGTCGTCGGCGCGGCCGGCAGACAGGTAGAGCTGGGCCAGCACCATCTGCGGCTCGCCCACCCAGGGGTTCAGGCGCACGGCGCTTTCCAGCACGGCCGTGGCGGCGTCCAGGTCCACCAGCGGCTGGTCCAGCTGGATCACCGACCAGTACAGCGACACGGCAGCGGCCTCGTCGCCGGGCGACAGCTGCCGGCTGCAATGGTCGAACACCGGCGGCAGCGGCAGCTGGGCGCGCAGCGCCGGGTGCTGCAGCGCACGGCCCAGGTCGCTGATCTGGCTGAGCATGCGGCTGGCAGGCCGCATGGGACCGGGCCACAGCGAGGCCGCCCAGTGCACGCCCTGCTGCCGCTGGTTCTGCACCTGCGGAAACTGCGAATAGATGTCTTCCTGCCAGCTGAACCACTGCTCCATGGCATCGGCCATGCTCACGATGGTGAAGGCCGCCACCTCATAGGCGCTCAGGCGCTGGCTGCGGCCGGCGGATTCCAGCGCCATGGAGCCGTCTTCGGCCAGGTCGCCGGCCAGGATCTTCTGCATGAACTGCGTGCGGCTCATGGTGCAGAACAGGTAGACCAGGTGCTCGGCGCCCTCGCCCACCAGCTCGCGCAGGCGGCCGCGCTCGCTGCCCGCGTCGAACTTGACCAGGTCCACGAAGGCGTTGCCGTAGACGCTGTGCAGCAGGCCCAGCAGGCGCATGTCGCGCGGCTGGCGCCACAGCGCCAGCGAACGCGCCACGCCCGCCAGGTGGTGGCGGAAGGTGCCGGCCTTGTGCCAGTCCTGGCCCACGCCGCGCGCCAGCACCACGGGCAGCACGGGGGCGAGGTCGGCATCCTTGGCCAGCCATTCCTCGTCCAGCAGGTCCTGGGCGCGCGTGAACAGCGCCTCGTCAAGTGTCTGGAACAGTGTCGGGACAGGCAGGCTCATGCAGGTACCTCCATGGCAGCGGCAGGCCGCTGGGTATATTGCGCCACCCAGCCCGCCGTATCGGCGAACAGGCGCAGCGCCTTGATGCGCCGCGTGGCGGTCAGCGTGAAGCGGTGCTCCACGCCGGCCGGTATGCGCAGGTAGTCGCCGGGCTGCACGCGCAGCACGCGCTCTTCGCCGTGGGCATCAAAAAAGCCGAACAGGCCTTCGCCTTCGAGGATGTAGCGCACCTCGTCATCGGCATGGGTGTGGGGCTTGTCGAAGCGCTCCAGCGCCTCGTCCAGGCCCGGCGTGCCTGGGTGCAGCACGACCAGGTCCATGCTGTGGTAGCCATGGGCCACGCATTCGTCGACCACCAGCATGCCCACGGCCTGGACCACGGTGGCCTTGCCGCCGTCATCCAGCTGGGCCTGCGCCAGCAGCGCGGCCAGGCCGGGCTCGGGCGCCAGCGGACGGTGCTGCCATTGCACGCCGATGGCGGCCACGAAATCCGCGTCGGAAACCCGGTGGGATGCGAGGGCGCCCATAGTCTTACCAGGCCGCCGTGTAGGCGCCCTTGAACTGCGTGTCGATGAACTGGCGCACCTCGGGCGACTGGTAGGCCTTGACGAAGGCCTGCAGGCCCGTGTCCTTCTCATGGCCGGCGCGCGTGGCGATCAGCACGGTCACGTACGGCGTGTCCGTGGCTTCCAGCGCCAGCGAATCCCTTTGCGGCGACAGGCCTGCGGCCACGGCGTAGCTGCTGTTGACGGCGGCGGCGTCCAGATCGTCCAGCGAGCGCGCCAGCTGGGCGGCCTCCAGCTCGACGAACCTCAGCTTCTTCGGATTGGCCGTGATGTCCAGCACCGAGGCACGGGCGCCCGCGCCGGTCTTCAGTTCGATCAGCTTTTGCGCGGCCAGCACCATCAGTGCGCGCGAGCCATTGGTGGGGTCGTTGGGAATGCCCACGCGCGCACCGCTCTTGAGGTCGGCCAGGCTTTTGATCTTCTTGGAGTACACGCCCATCTGCTGGTTGACCGCACGGGCCACGGGCACGAGCTTGTAGCCTCGGTCCTTGTTCTGGGCGTCCATGAAGGGCTGGTGCTGGTAGATGTTGGCATCCAGCTCACCCTGCGACAGCGCCGCATTGGGCTGGATGAAGTCGCCGAACTCGACCAGCTTCACCTTGAGGCCGTTCTTCTCGGCCACCTTCCTGGCCACCTCGGCGATCTGGGCATGCGGGCCCGAGGTCACGCCGATGGTGACCGAGCCGTCGGCCGCATGGGCCGGCAGCGCGGCCATTCCCGCCAGGGGCAGGACGGCGGCCAGGGCCAGCGATTGAAGCAATGCGCGCTTTTTCATGGAATCCCTCTTTCAGACAATCTCGCGGCAGCTTGCCGCCCCGGCCACGCCACCCGCACCGGCCGCCGGGGTGTGTGGATCAGCGGTGGCTCAACCTGCGCACCGCCCAGTCGCCCAGGCTCTGGATGGCCTGCACGAAGAAGATCAGGATGATGACCACGGCCAGCATCACGTCGGGCAAAAAGCGCTGGTAGCCGTAGCGGATGCCCAGGTCGCCCAGGCCGCCGCCGCCAATGGCGCCGGCCATGGCCGAGTAGCCGGTCAGGCTCACGAAGCTGATGGTCAGGCCTGCCACGATGCCGGGCAGCGCCTCGGGCAGCAGGATCTTCCAGACGATCTGGCCCGTGGTGGCGCCCATGGACTGGGCCGCTTCCACCAGGCCGTTGTCCACCTCGCGCAGCGCGGTCTCCACCAGGCGCGCCACGAAGGGGGCTGCCGCAATGGTCAGCGGCACCACGGCCGCCCAGGTGCCGATGGACGAGCCCGTGATCAGACGCGTCAGCGGGATGATGGCGACCAAAAGGATGATGAAGGGGGTGGAGCGCAGGGCATTGACGATCCAGCCCACGATCTTGTTGGCCGGGCCGTTCTGCAGCACGCCGCCGTGGTCGGTCAGGCGCAGGAACACACCCAGGGGAATGCCGATCAGGCCGCCCACCAGGCCCGAGACGCCGACCATGATGATGGTCTCCCACAGCGAGCTGACGAACAGCTCCAGCATCATTTCCGAAAAATTCTCAAACATCGCTCAATCCCTGGTGGAAACGATCTGCACCTGCACGCCGGTGGCGCGCAGATGGTCCACGGCGGCATCGATCTTTGCCGCATCGCCGCTGGCGAAGACGGCCAGCGAGCCGAAGGTCTGCTCCTGGATCTCGTCGATCTGCCCATGCAGGATGGACAGGTCCAGCCCCAGCTCGCGGATCAGGTGCGACAGGATGGGCTGGTAGGCGCTCTCGCCCGCATACGACAGGCGCAGCAGCCGGCCTTGCTGGCCGGGCGCCAGCTGGGCGGCCAGCGCGTTCACGCGCACGGCCACCGACTCGGGCAGTTGCTGGGGAACGATCTCGTCGATCAGGCTGCGCGTGATGGCCTGCTGCGGGCGCGTGAACACGTCGATCACGGGGCCCAGCTCGGCAATCTCGCCGCCGTCGATCACGGCCACGCGGTCGGCGATCTGCTTGATCACCTGCATCTGGTGCGTGATCAGCACCACGGTCAGGCCCAGTTCGCGGTTGACCTTGCGCAGCAGGTCCAGGATGGAGCGCGTGGTCTCGGGGTCCAGGGCCGAGGTGGCTTCGTCCGACAGCAGCACCTTGGGGTGGCTGGCCAGCGCGCGCGCAATGCCCACGCGCTGCTTTTGCCCGCCCGAGATCTGCGCCGGATAGCGGTCGCGCAGCGCGCTCAGGCCCACCAGGTCCAGCAGCGGGTCCACGCGCTTTTTGATGTCGTCGGCCGACATGCCCGCCAGCTCCAGCGGCAGCGCGGCGTTGTCGAACACCGTGCGCGAGGACAGCAGGTTGAAATGCTGGAACACCATGCCGATGTCGCGGCGCGCCGTGCGCAGCTCGGCATCGCTGAGCTGCATCAGGTCCCGGCCGCCCACCAGCACCTGGCCGGAGGTGGGACGGTTGAGCAGGTTCAGGCAGCGCACCAGCGAGCTTTTGCCCGCGCCGCTGCGGCCGATGATGCCGAACACCTCGCCCGACTCGATCTGCAGGTTGATGCCCCGCAAGGCATGGACGGGCCCGGTGGGGCCCTTGTAGGTCAGGGAAAGATCCCGAATCTCGATCATGAAAAAACGCCGCGGCGCAGGACGGCCTGGGGACGCCGCTGCGCATTGTTGGGAAGTGGGAGCAAATATAGGTTGCGCGTATAAAAACGCAAACTATAAAAAAATTAAGTAATAAGAAGCTCCGGTTATGCCCGGGACTTCACTACTTTCTGCACAACCCTCAACTATGCCTGAATGTGGACACTCCCTGACCCTGCCGGGCTATGCGCGGCGCCACGGAGCACTGAGGCAAGGCCCTTCTTGCGGCGGCGTCTGATTGACAGTATGGCCGGCACGCTGCCGTCGCGGCCTGGCGGCCCTGGCCCGCTCCTGCTTTTGACGATGGCAGGCACCCGCCGCTGCCGCCGCGCTGACGCCAGAAGCAGCCTTTGCTGACAGGCCGCGCGGCATGCGCCCTCCTACAGTGGGCTCAACCCCACAGGAGAAGAGCGCCATGCGCCCAGAACAACACTCCGGCGCCGGCAGCCAGGCCGGCGCGGCTCCCTTGTCGCGGCGCGGCTTTCTGCAGGCCGCCAGCATCGCAGGCGTCAGCGTCTGGGTGGCGCCGCTGGCCAGCCAGGCCTATGCAGCCCTCTTTGAAGATCGCGTCCTGGGCAGCGTGGCCCGCGAGCCGGCCACCCAGCTGCCGCGCATGCGGCTCGATGGCCGCTCCAAGGTCATGGGCGCCAAGGTCTTCGCCCGCGACATCCGCGCACGCGACATGCCGCACTGGCCACAGCAGCAATCCCATGCCTTCATCGTGCGCACCACGCTGGCCGACCGGCTGTTCGACGGCATGGACCTTTCCGCACTGGACGGCGAGCTGGCGCCCGACCGCGTGGTCACGGCCGAGGACTTGGCGCGCGACGGCCTGGCCTTTCCCGAGTTCTATGGCGAAGACATGCTGCTGCCCGCAGGCAAGACCCCCGCCTACCTGGGCCAGGCCGTGGCCATCCTCATCTACCACGACTTCGCGCGCTTTCGCTTTGCCAAGGAAAGGCTGCAGGCCACGGCCAGCGTCATCCGCTACGGCCGCATCACGGGCGCGCTGGACCGTCCGCCCTGGGGCGTGTTCCGCTATGTGCGCCAGGGCGGTGCCGCGGCCTTTGACGACGACGTGTTCTCCAGCCTGCGCGATGCCCCGCTGTTCCCCGCCGAACGCAAGCCGCTGGTCTGGCCGCAGATCTCCAAGGCCGACGCGGTCACGGCACGCGGCCTGCGCGCGGCCGAGCAGATCGCCCAGGAACTGGCCACGCCGCCCGCCGACTGGCTGGTGCTGCAGCGCCACTACGCCACGCAATCGGTGGACACGGCCGCGCTGGAGCCCGACAACGCCAACTGCTGGTATGACGCGGCCACGCAAAGCCTGCACATGGTGCTGGCCACGCAATCGCCGCACGAAGTGGCCGAATGGGCAGCGCAGATGGTGCAGGCCAGCAGGTTCCCGCTCAAGCGCCTTTTCGTGCACCCGTGCTACACGGTGGGCTACGGCTCCAAGGACCACGCGCCCATGCCCTACTACGGCCTGGTCTGCGCGCTGTATGCGGACGGCAAGCCCGTGCGCCTGGCCAATGACCGGTTCGAGCAGTTCCAGTCCTCGCTCAAGCGCCATGCCTTCGAGATCGACTACACCATGGCCATCGACAGGAAGACCGGCCTCTTCCAGAGCCTGGTGGCCAACATGACGGCCAATGGCGGCGGGCGCGCCAACTTCTCGCCCTCGGTCGCCATGGTCGGCGGCACGGCAGCGCAGTCCATCTACTACTTTCCCAAGAACGACATCACCGCCGTGGCCCTGGCCAGCCGCGCGCTGGACGCGGGCTCGGCACGCGGCTACGGCACGCTGCAGAGCATGGCGGCCACCGAAATGATGGTGGACGAAATCGCCGAACTGCTGCAGATCGACCCCATCGAGCTGCGCCTGCGCAACGTGCTGACCTCGGGCGCCAAGAACACCCAGGGCGCCATTGCCGCTGGCGCCCTGCGCGCCGACGAGGTGCTGGAGCGCGCCCGCCGTCACCCGCTGTGGACCGAGCGCGCCAAGCGCAAGACCGCCTACGAGGCCAGCCACCCGGGCCAGCGCTACGGCGTGGGCTTTGCCTGCGTGCAAAAGGACTTCGGCACGGGCGGCGAGGCGGCCTTCGCCCGCATCGAGATATCGCCCCAGGGCCGCGTGCTGCTGCACCACTCTGGCACCGAGATCGGCACGGGCATGGGCACCTCGCAGGCCCAGCTGTGCGTGCAATGGTTCGGCAAGCCCGCCGACGAGCTGCAGACCGCCTGCCTGGACTGGCCCGAGCTGCCGCTCAAGGCCGAGGGCGACAACTACACCATGCCCCAGGCCGACCAGGACCGCTTCGCCGCCCGGCCGCTGTGGACGCCGGTCTACGCCTCGCCGGCCAGCGCCAGCAACTCGGCCTACTACTACAGCCACGCCACCAGCGAGACGGCGCGCGTGGTCTTCGAGCACGGCCTGTGGCCGGCCGCCGTCGCCATCTGGAGCCAGGGCACGGGCGGCGGCCAGAAGGCGCCCTACGTCGTGCGCCGCGAGGACGCGCGCTGGGTCAACGGCATGCTCACGGCCAACGGCATGCAGCCGCTGTCCCTGCAGGCCCTGGCCCAGAAGGCCCATGCCATGCAGCTGGTCACGGGCGCCGTGGGCCATACCTTCAACCGCTGGCAATGGGCCGAGGCCGACTTCGACATCCTGGGCACCAGCGCGCGCCGGCCGCTGGACGCGCTGGCCGTGCGCCTGGGCAGCGCGCCCGATGCTGCCGCAGTCACGCCGGCCCCTGACACCAGCGACACGCCGCAGGCGGCCACGCCCGTCGAGGCCTCTGTCACCGCGCGGCGCAGCGCCGCCGGCTACCGCATGATTGCGCGGCGCAACCTGTTCTATCCGCCCATGCAGCGTAACAACGCGGGCGTCACCTACTACAGCGCCAATGCGGCCCTGGTCGAGCTGGCGGTGGACACGGGCACGGGCGCGGTCGAGCTGCTGGCCCACCACTCCATCATGGAGTGCGGGCGGCCCATCGTGCCCGAGCTGGTGCACGGCCAGCTCGAAGGCGGCATTGCCATGGGCATAGGCCATGCGCTGTACGAAACCCTGCCGCTGTACGAGGGCGGCCCCGGCGACGGCAACTGGAACTTCCACCGCTACCACCTGCCGCGCGGCAGCGAGGTGGCGGTCTGGAAGCAGACGGCCGAGCTGCTGCCCCCGCTGTCCGACACCGATCCACCCAAGGGCATTGCCGAGGTGGTGATGATTCCCATCGTCGCCGCCATCGTCAACGGACTGCACCACGCCATAGGCAAGCGCTTCCACGACCTGCCCGTGACCCCGCAAAAGATCAGGGAGGCACTCGCACCATGAGCCTTGTCCCGCGCCCCTTGTCGCTGACCGTCAACGGCCAGACCGTCGGCCCCATGGACGTGCCCGAAGGCATGCCCATGATCGACTTCCTGCACGAATACCTGAACCTCACCGGCTCGCGCCTGGGCTGCGGCATCGGCGAATGCCGGGCCTGCACCATCATCGTGGACGGTCCCGAGGGCAGCCGCGAAATGCGCACCTGCATCACCGGCGCCCACTACTTCCAGGGCCGCAAGGTCCGCACCATCGAAGGCATTGCCGACCCGGCCGGTGCGGACACCGCGCCCCCATCAGCCCCGGGCACCTCGGGCCAGCCGCGCAAGGTCATCGCCATCAGCCCCGTGCAGCAGAAGTACCTGGAGCATTTCAGCTTCCAGTGCGGCTACTGCACGCCGGGCTTCGTCATCGCGGCCACGGTGCTGGTCGAGCGCCTGGCCAAGGCGCCCATCCGCGCGGCCGATGTGGAACAGGTCGTGGGCGAGGCGCTGCAGCCCCACCTGTGCCGCTGCACCGGCTATGTGCGCTACTACGCGGCCGTGAAGGACCTGGTCCTGAACACGCCCGGGCTGACCTTGAAAGGATGAGCGCCATGTCCGCCGCCGACCCCAGCGCAGCCGCCCCCACCGGTGCCACCGCCGCCACCGCCGCGCCACCTGCCGACTACAGCGGTGCCCGCCCCCCGCCACCGCGCAGGCCCAGGCGCCGCTGGCGCGGGCTGCTGCTCATCCTCCTGCTGCTGGCCGTGCTGTTTGCCATTGCCGCCGTCTGGGGCAACCGGCCCCATGTGCCACAGCGCGAGCCGCAGGCCGTGCACCGCAGCCCCCAGCAGCTGGCCCAAGGCCTGTACCTGGCGCGCGCCGCCGACTGCATGGCCTGCCATGACGGGGTGGGTGGCATGGGTGGCGCCCGGGAAGGCCAGCCCTTTGCGGGCGGCAAGCCCCTGCCCACGCCCTTCGGCACCCTCTACGGCACCAACATCACCCCCGACCCGGACCACGGCATAGGCCGCTGGACGGCCGAGGAATTCCACGCCGCCGTCACCCGCGGCACGGCGCCGGGCGGGCGCCAGCTCTACCCGGCCATGCCCTATGCCTCCTACCACCTGATGAGCCGCGAAGACTCGGACCTGATCTACGGCTACCTGATGAACATCCGGCCCGTGGCCCAGCCCAACACCAAGCCCGCCCTGCCCTTCCCCTTCAACCTGCGCGTGCTGATGTTCGGCTGGAAGACGCTGTTCCTGTCCAGCGCTCCCCTGCCCGTAGGCTCGCAGGGCCAGAGCCCGGCCTGGCTGCGCGGGCAGTACCTGGGCAATGTCATGGGCCACTGCGCCGAATGCCACACGCCGCGCGGCATGTTCGGCCAGATGCAGAAGGACCGCTGGCTGCAGGGCGGCACGCTGTCGCTGTTCACGGCCCCCGGCATCACCGCCGAAGCCCTGGCCGCACGCGGCTGGACGCGCGAGGGCATGGCCCAGTTCCTGCAGACGGGCTTCTCGGCCCACGGCAGCGCCTTCGATGAAATGCACGAGGTCATCGCCAACAGCACCCGGTACCTCACGGCCGAGGACATGACGGCGCTGTCCACCTTCCTGCTGGGCGACAACCCGCCCGCGCCCCAGCCCCTGCCGGCCGCCGTGTCCCCGGATTCCGGCACCGGCAACGGCGCGGGCACGCTGGACGCGGGCCGGGGCCACTACATGGCGCTGTGCGCCAGCTGCCACGGCAGCGAGGGCCTGGGCCGCAGCCTCACCATGCCCCCGCTCAAGGGCAACAGCACCGTGCGCCAGGCCGACGCCCGCAACCTGGTGCTGGCCATCCTCGTCGGCCTGCCCAAGCACCCGGCCACCCAGCAGGGCCCCACGCCCCTGCCCGGCATGCCCGGCTTCATGCAGGAACTGACCGATGGCGAAGTCGCCGCCCTGGCCAACTACACCCGCACGGCCCTGGGCGGCCAGCCTGCCGATGTGACCGCCGCCCAGGTGGCAGACCTGCGCAGCGCAGCTGGAAAGGCCGGGCACAAGGCTGCGCCGTGAAACACCGGCTGTTCTACGGAGCCCAACCCGTATGCCCGTGCCCGCAGCGAAGCGGAGGGTCGCGGACATCCGGGTCGCCTTCTTTGACCTGACCTTTCTTGGCGAATCAAGAAAGGGCAGTCGGCCGCCGGGCCGAGACCCGGCCTCGAAAAACAACCACCCGGCAGGGAGAAATGAGCCCCCCTGCACTCGCTGACAAGCCGGGGGCACAGCCCCAAAACACAAGCCCATTGTTTCCACCACGGAACCAACCGCGTTCCACCACCCTCCTTTGCCAGCCGCCCCTGTCTCCCTAGAGTGAAAGCAAAAGGAGACAAGCATGTTCGAAGCCAATCTATTCCAGGGCCAGCGCGTCCTGATCACCGGGGGCGGCACGGGGCTGGGCCTGGCCATGGCGGCCAAGCTGGCGGAGCTGGGTGCCGAGCTGCACCTGTGCGGCCGGCGGCATTCCGTGGTGCAGCAGGCCTGCGAGATGCTGAGCAACGACACGGGCGCGCAGGCCTTTGCGCATGAACTCGACATTCGCCAGCCCGAGGCCGTGCACACCGTCATCGACCGCATCTGGGCCGAACACGGCCCGCTGACGAGCCTGGTCAACAACGCGGCCGGCAACTTCGTCAGCCGCACCGAGGACCTGAGCATCAACGGCTTCCATGCCATATCGGACATCGTCTTCCGAGGCACCTTCTACGTCACCCAGGCCGTGGGCCGCCGCTGGATCGCCGAAGGGCTGCCGGGCTCGGTGCTGTCCATCGTCGTCACCTGGGTGGACACGGGCTCGCCCTTCGTCGTGCCCTCGGCCATGTCCAAGGCCGGGCTGGACGCCATGACCAAATCGCTGGCCGTGGAATGGGGTCCCAAGCGCATACGGTTCAACGCGATTGCACCGGGCGTGATTCCCACCCAGGGCGCCAGCCAGCGCCTGCGCCCCAGGATCGACGGCAACGAGGACTCGGCCGACCGCCGCCGCCTGGACAACCCCACGCGCCGCCTGGGCACGGGCGAGGACATCGGCAACATGGCCGCCTTCATCCTGGCCCCGGGCAACACCTGGCTCAACGGCCAGACCATCACGCTGGACGGCGGCGACGCCCTGGCCAACGGCGCCTACTTCACCGAATACCAGGCCTGGGACGATGCCGACTGGGCGCGCGCCCGGCAGATGGCCAAGGCCGCCAACCAGCCCAACGTCAACGATGGGGAGCAGGAGGCCACGCCCACATGAGCACCGCCGCCACGCCCCATTCCACCCTGGTCTTCGAACAGCGCACGCTGACCGGCGCCGCCCAGCAGCAGCGCGGCCGCCAGCTGGCCCAGGGCCTGCGCAGCCTGGGCCTGGCCGAAGGCGACGTGCTGGCCGTCTTCCTGCGCAACGGCATCGAATACGCCGACGTGGTCCATGCCTGCCGCATTGCGGGCATCTACTACTGTCCCATCAACTGGCATTTCACGGCCACGGAGATCGACTACATCCTGGCCGACAGCGGCGCCCGCGCCCTCATCACCAGCCAGGACCTGCTCGACGGCCTCAAGGGCGAACTCTATGCGGACCTGCCCCGGCGCGTCGCCCACGCACGCGAGCCGGAGCTGGACTACGAAACCTGGCTGGCCGCCCAGGCACCCTACGACGGCCCGCTGGTCGCGCCGCGCGGCCACATGGCCTATACATCGGGCACCACGGGCCGCCCCAAGGGCGTGCTGCGCAAGGCGTTTCCCGTGGAAGAATTGCCCCGGCGCCTGGCCGTGAACCAGGCGCTGATCGCCACCGCCTACGGCCTGCAGCCCGGCGCGCGCACCCTGCTGACCGCGCCCATCTACCACAGCGCGCCCAGCCTGTACTTCCAGAACGCGCTCATGCTCAGCGAGCTGGTGGTGCTGGAGCAGCGCTTCGACCCCGAGCGCTTCCTGCAGCTGGTGCAGGAGCACCGCATCGACACGGCCTACATGGTGCCCATCATGTACGTGCGCCTGCTCCGGCTGCCGCGCGAGGTGCGCGAGCGCTACGACATCTCCTCGCTGCGCTTCATCGCCTCCACCGGCTCGCCCTGCGCGCCCGAGGTCAAGAAGGCCATGATCGAGTGGATGGGGCCCATCATCAACGAGACCTATGCCTCCAGCGAATCGGGCCTGGTCACCTTCATCGGCTCGGCCGAGGCCCTCACCCACCCCGGCAGCGCGGGCCTGCCGCTGCAGGACGCCGAAGTCCGCATCCTCGACAGGCAGGGCCAGGGCCTGCCCACGGGCGAGGTGGGCCTGATCTACGTGCGCCAGCCCGCCTATGCCGACTTCACCTACAAGGGCAACGAAGAGGCCCGCCGCAAGGTGGACCAGGGCGGCCTCATCACCCTGGGCGACATGGGCTACCTGGACGAAGAAGGCTTTCTCTACGTCTGCGACCGCGACTCGGACATGGTGATCTCCGGCGGCGTGAACATCTACCCGGCCGAGATTGAGAACGAGCTGCTCAAGCACCCCGGCATAGCAGACTGCGCCGTCATCGGCGTGCCCGATGCCGAGTACGGCGAACGGCTGCTGGCCCTGGTCGAGCCCGGCCAGTCAGGCACACTGCCCGAGGCCGAACTGAAAGAATGGCTGCGCGGCCGGCTGGCGGCCTACAAGCTGCCACGCAGCTTCGTCTTCCAGCGCCTGCCCCGCGACGACAACGGAAAGATCGCCAAAAGAAAGCTGCGCGACGCCCACTGGGGCGCGACGCAGCGCAAGATCTGAACCCGCCAACACCGAAAGAGAAGGAGACAACGCATGAACAAGGCCATTGCATTGCTGCTTGCCGCTGCGGCCACCGCAGCCGCAGCCCCCGGGTTCGCCCAGTCCGACTACCCCAGCAAGCCCATCAAGCTCATCGCCCCGTATGCGCCGGGCGGCTCGGTCGACGTTCTCGCCCGCACCCTGGCCACGCACCTGTCCACGGAGCTCAAGCAGTCCGTGGTCGTGGAGAACCGGCCGGGCGCCAACACCATGATTGCCGCCTCGGCCGTGGCGCGCTCGCCGGCCGATGGCTACACCCTGCTGCTGGCCAGCAATGCCAGCATGGTCCTCAACCCCCTGCTCTACAAGAAGCTCAGCTACAACCCCGACCGGGAGCTGAAGCTCACCAACATCCTGGCCGAGGCCCCGCTGGTGCTGGTCACCAACAGCCAGACCGGCATCAAAAACGTGGCCGACCTCAAGGCCTACTCCAAGGCCCACGCGGGCAAGCTCAACTACAGCTCGGTCGGCCTGGGCAACCCGCTGCAGCTGACCACCGAGCTGATCAAGTCCCGCCTGGACGTGGCCGCCACCCACATTCCCTTCAACGGCAGCGCGCCGGCCCTCACCGCCCTCATGGCCAACGACACCCAGCTCATGGTGGACGTGGCCGGCACCTCCCTGCCCCACATCAAGGCCGGCAAGCTGGTGGCCATTGCCACCACCGGGCCCGAGCGCTCGCAGTTCCTGCCGCAGACGCCCACCATTGCCGAATCGGGCGTGCCGGGCTTCAGGGCCTCCACCTGGTTCGGCATTGCCGTGCCCGCAGGCACGCCAGCGGACGCGCGCAACACCTTGCAGGCCGCCGTCAACAAGGTCATGCTCAACCCCGAGTTCGCCAGTGCCCTGGGCAACCAGACCCTGGCCGCCAGAAAGCCCCAGACCCAGGCCCAGCTCGACGACTTCCTGGCCGCTGACGGCCAGATGTGGCGCAAGGTGATCGCGGACAACGCGATTGCGCTGGAGAACTGAAGAACTGGTGAGCCGAGGCGCTAAGGGCCGGGCTCCCCGGCCTGCTCCACGAAGCGCAGCAGGCTGGCCCTGAGGAACTCGGTCATCACCTTGACGGCATGCGAGGGCCGCCGGTCCTCGGCCGTGATGATGTACAGCCTGTCGCCCAGGCCGGACACCGTCCAGTCCGGGCACACGCGCTGCACGGCGCCCGATCGCAGCTCGTCCATCACCATGTAGTTGGGCAAGGTGGCCACGCCGCTGCCCCGGAGCATGGACTGCTTGAGGAAGGGGAAATGCTCGCTGGTGATGCAGGGCTCGCACTTGAGTGCAATCTCCTGCTGCCCCTTTTTCACCGAGACGGCATAGGTCTTGCCGTCGCCGGGCGGCGTCAGCAACACGCCGTGGGGAATCTCGGCGGGGTCGTGGAACGGCCGCGCCTTGGCATAGGCGCTGCTGGCGTACAGGCCAAAGCCCACCGGCCCCAGATCGCGCGCCACCAGGTGCTCCTGCACGTCGCGCGCCACGCGCACGGCCACATCCACCTGGGCGCTCATGGGATCGCTCACCCGGTTGGAGAACAGCACGCGGATGCGCACCTGCGGGTGCCGCTTCTGGAAGGCCAGCAGCATGTCGGCCAGGTACAGCTCGCCCAGGCCCGTGGGAATGCTCAGCCGCACCGAGCCCGTCACCACATGCTGCAGCGCGTCGATGGCGCCCTGCGCCGCCTCCACCTCCTGGATGATGCTGCGCCCATGCTCGTACAGCACCTCGCCCGCCGCCGTCAGCAAAAAGCTGCGCGTCGTGCGGTGCAGCAGGGTCACGCCCAGCGCCGTCTCCAGCGACTTGAGCTCCTTGCTCACCTTGGAGCGCGTGATATCGCGCTTGCGCGCCGCAGCGCTGAGGCTGCGGGCGTCCACGATCTCTACGAAATTGCGGATGAGGTTGATGTCCATGGCTTGAGAGCGGCAGGTCAGGCGGTTCGCCTTGTTCGCGGCCTTGTGCGCGGCCGCAGGCAACGCGCCCGGACCGCCACCCCCGGACTATGGCACCGTCACAACGCCTGGCCCCGCCACCCGTGGGCGCCGGGACACAGGGCTTTCCCCGGTGCCCGCCGCATCAGTCCAGGCTGATCTGCGACGAAGCGGCCACCTGCTTCCAGGTCGTCACATCCTTGAGGATCACCGCGCCGAACTGCTCCGGCGTATTGGCCACCACCGTGCCGCCCAGCTCCGCCAGGCGCTGGCGCAGTTGCGGATCGGCCAGGGCCTGCACGCTGGCCTTGTGCAGCTTGTCGCGGATGTCCTTGGGCAGGCCCTTGGGCGCCAGCAGGCCGTTCCAGGCCTGCACGGCATAGCCGGGCACGCCGGACTCGGCAAAGGTCGGCACATCGGGCAGCTCGCTGCTGCGCTGGGCCGTGGCCACGGCCAGCGGGCGGATCTTGCCGGACTTGATGTGCGGCAGCGAGGCCGGCAGCGGCTCCCACAGCATGGACACCTGGCCGCCGATCAGATCGGTGAAGGCCGGGCCTGCACCGCGGTAGGGCACATGCATGATCTGCACGCCCGCCTTGGCCTTGAACAGCTCCATGGCCAGATGGCCCAGCCCGCCCGCGCCCGAGGACGCATACGACAGATGGCCCGGCTGCGCCTTGGCCAGCGCGATCAGCTCCTTCAGATTCGCCGCCTTGACCGAGGGATGCACGCTGAGCACGCCCGGCACCGTGATCACCTGGGTGATGGGCGTGAAGTCCTTCACCGCGTCATAGGGCAGCTTGGTGTAGACGGCCGGATTCGTGCCGTGCGTGCTGGACGTGGCGCCCAGCAGCGTATAGCCGTCCGGTTTGGCATCGGCCACGAAGCGCGTGCCCAGCGATCCACCGGCACCCGCCTTGTTCTCCACGATCACCGAGGCGCCCAGCACCTTGCCCAGCTGCTGCGCGAACAGGCGGTTCACCACATCGGCCGTGCCGCCGGGCGGGAACGGAACGATCAGGCGGATGGGCTCGGCCGTGGGCCAGCCGGCATCGGCCGCCAGGGCCGACTGCGCGGGCGCCAGGGCGCCCAGGGCCAGGGCCGCCGTGGTTGCAGACAGGCTGCGGATCATGAAATTGCGGCGTTGCATGAGATTTTTCTCCTCGTTGAAATTCTTCGGGACCAGGACCGGCCAGTCACTGGCCAGTGACCCGCCAGTGACCCGCCAGTAACCCGCCAGTCACCGGCCCAGGCGCTCCAGCCAGGCCAGCACCCGGCCCAGCACCTCGTCGCCATTGGTGTCCAGCATGCAGAAATGCGAATTGCCGGTAATGCCTGCGGCCGGCAGGTCCAGCACCTCGGCACGGCCGCCCAGGCGGCGCAGCAGCTGCCAATACACATCGGTCTGCGCGCGGTACTTCTGCCACTGCGGGCTGTGCGCGAAATGGTCGCCCCACACCGCCAGGTGCGGGATGGCCGAGGCAGGCGCGAACGCATCCGCCCCCTCCTGCCCCTGTTGCCCCTGCTGCCCTTCTTGCACCACCGGCATGCCCGTAGGCTCCACCCCCACCACGGCGCGCACCAGGTGCGGCTTGCGGATGGCCGCATGCGCGGCAAAGCCACCGCCCTGGCTGTGGCCCATCACCACACAGGGGCCGAACTGCTCCAGCAGCGCGTCATAGGCCGCCATGGCCATGGCCTCATGCCCCAGCCAGCGCGGCACCATCTGCCGCACCAGGGCACCAAAATTCTCATGCGGAAACCGCTGGCCGACGAAGGGCTCGCCCACACCGCCGCCCGAAGGCGCACCATGGCCTATGCGAAACAGCGTCCACGCCTCCTCGGCACTGCGGAACACGGGCGCCTCGGCATAGATCTCGGGGAACATCGCCCAGCCCGCGCGGCCGCGCTCCACGGCATCGCAGACCACCACGTCATGGCCGGCCTCCAGCAGGCGCCACAGCCAGCCCTGGCGCCCATCGGGCGTGGACTCCCACTGCGCCCCTGTCATGCCGCCGCCGTGCCACAGCAGCACCGGCAGGGGGCTGCGCGGACGCGCCAGCCGGTACTCCATGGCGTACATCTGGCCCACGGCATAGCTGCCATTCATGTCCAGCGGCCGCTCGCCGCCGTTGCGCACCACCTCCCTGTGCTGGATCGGCAGATCCCTCACCGTGCGCTGCGCACCGCCAATGAAATGGCTTTGCATCTTCCTGAGGCAAACTTCAGGCATAACAGGGCTTCTCTCGCATGCCGCCATGCTAGGCATGCCCCGCCTTGGTGCTGTGCCGATTGCGGCGGGGCTGTGCCGGATCAGCACAACCCCATACCCCAAAAACGCATACCACAACCTTCGCCTGCACGAACCAAGCCTCAAATGGCTACAGAACTTTGAGCATAATTCTGTTCCCAGTCCTACTTTTGACTGCGCCCTGTTTTAATTCGGCGAAACAATGAAATAAGTCGGGAAATATTGATACTCAAATCATCTCACAATAATTCCCACGCACCCAAGACCAGCATTCCGAAAAACGCCACCATATTCTCCCACAAAAGGATTCACAAACATGAACAGAATTCAGAAACTATTTTCCAGCACTCACTATCAGATTCTTGAAGAACGGCGCCTTGCACAGATTCTTTCCTCAAATTTCAAGGGAAAGAGGATTCTAGATATTGGTTGTGGCCAAGGAAAATATCTACGATTATTAAAAAACATATCTTCCGAAGTAACCGGGGTCGATGTCAATTCTGTTCAGGTTGAAAACCTCCGCAAAGAAGGATTCAATGCATATACACCCGACAATCTGCCTGCTCAAAAATATGATCTCCTTTTAATGTCTCATATTGTAGAGCACATGGCTCCAGAAGATTTGATTGCTTTCATGGATAACTATCTTGAAATGCTTGAAGAAAATGGAGCACTGCTTCTTCTGACGCCAATGCCGGGCATCAGGTTCTGGCATGACTACACACATATCCGCCCTTACACACCTCAAAGTATCGGGATGATGTTTGGAATTCTAAATGGACCCGTTTCCTTCAAACCAAAAAATAAGTTGATGTTGAATGAGATATGGTTCTTCCGCGATAGCTGGCGCATCCGAAATCACCGATCCTATTATCCATCTCCACAAGGAAATAGAGACACATTCAATCGATACCTTATTCTGACAATCAATATTGTTCTTGCTGGACTGCATGCCATATCAAGAGGCCGCCTGGGAATTCTTGCAAGCTGGGCTGGAATATACCGAAAACTCCCTCTGTCTTGACAAGAGCAGAATTTGCCTTTGGCTTGAAGACGGAGAAACAGCTTGTTGACTCTCAGCATATTAGTCATACGGATTTCTTGATTTGATTATTGAATGAAAGCTTTCATAGTTTCCATTCAAAAATTTGTCATTTTCTAAAATCAAGAAATCCTAATTACTCCATGCTCACTGCGGCACAACAACAGCGCCAAGTCAACGCAATCCAGATTTCTTCGCCTTTGCCATGCACGAACTCAACCTCAAACTGCTGCAGGACCTGCAGGCCCTGGCCGACACCGGCAGCCTCTACAAGGCCGCCGAGCGCCGCCACATCACCCACCCTGCCTTCGGCCGCCGCATCCGCGCGCTGGAGGAATGGGCGGGCACGCCCCTGGTCGAGCGCAGCCACCAGTCCACCACGCTCACGGCCGCCGGCAAGACGCTGCTGGCCTCGGCCCATGAAGTGCTGGGCATCCTGGAGCAAACCCACGGCCTGCTGCAGCGCCCCCACCGCACGCGCGACGAAACCATCACCATCGCGGCCGGCCGCACGCTGTCGCACACCGTCCTGCCGGGCATCATCACCGCCCTCAACCAGGCCATGCCCCAGCTGTGCTGGAAAGTGGTCACCACCAGCCTGGACTACGGCGTGGAAATGCTGCTGCAAGGCAAGGTGGACCTGCTCATGTGCCACGCCCAGCCCGCCATCGAAGGCAGCCTGCAGGGCCACCACCTGGCCTGGCTGCCCGTGGGCCAGGACACGCTGATCCCCGTCAGCATCCCCCTGGTCCCGCAACTGCCCAAATACGCCCTGCCCGCCCACGGCGGCGGCCCGCTGGTGCCCTACCTGGACTACGCGCAAAGCATGTCCCTGGGCAAGATCCTGCGCAGCCACCTGCACGAACTGTGCGACACCACGCGCCTGCGCACCGTCTACGAGGCCGACCTCGCCGACTCCCTGCACGCCATGGTCCACCAGGGCCTGGGCTTGGCCTGGCTGCCGCTCACCCTGGTCAAGACCGACCTGACCGAAGGCCGCCTGGCCCGCGCGGCCGGGCCCGACAAGGACGTGCCCATCAACGTGCGGCTGTACCGCCGGCCTGCGGCGCAGAGCAAGCCGCTCACGCGCAGGGTGTGGGCGGGGTTGGAGAATCTTTATGGGAGGAGTCAGAAGTCGTGAGGCGGGCGGGCCAACCCATGCGACTTCGCTGTTGCGGCTCTGAGCGTCTGTAAATTTGAACGCCGCGCGCACTTGTTCACCCTGCCGGGCGATTGCTTTTCGAGGCCGGGTCTCGGCCCGGCAGCCGACTGCCCTTTCTTGATTCGCCAAGAAAGGTCAGATCAAAGAAGGCGACCCGAATGTCCGCGACCCCTTCGCTTCGCTGCGGGGCCACCTGCGTCGTGGCGGCTGCGGGGTTCGCCGTGAAACTCGTTGCGCGCTGCGCGCTTCACTCAAACATCACGGCGAGTCAGATGACGAAGCAAGCCTGTCCTTCGGCAGGCTTGCAACCCCGCAACCGCCACGACGCAGGCGCGGACATACGGGAGGGGGAAAAGGCAGCAGACGCAGGCAGCGGGCGCGCCCAGGACTTTCCCCTTGGCCCCGCTGCAGCCTTGAACTAGCATGGCCTGCACCGCCCCGGCCGGGGCGGCTCTCCTTTGGGCATCGATGAGCTTTCCCGTTCAGATTCCGATCCGAGTCCCCTGCCCTCCGGGCGCCTGCATCTGCGAGCACGACGCCCTGCTCGCCGACTCCATGGCCGACCAGCGCATCCTGCGGCTCACCAGGGAAGAGGAAAAACGCCTGCTGCTGCGGCTCGAACAGATCACCAGCCTGCAGGACCTGCGCCATGTGGAGCAGCGCATGTATGAGCAGCTTGGCATCAGAGTGCGCATCGAGCCCGGCGCCAGCGAAGTGCGTACGGTGCGCGGCATACAGATTGAAGTTCAGCCCATGCGCGGGCTGTGCAGCAAGACACGGCAGGCAATTCCTGCGGCGATTCGGCGGGGGATGGAGAGGACGCCGGAGGTGGCGTTTGAGTTGTTGGATGAGGGGGGGTTGTTTGGGTAACTTCAGGCACCTTTCCTACTTTTTAATCTGCTCGAAGAATATTGCAGAATTTCCTGTTTTGATTGCATGTACAAAAATACGGTAAGCTGAATCAAAATCCTTTAGATAAACATCTCCTTGATCCCTGGCTGTTGCCGAGCGAAATGCTTCAAACCTTGAGTTTTCGCATATACCTGTGTTTGCACACATGTCCACAGCGTAGTAATCATTGCCACCGCAGTCAGATCCAGTTCCTTCGCAAACGGCCGCAATCCAGCTATTCCTTACCGCAGCAAGAGCTTTTCCACCAGAAAACTCTGTACCATCCAAATTCATTTTCTCATCGTGTGAAGCGATCAGACCCAGACCAGCCTGTTCTAGCAAAATCGGATCACGTTTATGAAAAATACGGCCAAGAATTTCTTGCTGCTTGAGTGAGTCACTGCCAACCTCGTTCCATTGGCTGCGAAGTTCCATCAACCCTTTTGGAAATCTAGGGTCGCTTTCAAGCTGACGAACTCTTTCTGCCGAGATTTCATCCGAACTGAAGGAACTGCATCTGGACCATAGCAGTTCCTTGGCTTGATCCTGCTTGGTGGATGCGGTTTTTACGCCTTGCACTCCTGACCGGATGATCATGTAGCACTGCTTCAAAATGGTATCTGCATACAGGCCTGCCTCTTCGGTGCCCGCTTGGGCCAGCTTTTCCATAACCGCCCGATAGTCTCTGGAATTCTGCATCAAATCGATAGCTTTTCCCGTATCGCTCTTTTCTGGCAGCTTATTCAAAGCACCAACATCAGGCAGCGCTGCCGTGGCTTGCCCTGAATCTTTCTGCTCAACTACATCAGATGACAAATTGACTTCTTTTTCAAAACTAGTGTTTGGCCCCTGAAACGTTTGTGCAAGATAGTATGCAACAAGCAATCCCATCGATAAAAAAATGATTGCCAAAATTAATTTAAATGAGATTTTCATTTCATGATTTCCCGCAAACATGATGAGGCTTTGGGATTCCATCACCCAGCTTCAAAGACCCTGGCATGGACGACGGAACTAAGGCAGCCGACATGCCAGGACTTGTTACCAACCAGATCTCCGAACCACCATCGGCATATACCACTCTCAACTTTCCATCATGCCACGGGGTGGTACCACGTCCAAAGATCTTCTGCCATGTATTCAAACTCTGCCTTACCACTCTGAAGACTGCCTCCGCAGCCATCCACCTTGTATTCGGATCTGCATGAGACGTTGTACCTTTAGAGGCTTCTCCCGTACAACGCACGTCCTCGAGAGATGTAGATTTGAAATTAAGAAACCCCATCATAAGTGGATAACCACTGAACGCGGTTCCAGCGCCCCCTCCACGATTGAATTCAAACCCATCAACACCAAAACCGCCTCCATAGGCAAAATTATCTGTGATGGTGACTACCGGCAATATTTGTGCCGTAGCCGGCATCGAGAACAACCAAAACGCCAAAACCAATACGAAACTTGCTACTCCTTCAATCACATTGACAAAATACTTTGATTTCACATTCAATTTTATTTGATTCATGAACTCCTCCCGAGCTTCAATTAAAAATCAACAAAATCGTGGAACTCAAGCCACCAGCTTTTCGCTGGCATTATTTTTATCAAGGCTTTATCAGCTACAGCCTCCTTCCATGAAGAATACTTCACAACAAAAAACTCAACAGAATATTGCTATTGAGCTACAGGCGTTGCGCCGACAAACATCGACAATTTGAAACAATGCATCAAACGACGCCACGGCTACCACGTGGCGCGGATTTTCATGGGGAGGGGGAAATTTTTGTTATTGCCTGCGCATGCAGGCGCACCAGAATAATAGGGTGCTTTACTCTGAAGACCGGCAATTTGCAGTATCGCCACCATCAGCGATGATCATGGCAATGATCTAACTGACAGTTGTGGAAGATTTTGTCACGGGATATCTAAGGCCGCAAGCGCAAGTTGCTGCCAACCTTGCATTCAAGGTCAATGACCAACTTGGTTTGCAGGGGCCTTGGCCGATATCACAGCGCCCTGCTCGCCGACCCCAGGGCCGACCAGCGCATCCTACGGCTCACCAAGGAAGAGGAAAAGCGCCTGCTGCTGCGGCTCGAACAGATCACCAGCCTGCAGGACCTGCGCCATATGGAGCAGCGCATGTATGAACAGCTAGGCATCCGCGTGCGCATCGAGCCCAGCGCCAGCGAAGTGCGCACCGTGCGCGGCATACAGATCGAGGTCTTGCCCATGCGCGGGCTGTGCAGCAAGACGCGGCAGGCGATTCCTGCGGCGATTCGGCGGGGGATGGAGAGGACGCCGGAGGTAGCGTTTGAGCTGTTGGATGAGGGAGGATTTTTGGGTGAGAGTTTTGGCGGTCTGTGGAGAACGGGTTACGGCCAGAAGGAGCCGTTCGGTCTAGCTTCGTTCTTGCGAGAAGTAGCGGCCCGACTGCGTGGTTTGCATTGAAGAGTGCTTTGCGGAAAGACAGCGCACGAACCATGTCGGATGGCATTTCCACTGACAAGCGAGACGAGGCCTCAACACTCTGCTCCTCTCTTGAGAGTTGGCTTGGCGATCCACATTGTCCGACTTGATACAGTCGCTAGCTTCTCACTCAAACAGCAACACTCGACGTATGAGCTGCTTCAGGCGATGACCATCCGGCAGGCTCGACAGCTAATTATTTGAGAAAAGCACCTTGGTTGCGCTACTATGCTTGCGTTCGGAGGTATATGAATGTCACACGTCATTGCAGCAGAAATTGTCTCATTCGCAAAATCAGCAGATCTAAACGAGGCCGATACGAGATTTCAGATCATTGATAGGATTTTGCGCGAAATCCTTGGTTGGCCTATTGCGTCATTCCGCATGGAACAAAACTCTGTTGACGGATATGCAGACTATCATCTGAATCGTACCTCTGGACGACCAGCCCTCATTATCGAGGCCAAAAGAACAGGCGTTTATTTTGATTTACCAGCAAATTTCAATTATAAAAAAAGATTCAGAGCTGTAAAAACCAAAACACTACTAACTTCTGCGACAGCTAAGGCTGCAATTATTCAGGCACAACGATATTGCGCTGATGAGGGTTGTGAGTTTGGCCTCGTGACGAATGGGCTACAGTTTATAATTTTCAAGGCCTTTCAAAAAGGCAAGGCATGGAAAGATTTGTCAGCCTTAGTCATTTCAGATATCGATTGGTTTGAATCCAATTACATGGAAGCTATAGAGCTTCTCGGGTATACATCTGTTGTAGAGCAGCATAGTTTACAACGCGCTTTCCAAGGCGGAGCTCCTGATAGTGGAGAAATATTTTTCCCCAAAGAGCGAATAGTCTCTTTTAATCAGACAATCAATTCGAATGCGCTTGCCAGGCAAATAAGGGGCATAGTCTTACGCTATTTTGGCCCAATTGATGTCGATGACTCGGAATTCGTTGAAAAATGTTATGTGCATGAAAGAGCGCATGACAAAAATATCATGGGAGTTCGCACTCTGATCAAAGATTCTGTTTCACCATTCATGCAAAATTATGGAATCATAGAAACTGAAGACATGGATTCTGGAGGAGTTTTTGCTAATCGGCTTATCGATGGAATGCGCAAAAATACAAACGGCGATATAGTAATATTATTTGGTGGAAAAGGGTCTGGCAAGTCGACTTTTATAAAAAAAGTACTTTATTTTCGCCCACCTTCCTACCTAAAGAAAAACTGCATACCCGTTGTAATTGACATGCTTCCCTCGCCGAAGGATGCCATTTCAGTAAGAAAATTTCTATGGGAGTCATTGACCAAGCAGTTGGATTCAGAGAATTTATTGGCTTCAGATCGAGCACAGCTATTGCAGCTTTTTTCAGATAGATTTGAAGTAGCACAAAAACAGTCATTGGCGGGCCTTCACTATGAATCAGAAGCCTATAATTTAAACTTAAATCAACTGATCAAAGAATGGAAGAATGATGAAAAATATGTGGCTCAGCGTTTAGTGGCATGGCACATGCTTCATCACAGAAGCGTGATAGTGGCAGTCGATAATACAGATCAACTAGATAATGAACTGCAAGACTACACTTTCTCTCTTGCAGCCGAGATTACCGAGAGCTTAGGATGTGTAGTACTTATATCTATGCGGGAAGAGAGATTTTATGCTTCTAAGATTCGCGGATTTCTCGATGCATATCAGAATAGTGCTTTTCATATTAGCTCACCTACTCCTGATGAGGTTTTTAATAAAAGAATCAACTACGTCTTAGAGCTTATAAAATATGGTGAGATAGAAATTGAGCAGCATTCAATTGACAATATAACTGCATTTTTCAGAGTTTTCAGGAACGATTTTTCCAGAAGCCCAGCGTCTCCTTTGAATCAGTTTATAAGTGCCTCAGCTCACGGAAATATCCGTCTTGCGTTGGACCTTTTTGGTGACTTGATACTATCTGGCTATACAAATGCACAGGAGATGGCCCAATCTGCTGGAGGATGGAAATTGCTAATTCATCAGGTTATCAAGCCTCTTATGACACCAACACGCCTTTTTTACGACGAGAAAAATAGCAAGATCCCGAATCTCTATCAGATTCGAACCAATGATGGGGGATCGCACTTTACGGGATTAAGAATACTTAAGCGACTTTCTGTTGCCCAGGATCCACTCTCGCCTGCATTTGTTCCTCTGCCTGAGCTACGAGGATTTTTTTCCGATGTCTTCGGTTCTGATACTGATTTTCGGTATTGGATAGATAAATTGCTTGCATCCAATCTGATTGAGTCATCTACCCGGCACGACGCGTTTTCAGATGAAATTGATGCAATTCGTATAACTTCTTTTGGACAGTTTGCGCTGGATGAACTGCACAGGGCCTTTACGTACATCGATCTCGTTTGCACGGATTGCGGGATGAGATCTGAAAGCCATTGCAATGCTCTGGTGAATTTGGCGAATGCAGAAGTTCAGTTATTTAAAGATGGAAAGCGATTTGACCGCGTGAAGCTTAGGCTGGAAAAGATGGAGCTATTTTTGAATTATTTAAGTCAAGAAGAGCAAAGAGAAATCGCCTATTACGATCTTTCTCCAGCGTATCATTTTTTACCAGCAACAATTAGCAGCTGGGAGTCAGAGAAGCCACGCATCCTATTAAGTGCCAATAGGAATAAATAATATTTAACGGGCAACAAATAAATTCCCGCATCATTTCTGCAACCTCTCTCGTGTCCTCATAGCTCTAAATTCAAATCATGAATTTTTGACAGAAGCGAACGATCGATAAGGGTCGCAATCCGCCTTCCACGCAACCCGAACGCCCTACCTCTTCAACACCTCGCCCACCCTCTTGCGCACCGCCCTGCTCGCCTGCCCATACCTGAGCAACAACTCCGCCACCTCATCATCCGTATCCGAATAGAAAAGCGCCATCGGCACCTTGAGCACTTCCGCCAACTTGCGCGCGGTCAGGAGGTCCGGTCTGTGTTTCCCCAGCTCATAGCGATTGACCCGCGGCCAACCACAAACTGGTAGGCACCCGCCTCAAGTCCATCCGGCAGCCCCCATCTTCTTGAACGCCCTGCCAATCAGCTACGCAACTCGTAGTATCTGCGTCAAGAAAAACCGGCAAGCATCATCCCTTTCTGAAGGAGATGCAATGTCAGACACCAATGGAATGCTTCGTGGAGAGTCGAACCCATGAAGCACATCCCCTCATCCCCTCCCCCCGAAAACACCCACACCCAGAAGCTCGCAACCGCACTGCATGAAATGGACCGCTTCGTGCAGCAAGGCTGTGCCGAGGTTTCCGCCCTGGCCCAGCTGGCGCTGGCCTGGCTGGAGATCCCCGAGGGCCATCAGCGGCTGGACGTGGTGGCGCAGGCGCTGGTGACCATTCGCAACAGCGCTGAATCGCTGGCGGAGTTCGCGGGCAGTGAAGCCCGGGTGATGAACTGCGAGTACGAGGACCAGGCGGAGGTGCGCCGCAGCGAGGCTGCCAAGGTGGCTGCCGAAGAGGCCGGGCATGTGTACACCGTGGTGGGGCCTGGGGCGGCGCGGGGCGTCAGGTAGTCCCGCAGGTACTGGGGCTGCGCCCCGTTGCACCCTGCACGACCGTCTATCCCTTGCGTGTGCGAAACAGCAGCCACAGCAGATACACCCCGCCCAGCAGCCCCGTCACCAGCCCGATGGGCAGATGCAGGCGCACGGGTGCCCAATGGCTGAGCATGTCGGCCGCCAGCAGCAGAACGGCGCCCATGGCTGCCGCCGTGAACAGGGGCACGTCGGGCGACAGCCCCAGGCGCCTGGCCAGCTGGGGCGCGGCCAGCGCGATGAAGGCGATGGGCCCCGCCGCTGCGGTGGCGATGGCGGTCAGGGCCACTGCGGCCATCACCATGGTGAGCCGCGTGCGCGGCACGTTGACGCCGAGCTGGGTGGCGGCATCGTCGCCCAGCTCCAGCAGGTTGATGCGGCGGGCGCACCACAGCACGACGGGCACGATGGCGATGAAGCCCAGCGCGGCGGGCACGACATGGGCCCAGGTCCGCGCGCTGAGCGAGCCGGCCAGCCAGCGCTGCGCGGCGACGGCCCGGTCCAGGTCCCCCATGACCAGCAAGATGGTGTTCAGGCCCGAGAGCGTGGCCCCCACGCCTATGCCCACCAGCACCAGCCGGTAGCCGCCGGCAGCACGCCGGCCTCCGGACAGCGCAAGCACGACCGCCGCCGTGGCCATGCCCGACAGCACGGCGGCCAGCGATGTCCACAGCGGCCCGGCGTCACCCAGCACGATGAGCGCAATCGCCCCGCTGGCCGCGCCGGTGGTGAAGCCGATCACGTCCGGCGAGCCCAGCGCGTTGCGGGAGATGGACTGAAAGATGGCGCCCGCCATGCCAAGCGACGCGCCCACGAAGACGGCCGTGAGGACACGCGGCAGCCGCACCCGCTGCACGATGCGCTCAGCTGCGGGGTTGGAGCCCGTGCCCAGCAGGCTGTCGAGCACTTCGGCGGGGCTGAGGGACAGGGTTCCCGTGCCCAGCAGCAGCACACCCAGCACCAGGGCCAGCACGACCAGCGCCATGCCCACGGCCAGCGGCCTGGGCCGCCAGAGAAACGAACAGGCTCCCCAGCGCACAACGGATGTGTTCACGGAGGTCTTCATAGCCTGCTCAACCGGTATCTGCACGCCACCCAGACAAAGAACGGCCCGCCGATCAGGCAGGCGACGATGCCCGCAGCCACTTCGGCAGGCGCCGCGACGACGCGGCCCAGCACGTCGGCCCCCAGCAGCAGCACCGCCGCGTAGAGCGCGGACAGCGGCAGTATCCAGCGGTAGTCCGGCCCGCACGAGAGGCGTGCCAGATGCGGCGCCACCAGGCCGACGAAGGCGATGGGCCCCACGGCCGCCGTGGCCGCCCCGGCCAGCAGCATGACTGCAAGGCAGGCCAGTTGCGCGGTGGCGCGCACATTGACACCCAGCGCCAAGCCCACGTCATGCCCCAGCGCCATGGCGTTGAGCTGGCCGACGATGGCCCAGGCCGCCGCCAGCCCTGCCGCCACGGCGGCCGCCAGCACGGCGGCGCTGGCATAGCCGCTGCCCTCCAGCGAGCCGGCCGCCCAGTGGCGGAAGCCGTCGAAGACTTCCGGGGGCGCGTTGAGCAGGATGATGCCGGCGCTGGAGGTGAGCATGACCGACAGGCCGGCCCCGGCCAGGACCAGGCGCACCGGGTGCGCGCCCGCGCCCCGGGACTGCCCGAACGCGAAGACGGCGGCGCCCGCCAGCCCCGCGCCGGCAAAGGCGCACCAGACGTACTGGAGCACGGACGTCAGGCCGAAGGCCGTCATGCCGATGAGCACGGCCAGCGCCGCACCCGCGTTGACGCCCAGCAGGCCCGGCTCCGCCAGGGGATTGCGGGTGACGGCCTGCATGAGCGCGCCAGCCACGCCCAGCGCCATGCCGGCCAGGATGGCCACCACGGTGCGGGGCATGCGCAGCAGGCTGACGATCAGGTGCTGGTCATCACGCAGGTCCGGAGCCCGCAGCGCGCCGAGGATGTCGGCCAGCGCAATGTCGCGCGAGCCGACGGTGATGCCGAGCACGGCGATGATGGCCAGCGCCAGCAGCCCGCCTGCAAGGCCCAGCCAACGCCTGCAGTGCAGGGAGGACCGCGAGGAGGAGCACAAACACGAGCGCTGGGCAGGCCGCGCCGCCGCGCCTTGGAGCCGTGCACGCATGGCTCAGCGGAAATGGCTTGCCACGGCGTCGACCATCTGCTGCCCCGAGTAGTAGTCGATGCGAAACGAGGTCGGGCCCAGCGGATAGACGCGCCGCCCGGCAACGGCGGGCAGGTTGGCCAGCAGCGGATCGTCCAGGAAGGCCTGCACATCGCCCTGCGAGGCGCCGAGCAGGAAGACGGAGTCGCCGGTGATGGCGGCCGAGAGATTCTCGCGGGAGATGAATTCGAAGTCCGAGGCGCGTGTGACCTGGGCGGCCAGCGCGGGCGGCAGGCCCTCCACCTTGAAGCCCAGTGCCGCCAGCAGCCGCGCATGGGGGCTGGCGGCGCGGCCTATGGAGTAGCTGCCGGCCAGGTTGTAGGCGACGATGCTGACGGGCCGGGCCGGTGGCGTGATGGAGGCGGCGGTCTGCGCCACATGGGCATCGAAGCGGGCAATGGCTGCGGCGGCCTGCTTCGCATGGCCCGTGATGCGGCCCAGCTCGGTGGCGATGTCCTGCCAGGACTGGCTGGAATAGTCGACCACGACCATGGGCACGCCCTGCGCCTGCAGTTCGGTGCGGTGCTGGGCCACGCTGTCGGCCCCGGTGGCGGAGGCCACCAGCAGGTCGGGGCTGGCGCCGATGGCGGCCTCGATGTCGAATTGCAGGTTGCGGTAGAGCACCTGCACGCCACGCTTGTCGGCAACGGCGGCCCATTGCGAGAAAAAGCCCTTGTCGTCGGTCATGCGGCTGGGCGTGGTCGCGGCGGTCGCGACGACCGGCGCATCGATGGCCAGCAGGATGCCGGTCACGCTGGGCGAGGTGGAGACGATGCGCCGGGGCAGCGGTGCATGGTCTGCGTGTGCTGCAGCCGGCGTACCCGATGCATGCGACGCATGCGATGTATCCGACGTATGCGGTGCGGCGCCCGCCACGGGAACGGCGGCGCGTGGAAACCATGCGAAACAGGCCAGCACGGCCAGTGCGGCGGCCGCACCCAGGGCGGCAAGTTGGAGTCTGTTCATCTCGATCCGAAGCGACGGGGCCGGGCGCCAGGGCGGCGTCTTCAGCGTATTCCGCATTGTAGAATTCATTCCACATTGCAAACACCGAAGGACCTATCGATTGTGGGAAATGACCGGCCATGACGCAGCGCCTGAGTGCTGATGCGGTGACGCTGCGCTACGGCGAGCGCACGATTTCGCAGGGCCTGTCCCTTGCCATTCCCGATGGCTCCTTCACCGTCATCGTGGGGCCGAATGCCTGCGGCAAGTCCACCCTGCTGCGCGCGCTGTCGCGGCTGCTGGTGCCGGTGACCGGGCAGGTCATCCTCGATGGCCGGCACATCTCGCAATTTCCCGCCAAGGAGGTGGCGCGGCGCCTGGGCCTGTTGCCGCAAAGCGCGGTGGCACCCGAGGGCATCACGGTGGCGGACCTGGTGGCGCGGGGGCGCTACCCCCATCAATCCTTCCTGAGGCAGTGGACGGACGCGGATGAGCAGGCCGTGGCCGAGGCCATGCAGGCCACCGATGTGGCAGCGCTGTCCGACCGCCTGCTGGACGAGCTGTCAGGCGGCCAGCGCCAGCGGGTGTGGATTGCGATGGTGCTGGCGCAGCAGACGCCGATCCTGTTGCTGGACGAGCCCACGACGTTCCTGGACATCGCCCACCAGATCGAGCTGATGGAGCTGCTGGCGGATCTCAACGACGCCGGCCGCACGGTGGTTGCGGTGCTGCACGACCTCAACCAGGCCTGCCGCTATGCCTCGCACCTGATCGCCATGCGCGACGGGCGCATTGCCGCGCAGGGCGCGCCCGGGGCGATCTTCACGGAGCAGTTGGTGCAGGAGGTGTTCGGCCTGCCGGCCGTGATCATGGCAGACCCTGTGTCGGGGACGCCCCTGGTGGTGCCCAGGGGGCGCAGGGCCGTGAATGCCGTGGAGCGCGCCGCAGGGAACTGAGGCGCCCGGCCATTCTTCCCGGCGCGGCTTTCAAGGCGAATCTGCGCTGAAGGCCCGCCCGCCCGTGGACTGGTTGATCAGGCTGGCCTCGCGGAACAGTGCGACCCGGTCTTGCGGCGACTTGAGCTGGCCCAGGTCCGAGACGGTGGTGACCGCGCAGACGATTTCATGCTGCGCATCGAACACCGGCGCCGCCTGGCCCGTGACGTTGGACAGCAGGTGGCTGGTCATCTCGGACCAGCAGCGCTCGCGCACTTCGTCGAGCACGGCCTTGGCCGGCGGCTTGCCACGGAAATGGGCGGGCTGCTGGCGCCGTGCGGCGTCGATGGTGGCCTTGGGCAGGAAGGCCTGGAACACCAGGCCGCAGGCGGTGTTGTCTATGGGCAGGATGTCGCCCAGCGCCAGCGGGTTGATCGAGAAGTAGGCGCTGCGGTACCAGCGCACCAGGGTCGGACCGCGGTCGGTCCAGATGGCCACGCCGCCGCTGAGCGCATGGCTGTGCGTCAGCGCCTTCATGCGCTGCGCCGCAATCTCCACCGCATCCACACGCTTGAGCGCGCCAATGCCGATGCTCAGCGCCGCGCTGCCCAGGTCATACAGGCCGCTGGCCGGGTCCTGCTTGGCCAGGCCTTCCTTGACGAGGCTTTGCAGGTAGCGGTGGGCCGTGGAGCCCCCCGTTCCCGTTCGCCGGGCCACCTCGCCCAGCGCCAGCTCGCTTTCGGCATTGGCCAGGACCATGAGAAACCGGGTGGCGATGGAGACGGACTGGATGGTGCCGGAGCGCTTCTCGCCGGCTGTCGTCTGAGGTGTTGTTGTTTTCAAGGGCTTGGCTTTCTTGCCTGTACCAGGCGCATCGCAGGTGGGGGCGCAGGCGCCGCCGGTGTCGATGATACCGGCTCTGCCGAAGGCTCTGCACGGGTGCGCGCACACCATTTCGCCGCTGTTTTTTTCTTCCGCATGTGGGAATGCATTCCCTACTGTGGAATTTCAATGCATGATGGCGACCTTTGAAAAATACGAATCATTCTCATCAAAGGAAGATGCTGTGAAGCTGTGTTTCCATCGCAGGCTACCGTCCCGGGCGGGCGCCATCGCACTCTCTACCCTGATGGCGCCGGCCGGCGCCTTCGCACAGGGCGCATCGGGTTCCGGGGGGGAATCCAACGCGCTTGAAGCGGTCGTGGTCAGCGGAGAAAAGGTCAGGCGCGAACTCAAGGACACGGCCTCCTCCGTGTCGGTCAAGGCCGGCAAGGACCTGGCCCGGCAGGAGTCCGGCAATGCCTCGGTCCACGAGGTGCTGCACGACGTGCCCAACGTGGTCTACACCGACACGGTGGGCGCGCCCATCATCCGCGGGCAGGACACGCAGGGCCCCAACAACGGCCAGAACGTCTTCTGGGGCGGCACGGTGCCGCGCGCCACCATCAACCTGGATGGGCACTATCTCAACTACAACGAGATGTTCTTCGGCGCGACCTCGGTCTGGGATGTGGAGAGCATCGAGGTGTTCCGCGGCCCGCAGACCACCTCGCAGGGTGCCAATGCCATTGCGGGCGCCATCGTCGTGAACACCAAGGACCCCAGCTTCAAGCGCGAAGGGGCCTACCAGCTGGAGGCGGGCGACTACCACTCGCGGCGTGCGTCCATCGCCGTCTCCGGCCCCGTGAGCGAGGAGCTGGCCGCGCGGCTGGCCGTGGACTACTCGGGGCGCGATACCTTCATCGACTACACCAATCCGCAGTTCCAGCGGGGCCAGGCCGATCAGGATTTCCGCGCGCTGAACGCACGCATGAAGTTCCTGTGGCTGCCCAGCAGCGTTCCGGGCCTGGAGGCCAAGTTCACCTATTCCCACAACGACAGCAACCGCCCCAGCCAGGAGGCGGCGTCCGCTCCGTTCAGCGCGCTGGAGCACTGGACGACAACCATGCCCAGCTGGAAGCAGAAGACCGACACCGGCATCCTCGACCTCAGCTATGAGCTGGGCAACGGCGTGCGGCTGGTCAACCAGTCCCAGTATTCGCGCTCGTCCGTGCAGCGCTACACGGGCATTCCCGGCGAGGGCGATGCCGATATCCGTCAGAACAATGTCTCCAATGAGTTCCGCGCCCTGGTGGGCAGCGACAAGGACCGCCTGAGCGGCTTCGGCGGCGTCTACTATGCGCGCACCGGCACGGACGAAAGCCTGCTGCTGCGCGGCCTGTCCGCCTTCGACGACACGAAGAAGAACCTGGGCGTCTTCGGCGAGCTGAACTGGCGCCTGGCCGACCGCTGGACCCTGACCAGCGGCCTGCGCTACCAGCAGGACGAGGTGGTGCGCACCGGCACTTCGGTGCTGGCACCCACCGCCCTCGACTACACGAAAACCTTCTCGGCACTGCTGCCCAAGCTGTCCCTGGCCTATGCCGCCACACCGCGCTGGACCGTGGGCGCGCTGGTCAGCCGGGGCTACAACCCGGGCGGCGTGTCGCTGAACCTCACCAGCCGGCAATGGGCGTATTTCAAGAAGGAGTCGATCTGGAACTACGAGCTGTTCAGCCGCGCCAGCCTGCTCGATGACCGGCTGATGCTCAACACCAACCTGTTCTACATGGACATGCGGGATGCGCAGTACAACATCCCCGTGGTCATCTCCCCGGGCGTGGCCCAGTCCTACACCATCAACGCGGAGAAGGCCCATGCCTACGGCTTCGAGCTGGGCGCCGACTACCGCGCGCTGGACAACCTGCGGATCAAGGCCGGCGTGGGCGTGCTGCGCACCCGCATCGAGGAAATGGGCAGCAACCCCGGCTACGAGCACAACCGCTTCGCCCGCTCGCCCGGCTACAACCTGAGCCTGGGCGTGAGCTGGGACGCCAGCCCCCGGTTCAATGTCTCCGGCCAGGTGCGCCACCTGGACGGCTACTACTCCGATACCGCCAACACCCGCGCCTATGCGGTCGGCTCCAACACCATCGCCGACCTGCGCATGACCTATGCCTACAGCGCGCGCGTGCAGTTGTACGGCTATATCAAGAACGTGTTCGACAGGCGCGCACCGACGTACCTGCAGCAAAACCGCGGCATCGGCGGCATCGAGGCCAGCATGACCGCGCCGCGCATGATCGGCGTGGGCGTGCGCGGAACGTTCTGAGATGGGAATGACAGCAGACATGACAACCCGCAAACCCCTGCACATCGGCCTTTCGCTGGCCCCCACCTGGCTGAGCGGCGACGCCTGGCGGCGGCCCGGCAGCCATATCGAAGGGCTGTACTCCAGCGACTTCGCCCTGGACCTGGCCCGGCGCGCCGAGGCCGCGCACCTGGACTTCGTCTTCCGCCCGGACGTGAGCTTTCTGCCCATGGAGGCGCTGGAGACGGGCGCGGGCTTCGCCAGCCTGGACCCCACGGTGCTGATGGCAGCGCTGGCACGCGAGACCTCGCGCATCGGCCTGGTGTCCACGGTATCGACCACGTTTTTCCCGCCCTATGCGGTGGCGCGCCAGCTGCAGTCGCTGCACTGGATCAGCAACGGCCGCGCCGGGTGGAACATCGTCACGGCCCTGCAGGGCCACGAGAATTTCGGGTTGCAGGCCATGCCCGATGCCGATGAACGCTATGCGCGGGCCGCAGAGTTCACCGACGTGGTGCGCCGGCTGTGGGCCAGCTTCCCCAACGAGGCCTTGAAGATCGACCGGGACAGCGGCCGCTACGCCGACGCCTCGCTGGTCCGCCCCATAGACCACGAGGGACCGCACCTGAAGGTGCGCGGCCCGCTGAACCTGCCGGAGTTCGGCGGCCCGCGCATTCCGCTGGTGCAGGCGGGCGCGTCCAGCACAGGGCGCGACTTTGCCGCATCGGTGGCAGACATTGTTTTCGCCCCCACGCCGGACCTGGACGCGGCGCTGGAGCTGCGCCGGGACCTGTCTCGGCGCGCCCAGCGCCATGGCCGCCAGGCGCAGGATGTGCGCCTGCTGCCCGGCCTGAGCCTGTACCTGGCCGACACCCGCGAGCAGGCCCGGGAGATGTTCCAGCAGACGCACGGCCGGGTGGACAGGGGCCGCAAGCTGGCATCGATCAAGGCCATGGTCGGCCTGGACCTGACGGACTGGCCCGCAGACCGGCCGATCACCGCAGCCGACCTTCCGCCGCCCGTGGCAACCCCGTCCAGCCGCACGCATGCGGGCCTGCTCAGGCGCCTGATGGAACGCGAGTCATTGCGCATCGACGAGCTGCTGCTGCGGCCGGAAATCCTCTCCGCCGCGCACTGGCAGGTGGTCGGCACGGTGGACGATGCCGTGGCGCAGATCACCGAGTGGAGCGCCGCTGGCGCCATCGACGGCTTTCTGGCCGCGCCTGGCGGCTCCGTCGAGTCCCTGCATTGCGTGCTGGAGCAGCTGGTGCCGCGCCTGGTGGAGGCCGGCCTGTTCCGCTCCCGCTACACGGGCACCACGTTCATGGAGCACCTCGACGAGTCGAGGTAGGGGCTGCGCCCTGCCCTCGCCTGGCCTTCACTGCGCCCGCGTGTCGGACCCGCCATCGGGCTCGAACGCAAAGCCCACGCCATAGACGGAGCGAATCCACTCATGGCGGTCGTCCGCCGCCTTGAGCTTTTTGCGCAGGTTCTTGATGTGGCTGTCGATGGCGCGCTCGTTCACGTCCAGCGTGTCGGCGCAGGCCAGCTCCAGCAGTTGCGCGCGCGAGTACAGGCGGCCGGGCTGGCGCATCAGGGCCTGCAGCAAGGTCAGCTCCCGCTTGGTCAGTGGCAGCACGCTGCCGTTGAGCATGGCGCGGCCCTGCTCGGGCAGCAGCGTCAGGCGTTGCTGCGCGGGGTCGGGGCCGGCACTGCGGCGCAGCACGGCCTTGACGCGGGCCACGACTTCGCGCGGGGCGAAGGGCTTGCAGATGTAGTCGTCCGCACCGAGCTCCAGGCCCAGCAGGCGGTCCATTTCCTCGACACGCGCGGTGAGCAGGATGACGGGGCTGGCGCTGTGGGGGCGGAACTGGCGCAGGATGTCCAGGCCGTCCAGCCCCGGCAGCATGATGTCCAGCAAAGTGAGGTCGGGCGGGGAGCGCAGCATGCGGTCCAGCGCCTCGCGCCCGTGGCGGATGTGCTCGACTTCGTAGCCTGCATGGCGCAGGTAGTCGATGACGATGGCGGCCATGTCGGTCTCGTCCTCGACCAGGAGGATGCGTGCAGGCTTCATGGCGCGGGATTTTCCAGCAAGGGCAGCCACAGCGTGATGCGCAGGCCGCCCAGTGGCGAGGCGGCGGCCTCGATGCTGCCGCCATGGGCCTGGACGATGGTGCGGCAGATGGCCAGCCCCAGGCCGGAGCCGCCCAGGCCGTCGCCGTCGCGCACGCGGGAGGCGTCCACGCGATAGAGGCGGTCGAACAGGCGCGGCAGGTGCTGGCTGGCCACGCCGGGAGCCGTGTCGTCCCAGCACAGCTGCAGCATGCTGCGGTCCTGCATCTGGACGATTTCGGCGGACACCTGCAGCCGCCCGCCCGCAGCCGTGTAGCGCAGGCTGTTTTCCAGCAGGTTGGCAAACACCTGGTGCAGCCGGTGCGGATCGCCCTGCACCAGCGGCGGCGGAACGCGCGCGGCCAGTTGGTCCACGGTGGAGCGGTCCAGGCCAATGCCGACCTGCTCGAAGCCGGGCCGCGCGCCGTCCAGCGCCTCGCCCAGCAGGGTCAGCACATGCACGGGCACATGGCCCGAGCCGTGCAGGGCCTGCGGGTCGTCCAGGCTCACGCGCAGGTCGCTGACCAGCCGTATCAGCCGCATGATCTGCCGGTGCAGGCGCAGCGCCATGCGGTCGTCCATGGGCAGCACGCCGTCCTGCACGGCCTCGACCTCGGCGCGCATGGTGGACAGGGGCGTGCGCAGCTCATGCGCCACGTCGGCCAGCCAGCGCTGGCGCGAGGCCTCCATGGTGGCCAACTGCACGGCCATGTCGTTGAAGGTTTCCGCAAGGCGGGCCAGCTCCGCATCGCCCTTGATGGCCACGCGCGTGTCCAGCCGCCCGGCCGCAATGCCGCGCAGGCCGTCGACAAAGGCGGTCAGCGGCTCCAGCCAGCGCCGCGTGAGCCAGGCCGACAGCAGCAGCGCCAACAGCAGGCCGGCCAGCCCGGTCCAGGCCACAAAACCCATCTGCTGCGCGAGGAAGGCGCGGTCCAGGTCGCGCTGCATGCCCTGCCCGGTCTGCACGGGGGACAGCACGATCTCGCCAATGGCCTGCCCATTGGCGGCGCGCAGAACGCGGTGCGCCGCACCGGGCTGCGGCGCCATGCCGGAGATGAGCTGGCCCTGGGCATCCAGCAGGCCCACGCGCGCCCACGGGCCGCCGAACGGGCGGTCTGGCGGCGGGCCTGGGCGGTCTGTACGGTCGGAGCGCTCTGAGCGCTCTGAGCGCTCTGAGCGATCTGCAGGCTCTCCGCCTTCCGGCCCAGGTGGCGGCGGAAACTCCGGGCCCGGCCCCGGACCGCGGCTTCCCTCAAAACCAGGTCTCGGCTCCGGCATGGGCATGGGCATGGGCATGGGGGGCCGTGGCCCGGGCTCGCCCGCAGGAAAGCCCCGGCCCATGCCTGCGCCCGGGCGCACCATGTCGCGCCAGAAACCGGGGTTGGCGCGCGCCGCATCCCAGCCGCCGTTTTGCTCATGGTGCTGGACCAGCCGCTCGGCCAGCCCGTCCATGCCGGTCAGCTCCACCTCGGCCATGTACGGGCCCAGGCCCCGCTGCAGGCCCAGGCGCGAGAAGCCGAGAAACACCAGCAGCAGGGCCACCAGCAGCACGGCAAGGGCGAAGAAGGCCTTGTGCTGCAGCTTCAGGCGCGGGAGGCGGAGGCTCATTCAGTTGCTGCGTCAGACGGCAATGCCGATGGATATCGTGGCGGTATGGCCATTGGTGGTATCTCCGGTGAAGGTGGGCGTCTGCCAGGCGATCTGCTCGCTGGTGTTGTCGCCGAAGACATTGTCCGATGTCACGCTGACCCGCGACAGGTTGGAGACGCTGGCGCTGTAGCCGCTGACACCGGCATAGACGGCGCTGGCCACGTCCTTGGGCATGGCCATCTGCGAGGTCAGCAGCTTGTTGGTGTAGCTGCCGGCCGTGTTGAGGCTGCGGAACACCTCGAAGTGCATGTGCGGCCAACGCCCGTCATAGCAGCCCGGGAAGATGGTCACAAAGGTGCATTCGCCATTGCTGTCCGTCGCCTGCACGCCGCGCAGGAAGTTCTGGTTGAGCAGGTCGGTGGAGTACAGCGAATACTCGCCCTCGCGGGTGCAATGCCACAGGTAGATGGCATAGCCTTCCAGCGGGCTGCAGTTGGTGCCGACGTTGACCAGGGTGATCTTGAGCGTCAGCGGCAGGCCCGCAGCCGTGCCGCTCATGCCGCCAAAGCTGCTGCGCAGGTCGCTGCGCACCACGCCGCTTTGCGACAGCACGTTGACCAGGCTGCCGCGCGAGCCGTTGGAGCCGTCGGCGGGGTAAGGACCCTCGGTTTCCGTGGGATCGACCATGCAGGCGCCGGTCGTGGTTCCTGTACCTGTACCTGTACCTGTGCCTGTGCCTGTGCCTGTGCCCGTGTCGGTGCCCGTTCCTGTCCCGGATCCGGTGCCCGTGCCGGTTCCTGTCGAATCACTGGAATCACCACCGCCGCCACAGGCGGACAGAAGCGCCACGGCGCCGCCAGAGGCCATCAGGCCCAGCATGCGGCGCCGGTCGAACAGGCGGCGCGCCATGACTTGCAGATCGTGCTGAAGGCCCAGGTCGTGGGCATCTTGAGAGTGGTTCATGGGGATGGCTTTTTCATGAGGGCCTGTGCGCAGGCCCGTGGGGTTGCAGACAGCCCGGCGGCGTGGCCCGCCGGGCCACGCGATCACTGCTGCGGATGGGGCGGCGGCCCGCCTGCGCCGGGCCCGCCGGCCGGCATGGCCACCAGTTGCCCGTTCAGGCTGCGGCAGGTGCCGGCCAGCGTCTTGCCATCGGGCATGGTCAGCGTCACGCTGTCACCCTCGGCCTTGCCCTGGCAGGCCGTATAGGCCTCGGGCGGCGGCGACGGCGGATTGCCGTGCCCCCCGTGGCCCTGCGCATGGCTGCAGGCCGCCGCGAAGGCCGCCACAGCCAGCACCAGGGCCGGGCGAATGCGTGAAGCGTTGGTTTGCGAGAAATCAATCATGGTCTTTTCCTGGAGTTGCCAAGGAATTCTTGCGACCAATCTGGGGGGAAATTGGGAGAAGTGGGGACGAGCTGGTACAAGCTCACAGAGCGAGTGGGTCAACAAGCTCTGCATCGCACAACAGAACCATGAAACCAACAAGATTCCTGCTGCTGGCCGCCCTGCTCTGCCCACCCGCTCTTGCTGCGGATCTGACCGTGATCGAAATGCATGCGGCAAGCGGCAATGATCGCCCGTACAGCCTGGATGGCCAGCGGGTCAGTCCGGCTCAGTTGAGAAACACACTCTCCAGGAAGCTGACCGCTGCCCCCGATTCCAAAAGCACGGTTCGCATTGCCGTGCTGGTCGATCCCGATGTGAAGGTCGGCGCCCTCTCCGAGCTTCGCGGTCTGGTGATGAAAGTGGGATTCGACATGCCGCGCTATTTCATGACGACGCGGGTGAATGACAGGCTCTCCGAGATCCAGGTGAACTACAGCCCGGTCTTCCCGAGAAGCGGGCTGGAGGCGGTGATGTCGTCCGGCCAACCGGCTGCGGATCCGTCGCTCACAACGCCAGCGCCCCCCCGCTGAGCCGTGCCAGCGCCTGCAACTTGCCGACCAGCGCGGGCGGCAGGGGGAATGCCTTCGGCGCGGTGGCAGGCATGGGCAGTGCGCTGGTCCAGGGATTCAAGGGCTCAGTCAATGCGTTGCAGCTTCTGGCGAAAGAACATTACACCGTACGCATAGCTGGCGGCAGTGGCAGAACCCTGCTTATTTGGACACTGCCTGATAAGCGGCCTGCACCGCGCGCACAAGGGAAGGATGCAGGACTCCCAACTTGGGCGTCTGTCCATGGGGAGCTGCAGGCGGCACTGCAAACCACTCTGCCGTATACGGCAGATCCAGGGCCTGCTTGAGATTGAATTTCGTGTCATAGCTCAACCCGGCAGCCGCATAGGCCACGGGATTGCGCTCGCGCAGGATGGCAAACTCGCCCTTGTACAGCGTGGTAGTGCGCTGGCTGGTGCCGTAGGCGACTCGTACCGTGAACTGCGGAGCATCGTCATCGAAGACCACCAGGATCAGCGCGGGCCGAGGCTTGGGCCCGGGAATGATGTCTTGCGGGAAATAGCACCAGACGATGTCGCCCGCCGTGGGCTCATCCCACCAAGGTGCGGTCACAGCGTCTCCAAGTCGAACAAGCTCGACTTCACCGAGCGTTGCTCTCCTTGCGGCACTTTTTTCTTGATTTGCCTGACCTGGGCTGCCGTCAAGGGGCCGTCATCCGCCTCGTACTGCGGCAGCATGCGTACGGCAAGCTCATGCAGCGCACGGTGTATCGCCTGCGTTTCATCAACACCAAGATGCTCGGCCAGGCGCTTGGCGGTTTCTCGCGTGACGCCGGTGGCGCTGTCCACTGCGCGGTAGCGGAAGGCAATCTGGTTGGCGTTTGTGCGGGTCGGCATATTCAACTCCTTTGGATATATCAAAGATATCCACCCTGCCAGTACATGTCAACGATGCCCATGAATCGACCATGCCTCGGGCATGTCGGCAAAGCGGTACGACCCGGACCTTCTCACACCCATCTGAAGACTGCCTGCACGGCCGTGGGGCCTTGCGCGCAAGGCAGCAGCGCGTTCAGAAACTTCGCCCGCAGGGATACAGCCGACCAGACCAGGGCCATCCGGACTTACTCCAACACGACATTGGCCTTCTTGACCAGGCGCGCAAAGCGTTCCTGCTCGGAGCGCAGGAACTGGGCTGCGGCCTCGGGGCTGTTGAGCACGGTGTATTCGTCGCGCCGTGCAAAGCCGGCCTTGACCTCGGGGTCGGCAAAGGCAGAGGCGATGCCGTCGTGCAGGCGCCGCACCTGGGCGGGCGGCATGCCCTTTGGGCCTATGGCGGCCACCCAGCCGGCGATGTCCACGCCGGGAAAGCCCTGCTCGGCCACGGTGGGCACATCGGGCAGCGATGCCACGCGCTCGCGGCCCATGATGCCGATGGCACGCAGCGCGCCGGATTTGAGGTGCGCCTGCGCAGTGCCCACGGCGATCACGCCGAAGTCCACCTGCCCGCTGAGCAAATCCACCACCATCTGGCCCACGCCCTTGTAGGGAATGTGGCGTGCCGTGGCGCCGGCGGCGTCCAGAAAGACCTCGGCCGCGAGGTGGAAGATGGTGCCGTTGCCGGACGAGGCGTAGTTGAGGTCGCCGGGCCGCGCCTTCATGAGCGCCTGCAGTTCGCGCGCATTGCGCGCCGCCACCTTGGGGTGGACGACCAGCACGAAGGGCGAACCGCCGACGATGGACAGCGGCGTGATGTCGGCCAGGCTGTCGTAGGGCAGCTTCTTGAAGACGCTGGGGTTGACGGCGTGGTTATTGGAGATGAAGGCGATGGTGTTGCCATCGGCCGGCGCCTTGACCAGGGCCTGCGTTCCCGTGATGCCGCCCGCGCCCGGCAGGTTCTCCATGACCACGGGCTGGCCGCCCAGCGAGCGCACCAGCGCAGTCTGGGCCGAGCGCACGATGGTGTCGGCGCCCGAGCCTGCCCCCACGGGCAGGATGACGCGCAGCGGCGTGCCATTTTGGGCGCGCACGCCCAGGGCAGCGGCCCCCAGCGATGCGCCGGCCAGGGCCAGCAGGGTGCGGCGGCGGAAGGGATGGGACGAGTGCATGGGGTTGTCTCCTTTTTGTGTTGTCTCATGCGCGCCGGGGTGGTTTTTCTGCGGCCTTCGGCGCCCGGGGATGGCTGTCAGGTCCGTGATGCAAGGGCTCCGAGGATTTCTTCGGTGTGCTCGCCAATCCCGGCCAGCGGCATGCGCACGCCGGGACGGTGGCCGTTCATGAGCAGGGGCAGCAGCACCACGTCGGTCTGGCCGCCGTCTTCGGTCTGCATGGAAGCCAGGCCGCCGCTTTGGCGCAGGTGCGGGTCGTCCACCAGTTGCTCGGGCCGCGTGATGGGCGCGTAGGGAATGCCTGCGGCCTCCAGCTGCGGCGCAAGCCGGGCCGATTCATGGCCGGCCAGGATGGCGCCCAGCTCGGCCAGCAGTTGGGGGCGCACGGCCACGCGGGCGGCGTTGTCGGCGTATTCGGGGCGCTGCAGCAGGTCGGCGTGGTCCAGCACGCGGCACAGGGTGGCGAACTGCTTGTCGCTGACGGCGCCGATGAACAGCTGCTCGCCACCGGCCAGGGTGAACACGTCGTAGACGCTCCAGGCCGACACGCGCGAGGGCATGGGCGGCGGTGCCTCGCCCGTCATCAGGTACTGCTGCATGTGCTGGGAGGACAGGAAGACGCAGTTCTCGAACAGCGCGCTTTGCACCTCCTGGCCGCGCCCGGTGCGCTCACGCTCGCGCAGGGCGGCGAGCACGCCGATGGCGCCGAACATGCCGCCCATGATGTCGTTGACGCTGGTGCCCGCGCGCAGCGGCCGGCCCACGGGGCCGGTCATGTACGACAGGCCGCCCATCATCTGCACCACCTCGTCCAGCGCCAGGCGCTTCTCGTAGGGGCCGGGCAGAAAGCCCTTGTGGCTGACGTAGATGAGACCGGGAGCGCGCTGCGACAGCGTGGCGTAGTCCAGGCCCAGGGACTGCATGAGGCCGGGGCGGAAGTTCTCCAGCACCACATCGCTGCCAGCGGCCAGCTCGGCAGCGGTGGCGCGGCCCGCTTCGGTGGTGATGTCCAGCACCACGCTTTTCTTGTTGCGGTTGAAGCTGCGGAAAAAGCCGATGCCCAGGCCAGGCAGCGTGCGCGTTTTGTCGCCGCCCGGTGGCTCGACCTTGATGACTTCGGCGCCCAGGTCGGCCAGGATCATGCCGCAGGTGGGGCCCATGACCATGTGGGTGAATTCGATGACGCGGATGCCGGACAGCGGCAGCAGGGGTTCGGTGGCCATACAGGTGTGCTCGTGGGAAGGTAAGGGGTTCATGCAGCGGCAGGGGCTGCGCCGGCTTTGACGCTGCGCGGCAGGCCCGCGCGCCACAGCGCGCCATGCAGGCTTTCGCCATCCAGCCAGGCGGCCACCTTGGCGCGCAGGCGCAGCAGGGCCTCGATGTCCAGGCCCGTGTCGATGTCCATGGTGTCCAGCATGAAGGCCAGGTCTTCGGTGGAGGCATTGCCGCTGGCGCCGGGCGCATGGGGGCAGCCACCGATGCCGGCCAGCGTGGCGTCAAAGCGCGTGACGCCGGTCTGCAGGGCCGCATGCACATTGGCCAGCGCCAGGCCGCGCGTGTCGTGGAAGTGGCCGCACCAAAAGCGTTCGCCCGCAATGCGCCGCGCCTGCTCGAACAGCGATTGCACCTGGCCCGGCCCGCCATGGCCCACGGTGTCGGCCATGCTGACGCGGTCGGCCCCCGCGTCCAGCAGCGCCTGCATGCAGCGCAGCACCTCGGCCGGTTCCACCCGGCCCTGCAGCGTGCAGCCGAAGGCCGTGCCAATGCCGCCCTCGATCAGCATCGTCGAACCTGCCGCATCGCGTGCGGCACGCATGCGGGCCACCTCGGCCACGACCTCATCGGGCGTCTTGCGCAGGTTGGCCAGGCTGTGGGCATGGCTGGCCGACAGCGGCACCAGCATCAGGTCGGCCCCGCTGGCAAGGGCGCTTTCGGCTCCGCGCAGATTGGGCACCAGCACGGAGACGAACAGGCCCGGCAGCGTTCGGGCATAGGCCACCAGCTCGCCCGTGTCGGCCAGTTGCGGCAGCAGGCGTGCGGGGACAAAGGAGCCGACTTCGATCTCGCGCTGGCCGGCAGCGTAGGCGTCGCGTATCCATTCCTTCTTGCGCTCGGTGGACAGCACGGTCTGGATGCTTTGCAGGCCATCGCGCAGGCCGACCTCGCGGATGACGGCGGACTGCGGGGCACGGATGGGTTCTGGCATGGGAAGGTTCGCGTGGGGTGGTTTGTCTTGAATGGCACTTTAGACATTCCCACCAGCGTGCAGAAGCGATAATTTTTCGCCTTAGAGTTTCCCAAATGGAAATCCATAACCGCCATGAAAGACCTGGACCTGACCACCCTGCGGCTCTTTGTCGCGGCCTGCGATCTGGGCAACATTGCCCGCGCGGGCGAGCAGCAGCACATCGGCTCATCGGCCATCAGCAAGCGCATGGCGCTGTTGGAAGAGCAGGTGCAGGCCCCGCTGCTGGAGCGCCACCGCCGGGGCGTGGTGCCCACGGCAGCCGGGCTGATGCTGCTGGAGCATGCACGCGCCATGCTGGCCAGCGCCGACCGCGCGGCCCGCGACATGGCGGCCTACCAGCATGGCGTGAAGGGACAGGTGCGGATACTGGCCTCGGTCTCGTCGATTGCCGAGTCGCTGCCCGATGACATTGCGGCCTTTCTGCAAAAGCCCGAGCACGCGCAGATCCGCGTGGACATCGAGGAGCTGACCAGCAGCGAAATCATCCGATCCATCCGCGAAGGCCTGGCCCTGATGGGCGTGTGCTGGAACGCGGCCGATCTGGAGGGCCTGCAGACCCTGCCCTACCGCTGCGACACCCTGGCCGTGGCCGTGCCGGCCGGCCACCCGCTGGCCTTGCGCGACAGCTGCAGCTTCAGCGAAACGCTGGATTGCGAGCATGTGGGCCTGCCCGCCTCCACGGCCGTCTACACCATGCTGGCGCGGGCGGCGGCCATCATCGGCCGGCCCCTCAATTACCGCGCCGTGGTCAGCTCCTTCGACGCCACGATCCGCTGCGTGCGCGCCGGCCTGGGCGTGGCCATCATGCCCAGGGAGATCCTGGGCATGGCGGGCTCCGGTCAGGGCGGGCAAGGTGTGCAAGGCGTGAACATGGTGCCGCTCACCGATGCCTGGGCGCGGCGGCAGTTCGCCATCTGCTTCAGGGACGGCAGCCGGCTATCGCCTGCGGCGCGCACGCTGGTGGACTATCTGGCCGGGTGCGCCCAGGCGGGCTGAGCCGGCCTTGGGAGTTATCACGATTAATTGAAGTTTGCGTGATACATCCGCTACAGGGTCCCTCCAACAATGGGACCCATGAACACCGCCCTCATCACCCCCCAACCGGCACAGCCCCAGGATGGCCAGCGCATCCACCCGCTGTGGCTGCGCCTGACGCATTGGCTCAATGCGCTGGCCGTGGTCATCCTGGTGACCAGTGGCTGGCGCATCTACAACGCGGCGCCGTTCTTTGATTTCAGCTTTCCGGGCTCCATCACGCTGGGCGGCTGGCTGGGCGGGGCGCTGCAATGGCATTTCGCGGCCATGTGGCTGCTGGTGTTCAACGGATTGCTGTACCTGCTGCTGAACATCGCCAGCGGCCGGTGGCTGCGCAAGTTCTTTCCCATCACGGTGCAGGGCGTGCGGCAGGACCTGGTGTCCGCCCTCAAGGGCCGGCTCTCGCATGCCGACCCGGCCCGCTACAACCATGTGCAAAAGCTGGCCTACCTGTTCGTGGTGCTGGACCTGGTGGTGATCGTGCTGTCGGGCCTGGTGCTCTGGAAGTCGGTGCAGTTCCCGCTGCTGCGCGAGCTGCTGGGCGGCTATGAGTCCGCAAGGCGCGTGCACTTCTTCGGCATGGCTGCGCTGGTCGCCTTTGTGGTGGTGCACCTGGCAATGGTCGCCCTGGTGCCCCGGACCTTCCTGACCATGATCCACGGCCGTGCGCCCAAGACACCATGAAAATCTTCAAAGCCCCTTCCCTGCCCGGCGTCGATGGCGAGGCCGTGGTGCGCGAGGCACGCTCGCTGATCGTCCGCAAGCTCGACCAGCCCGCACGCCGCGCCTTTTTGCAGCGATCGCTCACGCTGGGCGGCCTGTCCCTGCTCACGGGCTGCAGCATCAGCGATGACAGCCACGTCGAGGCCGCGCTCAATCAGGTATCGCGCTTCAACGATCGCGTGCAGGGCCTGCTGTTCAGCCCCACGCGGCTGGCGCCCACCTATTCTGCAGCCGAGATCACGCGCCCCTTCCCCTTCAATGCCTACTACGGCGAGGACGAGGTGCGCGAGGTGGATGGGGCCAGCTGGCGCCTGGAGGTGACCGGCATGGTCGCCGACCGCCATGCCTGGAGCCTGGCCGAGCTGCGCGCCATGCCGCAGGACGAACAGATCACGCGCCATATCTGCGTGGAGGGCTGGAGCGCCATAGGCCGCTGGGGCGGCGTGCGTTTCGCCGATTTCCTGCGCCACATAGGCGCCGACACCAGTGCCAAGTACGTCGGCTTCAAGTGCGTTGACGACTACTTCACCAGCATCGACATGGCCACGGCCCTGCATCCGCAGACGCTGATGGCATTGACTTACGACGGGCAGCCCCTGCCGCCCAAATATGGCTTCCCGATGAAGCTTCGCATGCCCACCAAGCTGGGCTACAAGAACCCGAAGCACGTCCAGGCCATGTTCGTCACCAACACCTACTCCGGCGGCTACTGGGAAGACCAGGGCTACAACTGGTTCGGAGGCAGCTGAGCGGCCTCACAAGCCGCTGTGCCGCCAACGAAGGTGCGAGGCCGGGCCATGCAAGACCGGCCGCTTGTGCAACCTGCAAACCGCTAATCCAAAGGAAGACTCAAATGACCAAGTTCACCACCACCGTGCTCGCCGCCTGCCTCGCCCTGGCCGGCGCCACCTCGGCATTCGCTGCGGATGAGATGTCCAAGGACGGCATGTCCAAGGGCGCAATGACCAAGGATTCCATGTCCAAGGATGGGATGAAGAAGGACTCCATGTCCAAGGACGGGATGAAGAAGGATTCCATGTCCAAGGATGGAATGAAGAAGGACTCCATGCACAAGGATGGCATGTCCAAGGACGCAATGAAGAAGGACTCCATGGGCAAGGACGGAATGTCCAAGTAAGCCGGGGGACCCGCCTGTCCCGGCCGATGCCGCCCGGGCGGCCGGGCTGGCGGGGCTGCCGGCCATGGGACCAGGCGCAAAGCCGGGTCCTTTCTGTGCACCCCCCATGCCCGCTCCGAGGCAAGAGCGGGCTGGCAGACCTCAGCGGCGCTGGGGTGGGCGCTGGCCCGGGGCGCCGCCGGAGCGTTGCTCAATATGACGGAACGTGAGACGGCCCTTGTTCAGGTCATAGGGCGACATCTCGAGCGTGACCTTGTCGCCGGCCAGCACGCGGATGCGGTGCTTGCGCATTTTTCCGCCGGTATAGGCGATGAGCTGGTGGCCGTTTTCCAGCGTTACGCGGAAGCGGGAATCAGGCAGCACTTCGTCTACCCGGCCTTGCATTTCGATCAGTTCTTCTTTAGCCAATGGGACTCCTGTGAGTACATGTTGAAAGGGGTGCGTCGCCGCAAGTTGCCGGTGCAGCACCATGCTGCGGCCTTGGTGCCAGCGCAGGATGACCGCTGCACACAGGCAGCGGATCATCGGAAAAAAGGGAAAGAGGCCCCTGCAGGTGGCAGGGAGAGTGCAGGCCCGGGGAAGGGTGTTGGACCCGCGTGGTGCTCGCCGATGGGAGTGACAGTTGCGGACTTCGTCACAGTGGGCGGCCAACGGCAGTCCGGGGACTGCAAGAATGTCAGACGGGCACTGAGGAGGCGAACAACAAGGACAGCACCTCCAGCAGTATAGGTCAATTGCCGGACCCGCGTTGAAGCGGCTCCGGGTACCGCACCTGTACGGGGCGGCATTTTCCCTGTCGCGACTGGGACAATTCGCAGTCGAACCGGAGGAAGTGCACTGTCTTGCTGGTTGTCGCGGCATCGAAGCGGCCGCCGTCGGCCTGCCTCATGCCTTTCACCTATCCCAGCTTGGGCAGCAGGTTGAACAGCAGCACCATCAGCAGGCCCACAAAGGACACGATGGACTGCACCACGGTAATGGTCTTGGTGGCCTCGCCCATGCTCATGCCGAAGGACTCCTTCACCATCCAGAAGCCCGCGTGGTTGGCATAGTTGAAGAACAGCGAGCCGCAGCCGATGGCCAGCGCCAGCAGCGGCACGTTCAGCGAAGGATCGGAGGCCGCCAGCGGCGCCAGCAGGCCAGCCGCGCCGACGATGCCCACGGTGGCCGAGCCGGTGGACACCGACAGCAGCATGGCGATCATCCAGCCCAGCACCAGCGGAGGCAGGGCGAACTGCTGGGTCATGTGGACGATGGCATCGCCCACCTTGGCGCTGGTCAGGATCTGCTGGAAGGCACCGCCGCCCGCAATGATGAGCATGATGCCTGCGATGGGCTTGAGGCTCTGGCCCAGCGCGTCGCGCAGCTTCTCTGCATCGGCGCCGCGCAGATAGCCCAGGGTGATGGAGGCAAACACCACGCCCAGCAGCATGGCCACCAGCGGATTGCCCAGGAAGGCCGCCGCATGCAGCAGGCCCGAATCCTTGGGCAGCAGCACCTCGGCCAGCGCATGCACCAGCATCAGCAGCGCGGGCAGCAAGGCGCACAGCACGCCCATGCCGATGCTGGGCGCACTGCCCTCCCCGCCGCCTTCCTTCTTGCCCGATGTGAACTGCTCCAGCAGGGCTGCATCGGGGCGCGTGCTCATGCGCGGCGTGATGAAGGCGCCGTACAGCGGGCCGCCCAGCACCATGGCGGGAATCACGGCCAGAAAGCCGTACAGCATGGTCGGGCCGACCGTGGTATGCAGCGTGGCGATGGCGGTGAGCGGGCCCGGGTGCGGCGGCACCATGCCGTGCATGGCGGCCAGCGCGGCGATCACGGGCACGCCCACATAGACATAGGCCGATCCCTTGAAGCGCTCATTGCTTTCCAGCTTGCGCGCCACGCTGAAGATCAGCGGCAGCATGACCACCAGCCCCACCTCGAAGAACATGGGAATGCCGATCACGAAGGCCACCAGGGTCATGGCCCAGGGAATCATGCGCTCGGACGTGCGCTGCAGGATGGCACTGGCCAGCCGCTCGGTGGTGCCGGAGTCCGCCAGGATCTTGCCCAGCATGGCGCCCAGGGCAATCACCACGCCCACGGCGCCCAGCGTCTTGCCGGCCCCGTTGGTGAGGTTCTTGACGATCTCGCCCGGCGCCATGCCGGTGGCAAAGCCCACGCCAATGGAAACCACCAGCAGCGCCAGCAGGGGATGAAGACGGATGCGCGAGACGATCAGCGCGACGAGGACAAGCACGCTCATCAGGGCGATGAGCAGCAGCTGGGTATCGAATGAAGACATAGGAGGCTTGGAGTTGTGTTTTTATGATGGACGCCCGCACGCTGGGATGCATGCGGTTTCCAATCGCTACAAATCCTATGCCTGACCCCGAAGGGGACCTGTAGGCTCCAGGCTTGTTCGCAGGAGACTGGCTCAGAGCCGTGCCTCCCATTCCACTACTGCAAGACCAATGAACAACCTCGGCTCCGCTGGCACTCTCGAAGTCTTTGTCAGAGCCCCCATCCAGCCGGAATTTGTGGATTTGGTAGCAGATGCGCGCGCAGCCATCGGCAGCGCCCTCGGCGAGGCGCTGGACAGCCTCTATCTGTATGGCAGCGTGGCGCGCGGCTGCGCAAGGGCGGGCTTCTCGGACCTGGACCTGACGATCGTGCTGGCCCGCCCCCTCTCCAGGCAGGAGAGCGCCAGGCTGGAGCAGCTGCGCCAGGACCTCCAACTACGTCACACAGAAGTCGTGAAGATCGACTTCGACCTGGGCACTCGGCAGGAGGTGCTGGACCCTGCCCATCTCTACAGCTGGGGCTACTGGCTCAAGCATGAGTGCCGCTGCATCCATGGAGAAGACCTGGCGCGGCAGTTTGAGGCGTTCGAGCCGTCCAGGGCGATTGCACAGGCCGTCAATGGCGACTACGTGCGGGTGCTGAACGACTACCTGCAGCGCATTGCCGCGACCCCGAACGACATGGAGGCCCTGCGCCTGCAACGCGAAGCCGCACGCAAGCTGATCCGGGCCACCAATGTGCTGCGCCCCTGCTCAGGGGGGTTCTGGCCGCGCACGCTGGAGGAGTTCGCCGGATGTTTTTCAAAGCGCCACCCGGAATTGGCAGAGTCCATCGATTTCTTCCTGATCCAGGCCAGGGCACCGTGTATGCCCAAAACACTCTTCAGTGCCCGGCTTTCCAGCTTTCTGGAATGGTTGCACCGGCAGCAGCCGTTGCTGGCATCGGAGCTGGATCCATCGGTCCCGTGAAGGCCGGACGGCAGGCATTTCCTATTCCGTGAACGACACCCCGATGGAGCCCAGCGGTCCAAAGTCCGCATGGATGGTGTCGCCGGCAGCGATCGCCGTGGGCCGAGTGAAGGAGCCCGCCAGGAGGATGTGCCCGGCCTCCAGCGTGATGCCATGGCCCGCGAGCTTGTTGGCCAGCCAGACGATGCCCAAGGCGGGATGGCCCATGACGGCAGCCGAGACACCTGACTCCTCAATCACGCCGTTCTTGGACAGGGTGGCGGCCACCCAGCGCAGATCGATGTCCATGGGGCGCACAATGCGCCCTCCCGTGACCATGGCGGCGGCTGCGGCGTTGTCCGCGATGGTGTCGCAGATGCTGCGCGGCACCTCGGTGCGGTAGTCGATGATCTCAAGCGCAGGCGTCACATAGGCCGTGGCGTCCAGCACGTCATAGACCGTCACCGGCCTGCCGCCCGGCTGGGTGCCACCCAAGGACTTGCCCAGGACAAAGGCAAGCTCCACCTCCAGGCGGGGCCGGTGGAATTGCGAAGCGCATATCCGGGCGCCATCCGCATGGACCATGTGATCCAGCAGAACGCCGTAGTCCGGCTCATTCATGCCGGAAGCCATCTGCATGGCGCGCGAGGTCAGGCCGATCTTGTGGCCCACGATGCGCGCGCCAGCCTTGACCTTGGCCTGCGCCCACAGTTGCTGCACGGCGTAGGCATCGGCTATCTCCATGGCCGGCCAGGTCCGGCTGACCTGGGAGATGGGCTGGCGGCTCTGTTCGGCCTGCAGCAGCGCATGGGCCGCGTCCTGGCGTTCGGTGGCATCGATCATTTCCGGGCTTTCCTCAGTGAGTGTCTGTGCAGCGCTCCAGCACGGTGAGCGTCGGGCGCTCCCCGCCGGCCTTGCCGGTGATCGGGGGCTTGGGCAGCCGAGCCTCCCCTGGCTCGATCACGAAATGGTGGTCCAGCGTGTACCAGGCGCCATGCACGTCGTCGGCTGGAGGGGTCTCGCCCGAGTGAAGAACGTACTGTCCGATCAGCGCCCGCGTCACGCCGAACTGCACATCAGTCTCCAGGTGCGGATCGTCACTGGAATACACCTGGGCAAACTGCGTCTTGAAGCCGGGCTTGTAGATCATGAAGTGGATGTGGGCCGGGCGCATGTTGTGCCGGCCCTGTGCGCGCAACAGGGCGCCCACCGGGCCGCTCAAGGGGATGGGATAGCCCACGGGCTTGATGGTGCGAAAGGTGATGCACCCTGCGGCATCGGTCCTGAACTTGCCGCGCAGGTTCATGTCGGCCTGCTCCGGGTCCTGGTTCTCATAGAAGCCCTCGGACGACGCATGCCATACATCGACTTCGGCATCCGGCACGGGCCGACCCTGCCGGTCGCGCACCCAGGCGTTCACGAACACGGGCATGCCCGGCGTGGGAGAGCGGACGATGGAGCCGCCGTTTTCCATGGGCGGAGAATCCATGCGCCAGAACGGCCCCATCAGGTTGGCCGTGGTTTCCGTCTGGCCGTTGTCCCCGTTGTTGAGCAGGCAGACCAGGGCGGAGACGCCCAGCGAGCCGGCAATGAGCACCACCTCGTTGTGCGAGGCCGTGGTCAGTTGCCCCAGCCGGGCGATGAGGGCGCAGGCCTGGTGGAATTCCGCCTCCGACAGGCGGGCGTCCCGTATGAAGCCGTGCAGATGGGTGACTGCGGCGGTCATGATCTCCTTGAAGCGGGGATCGCTTGACTGCTGCAATTGCTCCAGCACGGCGGCCGTCACGTCGCTCTGCTTTTCGATGATCATGGCAACTTTCTCCATTTTCTAGTCCAGCCTGACGCCAGACGATTTCATGAGTTCGGCATATGCGGCCCTGCCCTGCCTGAGCGAGGCCGCCAGGGCGTCCGGGCTTGCGCCCAGCGGTCTCATGCCGTTGGGCGCAAGCACCGTGGCCGCAATCTCCTGCCGGACGATGACAGCGGCGGCTGCATTGATTTTGCGCACCACGGCTGGCGGCGTGCCCGCAGGCGCCATGAGGATGAAATTGACTTGCGGGTCGAGCCGCGCAAAGCCTGCTTCGGCCAGGGTGGGAACATCCGGCAGCAAGGGGCTGCGCGATGGACCCGTGACGGCCAGCGGCCTCATGGCACCGCTTTTCAAATACTGAAGCGCCGGCCCGCCAATGCCGCCCAGCACCAGTTGGACCTGGTTGGCCAGAACATCACGGATGGCGTCGGGATAGCCCTTGTAGGGCACATGCACCAGTTCGATGGCGGCCATCCGGGAAAACGCATCCATGGCCAGGTGGACGATGTTCCCCGTGCCGAACGAGCCATAGTTCAGCGTGCCCGGCCTGGCCCTGGCCAGGGCCACCAGTTCAGCGATGCTGGCAGCGGGCACCTGCCTCGCGCTGGACAGCACCATCTGCAACTGCGCAAGATCCGCGACCGGCGCGAAATCCTCCAGCGAATAGGGCAGCTTGCGGAACAGATGCGGGTTGAGCGTGAAGACGCCGTCGTCGCACAGCAGCAGGGTGTAGCCATCGGCGGGGGCCTTGGCCACGAGGCTGGCCGCGATGATCTGGTTGCCCCCGGGCCGGTTGTCGACCAGCACCGGCTGCTTCCACCGGGCGCTCAACTGCTGGGCCACGCTGCGCGCGAGAACGTCGGAGATGCTCCCTGCGGAGTAGGCCAGGACCAGGGTGACAGGCCTGTCCGGAAAGGCCTGCGCCACGCCGCACAGCGGCACCAGCGCGCAGGCCCAGGCACCGATGATCCGCGCGATCCGCGTGATGAGTGAATGCATGGCCTGTCTCCTCCTGAATGCGTCGTGGCTGCGATGGCAGGGGTTGTGCAAACCATTCTCGAGTGCCCTCCCCATACTGTCCAATACCGAATCAGCGATCGGCCATACCATTCAGGTATCTCCAAAAAAGGGAATGGCCATGGATCTGCGGCATATGCGTTACTTCCTCGCCCTGGCACAGGAGCAAAGCGTCAGCCGTGCGGCCGAGCGGCTGCACATGGCGCAGCCGCCCCTGTCGCGGCAGATGCGCCAGATGGAGGAGGACCTCGGTGTGGAACTGTTCGTGCGCACATCCCGGGGCATAGAGCTGACCGAGGCTGCGCACTCCCTTTTGCGCGATGTTCCGAACATCCTGGAACTGGCCCGGCTGGCCCGCGAACGTGCGCTGCGGGCAGGAAAGGGGCTGCTGGGTGATCTGGACATCGGCATCTTCGGCTCGGGGGTGCTGAGCGTCATCCCGCGCCTGATCGGGAGCTTTCACACGCAGCGGCCCGAGGTCCGCATCCGGCTTCACAACCTGACCAAGGGCGAGCAGATCCAGGCCTTGCGGGAACACCGGATCCAGGTGGGCTTTCACCGGCTGCCCCCTGCCGAGCCCTACCTGGCCGTGTGCCTGGTGCTGCGCGAGCCCATGTACGTGGGCATGCATGAAGGCCATCCGCTCAGCACACGCGCCGGGATTTCCATTCGCGACCTGGAGCGCCAGCCCATGATCCTGTACCCGAACACGCCGCTGGCGGGACTGGCGCAGGAGGTGATGGCAGCGTTTCGCCGCGAAAAAGTGCAGATCGAGGTCATGCAGGAGGTGGAGGACGTCACCACTTGCATCGCCCTGGTCAGCGCAGGCCTGGGGCTGTGCATCACGCCCGAATCGGGAACCATGCTGAGATTGCCGGGCGTCGTCTTCCGCCCGCTGCGCTCGCGCTTCCTCAAGGACATCGAGCTGAGCTGCGTCCACCGGCGGGACGACACGTCTCCCATCCTGGCAGCATTCATGGAGGTGGTCAGGGACTACCCGGGCAGCGCCTGAACTGCCACAAAAGCTTCAAACCTTCGTCACCTCCCTGTCACGCGCAGCGGGTGCAATGTAAACGTTTTCAAGAAATCGTTTACATCCATGAGCATCACCGAGGTCGCACGCCGCGCGGGCCTGTCCGTCGCCACCGTTTCGCGGGTTTTCAATTCGCCGGAGGTGGTCAATGCGCAAACGCGCAGCACGGTGCTGCGCGTGGCGCAGGAAGTGGGCTACGTGGCCAATGCCAGCGCACGCACGCTGCGCACGCGCAGCAGCAAGGTGCTGGGCGTGGTGCTGCCCACGCTCACCAATCCGGTGTTTGCCGAGTGCCTGCAGGGCATTGCCTCGCAGGCGGCGCTGCGCGGCTATGCGATTTCGCCCTGCACCACCGAATACGACCACGCCGGTGAAGACGCGGCCACCACGCGGCTGCTGGCCAGCGGGGTGGATGCGCTGGTGCTGGTGGTCTCCAACCCTGGCGATTCGGCGGCGCTGGCGCGTGTGCGCCAGGCCGGCAAGCCCTATGTGCTGGCCTATCACCACACCCATGAGCATGCCTGCGTGGGCGTGGACAACACGGGCGCCGTCAGGGAGCTGGTGCTGCGCCTGGCTGCGGCAGGCCACAGCCGCATCGGCATGGTCACGGGCCAGTTGCGCGCGTCCGACCGCGCCCAGCAGCGCTGCCGTGGCTATGCGCTGGGCATGCAGGCCGCAGGCCTGTCGCCGCTGCCGGTCTGGGAGGTGCCCTTTGCCGCCACCGCCGTGCAGATGCTGCAGCAGCACCTGAGCGAGCAGGCGCCGCCCACGGCCATTGTCTGCAGCAACGATCTGCTGGCGATACGCACCATCCGCGCGGCATCGCTGGCCGGGTTCTCCGTGCCTGCGGACCTCAGCGTGGTCGGCTTTGACGGGATTGCCATGGCGGGCGATCTCACGCCTTCGCTGGCCTCGATTTCCCAGCCCAACCACGAGATCGGCTCGGCCTGCGTGCGCCTGCTGTGCGATGCGCTGGCGGGCAAGAAAACCCTGGCCGCGCAGGACAGCCTGTGCCTGCCGCATGGCTGGCGCAGCGGCGAGTCCTGCCGGCTCTGAAACCAACAACAGCGGCCCGCGCAAGCCAAGGCCGCGCCCCTCCCCTTCCCCACGCTCCCCCACCTCTTCGAGTACGCACCATGAAACTGACTGCCCTCCCCTTCAAGCTCTCCTTCAAGCCCTCCATCAAGCACCTTGCCCTGCTGGCCGCCACCACCGCCGTCTGCGGCACGGCGCTGGCCCAGAGCGCCATCTGCTACAACTGCCCGCCCGAATGGGCCGACTGGGGCACGCAGATCAAGGCCATCAAGGCCGATACCGGCATCACCGTGCCGCCCGACAACAAGAACTCCGGCCAGTCGCTGGCCCAGCTGGTGGCCGAGAAGGCCAGCCCCGTCGCCGATGTGACCTACCTGGGCGTGACCTTCGCCATCCAGGCGCAGAAAGACGGCGTGGTCGCCGCCTACAAGCCCGCCCACTGGGACCAGGTTCCCGCCGGCCTCAAGGACCCCAAGGGCGAGTGGGTGACCATCCACTCGGGCACGCTGGGCTTCATGGTCAACAAGGCGGCGCTGGGCGGCAAGCCCGTGCCGCAGTCCTGGGCAGACCTGCTCAAGCCCGAGTACAAGGGCCTGGTGGGCTACCTGGACCCGGCCTCGGCCTTCGTGGGCTATGTGGGCGCCGTGGCCGTGAACCAGGCCATGGGCGGCACGCTGGACAACTTCCAGCCGGCCATCGACTACTTCAAGAAGCTGCAGAAGAACGAGCCCATCGTGCCCAAGCAGACCTCGTATGCGCGCCTGCTGTCGGGCGAGATCGGCATCCTGCTGGACTACGACTTCAACGCCTACCGCGCCCGCTACAAGGACAAGGCCGACGTGGACTTCGTGATCCCCAAGGAAGGCACCGTGGTCATGCCCTATGTGATGAGCCTGGTGAACAAGGCGCCGCACACGGACAACGGCAAGAAGGTGCTGGACTATGTGCTGTCCGACAAGGGCCAGTCCATCTGGGCCAACGCCTACCTGCGCCCGGTGCGCGACGTGGCCCTGCCCAAGGAAGTGGCCGGCCATTTCCTGCCCGCCAGCGAGTACGCACGCGCCACCTCGGTGGACTACCAGAAGATGGCCGATGTGCAAAAGGGCTTCTCCACGCGCTACCTGCGTGAAGTGCGTTGAGCCGGGCGGACTGCATCGTGGGCATTCCCTCCCAAGCGCCGGGCGACTGGCGCGCCCGCGCGCTGCTGCTGGCCTGCAGCGCGCCGGCCGTGGCCTTCTTCGCGGCGTTCTGGCTGCTGCCGGCCGGCCTGCTGCTGGCGCTGCCGGCGCGTGAAGGCTGGCGCACCTATTTCGCCACCCTGACCGACGCGCTGTACCTGCAAAGCCTGCTGCAGACGCTGGCCCTGTCGCTGGCCGTGACCGTGGCCACGCTGCTGACCGGCGCGGTGATGGGCATTGCGCTGGCGCGCCACCGCTTCACGGGGCGCGGCCTGCTGCTGTCGCTGCTGACGCTGCCGCTGTCGTTTCCGGGCGTGATCATCGGCTTTTTCATCATCCTGCTGGGCGGGCGCCAGGGCGCGCTGGCCGATCTGTCGGTGGCCCTGGGCAGCGAGCGGATCACCTTCGCCTACGGGCTGCTGGGCCTGTTCCTGGGCTACCTGTACTTTTCGCTGCCGCGCGCCATTGCCTCCTACACGGCAGCGGCCGAGGCGCTGGACCCGCACCTGGAGGAGGCCGCGCGCTCGCTGGGCGGCAACGGCTGGCGCGTGGCGCGCGATGTGTGGTGGCCGCAGCTGCTGCCCACCACGCTGGCCTGCGGCGCCATCGTGTTCGCCACGTCGGTCGGCGCCTTCGGCACGGCCTTCACGCTGTCGAGCAAGTTCGAGGTGCTGCCCATCACCATCTACAACGAGTTCACCAACTACGCCAACTTCGCCCTGGCCGCCAGCCTGTCGATCAGCCTGGGGCTGATCACCTGGCTGGTGCTGTGGCTGTCGCGGCGCTGGGCGGGTCCGGCCGCCACAGGAGTCTGACCATGCGGACCACACAAAAAAATAGCCCCCACGCTGCCCTTGCAGCGCAAGGTCCGCGGCCCCCCGAAGGGGCCGCTTTTTGCCTTGGGGCGGCCCGGCGGCCAAAAATGCCGCCGCTGATGTGGCTGGTGACGGCCACCGTCACCGTGTTCATGCTGGCGCCCATGCTGCTGTCGGTGCTGGCCGGGCTGGTGCAGAACTACGGCCAGGGCCTGTCCAGCGGATTGACCACGCGCTGGCTGGCCGAGGTCTGGGCCGGCTACGGCAATACCGTGCTGATGTCGCTGCTGCTGGCCTGCGCCTGCGTGGCCATGACCTTGGTGCTGGGCGTGCCCTGCGCCTATGCGCTGGCGCGCAGCCGCTCGCCCTGGGCCCGGCATTTCGAGGAACTGCTGACCCTGCCCGTGGCCATTCCGGGCCTGGCCAGCGCCCTGGCCCTGCTGCTGGCCTATGGCAGCGTGGCCGCCTTCCGCCAGAGCTTTGCCTTCATCCTGGTGGGCCATGTGGTGTTCACCCTGCCCTTCATGGTGCGCATGGTGGGCTCGGCACTGCGCCGCCAGGAGCTGGTGGCGCTGGAGGAGGCTGCGCGCAGCCTGGGCGCCTCGTTCGCGCAGCGCTTCCTGGGCGTGCTGGTGCCTGCCGTGCTGCCCGCCATCGTGGCCGCCTGCCTGATGGTGTTCACCCTGTCCATGGGCGAGTTCAACCTGACCTGGATGCTGCATACGCCGCTGACGCGCACCCTGCCCGTGGGCCTGGCCGACAGCTATGCGTCCATGCGCATCGAGGTGGGCTCGGCCTATACCCTCATCTTCCTCATCGTCATCCTGCCCGTGATGTGGCTGCTGCAGGCGCTGGGGCATTTCATCGAGAAGCATTATGGAAAGTAACAGCGTCGCCATCGACATCCGGCAATGCGCCAAGACCTATGCCGACGGAACGCGCGGCCTGCAGGCCACCGACCTGCGCGTGGAGCCCGGCGAGGTGCTGGCCCTGCTGGGACCCTCGGGCTGCGGCAAGACCACGCTGCTGCGCATCATCGCGGGGCTGGAGACGCCGGATGCGGGCAGCCGCATCGCCTTCGGCGACGCCGACGTCACCCGCGTGCCCATAGAAAAGCGCCAGGTGGGCATGGTGTTCCAGCACTACGCGCTGTTCCCGCAGATGAGCGTGCAGGCCAACATTGGCTACGGCCTGCGCATACGCGGCGCGTCCGAGCAGGAGCAGCGCCGCGTGGTGGGCGAACTGGTGGACCTGGTGCGCCTGAACGGCCTGGAGCACAAGCGCCCGGCCGAACTGTCCGGCGGCCAGCGCCAGCGCGTGGCCCTGGCCCGCGCCGTGGCATCGCGCCCGCGCGTGCTGCTGCTGGACGAGCCGCTGACCGCGCTGGACGCCAAGCTCAAGGAAACCCTGCGTGACGAGCTGGCCCAGCTGCTGCGCCAGCTGCGCATCACCGCCGTCCACGTCACGCACGACCAGCAGGAGGCCATGGCCATTGCCGACCGCATGGCCGTCATGCAGGCAGGCCGCATCCTGCAGGTGGGCGACGGTGAGAGCCTGTACCGCCGACCGGCCCATCCCTTTGTCGCCACCTTCCTGGGGCGCGTGAACCAGGTCGAACGCAGCGAAGACGATGCGCGCAGCAACCGGCTGGCGCTGGCCGGCATGGAACTGGCCTGCCCGGCCGAATGCACGGGCGCGGCCCGGCTGCTGCTGCGCCCTGAAGACATCGAGGTCTGCGCCGCCGGCACGCCGGGCGCCGTGCCCGCATCCGTGGCGCGCCGCGTCTTCCTGGGCGACCGCCTGCAGCTCACGCTGGAGCTGGCGGGCCACACGCCGCTGATGGCCGACGTGGCCCGCGACCACGCCGCGCAATCGGGCGACCGCGTGGCCTTGCGCATCGCCCCCCACCAATGGATGCCCAACCATGCCCACGCCTGAAACCCTGCGCCCCTCCATGACCACCTTCCTGGCCCAGCTCACCGACCTGCATATCCGCGAACCCGGCCGCCTGACCTACCGCCGCATCGATACCGCCCGGTACCTGGAAAGCAGCGTGCAAAGCGTGCTCGCCCTGCCCCAGCCACCGCATGCCCTGGTGATCACCGGCGACCTGACCGACTTCGGCCGGCCCGCCGAATACGCCCACCTGCGCAGCCTGCTGGCGCCGCTGGGCACGCTTCCCATCTACCTGCTGCCCGGCAACCACGACGACCGCGACGCGCTGCGCACCGCCTTTCCCGAGCTCACCTGGCTGCGCAGCGAAGGCTTCATCCAGTACGCCGTGGACATCGGCGATCTGCGGCTGATCGCGCTGGACACCGTGGTGCCCGGCCACAGCGAGGGCGCGTTGTGCGAGGAACGCCTGCAATGGCTGGAGCTGCAACTGGCCGCCAGCGAAGGCCGCCCCGTGGTCATCGCCATGCACCACCCGCCCTTCGAGACCCTGATAGGCCACATGGACAAGATCGGCCTGCTGCAGGGTGCCCAGGCGCTGGAAGACCTGGTGCGCCGCCACCCCAACGTGCAGCGCGTCATCTGCGGCCACCTGCACCGCAGCATCCAGGTCGCCTTTGGCGGCACGGTGGCCATGACCTCGCCTGCGCCCGCCCACCAGGTCTGCCTGGACCTGGCGCCCGACGCCGCATCGGCCTGGACGCTGGAGCCGCCCGGCTTCATGCTGCACGCCCTGCCGCCTGGCGGCCGACTGGTCAGCCATGCCGTGGCCAGCGGCCAGTTTGACGGCCCACACCCGTTCTGGGATGCGCAGGGGCGGCTGATCGACTGAGCCCGGACGCGCGCGGCCCTGGTGAAAGCCGACGAGAATATCCGCCATGGATATCAACAACATCAAGGGCCGCCTGGACTTCCTGCGCGAGGCGGAAAAGCTCAAGAGCGTGCTGCGCAGCGCCCACACCTCCACCGGCCGCACCGAAAGCACGGCCGAGCACAGCTGGCGCCTGTGCCTGATGGCCATCGCCTTCGAGGACCAATTCGCACAGCTGGACATGCTCAAGCTGCTCAAGCTGTGCGTGATCCACGACCTGGGCGAGGCCATCCACGGCGACATCCCCGCCGTGGAAAAGAACCAGCACCCCGACAAGAGCGCGCAGGAAAAGGCCGACCTGCTGCACCTGACCCGCTCGCTGCAGCCCGGGCACCGCGACGCCATCATGGCCCTGTGGCAGGAGTACGAAGACGCCGCCACGCCCGAGGCCCGCGCCGTCAAGGCCCTGGACAAGCTGGAGACCATCCTGCAGCACAACCAGGGGATCAATCCGCAGGATTTCGACTACGGCTTCAACCTGGGCTACGGCAGGAAGTACACGGGCGCCGATCCTCTGTTCGCCCAGGTGCGCAGCCTGCTCGACGAGGACACGCGCCAGAAAATGGGCGCCGCCGCGCAGGACGCCAGCGCGACCTAGCTGCGCCAGCGTCCCTGTGGCCGCGTCAGCGGCCCGCGCCGACCCGCTGGCGCCGCCCCAGCCCCCTCCATCCAATGGCTGCGGCCAGCAGGCTCAGGACCACAAGGGCTGTGTGCTGCAGCGTCGGCACGGGGGTCACCTGGCCACCGCCGGGGAAAGCCGCCACCGTATTGATGGACGCGGAAGCCATGCACGGCACCGTTCCCACGACCTGCCCTGCTTGCATGCACTGCACCGACGGGTCCCCGGCATCCACGGTGGCCACATTGGTAATGGTTGCGGGCGCCGGGTTGGACACGCTGGCCATCACGGTGAACACCAGCGAGTCTCCTGCCGCGAACACGGGCACCGTGACCGCCAGCGATCCGGAGCCTGACGCCACGGGACATGGCGTGCTGGCGCCGGGCGTACAGGTCCAGGTGGCGCGCTCCAGGCCGGCAGGCAGGCTGTCGGCAATCTGCGCCTGGGTGGCGGCCACGGTCCCCATATTCCTGACGGTGATGGTGTAGCGCACCTCCTGCCCCGCCTGCACCTGGCCTGCGGGCGAGATGCTGTGGGTCAACGACAGGGCAGGATGCACGGCCTCCCTGTGCCAGGACATGACGTTCTGGTTTTGCACGGGCGCCCCGGTCCACGCAACGGACACGCCGTTGTCGGGCATCTCATAGGTCCCCAGACAGGTGTCGCTCTCACCCGAATGGCTGACGTGCTGGGATGTTTCCGAAAACAGGGAAGCGCACATCGCGTTGTTCACGGCCGCCACCTGTTCCGTGGCCATTTCAAACCGGCTCAGCATATCCACATCATTGGGAGATCCACCCGGGCCAACGCCATTGATGGAGCGGTGCGGATTGTTTCCCGTCAGCCAGCGTTGAAGGTGGATTCTGTTTCTCACGATATTGGACCCACTGTCCGTGGAAACCCTGAAAATGAATGCGCGCACATCCGGATCGGCACTGCTGTAGGTGGTCAATCCGTCCGAGAAACCATAGGAAGTCACCAGCGCCCTTATTTCGCTCTCGTCCAGGTCGGGCTGCAAGGGTGCGGCCGTTTCAAACCAGCCGGCCAGGCGGGCGGTCCTCGGAAAATCCTGGCATGAGCCGTGAGGCCCCAGGGGACAAGCCGTGCGATCCTGGAAATCCGAGTAGGAGGTTCTCATCTCCCCGAAGTAACGCGTCACTTGCGCGCTGGCGGGTGGGCAGGCCGAGATTGCTGCACCGGCCATCAAGGCAGCCATGAGGGCGTGATTTTTCATAGAACTCCCAGCGATAGATAGATTTGAGCTATCAAGTTATCACTGGCATTGAACCTTAAAAATCACCAATCCCAAAAATTCACCATTCAATGACAAATATTTGCAATACCGCCATTGGAATGGAACTCCAAGTTGCCGTCCTGCCTACTTTTCAACGGAGAGCGCCGATGAATGCGAAACTCCATAACGACCGATCTGCCGTCCAATATCCATTTGGATGGGATCGCACAATACCCCATTTGAATCAAATCTATTGCGACAAACGTTTCAAACAGTAAATAACAATGAGGAATGGGGGTAGATCCGACCCTGGAACACCGAGGACGGCTCCCTCACCGATCCACAGGCAGCGCCAGCGTCTCCTTGACCTCTTCCATCACCACATAGCTGTGCGACTCGGCCGGCACGGGCAGTTTCTTGAGGATGTCGCCCAGCAGGCGGCGGTACTCGCGCATGCCGCCCAGGCGGGCCTTGACCAGGTAGTCGAAGCTGCCCGAGACCAGGAAGCACTCCAGCACGTCGGGCACGTGCAGCAGTTCCTGGCGCACCTTGTCGAAGACCTCGCCCGACTTGGACGACAGCTTGATCTCCACGAACACCAGCAGCGTCTTGCCCAGCGCCTCGGGCGACAGATGGGCGTGGTAGCCGGTGATCACGCCATCACGCTCCAGGCGGCGCACGCGCTCCGAACAGGGCGTGGCCGAGAGGCTGACCTGCTCGGCCAGTTCGGTCATGGAGATGCGGCCGTCGCGCTGCAGGATGTCGAGGATCTTGCGGTCGGTGCGGTCGAGCACGCGGTTTTCACTTCTGGCGGCCATGGCGGTGCTTCCCGGGGATGATCAATCACTGGAGAGTATCAATATTTCAGTGATTTCCACTGCCTCATCGTCAATAGACTTTGATTTCATCTTGTTGACCTGGCGGTAAATCCCATGAAAGTCCTTGTTCTTGGCGGCGGTGTCATCGGCGTGACCAGTGCGTACTACCTGGCGCGGGCCGGTGCCGAGGTCACGGTGCTGGACCGGCAGGATGCGCCCGCGTCCGAAACCAGCTTTGCCAACGCGGGCCAGGTCTCGCCCGGCTACTCCACGCCCTGGGCGGCGCCCGGCATTCCGCTCAAGGCCCTGAAGTGGATGCTGCAGGAACACGCGCCGCTGGCCGTGCGCCTGGACGGCAGCCTGTTCCAGCTGCGCTGGATGGCGCAGATGCTGCGCAACTGCTCTGCCCAGCGCTACGCCGTCAACAAGGAACGCATGATGCGCGTGGCCGAGTACAGCCGCAGCTGCCTGCAGCAGCTGCGCGCCGACACCGGCATCGCCTACGAGCAGCGCACGGGCGGAACGCTGCAGCTGTTCCGCACCCAGGCCCAGCTGGACGCCGTGGGGCGCGATGTGGCCGTGCTGGGCGAATGCGCCGTGCCCTACGAACTGCTGGACCGCGACCAGCTGGCCCAGGTGGAACCCGCGCTGGCCCAGGCGCGCGACCGGCTGACCGGCGGCCTGCGCCTGCCCAAGGACGAGACCGGCGACTGCCACCGCTTCACCAATGAATTGGCCCGCATCGCCACCGGCCTGGGCGTGGAGTTGCGCTTCAACCAGAACGTGGATGGCCTGGTCGTCGAAGGCGGCCGCATTGCCGGCGTGCGCGTGAATGGCGAACTGCTGACCGCCGACCGCTACGTGATGGCCTTCGGCAGCTACTCGCGCCAGGCGCTGGAGCCGCTGGGGCTGGACCTGCCCGTCTACCCCGTCAAGGGCTATTCGCTCACCGTGCCGCTGGGCAACCCGGCGCTGGCGCCGCAGTCCACGGTGCTGGACGAGACCTACAAGATTGCCGTCACCCGCTTTGACGACCGCATCCGCGTGGGCGGCATGGCCGAGCTGGGCGGCTTCGACCTGCGCCTGGACCCGCGCCGCCGCGCCACGCTGGAGCTGGTGGTCAACGACCTTTTCCCGGGCGGCGATGTGGCGCGCGCCAGCTTCTGGACCGGGCTGCGGCCCATGACGCCGGACGGCACGCCCATCATCGGCGCCACGCGCTACTCCAACCTGTTCCTGAACACCGGCCACGGCACGCTGGGCTGGACCATGGCCTGCGGCTCGGGCCGCCTGATCGCCGACCTGATCACCGGCCGCAGCCCGGAAATCAGCACCGACGGCCTGGCGCTGGACCGCTACACGCACCGGCCGGCCCGGCACCTGGGGGGCAGCTCCACGCCCGTCTCTGCCTGAGCGCAAGACACCTTGAACATCTGAAGCCAGCCTGCCCCGGCCCTGCTTTACGGGCCGCTACCCCAGCGTCAGGTCCCGCAGCGCGGACATCAGCGGCGACCAATGGGCCTTGGGGTGGCTGATGAGGAGCCAGCTGCGGCGCGTGCGCAGCTCGGGGATGGGCAGGGACTGCAGGCGCTCGGGGTTGCTGCGCAGCACATGGCTGGGCACGTAGCACAGCAGGTCGGTCTGGCCCACGATGTCGATGGTGGCCTCGGTGTTGTGCTGGATCTCCAGGGCCACGGTGGGCGCGCCCAGGCCCTGGGCCGCGAAGGCCTCGTCCACAACCTTGCGCACGGCGGCGCCCGGTGCCGGCAAGGCCCAGGAGTAGCCCTGCAAATGCCCGAACCTCAGGCCCTGCTCCAGCGCCAGCTGGAACAGCGGGTGGCGCGGCCGTGCGGCGGCCCATAGCTCGTCCTCGCCGATGACCACCTGGGCGCAGCGCGTGGCATGGCCCGGGTAGGACGGCACCACGGCCAGGTCCAGGCTGCCGTCGAGCAGCGCGCGCTCCAGGTCGTCGGACTTGCCCACGGTCAGCCGCACGCGCAGGCCGGGGCGGCGGCGCAGCAGCTCGGCCACGGCGCGGGTAGCGCGGCTTTCCGAGGTGGCCTGCGTGAAGCCCAGGCGGATCAGGCCCACATGCTGGGCCTGGATGTCGCTGGCGGCGCGCATCGTCTCCTCATGCCGCAGCACCAGTCGGCGCGCGGGCTCCATGAACAGCTGGCCGCTGCTGGTCAGCGCCACGCCATGCGTTCCGCGCGTGAACAGGGCCGCTCCCACGCCCTGCTCCACGCGGCGCACGATCTTGGAGACGGCCGGCTGGGTCAGTTGCAGGGCAGCGGCCGCACGCCCGAAATGGCCATGCTCGGCCACGGCCAGAAAGCAGGCCAGCTCGTTATAGGCAAATCCCGTCATGCCATTCCTTGTCAACGAAGAAAAACGAGAAAGCTTGCCACCTTGCCGAGCAAAGCCATTCCAGATGTGCATCGATTTTCGCTGGTTTGGTTATCACCAAGACAGGGCTTGTGGCTAGAGTTTTGGCATGGAAACTTTTTGAGCCACATCATGAACCCACCAAACATCGTGCTCATCGTCGCGGACAACCTGGGCTGGGGCGAGCTGGGCTGCTACGGTGGCGGTGCGCTGCGCGGCGCGCCCACTCCGCGCATCGACCAGCTGGCCGCCGAGGGACTGCTGCTGCAGAACTTCAACGTGGAAAGCGACTGCGTGCCCACGCGCTCGGCCCTGATGACGGGGCGCCACCCCATCCGCACGGGTGCCCTGCAATCGGTGCCGGCCGGGCTGCCACAGGGCCTGACGCGCGGCGAGACCACGCTGGCCCAGCTGCTGTCCGCCCAGGGATATGCCACGGCGCATTTCGGCAAATGGCATCTGGGGGACATTCCAGGCCGTTATCCCTCGGACCGGGGTTTCGACGAGTGGTACGGCATTCCCCGCACCACGGACGAAAGCCAGTTCACCGCGACCACGGGCTACGACCCCCTGGTGGCGCCCCTGCCCCACATCATGGAAGGCCGCGCGGGCGCGCCCTCGGACGATGTCAAGGTCTATGACCTGGAATCGCGGCGCAACATCGATGCCGAGCTGGTGGAGCGCTCGCTGGACTTCATGCGCCGCAACCACGCCCGGGACCGCCGCTTCTTCCTGTACCTGCCCCTGGTGCACCTGCACTTTCCCACGCTGCCGCACGCGGATTTCGCGGGCCGCACCGGCCAGGGCGACTTTGCCGACTCCATGGTGGAGATGGACCACCGCGTGGGCCAGATCTCGGACGAGATCGACCGGCTCGGCCTGCGCGAGGACACCCTGTTCATCTTCTGCAGCGACAACGGCCCCGAGTTCCGCCAGCCCTACCGCGGCACGGCCGGCCCCTGGCGCGGCACCTACCACACGGCCATGGAGGGCAGCCTGCGCGTGCCCTTCATCGCACGCTGGCCGGGCCGCATCCAGGCCGGGCGCACCAGCAATGAAATCATGCACGTGACCGACATCTTCTCCACCCTGGCGGCGGTGGCGGGCGCTGCCGTGCCGCAGGACCGGCCCATCGACGGCCTGGACCAGACGGCCTTCCTGCTGGGCGAGCCCCGGTCCGCGCGCGAGGGCTTTCTCTTCTACATCAAGGACCAGCTGCGGGCCGCGAAGTGGCGCGACTGGAAGCTGCATTTCTACTGGGAGCCCGAGGTCAACGAGAGCAAGGGCAAGCTGGAGTCCCCCTACCTGTTCAACATCGTTCGCGACCCGAAGGAGGAGCATGACGTGCTGATCTTCAACACCTGGGTGCTCAACCCCATGCTGACCATGGTCCAGCGCTTCAACGAAAGCTGCAAGGCACACCCCAACACCGGGCCCGGCGCCCCCGACCAATGACCTGCGCACCCCTACCCGCCCCGCAGGCCAGCGGCCGCCTGCCGACCACCCGCCGCCATGCACTGCTCCCCCTGGCCGCCGCAGCCCTGCTGGCCCTTGCACTGCCCACGGCCCGCGCGGCCGATTCCCCGGCGCACGCGCCGCAGGGCAAGCCCATCACCTGGATCGTGGGCTTTGCGCCCGGCGGCAGCCTGGACGTGCTGACCCGCCATGTGGCCCGGCAACTGGAGGCCAGGGCCGGTGTCAGCGTGGTGGTGGAAAACCGGCCGGGCGCCTCGGGCGCGATCAGCCTGCAGGCGGCAGCGAAGGCACCTGCAGATGGCCTGACCCTGGTCTCCGTTCCCGGTCCGCAGCTGTCCGGCCCGCGCCAGCCCGAGGTGGGCCGCGAGCTGACCGCCGTGGCCGTGATGGCCCGGGGCGCCATGGTGCTGGTGGGCCCGGCCCCGGGTGCGGCCGGCAGCCTGGGCGAACTGGTAGCCGCCATGAAAGCCAAACCGGGCCAATGGAGCTACGCCAGTTCGGGCACGGGCACCTCCCAGCATCTGGCCGGCGAACTGCTCAACGCCCTGGCGGCCACCAGCATGGTGCATGTGCCGTACAAGGGCGGCGGGCAGGCCGTGACCGATGTGGTGGGCGGGCAGATCCCCCTGGCCATGCTGGGCGTGACGCCCGTGCTGCCGCACATCCAGTCGGGCCGGCTGAAGGCCTATGCCGTGACCAGCGCCACGCGCATAGACAGCCTGCCTGATGTACCGACCATGCGCGAGGCTGGCGTGCCCGGCTACGAGGCCACCCAGTGGTATGCCGTGGCCGTGCCCTCCGGCACGCCCCCCGAGCGGCTGGCCCAGCTCAACCAGTGGATCAACCAGGCCATACAGTCGCCCGAGCTGCGCCCCACGCTGCAGGCCGCCGGGGCCGTGGCCACGCCCATGTCCCTGCCCGAGATCCAGCGCTTCATGTCCCAGGACAACGCCAAGTGGAAGAAGCTGGCTGCAGACCGGCGCCTGGCGCTGGACTGACCCCACAGCGCCGGGCCACGCCGGGCCGGGCCACGCCGGGCCGGGCCGCCAGTCCCTTTCAATGCGCCGAGAACCCCAGCAGGTACTCGTAGCTGAGGCTGGTGGTGCGCGCATCGCCTGCCACGGGCAGGCGCACGATGGCCAGCAGCTGGTTCATGCCGGCACGCGGTGTGACGGTCACCAGGCCGTCGGCATCGGTTGCCAGTGGCGGACCGCTTTCTCCCAGCGACACGCGCACGCCGGCCCGGGGCTGGCCGTTCAGCAGCACCTGGAATTGCTGGGGCTCGCCCGCGTGGGGCGAGCGGCGGGTCCTGGCGATGATCTCCAGGGTCTGGCCCAGCTTCTCGCGGGTGACCGGGCCCCATTCGAGGATGGTCTTGTGGAACTTGAGCGCATGCACGCCGCTGGTGGCACCGGGGTTCTCGGTCATGGGCTTTTCGACCATCGGCCCCTCGCCCACGCGGCTGAAAAATCCGTTGTCGAAATGCGCGGCCAGCAGCGCGGCCTTGCGGGCCGGCGTGGCGCGGGCGCCGCCGGGCACGGGCTGCACGGCCACGTCGATGCGGCGGCCGCGCGCGTCATAGGCCTCAACGCTCTTGAGCTTGCCGGCCGCAAAGTTCTCCAGCTTGCCCTCATGGCCGCCGAACTGCACGGTGTAGGCGCCGTCGGCATCGGGCTCCAGCCAGACGTTGTGGGCCTGGGCCAGCGGTGCGCAGGCCAGCAGCGCAGCGAACGCTGCGGCGGCGAAGGGATGGCGGGCTGTCATGTACCTGTTTCTCATTTGGGGTTTCCTCAAAACTGCGTCTGCACGCCGACCTTGAGCGTGCGCGGCGCTCCGGGCGCGAACAGCGGCACGCCGCGGATGACCGAGGCCGACGTGGCATAGGCCTTGTCCCCCAGGTTGGAGACCACGGCGTAGATGCGGCTGCGCGCCGAAGGCAGGCGCCAGCTCAGGCCCAGGTCCCAGGTGGCGTAGCCGCCATAGAAGACGCTGTTGTCGGCGGTGACGGCATAGCGGCCCACGCGGCGCCAGGTGAGCGAGCCTTCCCACTGCGCCAGCGGGCGCCAGGCCAGGCCCACGGTGGCCGTCTGCCGGGGCACGCCGGCCACCTGGTTGCCGACCAGGGCCGGGTTGCCGTTCTCGGTCACGCGCGAATGGGCGCTGCCCCAGGCCACTTGCAGGTCCAGGTTCTTGCGCACGGCCCACAGCGCGCTGGCCTCCACGCCCGTGCGGCGCGTTGCGCCGAAGTTCTCATAGACGCCGGGCGCCACGCTGCGGATCTCGCCCGAGGACTGCAGCCTATAGGCGGCCACATCCAGCACCAGGCCCGGCATGGGCTTGATCTGCGCGCCCACTTCAGTCTGGCGGAAGATGTTGGGATCGAGCTGCGCGGCGCCCAGCGCGTACTTGGCGAAATCGCTGGCCAGCGCAAATCCTTCGGACCAGCTGGCGCGCAGCAGCACACCCGGCGCCACCTGCGAGCGCAGGCCCAGCTTGGGACTGGCATGCGAGGTGCGCGCCAGCGGGCCGCAGGGGTCGCTGCCCGCCTCAGGGCCGTTGGGACGGCAGCCGCCCGTGAAGCGATCCCAGCGCAGGCCGGCGGACAGCTGCAGCAGGCGGTGAACGGGCGCATCCACCTCGGCAAAGGCCGAGAGGGTGTTGAGCCTGGAATTGCGGTCATCCAGGGCAGCGCCCGTGCGCTCGCGCCACTGCAGGCCATCGTAGAACTGGTAGTCGGTGGACTCACGCACGGCCTCCAGACCCGCCACCCAGTTGATCGGGGTCAGCGCCGTGGCATGGCGGCCATTGAGGCTGGTGCCTGCGCCGTAGACGGCGCGGTCATAGCTTTCCTCGCGCTGGCGCCACTGCAGTGCGTCGATGGGCCGGCTGAACCAGCGCGTGAAGCTTTGCTGCGTGGTGTAGGCATAGCCCAGCCAGGTCAGCCGTGGCGAGAGCGCGTACTGCACATCGGCGCGCAGCGTGGCGAAGTTCTTGCGCGTGCCATCGTTCATGGCGCGCGGATCGATGCCATGCGGATCGCGTGCGAACTGCCCCGCCGTCAGGTACGAAGGCGAGTCGCCCTCGCCGTGGTGCAGCCGTGCCGACAGCGCCACTTCCAGCTGCGACGAGAGCCGCTTGCTCCAGCGCAGGGATGCCGTGCTGCGCTGCATTTGCGACTGCGCGCGGAAACCGTCCGTGCGGTAGTGCTGGGCCGCCAGGTTCAGGAACTCGTCATCGCCCGGCTTCAGCCCCAGCGCCGCCTGAGCGTCCAGCGTGCCGTGCGAGGCCATGCTCACGTCGGCCTCGCGGTAGGGGGTGTAGTCGCCCTGCTTGCGCGTCTCTATCGCCATCAGCCCTGCGCGGTTGAAGTTTCCGTACAGCGCCGACACCGGCCCCTTGTAGATGCTGATGCGCTCCATCTCCAGCGGCACGATGACGCCCAGGTCCACATAGCCGTCGGCATGCGACATGGCCTCGTTCAGTGGAATGCCGTCCAGCACCACGCCCACGTCGCCGCCGTGCCCGCCCCCGCCGAAGCCGCGCATGACGATGGCGTCACCCACGCCGGACAGCTGGTAGTTCTGCACGTTCATGCCCGGCACCTGGCGCAGCAGCTCCTGCGGATGGCTGACATGGGCGTTGGCGATGTCCTCGGCCTCGATCACGCTGGTGGTGTAGGCGGCCGAGGCGCCGCGCGCGGTCTGGCCCTTGACCTCGACAGCCTGCAGGCTGGCCGTGGCGTTGCCCGCCTGCTGTGCACCGACATGGGGAATGCAACCCAGGCCCAGCAGGCCAGCTGCTGCAATCTGGTGCACGGCAAGGCGCCGGGAAGGGGAATTCAGGGGATGTGTCATGCGTTTCCAGGAGTTGTATGAAGAAAAAAGCAAACTTCATACCGACCTGCATGACAGGGCCTGCGCAAGGCGCCCGGCCCCGGACTGGCTCAATCGTCGTGCGAATGCGGATGGTGGTGCGCGTGATCGTGCCCGCCAGTCTCTGCCCTGCGCACCATCACCACGTTGAGCTGGCCGTGGTGCACGCCGCGCTCGGCCGTGATGGTGTCGGCAAAGCGCCGCACGGCGCTGGCCGGGCCGCGCAGCATGACGGTTTCAATGCATTGCTCGTGGTCCAGGTGCACGTGCGTGGTGGCCATGTGCAGCTCATGGTGGTCGTGCTGCAGGCTGGCCAGGCGCTCGGACAGATCGCGCTCGTGGTGGTTGTAGACATAGGACAGGTTCGCCACGCACAGGCCGTCGGCGTCCTCGCGCTCGCGCACCTGGGCCAGGTGGGCACGCAGCACGTCGCGTATGGCTTCGGAGCGGTTGTCGTAGCCGCGCGCGGCGATCCAGCCGTCGAAATCACGGGCCAGGTCGTCGTCGATGGAGATGGTGAAGCGTTCCATGGGCAGCACAAGTGGAGGGAAACAGGAAGATGGCGGCAACAGCGGGGCAGGCGCAAAAGACAAACATCACGCCGGATCTGCCGGCCATTGTCCGGCCATCCAGGCCCTTGCCCCACATGCCTCACATGCCCCACATGCAACAGCCGCGCCAATCACTGTCGGTACGGACTGGCAATAGCGACAAACCACCACGGTCATGCTTTGTTCACATTCGCGCCATATCCGGTTACGCTGATCGAGGATGCGCGGTGCGCACCGTCGATCGCTGAAAGGGGCGCGGCATGCAGTATTCATACGATCAGCTTCTGGATATGCTGCTGTCCCTGCTGGAGGCTGCGCCCGCCTGTTCTTCTCGCGACCAGGCCTTCGAACAGCTGCGCACGCTGTGGCTGCAGACCCACACCTATTTCGCGGCGCCCGAGTCCGAGCTGCGCCGCATCGCCGGCCGCCGGCTGGTCGAACCCCATGGCTGGAAGGACCTGGACAAGGACCCCTGCTACCTGGACCACGATCCCGGCAACGGCAGCGCCCTGCGCATCTACCTGCACCGCGATGGTGGCATGGTGATACAGCGCCTGCAGGGCGACGGCCGGCAGATCCTGTTCTCGCGCCTGGGCATGCAGCTGCAGCCTGCCAGCTGAGCCCGCACCCGGCCAACCCATCCCACGCTCAGGCGTAGGCCAGGATGTCGGCCAGCGGCCTGCGCGTCTTCTGCGGGCGCAGCGTGCCGGCCGCGTGGCCCACGGCCACCAGCATCACGGGCAGTTCGTGGGCCTGCAGGCCAAAGCCCGCTGCCAGCAGTTCCGCATCGAATCCCACCATGGGGCAGCTCGCCAGCCCCAGGCCCTGGGCGGACAGCATCAGCGTCATGGCCGCCAGCGAGGCCGAGCGCACGGCCTCGTCGCGCTGCAGCTGCAGGTTGTCCGCATGCGCGGCATGGGCCTGCGCCACCCAGCCATCGGCCGTGCGCTGGCTCATCACGCCGCTGTCCACGCTGGGCTGCAAGAACTCCGCCAGCCGCGCATGGGCGGCCAGCGTGCCGCAGACGATGAAGACGGCAGAGGCGTCCTCCACCTTCTGCTGCCCATGGGCGGCGGCCTTCAGCCGCGCCTTGGCCTCGGGTGTGCGCACGGCAATGAAGCGCCAGTTCTGCAGGTTGTAGGCCGACGGGGACAGCGAGGCCTGGGCCACCAGCGCGGCCAGGGTTTCGTCGGCCAGCGGGCGGCCGGGCTCGAAACGGTCTGCGGAAATGCGCGAAGCGATGGCCTGCCCGATGGGCATGGAGGAAAGTTCGGAAGAAGTCATGTGAAACGCTCGGTGGGAAAAAAGAGGAACCTCGATGCCAGAAACTCAGGCGCCGCGCGAAGCAGACCACTGCACCACCAGCACGCTGGCCAGCACCACCAGCAGGCCCAGGAAGGACATGCCCGTCATGGACTGCGACAGCAGCGCCCAGCCCAGGACCACGGCGGTGAGCGGGCTCAACAAGCCCAATGACGACACGGCCACCGAAGGCAGGCGCCCGATGCCGCGAAACCACAGCACATAGGCCAGCAGCGCGCCGGCAAGACACAGGTAGGCATAGGCACCCAGCTGGGTGAAAGACAGCGCGGGCAGCGGCGCATCCACCCACCAGGCCAGCGGCAGCAGCATCAGCCCGCCAAACAGCAGTTGCCAGCCCGTCAGCGCCAGCACCGGCAAGTCCACGCGCCAGCGCCGCGTCAGCCACGTGCCGGCCGCCATGCACACCGCGCCGGCCAGCGCCGCCGCCATGCCCACGGGCTCGAACACCGTCTGCGGCGACAGCAGCAGCACTGCCATGCCCGCAATGCCGGCCACGGCGGCCCACAGCGTCAGCCGCGCGGGGACCCGCCCGTCCACGCCCCAGGCCAGCGCCATCACCAGCAGCGGCTGCACGGCGCCCAGCACGGCCGCCAGCCCGCCCGGCAAACGGTAGGCCGCCACGAACAGCAGCGCCTGGAACACGCCGATGTTCAGCCCGCCCAGCACCGCCAGCCGCCACCAGCCCGAACCCGCTGGCAGCCGCCGCGTGAACAGCACCAGCAGCAGCCCGGCCGGCAGCACACGGATCAGCGCGGCCGTGAACGGCCGGTCCGGCGGCAGCAGTTCGGAAGTGACGATGTAGGTGGAACCCCAGATGGCGGGGGCCAGCGCGGTCAGCAGGATGTCGCGCCATGACATGGCAGCGCTGGCTGCAGCAGGAGCCGTGGAGGCACAGGACGATGAGGAGGAGGACATGGATTTATCTTCAATTCAAGACAAACCCATTATGCACGATTTATCTTAAAATCAAGACAAATGACCCACCCCCCCTCCCAACCCTCCTCCCAACGCCTGCCCGACCATGTCGACACCATCCTGGCCCAATGGCGCCGCGAACGCCCCGACCTGGACCCCAGCCCCATGGGCCCCATAGGCCGCATCAAGCGCTGCGCCGCCCTGCTGGAGCAGCGGCTGGAGGAATGCTTTGCACGCTTCGGCATGACCATGTGGGAATTCGACGTGCTGGCCACGCTGCGCCGCTCGGGCGCGCCCTTCTGCCTCACGCCCACGGCCCTGTTTTCCACGCTCATGGTCACCTCGGGCACCATGACCCACCGCATGAAAAGCCTGGAGACGCGCGGCCTGGTGCAGCGCCTGCCCAACCCGCAGGACGCGCGCAGCATGCTGGTGCAGCTCACCGACCAGGGGCTGGAGCTGATAGACCGCGCGGTGGAAGCGCACCTGGACAACGAGCGCGCCATGCTGGCGCCCATGCCTGCCGCCGAACTGGCCGAGCTGGATGAGAGGCTCTCCCTGCTGCTGCGCGTGCTGGAGGGCGGGCCTGACGAGGGCACCCGCCCTGCCCCCTGAACTGGCGTCTATCCAGGTCGTTGGAACTGGCGACGGTCGTGGTGCTCACGCCCTTCGCCATGACCCGGGAACGCTTTTGGCAAAAGAGGTGCTTCCCTTGAAGCACGTCGCAGGCACCCAGCCGCTTCTCGATGCGCCATGGCAGCAATTGCTTACCCGCATGTCTCAAGACCCGCGCTACAGCCCGCATCCCGGACTCGGCTGGGCAATGCCAGAAAATCCTGATCACACAAGCGCGACCCACAGAAGACCATTGGCTTTCCCACAATCTGCTGCAAAAACCTTGGTGTCGAATTTTTGTAGCCAGATGTAATGATTTCGCCAGAGATTTCCACTAAGATGTCCATTCCAACGGTGGAATGGCGATAACAGATTCTCAAACGACTTTGACTCCCTCGACGCACCATACCATCTTGATAATGGTTTACTAATCTCCCGCCTTGGATACAAAAGGCTGCCACAGGCTGAATGCGCGCGATTTTCAATCGTCCAATGTTCAGGCTTCTTCGGCTGATCCTTTACCGCACAATTTCTACACGAATGGCATGACGCCAGTTTATTCAGTCGGTAAACAGGCTCTTTAGCGAGTTATTCAATCTTTCAAACGGCACTGTGCAAAGCAGTCTCGCCGAGGCTTCGGCGTGGAATGGCCCTATGGCATCGGCACATAAAAAATGGGAGACATACCATGGACATATCGGAAATAGCTTTGGCAAATAGCGAATGCCATCTCGATGCTGAGCATCCAACAGCAGATGAAGTCATCGCGTCTGCACTCACTGCGCGCGAAATCGATGTACTCGAAGCGATGGCCAAAGGCCTTGGTTGCAAGGACATTGCGCACACGCTGGGCATCAGCGAACACACGGTACGCAAGCACCGCAGCAATATGTGTACACGGCTGGGCCTGCGCAATGCCGTAGAACTCGTCACGCATGCCAGGCGGCACGGCTGGTTGAGCGCTGCCCGCTCACCGCTCCCTCTGTCTCCTCGCGAGCAGGAGGTGTTGGCGCACGTGCTGGCGGGCCAGACCAGCAAGGAGATCGCACGTTCGCTTTACCTCAGCGACTTGACCGTGCGCAAGCATCGCGAAAACATTCTGCGCAAACTGGGCCTGACAAGCACGGCCCAGTTGCAGACATTCGCGCCAACGGCAACTCGCAATGGCGGCGACACCTGATATCCAGGCCAGCGTGCATCGCCTGTCCGTACCCACCGAATACGACATTGGAAGTATTCCACCCTCCTGGTGCAATTGGGCATGATGAGCACAACGAATCTCGGACATTGACTTTCGCGACTTTGGATCAACCGGAGGGTGAGCAATCTCCTTATGGCGGCTGCAGCAGGCACCATTGCATTTGAGGTTTGCGCGGTTGACATGGAATATCCGCGCGAGCCTTGAACGACTGCAGAGGCTCATATATCTTCGCCTTTTAGTCTCTTCGCCTTCAATTTTTTCCGTCTCTACGGTCCGCATCCGTCGAGGCATCTTCCCGGCGCTCACGTGTCGGATTCCTGCACGCAACTCAAAGGAGTATCCCGCCATGAATCATTCTTCGCGGTCACCCCCTGCGATTTCTCCCAAGCATCCCATGCCTTAGGCCCAATACCGGGCAATCATTCTCATTGGCAAAGAAAAGCGTTCATGACTTCAAACCTCATGTCGCTCCCTATCCATTCAATTTCAGGAATTGCACGCCATGTCAGATCAAGCCATGTTCAGCCAGTTGTACAACGCCCTTGTCGATAATCTCGGCACCCCGAATTTCCAGTTGCTTGGCACCCCCAAGGACTTCAGCTGGGGCACGGCTCCGACCGGGCAATGGGACCCGGCCGCCTATCAGATCGTCAGCGGCATGCCGCAGTGGTCCGCGATCGGCCAGTACGGCAGCCTCGATGCGACGCTCTTCGACGCCGTTCGCCAGATCTTTGGTCACGTGACATTCAAGGTCAGCCCCGAGCAGCAGGCCAATCAGGCGGAGCTGGCCAACCTGTGCGTCCAGAAAAGCAATGCGATGGCCAAGGCCAACAGCGACATGAACCAGTTCTACCTGAGTTCAAAGCAGAACGGCGGCTTGATATTCGCAGCCCGCTACCCTGACATCAACACCTGGCTCAACAACGCGCCGGAGGCTGCTGCCTACGTTGCCGCCATCCAGGCGGCCACCAACGCCTACAACCAGGCGGTCAAGATGAAGATGGAGCTGGAGCGGGCCAGCATGCCCAGCGATCTGCAGCGCGCCATCGACATGATGCAGATTCCGTCGGGCGACCCTGCCTCAAACAACGCACCGGCAGGCTGGACCAAGGTGCCGGATGGCTCGGGCATCCTGCGCTGGCAGCCGGACTTCCACATCGACACGACGGGCGCGGACTGGCGCGCAGCGCTCAGCAATGGCAGCGCAGGCGCGTTCTCGATCGCGATGAAATCTTCGCAGTCGAGCAGCGACTTCAAGTCCTCGTTTGCCAAGGGCTCGACCAGCGTTGGCAACTTCTTCTGGAGCGTCAACGCATCGGGCGGCTGGAGCAAGTCCGACCTGTTCAACCAGGACTCGAGTTCGGCAGTGAAGATCAGCTGCGAGTCCTCCACGCGCGTGAAGGTGAATCCGGGCGACTGGTACCCGGGCGGCTTCATGAGCGAACTGGCCAAGGCACAGCAGGGGCCGGGCGGCCAGGGCTACACCATCGTCGCCCCGTGGGTGGCCAACGGCGGCCCGGGATCGAGCTCCCTGTTCGGCCCGAACGGCATCGTCGCGGCACGGGTGTCCGAGCTGCTGGTCGTCTACAAGCCTTCGTTCGAGATCACGATGAGCGCCAACACCTACCAGCAGAACAAGCAGGCCTTCGAGGCCAGCGCGGGTGTGCGCATCGGGCCCTTCACCTTCGGTGGCACGGGCGGTCACCAGTCCGAGTACACCAAGAGCACCGCACAGGCCAATACCTTCAAGGGAAGCAGCACCTCGGTGAACCCGCAAATCATCGGCGTGATCGTTGATTTCCCGGGCATCCGTTGACCTGAAGACCAGCGGGTGGGCGGGACGCCGCGGCCGGTCCTGCCCACCCCGCCCACCCCCGTCAACCGGAGACAGCGTTCATGAACGTGATCCATCAGTTCCTCGGCGGCCTGGCTGATCTGGTGCCTCCGCCCCCAAGGGCTCCAAGCGTATCGAGCGGGCCGAAAACCGGCATGGTGTTCAAGCGCTCGGCATCCATTTCGGCGCCGCTGGTGCGGGGGCAGATGCTGATGCCGGTGACCGCGTGGAACTGGCCGGATCCAGTGACCGGCACCATGGCCGATGCGCAGTTTCTCTTTGCAGATACGGTGCCCCAGTCCGCTGCCAATGGCGCGCTGTACCAAGCGTCGGGGCGCAGCTTTTCGCAGGGATACAAGACCTTTCTGCAGGTACTCGAAGCCTGCAAATTCCCCTATCAGTCGATGCTTGCAGGCGCCATGCAGAAGATGGCAACGCCTCCAGGCGAACCTGCATACTCGCCCACTCCGGTGGGATGGACCAAGGTGTACGAGACCGGCTACCTCCAGTGGAAACCGATCTGGACACTGCCCAAGAGTTCGTCGGAGTGGAGCGCAGCAGTGGCTGTCGGCACGATCGCAAACCCCGGCACCTTGCGCTTGAATCTCAACGACACATCCGGCGCAGGGCCGCAGGCTCCGGCTTCCCTGCAGGCCCTGGACGCTTCCGGCCGCGTCCTTGCGCTACCCGCAGCTTCGCTGGAGACGGTCACGATCACCTCTGAATGTTGGGACCAAGTGCCGATCTACCCCGGCAGCTGGTACGACGCCTCGATGGTGGCGCTGGGTCGCGGCCTGGTGCCGGATGCAGGCGTATTCTTCGGGCCTGGCGGCCTGATGGCGTGCCGTGTGTCAACTTTCTACGTCGCGTTGAAACCCCGCTTCGACTTCACTGCCGCAGTGCCGATCCCCGCCTCGCTGCGCCAGACGCTGGATGAGGCTGACACCGTGCAGGCCATGGGTGTGACGGTTCAGCGCGCACGCGGAGACGGACAGCCAAACCAGGCCTTGCGCCTCGTGAACACCGATCCTGCCCCCGTCATCGTGGCCGTGAGCCTTGAAACCTTGGCGTGATCCGTCACGTCCACGTCCGGTCACGTCCGACGATTGGCGTTGGGCATCCTCAAGGTCGCAAGGCGCAGGCTGCTTGCCATGACGCAGCAAAGTGCGTGGTGGCCGCATGCGTGGCGGCCACCGGCCCTATCGCAAACCTTCGGCCTGGAGCGACTGGCGCACGGCAGGCCGCTCCCGCATCCGCGCATACCAGCCTGCAAGATGCTCCAGGCCATCGAAGCGAATGCTCGTCTTGTAGACCGACTCCAGCCACGGCGCCTGCCCCCACTGCGTGAGCGCGAACAGATAGGCATCGGCCACGGTGAAGCCATCGCCCATCAGGTAGCGCTTGCCGGCCAGTTGCGCATTCACCCAGGCATACCGCTGCTCCAGCTTGGGCTTGGCCGTCTCCACGCCGTACTTTCCCGCCGCCACCGCATACAGCAGCGGGATGAAGCCCTTGTGGATCTCCGAATTCAGGAAGGCCAGCCACTCCAGCAGCCGATAGCGCTCCAGGCTGCCATGGGCCGGCGCCAGAAGCGATGCAGGCCGCAGGTCCGCCAAGTACTGCAGGACGGCGGGCCCTTCCCGCAGCAGGCTGCCGTCGTTCAATTCCAGCAGGGGGACATAGCCGAACGGGCTGAGCGCACGGAAGTCCCTGCCGTCTTCCGTCTGGTGGGTCTTGTGGTCCACCCGGACCAGTTGGAAATCAAGCCCCAGCTCGTTCAGGACAATGTGCGGCGCCAGCGAACAGGCGCCCGGCAGGTAATACAGCTTCATGGAATTTCTCTGGTGATGGAACAAGGGGCCTGCGCGTTCAGGCACAGCCCCTGGCCAATGTCATGCACCAGGGAACAATCTGGAAGAAGGCAATAAAACTGCCCATAGGTTAAAAAAATATACCTGCCGCCTGCCTATGATGAATGTGCTATGAAATCCAACATCTCCGGCTGCTCCGTGGAAGAAGCCATGCGCCTGCTGGGCGGCCGCTGGAGGCTGCTCATCGCCTCCTACCTCATCGACGGCCCCCGGCGCTTCAACGACCTGCGCCGCGACATGCCCGGCATCTCCCAACGCTCCCTCACCTTGGACCTTCGCGCGCTGGAGGAAGCGGGCCTGGTCAAGCGCACCGTCTACCCCACTGCACCGGTCAAGGTGGAGTACGAGCTGACGCCCGATGGGGAGCGGCTCAAGCCCGTGGTGGAAGTGATGAAGGAGTTTGGGTTGTGGGTGAAGGGCAAGGCGCCGGCCTGACGAGAACTGCGCCGGCTGGTCGTCTCCATCCGCCCCCCCGCTGACAGGCAAGCCCCATCGCCGCATGAACGGTGATTTCCAGAAGAACGACCATGACGAACAAGCCTTCCGAGCAGGCATCCCGCGCCGAGTACGCGCGACGGATCAATCGCGTGCTCAACTACATCGATGCCCACCTGGATCAGCCTCTGGATGGTGCGCATCTGGCCGACATCGCCAATTTCTCGCGCTTCCACTTTCACCGAATTTTTGCGGCATGGATGGGAGAAACGCTGGGCAGCTATGCACAGCGGCGACGGCTAGAGAAGGCGGCGTTCCGGCTGTCCTGCGGCAGCAAGGAAACCGTGCTTGAAACCGCCTTGGCCACCGGCTTCCAATCGGGCGAAGCATTTGCGCGCGCCTTCAAATTCAAGTTTGGCTGCACGCCATCGGCCTGGCGCTCCACCACGCTTGAGCGGCTGAAGACCCAGGCGACCGCCATCGGGCAGCCGCCAGGCAGACAGGAGAGCAATCCTGATCAGGTCTTCGGCAATCTCCATCAGGAAGACCCATGCGCGTTCGGCGAACCTCAGGGCTCTTGTCACCTGAAGGAAAAAATCGCCATGGACGTACGCATCATTGATCTACCCAAAGCACATGTCGCCTATCAACGCTTGATCGGCCCCTATGGGCCAGCCATAGGCCAATTCTGGCGAGGCACCATTGCGCCGTGGATGCACTCCAATGGCCTCAGCGATCAAACGTGCTACGGCATAGGTTATGACGACCCCTCTCTCACACCCGCCAGCAAATGCCGCTATGACGCCTGCGTGGAAGTCCCCGCGCATTTTGTTGCCAGCGGCCAGGTGGACACCCAAGCCCTGCCGGGCGGCCGTTACGCCGTGGCAAGGTTCAAAGGAAAACCCGAGAGCTTGGCCAACGCCTGGATGTGGCTGACGCGCGAATGGATGCCATCCAGCGGCATGCAATGTGACGACCGGCCTTGCTTTGAGATGTTTTCTGCGGCCACCGCCATGGATGCCGAGACCGGGGAGTTCTGCTGCGACATTTGCATTCCGGTGCGGGCGCTGTAAAGCGACTCAAGCCTGTTGAGGTTTGACGAATGTGTTGGGTTGGCTGGGTGAATCCACTACCCGCTGCAGGCGTTGGACCTTAGCCGTCAGGTGTCGGCTTTGCAGCGGATGCCGTCATTCGAGGACAGACGCCACGTTCCCGTTGAACAGCAGGAAGCAGTCATCGGCTGATGCGATGACAGACTGGCTTCAACGTTCGCTATCAGTGGTGCAGTGGCTGTCCTGCACAGCAAGACGAACCTGAGCTTCTAGTTCCTAGGCGCCCCGTTTCAGCGACTACTTCCACGCGCGGCTCATAAATCTCCTGTCTGCGTCCCCCCACACCATAGATACTATGGAAAGCAAACAAATGGGAGAAATGTCATGGAACTGATCTTGCTGCCCGATAGTGGTGACAAGAGCCTCGAGCATCACTACACCAATGCGCTAATGAAGGCGGTCGAGCTATATATCGTCTCGGCCTATCTAACGGAATGGGATGCTCCGGCCAAGCTAACCGACGGCTGTAAGAAGTTCCTCTTCATCATCGGCAAGGACTTCGGTATCACCCGCAAAGAGGCTTGCCGTAAGGTCATGAGGTGGCTTCCGAAGCGATTCAACGGGCAGTTCATGGCCGCGACAGGCATTGATGGCTTCCATCCGAAGGCGATGTTTTGGCGAGAGGCTGACGGCAGCTTCCACGCACTTGTCGGCTCATCCAACCTGACCAGGGCTGCGTTCTCACGCAATCACGAGGCGAACGTCTACTTCCAGTTGAGCAAGTCGCAGTTCGACACCGCATGCAGTTGGGTGGAAGCTATGACGACCTCGTGCCTCGCCGTCTCAGAGGGTTGGCTCGAGATTTACCGAGAGGCCCCTCGCGGTGGGCCGACCGGTCCATCAGGAAAGTCCTCTGAGGAGGAACTGCTGGACGCCTTGAAGTTGCCACAGATTGCCGGCGCGGCCGAAATTGTCCGCAAGCGCCGGGACCAACTCGCGAGCTATGAAGTTCACAAGGCTGGGTTGATGCGCATTTTCAAAGCTTGCGCTAAAGGGCGTACGTCGAACGAAGACTTCTATGACTCCCTGCCCAAGCACTGGAGCGTCAAACTCAACAATCGCCTGCAGGGCGCAGGTTGGGAGCGCCAGGGTAAAGCGAGTGACTTCCGTGAACTCTGCCGATCGTTTATCCGCATAGTCGACGCACCTTCTGCGACGCGGGATACGGTGGTCGCGGAGGAAATTGATTCGCTGCGCAAAAAGGGTGTCCGGTCTCGCGGCGCGTTCTTGTCCGAGATGCTTTGTCTCCGGTTTCCGGACCTCTACCCGGTCAAGAATGAGCCGGTTGAAGAGTTTTTGGCGGCCATCAAATTCAAGGGGCCGCGCGGTGCATCTGAAGGCGTTGCCTATGTCGATCTGGCACAGCGCCTCCGCATGACCTTGCGCGCCAATCCAAAGCACCCCGCCAAGAACATCGCCGAGCTGGATGCGGTGCTTTGGCTCGCCTACGGCAAGAACAGTCCAGGGCGCGAATAGGAGGCGACTAGGCCGCAGTGTTTGAAAGGTGGTTTCGGAAGTGCAGCAGTCGGACGAGGTAATCGGCTTTCAACGGCCCCTGTTGGTAAGCGCCACCGCTCAGGCCATTGGCCGCGATTGCTTCAGTTCAGCGTAGACCTGCAATTCACCCGTGAAGGCAGTCGACGGCAGCTTTGATCAGCAGCCGACATTCGGCGGTCAATCCCATGCGGCGGGAACCAGCCTGAAGTAGTCCCCCAGCACCAACTTCGGCTTTGCAGCGATTGCTGCTGCTCATCGCCTCATGGTGAGCTTCGGCCACAGCCGCATAGCGGTCGTCAGAGCTTCAAGGCTCAAGCCAACCCAACGAAAGTTCTCAGGCGGGTAGCCGAAAGTGATGGTCAGTGCAATCTGTTGGCTGCTGGAAGTCCGCTATCGAGGCTCAGGACCTAGCACTGCCAACCCAAGCGGTAGAGCACGAGCAGCGCTTCGGGGCTGAGCGCCACAGTGTGATGCTCCCCATTCCATCGGCCACCTTATAAGGTGTCAACGAAACGGGCAGCAGCGCAGACGTGCAACACGTAGGACTACCGCCAAGCTGATCGGCTACCGATGCAAAGCGCAACCACTGCTTGTGAAGAATTCCACGCGACAATTGGTGCCTAGCAAGAGTCCTCGCTACAAGGGAAGGGATCGCGGGATGGGAGAGTCCAAACAAGGGATGGAAAAGCTCGAGGCAGACTTGGTCGCGCTCAAAGACCATGTCCAGCTTTCTAAATATGTCGCTCTAGCGACCGCCTCTGCAGATCCGTCGCAGCCCGCGACCAGCCTTATGCACGTGCGGCTCCAAGAGAACTTGGCGAACGTACAAAGCTTCGCCAGATATCTTTGGAGCCGAACGGCAAACTATGCACTATCTCGCAAACGAAGGCTTGAGTTCGAGGCTGAGCAAGCCGCCCTCCCACCTGGCGACATGAGCGTTTCGCTCTCAATCGCGGATGCGACACGCGATGCTTTCCTTGAATTCAACGAGAAGTACCCACACCGCTCAAGCGAGGTGGGCGAGGTTCTTGCTTACTGCATCGCCATTGAGCAGCTTGGCGCGGCGCAGCTTGCCGCCAAGATGTCGTTGAAGACTAATAACAACATGCCTGTGCATGGCCTCGACGGCATTCATGCCATTGTCGAGGGCGGTTGGCTGGTGATCTATTTCTTGGAGTCGAAGCTAAATAAAACCGCAAATGGCGGTGCCGCAGACTTCGCGGAGTCGGTTGCGGACTTCACCTCCAACAAGAAGCAATATCGCCGCGAGTACTCCATCGTCAGGGACCTGGGCAACCTAGACACACTGGATGAGGAGAGCCGTAAGGTCGCTTTGCGTTACTTCGACGTCATGGCGTCGCCCGACGATGTTCCCAAACGCGAGCGCTACGTGGGTGTGGTGTTGTACTCGGACGACAAGCTGTTCAATGGTCTACCACCAGTGAACAATCAGCAGCAACCTGGTTTTCATGAAAAAGAGCTTTCCGCTACTTACACGCAGGAACTTGTACATCACCAGAAAGCTGCCATGAAGCACCTCACCGACCACGGTGCAGATCCCAATAAATGCCTCGTCTACTTTGTCGTCGTCCCTGACACGGATGAAGTGCGTGAGCTGTTCTACGGCGCCATGGGGTATGTGCCCAAGAAGGTGCAACCATGAGCTCATTCGCACTGGAGCTATCTCAGCGTTTCACAAGCAATGACAAATACTGGACGCTGCTGGCCTCTCTGCAGTCGGCAGGCGTCGCCAAGACGCTGGCGAAGGCCCCGGTGACCGAGGATGTCAGCGCCGACGACCTTGCCAAGCTTTTGTACTGTGCCGAAGTCTTCGTCCAAACCGAAGATGAAAACCTGCACCGTCAAGCTCAAGAGATTGCCATCCAGTCGCTGCTGGTTACCCAGGATGGACAGGCGCGTGAGCGCGCACTGGGTCTTCTGGGCGAGCTGGGAAACTTCCCTAGTCTTAAGTTCGCTGAGCAGAACATCGGCAGGGGCGATGACACCTTGCTTGGGCTCGTCAATCGTCGGATATCAGAGCGGGCCAGTAGTGTCCAGATTGGAAAAGAAACTCTTGCGCTCACTGCGTATCAGCGAAGGGTTTGGCAAAGCCTGCCAGCAAAGGCTTCCCAAGTCATCACCGCGCCGACGTCGGCTGGCAAGTCCTTCCTGGTCCTCGAACACATTTACCGGCAGGCCGAGAGCAGCGAGCACTTCACAGCGGTGTACCTTACGCCGACGCGCGCCTTGCTGTCAGAGGTCCAGGGCAAATTACACGCCCGATTCGGCGGGAGGGCCAACATCAGAATCTCTGCAGTTCCATCTCTTGACCATCTTGAGCGGCCAAAGCAAATCTTTGTGCTCACCCAGGAACGACTCAGCAGCCTGCTATCAGTGGCACCAGATGACATGTCTTTTGACATCGTGGTCGTGGACGAGGCCCAGAACATCGCTGACGACGCCAGAGGCATGATTCTTCAGGACTGCTTGGAGAGGATCGCGCAGCGGTCCTTTGCAACCAAGGTCATCTTGCTAGCACCAGGAGCAGAGGGGATGCCGGCTGTGGCTCGGTCTTTTGGCGTCACTGAGCTGGTGCCCCTCTCAACTAGACTGTCGCCGGTTCAGCAGAACCGCATTGTTCTCAGCAAGGTCAAAGGCAAGCACTTCGAGCTAAACATTGCGCTTATGGGCCGCGACGGCGTTCGGCTGCCGATGGGCAATGTACGAGTTGAGCGTTCGCTTGAAAACAAGGCGAGCCGCCTTGCCAGTGTGGCTGTTGAACTGGGCGGCAACGACGGGTCACTCCTCTACGAGACCGGAGCTCGTGAGGCCGAGAAGACTGCTGCACTGCTCACCGCCCTTCTGAATTCAAAGCACGGGGAGCTCCGAGATGGATCGCTGGAGGAGCTGTCAACGTTCATCCAAGAGCACGTCCACCCTGAGTACCAGCTGGCGTCCATGGTGCGGCAAGGCGTCGCTTACCACTACGGTCGCATGCCGAGCTTGCTTCGCGAGGCGATAGAGTCCTCGTTTAAGCAAGATGCAGGCGGCGTCAAGTACCTGGTCTGCACCACGACTCTTGCCCAGGGGGTCAACCTCCCGGCTCGCAACGTGTTTATCGACACACCTACTAGAGGGGCAGGCAAGCCACTGGACCCGGCGCTGCTCTGGAACTTCGCCGGCCGGGCCGGCAGGCTAAACCACGACATCGTCGGCAATGTGTTCCTGCTCAACTATGAGGAGTGGAACTCCAAGCCGATGGACCAGTTTGTGCCGTTCCGAGTCAAGCCAGCTCTCGCTGAGACTCTCGTCAACCATGGAGCAGTGGTCAAACAGGCGTTGCTCGACGGTGCGCTGCCAGCAGAGCAAATCAGCAAGCCAGAGACGTTTCGCATTCGAGCATGCGCCGGTCTGCTGGTGGCACATGCCGCTCGGCAGGATCTCAGGCCTTATCTCGCCCGCGTATTGCCGACATCGGACGACGCAGTTGTCGACGATCTAGTGGAAGCGGCGGAAAGCGCTTACGCAAGCATCGGGCTGCCGGACTACATCTTGGCGGAGAACTGGACCATGGATCCGTTCGGTCTGCGCAAACTCTACGACTTCCTCATAACCAAGATTGGCGAGGGCGCGGTCCAGGAGCTCATCCCCGTTCCGCCGACCGACGCACCCACCGGGCACTACGAGAAGATTTTCGGTCGCATGGTCGAGCTGGTGACCGGCAAGTCGATGAAGTTCGGAATGCTCGCTGCTCCGTTGGCACTGTGGTGGATGAAGGGCATGCCCTATCCCGTAATGCTGAAGCTGTGGGCTGAGCGCCGCACAAGGACGGAAAAGCGAAAGGCGGCGATAGCCGAAGCTGAGGGAAAAAAACCGCCAAAGATGAAGACTATCAACCAACACATCTACGAGGCCTTCTCGCTCATAGAGGATGTGGTTCGATTCCAGTTTGTGCAGCTAGGCAAGGCTTATCGAGACGTCTTACTCCTTGCATTGCGCGTTACGGGGAACGAGGCCCTTGTGCCGAACGTCTATCCGTTCGCACTCGCCCTTGAACTCGGAGTTTCCACTGAAGCGGGGACCGCCTACGTGGAGCTGGGACTTTCGCGAATCGCAGCCGCAGCACTTGAGGCTCTTGCACCACCTGGCGAAACCTTGACCGCTGCCGATGCAAGGCAGTTGCTGGCTGACCTGGACCCTACCAAGACTACGCTAGGACCCATCATCTTGGGTGAGTTGCGCCGGCTAGGCCTTGTGGATGAGACAAAATTCGAGCATTCAACGGAGGCCTGATTCATCCGGCCAATTGCCCCTGAGGCCTCTTTGCTATGAGCGACTGTGTTCAACCAATCTGAAGCGAGGAACAGGACTTGCAGGCCTGTAGATGGCTGACGACGGCGGCAGGCCATCGTCAGCTTTCTTCGCAGCCTACCCTGTCACTACTGCATATGGGCAGACGCCTGTGGCGACCCACTTGTGCCCCCTCTGGCCGTACCTAGCGCCATCGTTGAGCCATCTGGCCCGACGGCGGCAGCATGCGGGATACTTCAAGAGGAATTCAATCCCGCCGCTCCCTCCATGTTCACAATTCGATGCACCCAAAAGCTCCTAGCCCGGCTTGGCTCCGCTCCAGTGACCATCATCACAACGCCGGACACTGTTCTGGGTGACTGGTACGCCAATCTGATTCGCGTCGGACGGATGCAAGTGGTTCTCGCCGTGAGCGAGAGAACGCTGTTACCTCTGGTGGTTCCGGCCAAGGAATCCCGCAGGTTGCTCGTCCCACGTTTGATTGAGGCACTGGGAGAGCAACTCTTGTCGATAGGCGTGCCGCAAGAAGACGTGCAGGTTGAGTTGCAGGCCATGCAAAGCAGTGCAATCGCGAAGACAGCTAACCGACGTGTACTCGGCTCCCTAAACGATCTCGCCTTCCAGCTGGAGACTGGAATCAAGCACTCGCCAGATCGCAGCCTCATGGAGCTCTCGCTGTGGTTGGCAAAGACACCGCTCACCTACATCGAGCAAGCGTCGCCAAAATATGCGACCGTGGCAGCGTTTGCCACACGACGTGCGCTGTCCAAATTTGTTGCTTGAGTGGTTGGTATGAGCGCCATACCCCACCCGTTGAAAGTGAAGCAGTCGCTCTTGGAACTTCGGCCAATATCCTGTGTGCAGCGGTTGCTGTCGAGCACAATGTTTGCCTCTTGGGCTGCTATTGGCCAGGAAGTGAATGCTCAAATCAAGCTTCTTGGAGAATATTTTGGCGCCTAACTATATGGCGCTACTCCTGTGCGCGAGCTTAGTGGATCGACTTTAGGCAAGTCCGGCGCACTCGGTCTATCCCTTCTCGGTGTCGGATCTTATCGCTGCGCTTCTTGGAACGTCGTAGCGATCTCCGAGGCATGTTAGTGCGCATTGCAATCGCCCCAGTGCGGGGCCGGCGATGCTCCTGCACGTCTGCATGGATCCAAGAAAACTCAATGCTTCCTTCAGTGTGAGCTTCAATGGGTTAGTACTAAAGCATGGCCAAGCAGTGTTCTGATACGCTTGTAAAAAAAAGCGACTGTCAGAGTTGTATGACTGGACTCGTCGTCATGCAGCGTGGGCTACGCGAGAAGGCACGGGCCTTCCAAGCATGTTGGTTAGTAAGACGGATACAGCCCTTCTGGCATTTAGTTACGCATCGTCTTTCAATACAACCACAGGAGCGCTTCTTGGCCAAGTCTCTTATCAGAGTAATGCTGTCCAGCCGATGTGTGGATGCTTTTCCTGCAGGTAGCAAAACCAATCTTACAGACCTGCGAAAAGAGCTAAAAAGGGAAATCGAATCAGCTGAGATGCTGGGACGAAAGCTGTTTGAGGTCTGGATCAACGAAGACGCACCGCCGGCCGAGGGCGCACAAGATAGCTGGGATGCCTGTCTGCAAGCCGTGCGCGATTGCGATGTACTTATTGTGCTGTCCAACGGCAATGCAGGCTGGGCGGCAGGCGACCAGGACATAGGCATCTGCCACGCGGAATACATGGAGGGCCTTCGTTCTGCGCAAGCCAAGGTGCGCCTGGTGGCATTGCCGACAGTGGCCGGCGCTCCGGGCTCTGCAGGCGAGCGCAACCTGCGCTTTCAGGACTATATCTCGCGGCAGAGCGCCTTCCGGGGCGGCGAGGTGAAGACCGTTGCCGATGCCAAAAAACGCGTGTTCGAGGCTCTCTTGGATGCCGTGGTTTCGCTGACGCAACGGGGCGTACAGGCTGCCGCGTCGACGCGTTTCGATGTCGGCGCCGCCCTGGACTGGTCCCGGTTCGACTTCCGTCAACGAAAAATGGCCATGGAGTCAACGCTCAAAACAGCCTTGGGCGGGCTCAAGGGCGCCAAGGCGGTGGACGGCGGTGTGGTGGTCAACCTGGATGGTAAGGACGTAGCTGTAGTAGTTCACGCGATTCCGGCCTCGTTCAGCGTGGCCGCGGCGCGCGAGCTGGTGGGGCGGCCCTTCCTGGAAGATCACCAACGCGTCAAGCTACTGGCTTCTGCGCACGGGCCGTTGCACTTGATTGCCTGTCACCGCGGTGCGACAGAAACCCAGGCCACGTCGCTACTAGGATTTCCTGATGCGACGGTGGTGAGCGGACCCTTTGGGGTGTTCGTGGCCGATGACGTGCAGAAGGTGCAATTCGCATTCTTGGCCAACTGTCGAGACGACTCTCAGACGCGACACGCCAGTCAACGGTTTTTTGAATGGTTGCAACAAACCGGTGAAGCAGCGCTGGTGGCACGCAGGGCTGTGTCTCGCGCTCGGATCGTTAAGGTGGTAGCGAAAGAAATAAATACGTGAGGAGGCCTAATATGAATGAAAAAGATCTGCTGCTGGGGCCGGTGTTGTCGTTCCGCGGTATCGGAAAAGGGGATGCTTGGCGAGTAACGGCACTGATTGGCCTCAAGGCAGGAGCGCAGATCCCGGAGTTCCAAGTGGATGGCAAGGCATGTTCAGCACCTAAGGAGCTGTGGTCAACCCGTGGCGAGCGCTATCTGCGCTACGACATTTCCTGCAAAGTCCTGAAGGACGAGCGCACGGTGAGCTACGGTATCCCTGGTGGACTGGCCTGGAACATGACGGTGCCTGGCAAGGATTTCTCTCCGCGCATGGCCTATGTATCGTGCAACGGATTCTCTGATCCTGCGGTGATGAGAAAAATCATCCGGACGTCGGATGCGGTGTGGGAGGACCTGCTCTACAGCCATGATCGCAAACTACGCAGAAAGCCTGGGGAGGGAGAAGCCAAGCTGCTGGACAAGGAGCAGTTGTGGCATGAGAAGCGCATTCACGACAAAGGCCTACAGCGTTTTCACTTGATGCTCATGGGCGGCGACCAGATCTACTTTGACTCTATTTGGGAAGACATCAAAGCGCTGCGGCAATGGGTTGGCCTGCCTCGCCAGGCCCAACTAGACTTCAAGGTCAGCAAGTCTCTCGAACGGGAGATAGAGGCCTACTACTTCGGCCTGTACAAACAACGATGGCTCCCCATTGAGAGGCAGCCATGGTCGTCCGCGACAGCTGCGCTTGATGCGGGAGCAGCGATGGCGTCCATGCCAACCATCATGGTGTGGGACGACCACGACATCTTTGACGGCTGGGGGTCATACAGTTGCGAGATGCAGAACTGCGAGCTATTTCAAACACTCTTCCGCCATGCGCGCAGGGCGTTCTGGGTGTTTCAGATGCAACATGCACTGGAGGATCTGCCTGAGTTGGAGGACACAACGCCCGCAGGATTCACTCGTCAGGATCCTCTGCTAAAGCCTATTCCGTGGAGCAAGGTGCTTGCCAAAGATACGCTGGCACTTCCGCTGCTCGACAGCCAGCCAGGATTTACGTCTGCCTATTCGATTGGACCAGTATCTGTCGTCGCTGCCGACTTGCGAACGGAGCGTTCCCGAACCCAAGTCATGGGATCGGATACGTGGCGGCAAATCAAAGAATGGACCGGCAACCTAAAGTCTGGAGGCGCTGGTCCGCAACCGAAGATTGGATGTCAACACCTATTGTTCATGTCCTCCGTGCCGGTTGTGCACCCGAAGCTGCCATTGGCAGAACTGTTCTTGGATAAATTCGGGCAGGATCATGTCACCGATAGCAACGCCGACGACCTCAAAGATCACTGGTCCCATGATGACCACGAGGGGGAACGAAAGCGACTGCTAGAAGTACTATCTAATTTTGCTCGCGACAAGAAGATTCGAGTTTCCTTGGTTTCCGGGGACGTGCATGTTGCCGCGTGGGGAACGGCCTACCGCAAAGACCTGCCCGCTTCGGAAACATGGTCGCAGATGCACCAATTTACGTCGTCTGCCGTTGTTCACCCATCGCTGATGGGGGTGACAGAGCGGCTGTTTCTTGCTTGGTTGAACTCCAACGCCAAGAAGCCTCAAAACATCGATGTGCAGTATGTCGCTGAAGTCATGACGTTTCCGGGACATGACACTCATGTCATGGCCGCGCGCAACTGGCTTGCCTTGGAGCTAGATCTTGGGGCACTTGAAGGGTGCAAGCTTTGGGCAACCTGGCGATGTGAAACAGAGACTAATTTTTCAAACCATTTGGTTGCGGTGGCACCTATTACATAGGCTGATTCACTCGGAGCAGAGTGGTTTCGTGGACTGGAATCCGGAAGCAGTTTCTGGGAAGTCTGTGGACCAGTTGTGAAACGTCAAAAGTTTGCTTTTTGACGAGCTCTGTCAGGAACTAGGCTCCATACCGGCTACGTGCGAGATGCTTTGACTGCAGCTTCAACACTACAAGTAGATCAGGTCAGCCTGATGAAACGCTTCTGTTGAAAATGCAGCGAAGACCACTGCAAGTTCCAGCCTGTCGGAGCTTACGGATGTTGTTGTTTTACTATGGTTGAGAAAAAGATGGCGCTCCGAGTCGTGCGCTGGCGTCGAACGCAACTGGGAGAATGAGATGGCTAAAAGCTACCGCCGCTTGAACCTTTTTATGGCGAAGCCTTTAGGCGACGGCCAAATATTTGCGGATCTGCTTGCTGATGCACTAGTGGACACCTACCCAATGGCAGACACCTTAGGTATCGACGGAGCCCTTTACGTGAGACGAAGTGCTGAGAAGAGGCCTAGTTGGGGGCCTTTGCTCGACGAAGTTGCGGGCCGCGTCATACCCGACCTCGCAAATCGATCGAGTTCTGCGGTGCTATTGCTTCGAGTGGACAGCGACGTCTTTGCCTTTACCTTTGGCTACGGCCGGTATTTGATCGACCAGTCACTGTTCGTTCAGGACTTTGGCCTCCGTACAGCGCTCAACACCCTCGACGACAAATCACTGCGCAGCGTCGACTTGCATACCCTCGAAGACCAGCCTGTTCAGAAGAAGTCTCAGGCTGCTCGCGACTCGGAGGTAGGCGTCTTCGGGATTGACATCCTAAGGGATGTTCTTCGCGCTGTGACGGGCGTACCCAAGCGTGGAGTTGGCCTTAGGCAGATCGCCGGTGGAGATGCGATGTTCTCCTTTGGCTCCGAAATGGAAACCGCAGATTTCCCCGCGTTGGCCCGCCGCATCAAAGGCTACTACGTCAATGACGACTACAAAACGTCATTCTCGTGGGTGGACAACGTCCGTAAGGTCAAGGATAACGCTTCGGTCGACGCGCTGAACGCGCAGTTGCTTCAAGCTGTCTCCGCGCGCAATCCTGGAGTCATGGTCACACTGCCGGAGATCGGCACCTGGGACACGATTCTCGGATTTAGTTTTACGCGGAACAAAGAGAGTGTGCGTCCCGTCATCCATTCGGCCGATTACCTCGCCACCATTCCTGATCTGGCGCGCCTAACTGTCGAGAGCTTGAAGCGCGACAGGCTTTTTGTCCACGATATCGATGGCAACGTGACCGAACACCCGGTGTATCGCTGTATCTACTACGAGATCGTCGATGGCGATAAAACGAAGATCATCTTCGATGGCAAGTGGTACGAGGTTGACGCAACATTCATTGGCCGTATTGCCGAGACATTGGACTTGGTTCAGATATCCACCCTTTCATTCCCACCAGTTGAAGTGTGGGCCGAAGGAGGTAAATCGAAAATTGAGTCCGAGGGCGACTACAACACTCGAGCGGCGGCGGCGCATGGATATTTCCTGCTGGACAAGAAGCTCGTCAAGACCGACCGGGCTACATCGTCCATAGAACTCTGCGATCTCCTGACTCCTGCCAAGCAATTGGTGCACGTAAAGCATCGCAAGGGCGGATCGGCTGGACTGAGCCATCTCTTTGCTCAGGGTGGTGTGGCTGCTGAAATCATGCTCGGCGACAAAGCCTTCCGCAAGAAGGCGCGAAAGGTGCTACGCGGTGTAAATCCAGCTGCTCGTGATCTCGTGCCCTTGGACACCCTCAAGAGCGCTGACTATGAGATTGTTTTTCTAATCCTAGGTGAGGACAGTGCGACGCTCAAGCAGAACTTACCGTTTTTTAGCAAGGTGAACCTGTCGAAAGCGTTCGAAAACCTCACCCAACGTGGATATCGGGTTTCGATCGCTGGCGCTCCGACGACACAGCGCTTGACGCCTTGATCAGGAAGCTGCACGGGCAGTAACGGAGGTTCAAAGGGTACTGCGTTGCTGGTGCTTCACGGCCCTCAGCTATCCGTTGACAAGTAAAACTCGGTGACAGTGCACAGCGACAGCGGACGATGGCCTACTGACTGCTCTGCACAAAAGAGCCGCTGGTCGGCGGTCCTACTGAGAAGGGCTGCATTCAGCCTGAAGCCGTCGTTCAACCGCCTGCGGTGGCCTACTACTGACGCACAGGCCTTGAACCACTGAACTGCGAAGAAACCAAAACAGGTGTTGCCCTCGCAATTCACTGCAAAGCCCCTCATTCAACACCTCCCTACACCCTCCATCCAGCACCCCTACGTAACCGCTTTGGGCAGCTCCCGCACGCCCACACCTGCTACGATCCCCCCGGTGCTCAACACACCTTCATAGGCGGAAGTCACTCCCGAAAGTCAGTGGCGTTTCGTCCATACGCTTTGTCTTGCCCTGCAATCCAGGGCAAGTCTTGTTTATGGCCGGGCTGCCCGCCGCTGCATAAAGCCATTGCGGCAAAGACAGACGGGCAACCCTATGACCGTGTTGACATAGGAGGCCATTCATGGCTTTGCGATCCCCCTCCCGTGCCGTCCCCGCAGACGACATCACCCCCCAAACCCTCCACTTCGGCGACATCCCGATCCGCACGTTCTCCAAGAACGGCGTGACCTGGTTCCTTGCCAAGGATGTGTGCACTGCCCTGGGAATCTCCCGCCACAAAGTGGCCACGGGCAAGCTCGATGAGGCCCAGCGCTGCACCGTCCGCCTTGCCAGCGAGCCCGGCCGCAAGCCCAGGCGCCAAGCCGTGGCTGGCATCAGTGCAGACGGACTGCATGCACTGATCCAGGCCAGCCCCTCACCTGAGGCCAAGCGCTTCAGGCGCTGGGTGAAGCACAAGGTCCTGGCCAGCATGGATGCATCGGCCAAAGTCAGCAAAACCAAGCGCAAGACCCGGCCCGGGCACGATGCCATGCACCCGCCTCAGAGCCTGATCCCGGGGCCCGCGCCCAAGGTCTTGCGCCGCATCCGCACCTGCGATGACCTGTCTTTCACACGGCGCAATGCGAAGGGGGAGCGCATTCAGTGGTTTGTGCCGCCACGCGTGAACAGCGGGCATGAGCACTACGGGATTGGAGAGATCTGGTTCAGCGAGGTGGTGGAGCTGGCCCGCCACAACCCCCGGCATGCCTATGACGCCATGCGGTTTGCGGGGCCGGAGATGGCGCGGTACTGGAACCATGGGCACCCTGACGGGTTCTTTGACCGCATGGCGCGTTGGGCGCTGGGGGCCATTCTTGCCAATGCGCAGGAGCCCGCGCTGCCATTCGAGCTGCCCTGCCTGGGCTTTGCGCCGCTGGAGGGCATGGACGCCATGCTGGCCACCGCTGTGCCGCCCCGGCCGCTGCCCGACCATGTGCAGGAAGCCATAGACAGGCAGGCCTGGCAGGAGGCGGCCGAGTGCCAGCGGCACTACTACGAGCGCCGCCGCCGTGACCTGATGGCGCGGCACGACTGAGGCGGGCGCGGCGCCTAGAAGTTGTCCCAGTCGTCATCGGCCGTGGAGGCCATGGCGATGGGCTTGGCGGCAGCCGGTTTTGCCGAGGCAGCCGACGCGGCCGGGGTGGCAGGCTTGGCAACGGCAGGCGGGGCGGCTTGGGGCACAGATGCCTTGGCCGCGCCGGGCGCCAGCGACGGTGCACGGGGCGCCGCCTGTGCCTGGGCATTGCTGCCGCCCGGCAGCCTGAAGATGGAGACCACGCGCACCAGTTGATCGGACTGGTGGCGCAGGCCTGCGGCGGCGCCGGCCATTTCCTCGACCAGGGCCGCGTTTTTCTGCGTGGTCTGGTCGATGTGGGTGATGGCCTCGGCCACCTGGGCGACGCCGCTGTTTTGCTCGGCGCTGGCGTGGCTGATGTCCGAGATGAGCTGGGTGACCTTGCGGATTTCCTCCATGGCCTGTTCCATGGTTTCCCCGGCAAACGCGGCCTCCTGGTTGCCGGTGTGGATTTCGGCGACGCTGTGGCTGATGAGCTGCTTGATTTCCTTGGCGGCCTCGGCGCTGCGGCCTGCCAGGGCGCGCACTTCCTCGGCCACCACGGCAAAGCCCCGGCCATGCTCGCCCGCCCGGGCCGCTTCCACGGCGGCGTTGAGGGCGAGGATGTTGGTCTGGAAGGCAATGCCGTCGATGACGCCGATGATGTCGGCGATCTTCTTGCTGCTGGCGTCTATGCCCTGCATGGTCTGCACGACCTTGCGCACGGCCTGCCCGCCTTCGGTGACGACGCGCTGGGCCTCGCGCGTGATGCGGTCGGCCGATTGCGCGTGGTCCGCGTTGTGGGCCACGGTGGAGCCCAGTTCCTCCATGGCGGCGGCCGTCTGCTCCAGCGCGCTGGCTTCGCTTTCGGTGCGGGCGGCCAGGTCCTGGTTGCCCTGGGCGATTTCCGCGCTGGCCAGGGCCACGCTGTGGGCCTGTTCGTTCACGCTGCCGACCACGCGGGTCAGGCCCGTGCTGGTGGTGTTCATGGCCTCCAGCAGGTGGCCGATTTCGTCATGGCGGTCGCTGTGCACGCGCAAGGTGAGGTCGCCATCGGCAATGGCGTAGGCCATGTGGCTGGCCTGCTTGAGCGGGCGCACGATCATGCGGCGGATGAGCCAGAACCACGCGGCCGACAGCAGCAGCACGGCGCCCAGGCCCATGAGGGCGAACTGCAGGATCAGGCTGCGGGTCTCGGAGACGAATTCGTCCACGTAGGCGCTGGTGGCGATGACCCAGTTCCAGGGCGCGTAGTGGCTGAAGACGACCAGCTTGTCGCGGGGCTGCTCCTCGCCCGGGTTGGTCCAGGGATAGGCGATGCTGCCCTGCTTGCGGTCCAGCATGTCGCGGATGAAGAAACGGCCGTCGCCGTCCCTGGACTCGCTGATGTTCTTGCCCTCCATGGCGGGATGCACCACCAGCTGGCCGCGCTGGGGGCCGTCTTCGGCGTTGAGCACGAAGTAGTAGCCGGTCTGGCCGACCTTGAGCGCGCGGATGGAGTCCTTGAAGTGCTCCAGCAGTTGCGAGAAGTCCTGGCCCACGAAGGCAATGCCCACGGTGGCGCCCGCCGCGTCCTTGAGCGGGCGGTAGTGCGTCATGTACTGGCGGCCGAACAGATGGGCCAGGCCCATGTAGCTTTGGCCGGCCTGGATGGCGGCGTAGGCGGGATGGGCGCGGTCCAGGCGGCTGCCCAGCACGGCCCCGCCCTTGTCATCCTTGTCGTTCTTCAGGGTGGTGGCAATGCGCACGAAGTCGCCCTGCCCCTGGGCCGCGAACACGGTGGCCACGGCGCCGGTGCTGCGCGTGAAAGCCTGCAGCTGCGCATCGTTGCCGTTGAGCGGCTGGCCGTCCAGTCTCAGCACCGGCTCGCTGCCACCGGTGTCCAGGCTGAGCGTGCCCTGCAGGCTGTGCGCCAGGCTGTCGGCCAGGAACTGGGTGCGCTGGCGCAGTTCCTTGTCGTTGGACTCGATGAAGTTGTACAGCGTCCGTATGCCCTGCTGCATGTCGCTGTTCATCCTGGACTGCAGGGACTTGCTGACGTCCCAGGCAATACCCAGGACCAGCAGGCCCAGGATGGAGGCGACCCAGACGAAATTGGTGATGGACAGTTTGGTGCCCAGCCCTTGGCGGCGCCAGAAACGTTGGCCGATGTGCATTGATGCATCTCCTGTGCGGCGTAGGGCGCCGCTGTTGTGTGCGCACGCGGTATCGGCATGGAATGCCTGCGTGCCAGGCCAGGCTGACCCAAGTCAAGCCGTGGCGATTCATGGGCCGAAGCGTATCGGCGCCGCCGCCTGGGGGATTTGAGATGGGTCAAGGAAGTAACCAAGTGTTGCAACGACAGCGCCCGGCCATCGCGCCCGGCTTCGGCTGGGTGCGTCGACAATTCCGGTTCCACCGCTTTGTCTGCCGTGCCCATGTCCAATGCCCGCCTCCCCTCCTTCCGGTTCCTGATCGGCTTCGAGGCCGCAGCCCGCCTGGGCAATTACTCGCGCGCGGCAGAGGAGCTGTGCATTTCCCAATCGGCCGTGAGCCACCAGATTGCGCAGCTGGAGCAGCAGTTGGGCCAGCCGCTGTTCCGCCGCAAGGGGCGCGGCGTGGAACTGACGGTGGCGGGTCGGCTGCTGCTGGACAGCGTGGGCAAGTCGCTGGACCAGATACGCCACGGGCTCAGCCGCATAGAGACGTACATGGACGACAGCCTGGTCACCATCGTCTGCCCCGCCCCCGTGGCCAGCGGCTGGCTGCAGCCGCGCCTGGACGGCCTGCTGCAGCGCCACCCCCAGCTGTGCCCCATCGTCTCCACCGACGAGACGGCGCGCTACATCGACGAGCTGGATGTGGACATCGCCATTACCCGCGAGCCGCTGCGGCAGACCGATGTGCTGCAGGTGCCTCTGCTGGCCGACGAGCTGGTGGCCGTGCGCGCACCCGGGGCGCACACAGGCGCCGGCCTGCTGTGCCTGGAGGAAGACCTGACCAGCGACCGCACCGGCCCCTTCATCCGCCAGCACCTGGGCCAGCTGCGCAAGACCGCCATCTACGACGACGCGCGCCTGCTGCTGGACGCGGCGCTGCGCGGGCGTGGCTGCGCCGTGGTATCGCGCCTGCTGGCGGACGAGGCGCTGGGCACGGGCCGGTTGCAGTTGGTGGAAGGCATTCCACCCTTTGCGCTGGGCCGCCTGTGGATGTCGCGCATCGAGGGCGAGCCGCGCATGGCGCTGGTGCGCGAGGTGTTTGACTACCTTGTGGAGCAGGCGGTGCCGCTTGCCAAAGCATGAGCTGGGTTGATCGATTACGGCAAAAGATATCAATTTTCAGAATGAATACGGGCTCGGACAATCGCAGCATTCCCCCAAGCACTTGCTGAAGACACCATGCCTTACGCCCTTTCCCGCCGCTGCCTGCTGAACTGCCTGGGCCTGTCGCCCGTGGCGGCCCTGGCCGGCACCGTCGCCGCCCGCTCCACGGCAGCCCGTGCCGAAGGCAGCCGCCAGGACCCGGACAGCCTGGGGACCTGGCACATGCCCGACGAGGGCGACCCGCACCAGTCCACCTGGATGTCCTTCGGCCCCAGCGAAAGGGTCTGGGGCCGCCGCCTGCTGGAGCCCGCACGCGAGCACCTGGCCGGCATTGCGCGCGCCATTGCCGCCTTCGAGCCCGTGAACATGCTGGTGCGCGAGCGCGACTACGACCTGGCCGCGCGCCTGTGCGGCAACCGCGTCAAGCTGCATGTGCAGCCCGTGGATGACCTCTGGATGCGCGACACCGGGCCGGTCTTCGTGCGCAGGCTGGGCAGCGGCACTGGCAGCAGCAAGGGCGAACTGGCGGGCGTGGATTTCAACTTCAACGGCTGGGGTGAGAAGCAGGCGCATGACAACGATGCCGAGGTGGCAGGCTTTGTCACCGAAGCCGCCAACGTGCGCCACCTGGAGACCGCGCTGGTGCTGGAGGGCGGCGGCATCGAGGTGGACGGCCAGGGCACGGCCCTCATCACCGAAAGCTGCGTGCTCAACCCCAACCGCAATCCGGGCCTGTCGAAAAGCGCCTGCGAGGCCGAACTCAAGCGCCTGCTGGGCCTGCGCAAGATCATCTGGCTGCCCGGCATTGCGGGCCGCGACATCACGGACGGGCACACCGACTTCTATGCGCGCTTTGCCTCGCCCGGCGTGGTGGTGGCGGGGCTGGACGACGACCCGGACTCCTACGACTACGCCGTCACGCGGCGCCACCTGGACATACTGCGCCAGGCCACCGATGCGCGCGGGCAAAAGCTCAGCGTGCAGGTGCTCAAGGGTCCGTCATCGGTGCGCAGCAAGCTGGAGTCCAGGGAGTTCGCGGCCGGCTACATCAACTTCTATGTGTGCAACGGCGCCGTGATCGCCCCGCAGTTTGGCGATGCCCGCGCGGACACCAACGCCCGCTCCCTGCTGCGCGAGCTGTTTCCCCGCCGCGAGGTGGTGCAGCTGGACATCGACGCGATTGCCGCCGGGGGCGGCGGCATCCACTGCACGACGCAGCAGCAGCCGCGTTGATGCGCGTCGTACGGCAATAAGAATCGTCTTAACCTGGGCTGCGCAAGGCCGGGCAAGACTGGAGAGCGGTACATCGATCCGTTTTTTCCAGAAATGCAGCCAAAGAGAACGTCCCAGAAACTGTGCGACCCGTGCTACGAATTGCTGAGCAATACAAGCCTGTCAAAGCCCCACCCCGGACTGAGGTTCCGCTTTTATTCACTGGAGCAGGATGCCAATTTTGTGAACTATGACTGCGTGCATTGCCAGGCGCCCCTGGCGATGAAGACAAGCCGGCGCGGGGCACTTCTGGGGTTTCGCCTGATGCCGTCCGAACCGCACTATCCCCTGAGTGAGGTGGACGCCGAGGGCGGCAGCCAGGCGCAAGGCCAGGCGCTGGAAGGTTGACCGGCTGGTGCAGCCCGCAGCCCGGTCAGTCGAAGAGATGGTGCTCGGCGCAGAAGGCGGCCAGGTCCTGGTTGCTGTCCACGTTCAGCTTGCGCATGGCGGAGTTCTTCTGGAGGCTGACGGTCTTGACGCTGCGCCGCAGCCGTGCGGCGATTTCGGTGATGGACTCACCATTGGCGAAATGCCTGAGGACTTCGAACTCGCGCGGCGAGAGGCTGTTGGCGCGCTCGGCCAGGAAAACGGACCGCTCCTGCCTGGGCGTGTCGGCCTGGAATGAGGGCGAATAGTAGCGGGCATTGAGGCGGACACACTGCAGCGCCGCCATGATCTGGGTGAGCGGCTCTTCCTTGAGCAGCACACCGGCGACGCCGGCGTCATATAGGGCCGAGATGATCATGGGATTGGAGACGGTCGTCAGCACCAGCACCTTGATGTCCGGGAAGTGGCGTATCAGATAGTCCACGTAGCGCAGGCCATCGCCATAGACATCGTCGCCCGGCATGGAGTAGTCGGTCAAAACCACGTCCAGCGGGTTCGATCTGGCGTATTGCATCAGGGCCGATGGCGTGCTGAATGTGGCCACGACCTGGAGATTGGGGTCCTGCTCCAGGAAGTCCTTGACACCAAGCAGGACCACGGCGTGGTCGTCCACGACAGCAATGCGCAGTTTCAGTTTCATGGGATCGCAAGTAAAGGGTTAGGGCTGGGGCAATTGCGCCATCATGGCGCGAAGGTCGGCCAGGAGGTCGTCCAGCAGGACTGACAGCGCGGCCTGCAGGCCGGGCTCCGGGGCGCCGTTCAGGAGCCGCTCTTCCAGCGCCTGGGTGCGGGCGGCAAGCTCCTGCATCCTGGCCAGCAGCAAGGCGCCGCGCATGCGGTGCAGGGCCTGGGCGGCCAGGTCGGGCCGGCGCTCCTGCAGGCCGCGGGCCAGCATTGCGATGTCGTCGTTCATGCACTGCACGAAGACCTGCCTGTGCGTTTGCAAAACGTTGGGCTCCGACAGGGCCGGGGGCGGGGGAATGTCCGCCGACGCAGCGCCCGCCTGGGCAGGCGCCGGACGCAGGCGTTTTCTCGGCGCGAACTTCTCCAGGGTGCGGACCAGGGTGCGCAACTGGATGGGCTTGACCAGCCAGGCATTCATGCCGGCGTTCAGGCAGCGGTTTTCCTCGTCCAGCATGGCATTGGCGGTCACGCCGACGATGGGGCAGGCAACCCCCTCCGAACGCAGCCGCTCGGCGAGTTCGTAGCCGTTGAGGTAGGGCATGTTCACATCCGTCAGCACCAGGTCGTGCGGGCTGATGTCCCACAGCGCCAGCGCCTCCTCCCCGTCGTCGGCGACCGTGACTTCGCAGCCCAGGCTCTCGAGCTGGCCGCGCAGTGTCACCTGGTTGACGGGATTGTCCTCGGCGACCAGCACGCGCAGGTCGAACAGGGGCAGATCGGTGCCGGCGCTGGCAGAGCGCTGCGCACCGCCAAGCACCTGCGCAATGCCCAAACCGATGCTCAGAACGTTGTGCCCGTCGATGCCCCGGTTTTCCGGCGAGGACAGGTTCAGGTGCGGCCCCTTCCACTGCGGCGCGGGGCTGTCCGCCGGCAGCAGGACGTCCAGCAGCAGCTCATCGTCATGGGCCGCCACCGGGGCGGCTGCCGCCGCGCGGGCCTGGCCGCCCCAGCGCCGCAGCCAGGCGCAGATGTTGTCCGTCAGTTCCGGGTGGGGAGTACGCACCGCGATCCGGGCGCCCTGCAGCGCGGGAGCCTCCTCCTGCTCCGGCCCCTGCTCCTGCGCGACGGTCTCCAGCCCCAGCTCGAACCAGAACCTGCTGCCCAGGCCGGGCTCGCTCCAGACCTCGATGGAGCTGGACATCATCCGGGCCAGGCTCCAGCAGATGGACAGGCCCAGGCCCGCCCCCCGCGCCGTGCGGCTGCTGTTCTTGACCAGATAAAAGGGCGTGAAAAGCTCGCCATGCAGGGATTTCTCTATGCCCACGCCCGTGTCGCAGACCTCGAACACCAGCCGGGCCTGCGAGGCCGTGCCCGGCACGCTGCGCAGGCGGACGATCACATGGCCGGCCTCCGTGAACTTGATGGCGTTGCTGATGAGATTGCCCAGGATCTGGCGGATGCGCACCGCGTCACCCAGCACCGACTCGGGCACCTGCGCGTCCACACAGGAAAACAGCAGCAGGCCGTTTTGCTGCGCCATGGCGGCATAGGAGCTGGTGCAGTTTTGCACCAGCTCCCGGGGATTGAACGGGGCCTTTTCCAGCTGCAACTGGCCGGCCTCGATCTTGCTGGTGTCCAGGATGTCGCTGATGATCTGCAGCAAGATGGAGGAGGACGCTTCGATACGGTCCACATACTTGCGCTGCAGCTGCGTGAGCTCGGTCAGGCCCAGCAGCTCCAGCGTGCCCAGCGCGCCATACAGCGGCGTGCGGATTTCGTGGCTCATGGTCGCCAGAAAGGTGGACTTGGCCTCGTTGGCCTCGTCCGCCGCGATTCTTGCCCGCTCCAGGTTGCTCTCGATCTCCGCGCGCGCGCTGACGTCGGCAAAAATGCACAGCGTCACATCCTGGCCGAGGTAGCGCGTGGGCGCATAGGCCACATGAAGCGTCCTGCCCTGCTCGGTGACCAGGCGCTCCATGGTGCCTGCGGCCCGGGCATGGACAATCTCCTCCAGCGCCGCCTTGTTCTCCGGCGAGCCGGGACGCAGGTAGCCATCGGCCGAGTGCAGCCACTCCTGCACCAGCGAGTTGCTGAAGATGATTTTCCCGCTGCCGTAGGCCACAAGGCAGATGGCCACGGGAGCGGTTTCGATCAGCGTCCTGTTGAATTCATTGCTCTCGACGATGACCCGCTGCGCCTCCTGCGCGGGCGCAATCACCTTGCGGTTGAACCACCGGGTATAGGCCACGCCGGCCAGCAGGCTGAGCAGCAGGGCCAGCACCAGGCCGGCAGAAGGGGCGAACAGCCTGCCCTGGAAAAAGGTGGCGTAGTCCACCTGGTAGTAGCCGGTCCACCGGCCGGAGGCATCCTCGGTCTTGAGGATCAGGCCATTGCGCGTGTACTGCATCCCCGTGTCATCCACCTGCGGGACGGGGCCGGTGCCCATGAGCACGCCGAAATCCCGGTGCTCCAGCCAGAAAAGATGCCTGGGCAGCGTATGGATGGTTCTTTCTATGGCGCTGATGCGCTGGCGGCTGAAAAGGATGGCGGCGTAGATCGGGCTTGTGGCGGCTTCGTCGCCGGCTTCGATATGGCTTGAAAAGCCGGCGGCGACCATGCCGATCATCTTCTCCGGGAACTGGGGCGACCGGAACCAGACGATCTCCTGCGCCGGCGCCGTGGAGCCGGCGCCCGGCCGGGCATCGGCGGCCCTGGCCCGCAGATGCGCCTTGACGGCGGCAATCGTGCTGTCGAACATTTCCTGCGTGACGCTCTCGTTGCCGATGGGCACGTCGATGGCCGGCACGCCGATGCTGATCGCCCCGTCCTCCTTGGTGAAGAAGGCAGCGGCTGCCGGAAAGTAGGAGCCTGCCCAGAAGGAGGAATAGCCCGCGGCCAGGGAGCTGCCCAGCGAGAAAAGCCGGTCCGGGAGCGTGTCGCAGGCCGCGCGCGCAGAGCATTGCAGTGAAAAGGGAATGCCGCCGATGGCCTCGCGGCCACGGAACATGCGGTAGTCCGCCTGCGCAGGAGCGGGCACGTCGACGATGGTGGCTAATCTCTGGTCCGGCAGCGCTTTCCAGGACTCGTTGCGACCCTTGAGCCGCCGAAGGAAGATTTCCTGCTCCTGCAGCGAGCCGACGATGGCGGAGAAGTTCAAGGCCAGGCGGCCCTGCTCCTGCTCGAAAATCCTCTCCGAACCCCACAGCAGCACGGCGATGAGGAAGATCGCCAGGGGAAGCGCTCCAAACAGTACCCGGTTCTGCCAGCGTGTGGTGCGTGTGATCTTGCTGAACGGGGAGTCGGGCATGGACGCCTTGCGTGCTTGGGTCAGGGGGGATTGCCTTGGTGCCGGGGCTCGGACGCCAGCATAAGGGCAAATTCAACCGCAGGCACCGCGGCGGACAGCAGATAGCCCTGCACGCAATCGCATCCGATGCTGCGCAGCAACTCCAGGTCCTGGGCGGTCTCCACGCCTTCCGCCGTCACCGTCAGGCCCAGTTGCCGTCCCAGTTGCACCGACGACGTCAAGGCCGCAGTCCGCACCTCGTCACCTGCCGCACCGGCCACGAAGGCCCGGTCGATCTTCAATTCGGTGAAGGGCGTGGAGATGAGGCTGTACATCGAGCTGTAACCCCGCCCGTAGTCATCCTGGGCCAGGCCGAAGCCCTTGAGGCGCAAACGGCTCGCGCTCATGTAGTAGTTGGCGGGTATGCCCACGGCCTGGTCCTCCAGCAGCTCGAACGTGATGTTCTCCGCAGCAATGCCGCACCGGGCCGCCATGCCGTGCAACTCGTCCGGCAGGCCGATATCGTCCAGCAGCGGTACCGGCAGGTTGACGGACACAGGCACGACATGTCCGGCACTGCGCCAGGCCAGGTGCGCCGACATGGCGTCTTCCATCATCCGCACCAGCAAGGCATGGTCCAGGCCATGGAACCGGATGGCGGACATGAACGAGCCCGGCATCATGAAGCCGAACTGCGGATCGTTCCAGCGCGCCAGCGCTTCCACGCCGACGATGTGGCCCGTGAGCAGGGATTTCTTGGGCTGGAACCAGGCCTGTATGGTTTTCTCCTGCAAAGCCTGCACCAGGTGGGCCTTGGCGAAAATCGGCCGCTCCCTGATGCCGGCAGCGGTTTTCCCCTCGTTTGCATGGACGGACCTGAGTTGGCTGACCAGCGCCTGGACATGGTCCGTGCCGAACGGCTTCTGGAACATCCCGATGACGGAAAAGCCGGACTCCTTGGCCATGAGACTGACGCTGTTCATCAGCCGGCGCGAGCAGGAGGTGGATATCACGAGCATGGGATGCAGGTCGCGCCGGCTCAATTCATCGATGAACTGCAGGCCGTCCATGTCAGGCATCTTCAGGTCGGTGATGACGAGATGGAATCCGCCGTCGCCCAGCTTCTTCAGGGCCTCCCGCGCGTTGCAGGCCATGTGCGTGTCCGTGAGTCCCGCCTCCATGAGCAGGCTGCGCGCGTGCTCGCAGCACAGGGGATGGTCGTCCAGGATGAGTACTTTGAATGGGGCCAGCATGGGTTCAGGTCCTGCCTTGCTTGATGTTGTTCAAGGTGGTGCGCAGCACCGCCAACGTGAATGGCTTGCACAGCAGGCTGTCGAAGCCGGCCGGCAGTCCGTCGCCCTGCCCTTGCGATTGCTCTTGCGCCTGCGTCTGGGTCTGCGGCTGCGGCTGCGCATTGGCCGTCAGCCCGACGATCGGGCGGACATACCCGCGCTTTCTGAGCGCACGCGCCAGGGCCGGGCCGTCCAGCAACGGCATGTGCAGGTCGGTGAGAACGGCATCGAATTCGAGCAGGCCGGGCAGGGACAGCGCGTCCTGTCCATTGCTGGCCTGCTGGACCTCGCAGCCCAGCAACTGCAGCTGCTCTCGCAGGATGATCCTGTTGATGGGGTTGTCTTCGACGATGAGCACCCTCAGCCCCAGGGGCTCGTAGACCTGGGCGGCGGCGGCATACAGGTCGGGGCGCGCACCCGGCGCAATGCCCTGCTGGGCCAGGCCCAGCGCATGGCCCACTGCCGGCACGCCAGGCGCGCTGGCCTCCCACACACAGGCCTGCACGGTCTCGCGGGGGCTCTCGCCCGGCGCCAGCGCCAGAACGCATTTGCCCATCCATTGCGGACGGCGCATCGACCGCGGCCAGGCTTGCACCAGCACGGCCTGCTCATTGGGACCCTGCACCTGGTCCCGGTAGGGCTGGGCCATGGCGCCCCAATGCCGCAGCCAGGCGCACAGGTTGTGCACGACTTCCGGAATGGCGCCATCCACGTAGACGGTCTGCGGCAACAGACTGGGCACTGCCTCATAGCCTGCCGCGCTCTCGCGCGGCAGGCGCAGCTCGAATGACACGCAGGTCCCCAGTCCCGGCTGGCTGGCGGCCGTCAGCCGCCCGCCCATCTCCTGGCTGAGGCGCAGGCAGATGGACAGTCCCAGGCCCGCGCCCTGTACCTGCTGCTGGGTGGCCGCATGGGCACGGAAGTACGGATCGAACAGGAAGGGCTGCTGCTCCGGATCGATGCCGATGCCCGTGTCCTGCACCTGGAACCGCAGGTCGGTGCCTTCCTCGCTCTCTCCCATGACCTGCAGGCGGATGGCCACATGGCCGGAGAACGTGAACTTGATGGCATTGCCCACCAGGTTGTCCAGGATCTGCCGCAGCCGCAAGGCATCGCCCACCAGCAGGGGCGGCGTTTTCACATCGGAGACGGCATACAGCTGCAGGCCCTTTTGCTCGGCACGCGACAGCAGGCCTGCGGCCACGCTGTCGAGCAATTCGGTGGCCGAGAACGCCTGGGCCTCCAGCTGCAGCCGGCCCGCCTCGATGGCCGACAGGTCCAGGCTGTCGTTGACGATGCGCAGCAAGGAGGCCGATGCCTGCTGCATGGCCCCCAGGTAGCGTGTCTGTTCGGAAGGAACTCTGGACAGGGCCAGCAGCTCCAGCGTTCCCAGGATGCCAAAGAGCGGTGTGCGTATTTCATGGCTCATGGTCGCCAGAAACTGCGTCTTGGCCTGGCTGGCCGATTCGGCGCGCTGCTTGGCATCGACCAGCGCTGCCTGCGCCTGCCTGAGCGCCGTCACATCGCTGACCAGGCAGAAGACCACCGGTTCGCCCCCGTGGGTCGTGGGCGTGGTACGGACCTCCACCCATCGCCCGTCCCCCAGCGCCAGTTCACGCGGGCCCTGCTGCGCGCCCCCGGCCACGGCCTGCTCGAACCAGGAAGCATCACTGCGCACCCACTGCCGGGCCAGCGCATTGGACAGCAGCAGGCTGCGATCGCTGCACCGCACCAGCGCCAGGCCCACGGGTGCCGTGTCCAGCAGCTTTCGGCAGAGCGCGTCACCGGCGGCGCAGGCCCCTGCCCGGCTCCAGGCCGAAGCCGGCACGCCGCGTCGCAGCCGGCGCACGCACCATGCAATTGCAGCCATGAAGGCAAGTCCCAGCGACGCGGACCCCAGCAGCAGCCAGGCGTGGGCCCTGACCAGTTGCCGCGCGGGCTCCCAGCGGCCTGCAAGCCATCCGGCGCTGGTCGCGGATTTGCGCAGCAACAGGGATTCGGGAAGCGCCCGGCCTGCCTGCATCAGTGAATGGAGCGGCCCGGGCTGGCCCTGCGGTGCGCTGGCGCGCCACGGCCAGCCATAACCGGCTTGCGTGTGGATGGCTGCGTGCGTGGCCCCCACCGCAGCGTCCAGCAGCAGGAAACATCGGTCCATGAAAAACAACTGAATGTCTCGCACGGGCACATGGGCGACGCTGCGCGATGGCGTCGCCGGGGCGGCGTCGACCCTGCCGCCGTGACCGGCGCAGGCCAGCATGGCCATGATCGCCAGCGCAAATGCCATCAAGTCACGCCGTGCCAAGGACAGGCACAGCCTGTGATGTGTCGATCTGGAAGAAAACAAGAGAGCTTGAAACTGGCGCATTGCCGAATCTTAGGAATCAAAAGGCGAATTTGGACTAAGAATTTTCTTAATGCTGAAACCTCTTGCACGCCGCCTCGCCAAAGAGCGATTTCAAGCATCGATCCGCCATCGGAAAATCGTCAAATCTCTTTGAAAATGCCATTATTCCTGTCACTTTAAGAAAATTCTTAAACCAATATTCCGATGCCCTGGAGATCATTGCCGGATTGATTCATCGACAAAGGCTGCTCCGTTTCTGACCACCCCTGTGATATTGCACACAGACGTCGCGCATGCAGAATGCGAGCGCTATTTCACGTCCTGTATTGCGCAATATCCAGAATGCGTTTCGGCGGCCCATTTCAGGGGAAGTAAAAATGGCAATGAGGATATACAGGCAACGATTCACTACCAGGCCGGCAAGCAGGCCGCTGCGCCTGCTCGCCCTGGCGTTGCTCTTGCAAGGCTGCATCGCCACGGCCCACGCATGGACCGTCGTGGTGGACAGCGCCGCCGACGCAAGCGGCCCGTGCGCCAGCACCGGCCTGGGACCCTGCTCCCT